>JBGULQ010000001.1:0-97395 GCA_045116295.1 Alphaproteobacteria bacterium
CGCTGATGGTACTTTGTCTTAAGACACGGGAGAGTAAGTCGCAGCCAGATCTTCTAAACACCTTTTTTTATTACTGTGTGCGAAAAACACCTTTTTTATTGTTGTAATCTTCTAAATTTTAAGATTTTTAATACCTCAAAACGCAAGTCTTCTAGAACTATGAGCGTTATTTTTGCAAGGATGAAGGGGTAAAAATAGGGGAATATGTTGAAAACAAAACACCCGGAGCTTGAGGCTTCGGGTGTTTTTGTTGCTTGAATAAAGCAAAGATCAGATACCTTGGAGGAGTTCTTCGTCTGCTTGTTCTTTTTGTTTACTCCGTTGCAGGATGTCATTGTATTCCGTTGACTGCTCCAGTTCGGCTCGAAGTTCCGGCTGAAAGTTCTGGATTGTCTCCAAAGTCTGCTTTGTAAAGTGTGCTCTCATTTCGTGGTATACATGAAGCACTTTGTCGCGGCAGTCTTTGGGCGCTCTTGTGAGAAGGGCTTGTTCTTCTGTAGCATAGAGATACCCGCCGGCATGTAGGACATCGATCATGTTTTGCGTGGCTTCATCCCATGAAGATGGTTTGGGCGGATACAAGAGCTGGTTGCGTTCTTCTTCAGAACGTTCATTGAGTTTGAGTAATTCCTCGTCTTCAGGTCTCAGATGGCATACTCGGTTGTATATCCACGAAATTTGTCTCAGTTCGTCAAGCGGCAAGTTGAAAAATGCAACTCTTGAGTCGTACCACCATATTGTGCGATTATAGCGAAAGTACAGAATCAAAATTTGCTTACGCTTTTCTGCCGTGAAGCTGAATAGCTTGGGTTCCAAATCTTGCGGTAGCATAAGGCCTTTGCTCTTGTCGACGAATGCAAATAAGATGTCATAGCAATCATCTTCGGGGAGGCTGAGAATCTTGGACGAAAACATTTCAATCAGTCCGCCTTTCCAGGTGTTGATTAGCGGCAAAACAACCTGCTTAAACTCGGAGTTGGAGAGTTCGTTGAACCCTCTCTGCACATCAATTGGCAAGTATCCATTTTCAATACAAGCAAGAATGATTTCCTTGTATTGAGGAAAGGGAAGAAGCTTGAGTGCATCTTTCAAGACGTGATCATCAAGATGTCTTCCGGCTTTGATGAGAGCAACAAAGTTTGCGGTTGCTTGAACCGGAGTTAACTTGCCACATTGCAACTGGTGTAAAGTTTCAAATTCGTTCATGATTTTGAAAATAATTTAGTGTTAATAATAATGTTTATTGATGCCAACTTACCATAAACCAACGTTTATGTCAATGCATTTTGTCAATATTTTTCGAAAAGTACAAAAACACATTATACGTAAATACAAAATATTACATATGCATAAATGACTTTAACCGGTCTTAAATATCTGCTTTGCTCACCTCACCATAAACGTTGGTTTGTGATGAGGGCTAAAAAGCAATGTTTTAAAAACTGACAATACAAGATAACTGATTGAAAAAGATGAAAATCGGGTTGTATTGAGTAAAATTGATACTGTTATTTCTCAATCGACAAAGGCTGTCAAAAAACAAGCAACAAGATAGTTACGATAAATAATACAAAAAAATATCCCCGTTTAATCTCGGGGATATTTTTTAGCATTTTTGTTTAATATCTTTGTTTTATGCAATGTTGCCGTTTATGTAACGATTTAGTGTACTCCAACTGCATGATAATTTACGAGCCATGGCAGATGTGGTCATATGGTTATCAATCATCTGTTTGATTTGAGCGTGATGTTTTTGCAGTTTTCGATAGGTTAGTCCAAATGGTCGCCCTAAGTGTCTACCTTCGGCTTTGACCCGTCTTAAGGATTCTTTGGTGCGCTGTGATATAAGTTGTCTTTCAATCTCGCTTGATAATGAAAAGGCAAATGCCAGAACCTTTGATTGGATATCTGATCCAAGACGATAGTTTTCTTTTAAGGTCCATACCTGACATTCGGAGGTAAGGCATTTTTGAAGTATTCCCATTACCTCTAACATATTGCGACCAAGACGAGATATTTCGCTTGTGATGATTATGTCACCTTGTTTTATTTTATTTAGCAATCCTCCTAATCTTCTATCTTTTAAATTTTTACGCGAAGAAATTGTTTCACTAATCCATGAATTGATTTGCAGGTTATTTGCCAAAGCAAATTTTTTTATCTCATGCAATTGATTTGCAACGTTCTGATGATCAGTGGAAACACGAATATACCCGTATATCATATTAATTCCTTTCTATTATTATATTTTAGGAATTAACTATAATTGAAATGAACTCAAGTTTATTTCTGTTTTAGTTTTTGACGCAAATATTTTGCGGTGTAGCTGGTTTTTGATTTTGCTACTTGTTCTGGAGTGCCCTTAGCAATAATTTTTCCACCACCATCGCCACCTTCAGGTCCCATATCAATGATGTAATCCGCAACTTTGATAACATCGAGATTATGCTCAATCACAACAACGGTATTGCCTTGATCAACCAGAGTTTGCAGGACTTTTAGCAACCTGTTGATGTCTTCAAAATGCAAGCCGGTTGTAGGTTCATCGAGAATATACAGGGTTTTGCCGGTGGCCTTTTTGGAAAGCTCTTTTGAGAGTTTAATACGTTGAGCTTCGCCACCAGACAGAGTAGTTGCGGGCTGTCCGAGATGAATGTATCCCAATCCTACTTTTTGGAGTAAAGCTAGACGGTTTTTGATTGAAGGGATATTTTCAAAAAATGCATACGCTTCATCAACGGTCATATCGAGTACGTCGGCAATTGATTGTCCTTTGTATTTGACTTCGAGTGTTTCACGATTGAAACGTTTGCCTTTACAAACATCACAAGCAACATATACGTCAGGTAAAAAGTGCATTTCGATTTTGGTTACACCATCGCCTTGGCAAGCCTCACAGCGTCCGCCGGCAACATTGAATGAAAAACGTCCAGGGCCGTATCCGCGTGCTTTTGATTCGGGCAGGTTAGCAAACCACTCGCGTATGTATGAAAATACGCCGGTATAAGTCGCAGGGTTGGAACGTGGGGTGCGGCCGATGGGAGATTGATCAATATCAATGACTTTATCAATATTTTCAAGTCCGGTGAGTTTATCGTATTTACCGGTAGAGTGACGGCTACCGTTAAGTTCTTTGTTGATTGCAGTATAAAGAGTTTCAAGTATCAGAGATGACTTGCCACCGCCGGATACACCGGTTACGCAGGTTAACGTTCCAAGCGGAATTTCAAGATTGACGTTTTTGAGGTTGTTGGTGCGGGCACCTTTGATACCGATGTTTTTTCCGTTGCCTTTACGACGTTTGAGCGGAACGCTTATTTCTTTTTTGCCGGTCAGGTATTGAGCGGTAAGGCTCTTGTTGCTTTTAAGAACTTCATCGACGGTTCCTTGAGCCATGATTTTTCCGCCGTTTTCTCCTGCGCCGGGACCAATATCAACCAAAAAGTCGGCAGCGCGGATAGCATCTTCATCGTGTTCGACGACAATTACGGTATTTCCAATGTCACGGAGGCGGAAAAGAGTGGACAGCAGGCGGTCATTGTCTCTTTGGTGTAAACCGATAGACGGCTCGTCTAATACATACATAACACCGGTTAAGCCGGAGCCGATTTGTGATGCTAAGCGAATACGTTGAGCTTCTCCGCCAGAGAGTGTTCCGGATTGGCGTGATAGGGTAAGATATTCAAGTCCAACGTTATTTAGGAATGTAAGACGTTCGATTATCTCTTTTAGTATTTTGTGAGCAATTTCTGCTTTTTTGGGAGTTAGTTGTTCTTCAACCGAGGAAAACCATTCAAGTGCTTGTTTGATGGACATTTCAGATGCGTCCATAATATCAAAACCGCAGATTTTAACAGCAAGAGCTTCTGGTTTTAAACGCTTGCCACCACAGTGTTCACAAGTTGCGGCGGACTGGTATTTGGAAAATTCTTCACGTATCCATGCTGAGTCCGTATCCATAAAGCGTCTTTCCATGTTAGGAATTACGCCTTCAAACGGTTTATCGGTGGAGAATTTTGAATAGTACATGGGAATACAGACATTGCCAGAGCCATATAAGATGATGTCTTTGGCTTTTTCGGGCAAGTCTTTCCATGGAGTTTTAGGATCAATGCGCAGAAAATCACATAAAGAAGTTATGGTTTGACTGTAGAATGCAGATTTACTGTTATCCCACGGAACAATGGCACCTTGTGAAAGTGATAAATTGTGGTTGGGAACAATTAAATCAGGATCCATATATAATTTGGCACCAATGCCATCGCAGTGAGGGCAGGCACCGAAAGGGTTGTTGAATGAAAATAGACGAGGCTCTATTTCTTCAATTGTAAAGCCGGAAACAGGGCAAGCAAATTTGGAAGAAAAAGTACTACGGTTGCCGTTAGCTACATTTTCAGCATAAAGGATACCATCGCTGAGTTTGAGGGCAATTTCTACCGACTGGGCAATACGCTCGGCAAGGTTTGGTTTTATGACCAGACGGTCAACAACTACCTCAATGTTATGTTTGATATTTTTGTTGAGAGCAGGTGTTTCATCAAGGCTGAATACTTCACCATCAATTTTAATGCGTTGAAAGCCTTGTCGTTGCAGGTTTTCAAATTCTTTTTTGAATTCACCTTTCTGACCGCGGGCAATAGGGGCTAAGAGCATAATTTTACTGCCTTCCGGCAGGTCTTGGATGGCGTCAACCATTTGTGATACGGTTTGTGATTCAATAGGCAGTCCGGTTGCCGGAGAATATGGAGTGCCGGCACGGGCCCAAAGCAGTCGCATATAGTCATAAATTTCGGTGATGGTTCCAACAGTAGAACGCGGATTGTGAGAGGTTGTTTTTTGTTCAATCGAAATAGCAGGTGATAGTCCCTCAATAGAATCTACATCCGGTTTTTTCATCAAATCAAGAAACTGTCTTGCATAGGCAGATAGGCTTTCCACATAGCGACGTTGTCCTTCGGCATATATGGTATCAAATGCCAAAGACGATTTTCCAGATCCGGAAAGTCCGGTAATAACAGTCAGTTTGTTTTTGGGAATTTTGATGTCAATGGCTTTGAGGTTGTGTTCTCTGGCACCTTTTATGTCTATGTATTCCATGCTTGTTCTCCTGAAAAGGTAATATAGACAAGCTATAACAATTTAGCAACAAATTTATCAATAATGTAATATTGAATGCTTGATATTATGATAAAAATTGCTTATGCTGATAAATGTATCGGATAAGAAGAAGATAGAAATGAACAGTTTTTTAAAAAAAATATTGGTTGCTGCACTAGTGATTAATCCGTTTTATGCAAGGGCGGATATCAATATAGCCGTAGTTGCTCCGATGGAGGGAGATTATAAATATTTTAGCGAGGAGCTGATTGACGGAGCAAAAATTGCGGTCGATGAAATTAATAATCGCGGTGGCTTGCAAGGAGAAAAAGTAAACTTGGTGCCGGTAGATGATCCGTGTGATGATGTGCTGTCATTGAGTGCGGCTCAAATGATGTCGCTGAATAAAACAGATGGCAGGATACATTTGGTAGTCGGTCCGTATTGTTCGAATGCCGCTGATCAAGTAGCCGATTTGTTGGCAAAAGCGGAAATCGTGCAGATACATCCAACCAGTATAAGCAGGGCGTATTATACGCAAAATCACCCGAATGTGATTAAATTTGCAGGTTATAAGGAAAATCAGGTTGCGGGGTTGGTAGATCTTTTGAACAAAAAATATAATGGCAAAAAACTGGCTGTTATTTTTGATGAAAATAATGCAGAGATGAAATCTGTTGCAGATGTAATACAAGGAAAATATACTAAAAACAATAAGGAAAGTTATTTATTGATGGCTCCGTATGTTAATAGTGAGCGTTCTTTGTCAGAGGCTGTTCAAAGCGTTATATCTGCAGATGCTGATCTGGTATATATTATGGGGAGTTACAGGAACATTCTGTTAATAGCGGAGCAAATTAAAGATGAAAAAAATAAAACTGTTCTGATAACTGATCGTTATTATTTGAATAAGAAATTCATTAGAAAAGTTAATGAAATATCTAAAGATAGTTTGGTTTTATCTTTGTCATCACTGAAAAATAATCCGGCTTTTGCATCAAGTCTTGTGCGGTTACGTCTTTGGGGAATAGAACCGGAAGGATTGATGCCGTATGGTTATTTGTCGGTAAAAACTTGGGCAAATACGGTTAATGTAGCAAAGTCGTTTAAGTATGTTCGAATTTTGAAACATCTAGCGGGGAGAAAAACAGATACCGGTTGGGGAAAAACTGTTTTTGAACAAGGAGAACCAAAGTTGCCAGCTCCGTTCACGGTGTATCATGTAAAAAACGGCGCATACACACAGCTTCAGTGAAACTCTTGACTCTGGGTGGATTTATTTTATAGTCAATCTAGTTTAATTTATTTTAAGGTGAAATATAATGGTTGGAAGTATTAATAAGGTAATTTTAGTTGGTAATTTGGGAGCTGATCCAAGAGTCGGTAATTCGCAAAACGGCAGCAAAATTGTTAATTTGAGTGTGGCAACATCTGATAGCTGGAAAGATAAAGTTTCCGGTGAGAGAAAAGAGCGCACTGAATGGCACCGTGTTGTTATATTTAATTCGCAACTGGCAGAAGTGGCAGAAAAATATTTGCATAAAGGATCTAAGGTTTATATTGAAGGACAGCTGCAAACCCGTAAATGGGAGGATAGCAATGGTCAGGAAAGGTATTCGACAGAGGTCGTTTTGCAAAACTTTAGCGGTAATTTAGTTATGTTGGATGGACGTGGTGATGGCGCATCGGGTGATGATGTGTTCTCAGGCTCGGCATCAAGCGGTTGGGATACAGCTCCGGCTGCGGCTCCGAATTTGGATGATGACATTCCGTTTTAGAAAGTTTGAAAAGCCTCCCGAAAAGGAGGCTTTTTATGTTTATGATATTAACATATTAATTGATGCCGGGGCTAGGTATTAGTGTTTCTTTAAATGCAAGATATTTCTTTTTTTTGACAAAAATATTTGACATGAAAAGATTTTAATGGTAAAACCTTAGGCACGATGATTATTACTAATTTATAATTATTTTTATATGAAGAAAAAAAGTCTATCAGAAAACAAACAAGTTGCGTTGGTAAATCGTGGGGTCGACAAGGTGGTTGCCTATGCTGAGAAACATGGGCTGTGTTTTAAGGCACAACTCGAGGTTGCCAGGCAATTTGACTGGCTGTCCGCAAATCGTGTGTTTGCGGCGGTTGCAAGAACAGGTTTTATTTGCCAGCGCGCACTAAAAATGGTTTACGGCTGGTAATTCTCTTATAACAAAAGCGGTTGTTTCCAGTGATGGAAAACAACCGCTTTTGTTGTTATTATATATTTTATGCTTTTATGCGCCGTACATCTTTGCGAGATTTAAAAATCTTATATAGCTTATCCAGATATTCAATATCCGGTTGGCAATTACTGATTTTGCACCATAAATAACGATAAAATACAGGGTCTTTGTAGGGATTCTTATTGGTCTTTTTGGTGAATTTCCAATATGCGGACAAGGCGCGCATATACATGAGGTGCATATTCTTTTCAGAAAGTTGAGTATTGTCTTTTATCATCCAATAATAGGCCATAAAACGATCGTGATCGAGTTGGATTTTATTGCCCGAAAAATTCCCGATTTCTTCAGGGACTAAGACAACATTGGCGCTCATTTTAGCAATACCGCTGGCACATACTGCAGCGCGAAGCGGAATTGACTCGTCCTGAATAAAAGCTCGTTCATCAGCTCCGCCGCATTTTTGCAAAACCGAAGTTTTAATCAACTGTCCCATACGAGTAAAACGACCGGTCAAAACTCCCATAAGGGCGTTTGAATTGTATGTATATGTAAAATCTTCCAATTTGCATTTTTCCAATTCCTGAGGTTTTTTGCCGGTTTTGGTGAAACAGCCGTAGACTATATCGGCGTGGACTTTATCTGCTAATTCAATCATTTTAGATGTTGAATCAAGCGGAAGAATGTCGTCGGAGTCAAGCATACGGCACCATTTCCCTTTTGCTAAAGCAATACCTTGATTGATGCGGGCGCTTATTCCACGGTTATGGTCATTTTCAATAATAGTAACGTTGGGAATGTTTTGGCTGGCCTGTTTGATGATTTCAACAGAATTGTCAGTAGAACAGTCATCTACAAAAATAAACTCGGGGTTATTAAGGTCGGTTTGATTGAACAAAGCCTTTAGTACCGAGGGGAGATAGTATGCTTTGTTATATACTGTCATTACAAAACTTACATCAATGTTACTATCAGTCATGAGATATTACCTCGTTAGTTATTTACTTTTGCAGAAAGTTCACTTTCAAGCTTTGAAATAACATCTTGCTGAGTTTCTTCAGTTTGATGTTCAGCAGGTTGAGTTGAAATTGTAGAGATATTTTCAATTGTTTCGTAATCAGCCGGCTGTGTTATCTGAGGATTAATCGGTTGCTCATCGGGAAGATTGATGAGAGCCTCAGGTTCTCCCTCTTCAGGTATTTCATAGTTTGAGTCAATTTGTGTTGGTATGTCGTTGATTTGTTCGGAAACTGCCTCTTTATCGGCATCCGAATTTTGCGTTTCAATATCTGCGGGAATTAAAGCTGTCGGTTCGCCGTTGTTGTCAATTGTCGAGGGCTGCTCTGGAGAAATCTTCGGTTCTGGAATAACCTGACGGTTCATTTCAATTTCGTCGCGGGCAGCGAGTTCTTCATCAGACAGACGCTTACTAGTATCGATTTTACGATCGATACATTTTATCAGCCATACATCATAGATAGGATGTGCAATGGGGTTTAAGGCCGGAGAAGATGACAGCATCCAACCTTTGAAAATATTAATACTTCCATGGCTGATAGTGTTGTCCACAACATCAACAAAGGCAAAATTTTCCGGTGTTTCTTCAGGACTACGAGTTTTACATTCGCGAACCAAGATTGAGAATGTACCGAAAGTAACTTCTTGGTTTACCGGTACTTCAATCAGGTCAACTTGTCCGGTAATCTTGTCCATTGCCTGCATGACAGCAGTGTTGGTGGTGATTTCATCACCAAAGGCCGGAAACGCCGCAATAAGAGAAATTGCTGTTGAAAGTGTGTATTTATTGAGCTTGTTCATCATTGCCTGTCACCATAAATATTACTTCACCTACCATATCTTCAATAGTTTTGAAGTCTTTTGTTTTGCCGATTTCATCGCCGTCTTTGAGCAACTCTTTTGATTTTCCGGGTTCAATCTTAATAAATTTATTGCCCATTAAACCACTGCTTGAGATCATAGCAATGCTGTCCTTAGGAAGTTTTACGTCTGATGCAATACTGAGTTTTATCTCGGCATCATAGGTGTCGCTGTCGAGCTTTTGACCAATAACAGTGCCGATTTTGATACCATTTATCATAACATCGGCTCCTACATTCAGTCCGCCGACTTTAAGAAAACGAGCAGTCAGGTTGTATCCCTTAACGGCCTGCAGGTCAGAAACCGAATAGGCAAAATACAAAAACAGGCCTGCAATCAAAAGTACAACAAGCCCCATCATGGTTTCAACCGGTCGTTTATTCATTATTTGACTCCTTAGTGTTATTTTCTTGTTTGTTGCGGTTGGCTTTACCAATGCCGATGATACGATCTAAAAGTTCTTCAAGAACCATGGCATCCTGAGTATAGGTGAATTCACCTTTGGGAGCAATATAGTCTTCTGATCCGCCGGGTTCAATTTCAATATATTTGCCTCCGAGAACGCCATCGCTGACAATCGAAGCCGAGCTGTCATCGGGAATTTTTATGGTATCTTTTATTTCAAAAGTCAGTATAGCTTTATAATGATTATCTATTCTGGCGTTGATGACTTTTCCAATGTCAAGTCCGGCCATGCGGACAGGACTGCCAATGGCAAGACCGTCGGTACGACCAAAACGCGCCTGAAGTACATAATGACTACTTTCCTCATCGTTTTGTTCAAGTTTGTGCTTAATGATATAAAACGATGATAGAATGGCAATCAGCAAAATCGTGTAAAGACCGATTTTGATGGAATGTGCTTCATCTTTTGAATATGTTTCGTTCAATTTTATAACCTTTTCTTGTTCTAGTTATTTTGTGCTGAATGTAGCATTTTATCAGTAAAAGTTCCATAAAAATTTTGAGGCTGTGGACAGTGAAAACAAAAGGGCGGCATGTATCCGCCCTTCAAAAAGTTAATTTTTTGTAGCAATTATTTTGAGAGCTTCCTCAAGTGTCGGCTCTTTGCCTTGCATATTTTTAGGGAGTGCATAATTGTTCTTGCCGCACTTTAGGTATGGTCCGTAACGACCTGAATTTAAAGTTATTTCTAATTTACTGGTGGGGTTGATGCCAATTACTTTTGCTTCAGGCTTTGCGGCAACACCAGCTAAAATTTGTTCGGCTCGCTCCAGAGTGATGTTAAATAATGTGTCATCACCAGTTAAAGACTTGGTTTTTGTACCCTGCTTGAGGTATGTTCCGAATTTACCGATATTTACTTCAATTCCGTTGCCTAACTGGCGAGGTAATGATAGGAGCATACAAGCCTGTTCCAAAGTGAGAGTTTCGGGCGAAGTATAGCGAGGCAAAGAGCAACGTTTGGGTTTTTCTTTGCCTTTGTCATCGCCCAATTGAACATAGTAGCCGTAAGGCCCTTTTTTGAGGTAAACAGGTTGCTCGTCCATGTTACCTAAGACTTTGTCTTCAGGGGTGGCAAGTTTTGGAGCATTGGCGACTGCTTCTTCTTCAGCGGTAGTATCAATTAACTGTTTGGTATATTTGCATTCTGGATAATTTGAGCAACCGATGAATGCTCCAAATCGTCCGAGTTTGATACCCAAACGTCCGTTGTGGCATTCCGGACATTGGCGCGGATCAGAGCCGTCTTCATGCGGAGGGAAAAGATGATTGCCCAAGACTTCGTCGATCTTATCAATTACTTCTGTCATTTGCAAAGGAGAAACAGCCTCTATGTTTTTGATAAACTTGGCCCAAAAGCCACTGAGCAATTTTTTCCATTCCATAGCACCGGCAGATACATCATCAAGAAATTCTTCCATTTGAGCGGTAAAGTCATATTCAACATATTTTTTGAAAAAGTTTTCCAGAAATACAGTAACTATGCGCCCGCGTTCCTCGGGAATAAAACGCAGTTTTTCAACTCTGACATATTTGCGTTCTTGCAGTACAGCAATAATGGTTGCATATGTGGAAGGGCGTCCGATGCCGAGTTCTTCGAGCTTTTTAACCAGACTTGCTTCAGTAAAACGAGGAGGTGGTGCCGTGAAGTGCTTGTCGGTAGAAATTTCGCCTTTGGTTTCTTTTTCTCCGACCTCGACATTCGGAAGAATACGGTTGTCATCGTTTTCTTCTTCATCATCAAAGCTTTCCTGATAAAGTTTTAGATAGCCATCAAAGGCAATGACCTGACCATTGGCACGTAGCACAATTTTTGTGTCGGTAGATGACGAATCGATGGTTACCTTGTCGAGAACCGCAGGTGTCATCTGGCAGGCGACGGTGCGCTTCCATATTAACTCATAAAGTTTGTGGCCGTCGGCATCAAGTTTGGTTTCCATCTTTTTTGGGGTATTGAAAACATCTGCCGGACGAATTGCCTCGTGAGCTTCCTGAGCATTCTTTGATTTATTTTTATATTCTTTAGGGGTTTTGGGCAGATAGTCATCACCAAAATATTTTTTGATGGCATCACGGCAAGCATTAATAGCTTCTTTTGAAAGGTTGACGGCATCAGTACGCATATAGGTGATAAAACCTTCTTCATAAAGTTTTTGTGCAACCTGCATGGTTTTTTTGGCTGAAAAACGCAGCTTGCGGGCGGCTTCTTGCTGCAATGTAGAAGTGGTAAACGGAGGAGCGGGGTAGCGATTGGCTTTTTTACGTTCTACATTAGAGACGGCAAAGTCGGCAGCTTCTATTTTTGTTTTAGCTTCAAGAGCTTTTTGTTCGCTGTTGATGTCAAATTTTTCAAGTTTTTTACCGTCAAGAGTAATCAGGTGTGATTTTATCAGTGCATTTTTTGAAGTAAACAGCTCAACATCAATTGTCCAATATTCTTCAGGTTTAAAGTTTTCAATTTCGGTTTCACGGTCACAGACAAGGCGTAAGGCGACAGATTGTACACGTCCGGCTGATCTTGACCCCGGAAGTTTGCGCCACAGAACCGGTGATAAATTGAAACCTACCAAATAGTCGAGTGCACGACGTGCCATGTAGGCCGAAACCAGATTATCATCAATCTGGCGCGGGTTTTTGATGGCTTCGGTTACGGCTGACTTGGTGATTTCATGAAAGACAACGCGCTCAATTTTTTTGCCGGCAATTTTTTTGCGGGCTTTGAGTTCTTCAAGTATATGCCAAGCGATGGCTTCTCCCTCTCTATCCGGGTCGGATGCGAGGATTATGGTATCAGCGTCTTTTACGGCAGCTATAATGTCTTTTAATCTTTTTTGACCGCCGGAACTGAGTTCCCAAGTCATGGAAAAATCTTGATCAGGTAAAACCGAACCATCTTTACTGGGAAGATCGCGGATGTGACCGAAGCTGGCCAGAACTTT
Organism: Alphaproteobacteria bacterium; assembly: GCA_045116295.1. Lineage (GTDB taxonomy): Bacteria > Pseudomonadota > Alphaproteobacteria > RF32 > CAG-239 > JAFUYI01. The sequence continues at coordinate 12,594 of JBGULQ010000001.1, forward strand.
ATAGTCGCTTCCAAGATATTTGTTGATGGTTTTAGCTTTTGCAGGAGACTCTACGATAACTAATTTCATTGTGTTGTGTCTTTCTATTTTTTACCGTTTAAGGATATTTTATTGCCCGGTAATCTCATAACCTGTCCTTTGAGCTCGAGATCGACAATCTGCATCATTACAGTTGCAGTATCAAGTCCGGAAGCCCTTATGAGTTCATCTATATCAACGGCGTCGGTCGATAAAAATTCCTCAATTTCAAGTTTTCGATCTGTTGGAATATTGGTAGTTTTTGGAGAGTTGTCAAGAGGCATTGTAAATAAGTCTGCGGAAAAATTCGGTAATTCTTTTAAAGAATTATCTGCGGGAGCGGTGTTGATAACTTTGATGATGTCATCAGCATTTTCAACCATATGAGCTCCGGCTCGCAACAGGCGATTGGGACCGGCAGAGCGTGGATCAGAAGGGCTGCCGGGAATGGCAAATAAAATTTTGTTTTGCTCAATGGCAAAATGGGCAGTTATTAATGATCCGGATTTTTCTGAGGCTTCAGATACCAGAACACCATCGCTGAGTGCTGATATAATGCGGTTGCGCCGAGGAAAGCTGCTACCAACGGCAGAACTACCAAGAGGTAATTCTGAAAGCAATAAACCCTGCTTGGCAATGCGTTGATACAGGTCATGATTTTCGGGAGGATAAATCACGTCAACACCGGTGCCGAGTACGGCAATGGTCGGACCGTTATGTTCAAGGGCATCAAGAGCTCCGAGATGAGAAGCAGAATCGATACCGCGAGCCATACCGGAGATTACCAAAATGTGTTTTTCAGTTAAATCAAAGGCAATTTCGGAGGTGAGGTGACGAGCATTAAGGCTGGCGTTGCGGCTACCAACAATTGCAACAGACGGAGAAAGTGAAATTAAACTCAGGTTGCCTTTGGCATATAGAATCGGAGGTGCATCGCGCAGAGATTTTAATTTTTGCGGATAAATGTCGTCTTGTTTGAGGATGATATTTATATTTTGCTGTTCGGCGTTGGCAAGTTGGTCTTCAGCCCAAAACTGCGATGGAATTATTTTGCCGTTTTTTTCAAGAACACAGAGAACATCGGCAACAGAGCCATAGTTGCGGAGCAGTTTTGTGAAAGTTATGGCTCCGATGCCGTCAGTATTGGCGAGCCGGAGCCAATTGCATATTTCTTGTGAAGAGGACATTATGCTTTCTTTTTAAAATTGATTTTACTTTCAGTACCGTTAAGCAAGCGTTTAATGTTAGCATGGTGTCTTATCAGTACCAGTAAGGCAATAGCGGTGAAAAAGGATGTTTCAATTTGTCCGTTCAGGAAAAAGGAGTAAAGCGGTGTCAATACGGCGGCAGCAATTGCTGATAAAGATGAATAGCGGAATGCAAAAGCAAATGTCAACCAAGTTAATAAGGTGCAAAGTGCGGTCAGCGGACTGATAATCAAGATAAAGCCAAACGATGATGCCACACCTTTACCACCTTTGAATTTAAGCCAAATCGGAAAGTTATGACCGATGATTGCGGCAGTACCGGCAATGAGAGCTCCGATAGTGTTGATGTTTGTAGGAATTCCGCAAACGAAAATTTGGTCGTTGGGCAATAGTCTTTTGGCAATATAAGCGGCCAGTCCGGCTTTTGCAGCATCAAGAAGTACGGTTAGCAGAGCAAGCCATTTGTGTCCGGTACGCAAAACGTTAGTTGCTCCGATGTTGCCGGAGCCGATTTTACGAATGTCACCAAGTCCGGCCATATAGCAGAGGACTAATCCGAACGGAATTGAACCTAAAAGATAGCCGAGAACAGCAGAAATGGTAAAAGTTGTAGTCATGGTCTTGCCTTTCGTAAAGTTTTGCTTTAGATGTATAGCAAAAACAGGCTGTTTTAAATCATTTTTTTGATTTTTTCCCCTGAATGAGCATAAGTGACGGAAAAGTCGATAAAATAGCGTTTTAGTGGTTAAAAAGTGGAAAATATAGGTGACAAAGAAATTTATTCGGTTAATATATGTGCATATCAGATTAGGGGAATGAGATGAAACCTAAATATAAACGTATATTGCTAAAGCTGTCCGGCGAAGGTTTGATGGGAGATCGTGCCTTTGGCATGGACGATAAAGTAATTAAAGAATTGGCAGAGCAGGTAAAAATTGTTCATGACAGCGGGGTTGATGTTTGCATAGTTGTCGGAGGCGGAAATATTTTTCGCGGTGCTAAGGAGGCATCTAAAGGGTTAAATCGCTCGGTGGCTGATCAAGTCGGAATGTTGGCAACGGTAATGAATGCACTTTATTTGCAAAATGCCCTGGAGAAAATTGGTACCGATGCACGTGTTATGTCAGGTATTAATATTCCGGCAGTGTGTGAAAGCTATATATATCGCAGAGCATTGCGACATTTAGAAAAGAATCGCGTAATTATTTTTGCCGGCGGAACCGGAAACCCATATTTTACTACAGACAGCGGTGCTGCTTTGCGTGCATCGGAAATGGAGTGTGATGTATTACTCAAAGCAACACAGGTAGATGGTGTTTACAGTGATGATCCTAAGAAAAATAAAAAAGCGGAGCGTTATGAACGTATAAGCTATGATGAGGTTATTCAAAACGGTTTGAAGGTTATGGATTTGACGGCAGTTGCACTGGCTAAAGATAATGGGATACCTATAGTTGTGTTTGCACAAAAAGGAAAGGAATCGCTTGTATCGGCGGTTGCAGGAAAAGGAAAATTTACAGTAATTGATTAAAGAGGTTACATATGGCTGATTATTCGGAAATTAAAGAAAATACAAAAAGCAGAATGGAAAAGACTATCGAATCGCTGAAAAACGATTTAAGCGGATTGCGGGCGGGGCGTGCTCATGCAAGTTTACTTGATGGAATTGTGGTTGATGCATATGGATCAATGACACCGATTGCTCAAGTTGGTACAATCAGTGTGCCTGATGCACGTTGTTTGTCGATAAGTGTTTGGGATAGAGGCTTAGCAAAGGCTGTTGAAAAGGCTATTCAAGAATCGGATTTAGGACTTAATCCGGTTTCTGACGGACAGCTTATTCGTATTCCTATTCCGCCGCTCAGTGAGGAACGTCGCAAAGAACTTGTAAAAGTGGCAGGAAAATATACTGAGCAGAGCAAAGTTGCTATCCGTAATATCCGTCGTGATGCTTTAGACGGAATTAAAAAGCTGAAAAAAGATAACGAAATTTCTGAAGATGAAGAAAAGCGTTATGAAAATGAAATTCAGAAGTTTACTGATGAAAGCATTAAAAAAGTTGATGATGTTTTAGCTCAAAAAGAAAAAGATATTATGCAGGTCTGATTAGGGGTCTTGTTGTGAATAAGGAAAATAAGCTCCGCCATCTGGCGATTATTATGGATGGAAATCGGCGTTGGGCTAAAAAACGCGGATTGCCGGCGATTGCTGGGCATAGACAAGGGGCAAAAACACTTGAACAAGTTTGTCGTGACGCTAAGAGACTGGGCATTGAATATTTGACTTTGTATGCTTTTTCGACTGAAAATTGGCAAAGAAGCAAGGAAGAAGTTGATGCTCTTATGGGATTGTTGCGTGAGTATCTGAAAAACGATTTAAAAGAGTTACAGGAAAATAACGCACGAATTGTTTTTATAGGTGAGCGCAGTATGTTGGCTGAAGATATTGTTGCAAAAATGAACGATATCGAAAAACAGACAGCTGAAAATACTGATTTTACGTTATGTCTGGCAATAAGCTACGGTGCGCGTCAAGAGATTTTAAACGCAGTGAAATCTGCGGCTCAAAAACTAAAATCTGGGATAATTAGTGCAGAAGATATTGACGAAAGGTATTTTTCAGGGTTACTGTACACAAAGGATATTCCAGATCCGGATATGTTGGTCAGAACCAGTGGCGAACAAAGAATAAGCAACTATCTTTTGTGGCAGATTGCGTATTCGGAGTTGTGTTTTTTAGATGTGTTGTGGCCTGATTTCGGTCGTAAGGAATTGGAGATGGTAATTGAAAATTATCAGAATCGGGAGAGGCGCTATGGTAAAAAGTGATTTTTTGAGACGTACCGTTGTGGCGTTGATTATGGCACCGGTTGTTATCGGAAGTATTGTCTTGGGTTTTCCGTACTATAGTTTGTTGCTTTTGATGGTTGGCGGTATGTTAAGTTGGGAGTGGAGCAATATGCTTGCTTCTGATAGAAAGGCTGTTTATGCGACCGTATATACGCTGTCGATGGCGACATTTGTGATGATGCAATCTCTTCTCGGAATTTTGTTAATATTGCTGTTTTCAATTGCGTTGGTTGGAATAAAGGCTCGTAACGAAAAGCATAAATATTTGTTGATTTTGGGTGTTCCCTATATCTCTTTTGGTATAGGTGCTTTGATGTTATTAATGTTGCTGTATTCTGCGCCTGCGGTTTTGTGGCTGTTGTTTGTTGTTTGGGCTGTAGATGTAGGCGGATATTTGGTTGGTTGCAGTGTTAAGGGACCAAAATTGGCGCCAAAAATCAGTCCGAACAAAACCTGGTCTGGACTTTTCGGAGGAATGGGGCTTGCTGCTCTGATAGGTTGGGGCGGTGCTTATTATTTCGGCTGGGAAAATAGCTCGTTTTATGTATATTTGGCAGCAGTTCTAGCGGTGGTTGAACAGATCGGTGATTTGATAGAATCAGCCATCAAACGCGTAGCCGGAGTGAAAGATTCAAGTGATATCATCCCTGGTCATGGCGGTGTTTTTGATCGTGTTGACGGACTGATTTTTGCTGCTTTTGTTTTATTGTTGGGTGTGGTTTTGTATTCGATGTTGCGTTGAAGGTTATGTTGATGGAAAGTTTGTTAAATGTAGTATATTATATTGTGCCGTTTGTCGTTCTTCTGGGCATACTTGTGTTTGTGCATGAATTTGGGCATTTTTTGATTGCCAGAATGTGCGGAGTTAAGGTTACGGATTTTTCTATCGGGTTTGGTAAAAAATTGTGGGGATTTGTTGATAAACATCAAACAAACTGGAAAATTTGTGCAATTCCGTTGGGCGGATATTGTCAGTTTTTAGGGGATGCTAACGGAGCATCTGCCGGTGATGACGAAAATGCTTTGGCAGAAATGAGTGAAGAAGATAAAAAACGCGCATTTGCTTTTCAAAATCCGTGGAAAAAACTGGCAATCGTTTTAGGGGGGCCGGGGTTTAACTATTTGTTTGCTATATTGTTGTTTGCCGGTATGTTTATGTGTTTGGGAAAACTTACATTTCCTCCGGTCGTAGGTGATGTTTTGCCCGATGGTCCAGCCAAAGAAGCAGGTATTGAGGCAGGAGACAGAATCTTGTCAATAAACGGACACAAAATTAAAGATTTTAGTGATATAAGTGCAGAAGTTGCATTGACTGTTGGTCCTACAGCTAAAATTCGTCTGCAACGTAATGATGAAATATTGGATTTTGAAATTGCCCTTAAGAATATGTCTGTTGATGACAGCAAGGAAAAACGTCCGATGTTGGGAATAAAATCCCAAAGTGTAGTAGAGCTTGATAGTGAGAAAATGTCTCCGTTGGCAGCTTTGAATGAAGCGGTTTTTGAAACATGGAGAATTACTACCGGAACATTGCGCGGCATAAAGCAGATGATAGTCGGTGAGCGAGGTACTGAGGACTTAGGTGGTATTATCCGTATTGCGGAGATGTCGGGTGATATTTCAAAAAAACAAGGATTAGTTGACTTTCTGGCGTTTATGGCGTTGCTGTCGATTAATTTAGGCTTGATTAATTTGTTTCCAATTCCGGTTTTGGATGGCGGACATGTTGTGATTTTCTTGGTTGAGATCGTTTCTCGCCGTGAAATTAATGAAAAGCTCAAAGAAGCTTTGTTTAAATGCGGTTTTGCGTTGCTGATTGCCTTGATGGTATTTGCAACGTGGAACGACTTTGTTCACCTGTTTAAAAGGTGGTTTGTCTAAATAATGTTATGATTGTTAAGGATATAATGATGAAAAAAGTATATATGGCAGCTTTAGTATCAGGTTTGATGGGCATACATAGTGCTTGGGCCGTGCAAGTTGACGGAATTAATGTCAATGGTCTGCAGCGTGTTGAACGTGAAACCGTACTTTCTTATGTGAATATTACACCGCACAGCGATGTTTCAGATGATGAGCTAAACGAATCGTTTAAGAAGTTGTATGGAACAGGGTTGTTCTCGGATGTTAAGTTTAATATGAAAGGTAACACCCTTAATATTGATGTAAAAGAAAACCCAATTGTCAATAAACGTTATTTTGATGGTAATGATAAAGTTGACGATAAAATGTTGGAGAGCGAGGTTCAGCTTGATTCTCGTTCTATTTACAGTGTTGCCAAAGTGCAAGAAGATACTAAACGCATTTTGAATCTCTATAAAAGAGTTGGACGCCATGCTGCCGTGGTTGAGCCTAAAGTTATAGAGCGCGACCAAAACCGTGTTGATTTGATATATGAAATTGATGAAGGTCCTTTAGCAAAAATTAAAAAGATTAACTTTGTTGGAAACGAACATTATTCAGACAGTGACTTACGTAGCGAAATTATTAGTAAAGAAACTCGTTGGTGGCGTATTTTTTCTACGTCAGAAAACTATGATCTGGAAAAAACAAATTATGATAAAGAGTTGCTCCGTCGCTTTTATTTGAAACATGGCTATGCAGATTTTCGTGTAGTTTCTTCTGTCGCAGAACTCAGTCCTGATAACGAATCGTTTATCATTAATATGGTGTTAGAAGAAGGAAAGCGTTATAAGGTTAATAAAATTAACATTAATTCGACAATCGGTGATGTTGATACTGCAAAGCTGAAAAAGAAACTCGAAGTTGAAGAAGGAGATTGGTATAACGCCGATGATGTTGAAAAGAGCGTTTATGCTTTGACAGAGGAATTAGGCAAGAAGGGTTTTGCATTTGTTGAAGTTGAGCCGGTGCTGAACAAAAATATGTATGACGGCACAATGGATATTACTTTCCGTATCAGAGAAGGTGAGCGTATCTTTATCAATCAGATTAATATTACAGGTAACGATCGCACTTATGACAATGTTATTCGCCGTGAGTTCCGTTTGCAGGAAGGTGATGCCTTTAATGCAGCAAAAATAAGGGCTTCACGTCGTAATATTGAAAACCTTAATTATTTCAGCAAGGTTGATATTCAAACAGCTCCAACCGGTGATCCGAACAAGGCAGATATCAATGTTGATGTTACTGAAAAATCTACCGGTTACTTTAATGTCGGTGTCGGATATTCAACAGTAAACGGTGCTTTGGTTAGAGCAGGTGTGACGGAAAATAACTTCTTAGGAAAAGGACAGCAACTAGGTGTTGATGTTGGTGTTTCTCAGCGTGAGCAAGATTATAATATCAACTTTACCGAGCCTTATTTCTTAGGGTTGCCTTTGAGTGCCGGTGTTGATTTGTTCCGTACCGAAACTGACTATCAGGATGAAGCTTCTTATGATGAAGTTGTTACCGGTGGCAGAATCCGTTTTGGTTGGAAATATACCGACAATTTGTCTCAATCGGTTCGCTATACTTTGAAACAAGATGAAATTAAGAATGTAAGCAAGAACTCATCTATCTATATTCAGCGTGAAGAAGGCAAGTATGTAGACTCTGGTTTTGGTCAGACTTTGGCTTATGATAAGCGTGATAGTGCAGTAGATCCTAAATCAGGTTATTATTTATCATTCGGCAATGATGTATCAGGTGCCGGCGGTGATGATAAATATCTGCGCTTTGATGCGAAATCTTACTACTACTATACATTCTTAGAAGACTTTACATTAAAGACATTTATTACCGGAGGTTATGTAACCGGATACGGCGATGAAGATGTTCGCCTGGCTCAGAGATATTTCTTGGGTGGTTCAACGATGCGCGGTTTTGATACAGCAGGTATCGGTGCTCGTGATAAATATACCAAAGATGCTCTTGGTGGTAACTGGATGGTATACGGTGGTTCTGAGTTGATGTTCCCGATCGGACTTAATGAAGTAGGCATTAAAGGTCGTACATTCGTTGATGTCGGTGCATTGGGTAAACCGGATAACGTAAGCAACCAGATTGTCGATTATTCATCTAAGCCACGTGTTTCTGTCGGTTTCGGATTTACCTGGTTGTCACCGATGGGCAAAATCGATATCGACTTTGGTTTCCCAGTTGTCAAAGAAAAGTATGATGAGAAGGAAGTATTCAGACTTAACTTTGGTGCAAGATTGTAAGGGGATAATTAATGGTTGATACCAGATTCTTTATCAATAAAGGCAGTCTTACTGTTGCTAAAATTGCGGAAATCTGCAGCGCCGAGCTGCAGACTTCTGCTATGGCAGATGAAGTAATTAACGACATTAATACAATGTTTGATGCCAAAAAAGGTGAGGTGTGCTTTTTTTATGATCGCAAAAAGAAGGCTCTAGGCGCGGAAATAAAGGCGACTGCGTGTGTCACTACAACTGATTTGGCTCAGTTTGTGGCTGATGGGGTGGCAATTTTGACCACCGATGATCCGAAATTGGCGGCATTGAAGCTGAATGAGGCTATGTATGCGGAAAAACATCCGTCAGCCGGTATTGCTAAAACAGCGGTAATTGATCCGACGGCAGAAATCGGTGAAGGTTGTGCAATTGCGGATTATGTTGTAATCGGTGCCAATGTAAAAATCGGTAAAAATACAATTGTGGAGCCGTTTGCAGTGGTGTCAGAAGGTTGTGTTATCGGTGATAACTGCCGCTTGGGTGCTCATTGTTGCATTGCCTATACAATTATGGGAAATAATTGCTATATATATAATGGCGCTCGTATCGGACAAGACGGTTTTGGTTTTCAGACCATAAACGGCGTACACAAGCGTATTCCGCAATTGGGACGTGTGATTATGGGGAATGATATTGAAGTCGGTTCTTGCTCGTGTATTGACAGAGGGGCTCTGGGTGATACCGTAATCGGAGATGGTTGTCGCGTTGATAATTTGGTGCAGATTGCACATAATGATAAAATGGGACGTGGCTGTGTGATTGTTTCGCAGACCGGAATTGCCGGAAGTTGTACATTCGGGGATTATGTGGTTTGTGGCGGACAGTCCGGATTTGCAGATCATCTTAATGTCGGCAGCGGGGCTCAGGTTGCAGCTCAGTCCGGCGTTATGCGTGATATTGAACCGGGGACTGTGATGATGGGATCACCGAGCGTGCCTTTCAAGGACTTTATGCGCCAAGTTTCGTTTTTACAAAGAAACTCTAAAAAATAATAAGGAAAATAAAAATGTCAGAGAATCGTGTTTATCATATTGAAGAAATTATGAAGCTTTTACCGCATCGCTATCCTTTTTTGTTGTTGGATCGGTTGGAAGTTGAAGTACCGGGCGAAAAAGGAATAGGATTGAAAAATGTAACAATGAATGAAGAGTTTTTTCAGGGACATTTTCCAAGTAATCCGGTTATGCCTGGGGTTTTACAGGTTGAAGCAATGGCGCAGACTGCAGGCGCAATTGTGGCGGCTGCTGCCAGCGAGGGCAAAACACCGGATGTGCTGTTTATGTCAATTGACGGTGTTAAATTCCGTAAACCGGTAAAGCCAGGGGATCAACTGAAAATGCACGTTGAAAAAGTTCAGTCTCGTCGGAATGTCTATGTGTTTAAGGGCAAGACGATGGTTGATGATAAGGTTGTCTCTGAGGCTGAATTTACGGCAATGATTTTGTAGTCGTAAAAATATGGTTACAAAAACAGCAGGCATCTTGCGATGTCTGCTGTTTTTGTGATGGTGTTACTTATTATCTCCTGGAAGTGAGAAGTATACGCCTTGTGATTCGTAAGCATCAGCCCTCAAGAAATATCCGTTTCCTGTGATAATGAGCTGTGCAAAGTCTCCTTCCCTCGCATTTATCCACTCAGGATGCTTATCTGTATAGATTTTTTTAAAGTCGTTGTTCGAGAAGGTGACATGTGCCACAGTAATCTTCTCTTTTTGGAGAGGAATACCGAGGAAACTTTTCTTCACACGTGTTTCCTCCAAAAATGTAATACGGATAATCACTAAATATTCCATAAAATGAGCATTGAAATTGTTTATATAATAATTTTAATTTGTAGCCATAATATCGTAAATTTTTGTCAAAGTCAAGTCTTTTTTATGGCGGAGAGTACAGGACTCTTCTCAATGGTATCTAAATTCGCAGCGGTCGTTATTACTTCCCTTGCTCATTAAGATATTACATTGCTCTTGCAGACAAAAAACTGCATTAGAGCAGTTTTTTGCTTAGCGAGCCTCACGGTTCGAGCCCTGATGCCACAAAAAAAACCGCCCTTTTGAGGCGGTCTTTTTTATGGCGGAGAGTACAGGACTCGAACCTGTGCACGATTATTCACCGTGACGGATTAGCAATCCGCTGCATTACCACTCTGCCAACTCTCCATTGGTAAGCTACCGGAGTATATTTAGCGGAAGTTTTTTGCTTCGTCAACACTTTTTATAATATTTTTATTCTCCGTTGCCAAACATTAAAAACAGTGCTATTACTAAGAGATATTTTGTAAGGAGAGTAAAAATGTCAGATATTGCTAAATTGGTTTCGTCAACAATTTTGGCGGCAGGAATCGCTGTTGGTGGTTTTTTTCCGGGGTATTACTATTATCAGTCAAAAATGGGATCAAATTTTGTGACCGTAAAAGGTTTGGCTGAGATGGATGTAAGAGCCGATTTGGGAGTGTGGGATATAAAATACGTCGTTACAGGGAGTGAGTTGACTACTGCCCAGGCGCAGATGGAAGCACAACAGAAAATTATACTCTCTTTTTTAAAAGACCTTGGTTTTAAGGACGATGAAGTGGCAGTAAAACGCACAGAAACAAATGATTTAATGGCTAATCCGTATCGCAACGAATCGATTGGTTCAACACGCTACATTTTAACCCAAAGCATACAAGTAACATCATCAAATGTTGATTTGGTTGAAAAGGCTATTAATTCAACCGGATCGCTGATTTCTAAAGGGGTTGTTTTTGACAGTAATAATTATAATCCGGTTTCATATATATTTACTAAGATTAATGACATTAAACCCCAGATGCTGGAAGAAGCTACCAAAAATGCGGCAGCGGCTGCCAACGAATTTGCTAAAAGCTCAAATACAAAAGTAGGAAAAATTCGTGTAGCTAATCAGGGGGTATTCTCGATTTTGCCGAGAGAACAAACTGCTAATGCAATGGAAATGAATAGTATAGAGAAAAAAGTACGTGTCGTTTCTACTGTTGAATATTACTTGGACTAGGAGATAAAACATGGCTGACGAATTGATAGATATTTTTGATGAAGATATGAACCTTTTAGGCACAGCCATGAAGTCTCAGGCTCATCGAGAAGGGCTGTGGCATAAAACTTTCCATTGCTGGTTGGCACAAAAAGCTCCTGATGGTAAGATTATGTTGTGGTTGCAATTAAGAAGTCATGATAAAGATATATTTCCAAATAAACTCGATATTTCTGCTGCCGGACATATTAAAGCCGGTGAGGAGGTCAAAGATGGCTATCGTGAAATAGAAGAAGAGTTGGGAATAAAACTTAAAAAGGACGATATTGTAAAACTCTTTACTGCAAAAGAGATTTATGAAGCCGGAAATATTAAGAATCGCGAATTTCAGATGGTATATATGGCGATTATTGACGGTTCACCATATAAAGCCGTATTGCAGCCGGAGGAGGTTGCCGGATTGTATGAGGTGGATATTGACGAGTTTATTGATTTGATGAACGGTAAGTTAAAAAGTATTGAGGCAAAGGGAGTAAAACGTAACAGTGACAGTACATATACGCTTGAATATCGTAAGGTGAGTAAAGATGATGTAGCACCGCATAGCAGTGATTATTACAATAAAGCTTTGAGCATGATAAAACGCTATGTCGAAAAACAATAGGCTTTAACGTGTTTTGCAGCCAGCTTCCATTTTGATAATAAACTAAATAATCCGTCAAGGTTGAGGCCTTGGCGGATTATTGGTTTTATGGCGTTGAAATTAATCCTCGGAGCTGTCGTCGCTCATCATTTCAACAGTTAAATGGCCGGCGTCGGCACGAATCTTGTTTTCGATTTCGTCGGCAACTTCCGGATGATCACGCAAGAAAAGTTTAGCATTTTCACGTCCTTGGCCGAGTTTTTCGCCTTTATAGGAGAACCATGCGCCTGATTTTTCAACAATGCCGGCTTTGACACCCAAGTCAATAAGTTCGCCGGTTTTAGAAATTCCTTCGCCGTACATGATGTCAAAATCAACAGTCTTGAACGGAGGTGCAACTTTGTTTTTAACAATTTTGACTCGGGTTTGGCTGCCGATAACCTCATCTTTGTCTTTGATTGCGCCAATTCTACGAATATCAAGACGGACAGAAGCATAGAATTTTAGAGCATTACCGCCGGTGGTGGTTTCGGGGTTGCCAAACATAACACCAATCTTCATACGGATTTGGTTGATGAAAATAATTAATGTGTTGGAGCGTGAAACTGTAGAGGTCAATTTACGCAGTGCCTGACTCATGAGGCGAGCTTGAAGTCCCATGTGCGAATCGCCCATTTCACCTTCTAATTCAGCCTTTGGTACCAAAGCGGCAACTGAGTCGATGACTAATACGTCAATGGCTCCAGAGCGGACTAATGTATCAGCAATTTCAAGAGCCTGCTCACCGGAATCGGGTTGAGAGACCAAAAGATTTTCAACGTCTACGCCTATCTTTTTGGCGTATGACGGGTCGAGAGCGTGCTCAGCATCAACAAATGCGCAGGTTCCGCCTTTCTTTTGTGATTGTGCAATTACGCTCAATGCAAATGTAGTTTTACCGGAACTTTCAGGACCATAAATTTCGATAATTCTTCCTTTGGGAAGTCCGCCAATCCCAAGGGCTATATCAGTACCCAGCGAGCCGGTGGAGATGGCTTCAATATCTATATTGGTGTTTTGCCCCAAGCGCATAATTGAGCCTTTACCAAAAGTGCGCTCAATTTGGGTGAGGGCGGCATCAAGAGCTTTATCTTTTTCCATGTAACTTTCTTTCCTGTTATAATTTAACTGTTTATACTATCAGTCAATTTGCGTAAAAATACAAATTTTGAGCTGTAGTTATCCGCTGAAATAATATTGTTCTATTTTTGTTCTTTTTGCAAGTGTTTTTTTCAAAAATTTTAACTTTAAAATAATACAAGCAGAATAAACTTGGTCTTAAGTGAGGATAATATTATGTTAGAACAGGCTAGAGCACTTTTAGAAGCAGAGTATAAAAAATGTTTGGCACAGGTTGGTAAAAATGATTTTTACACAATTTATGCCGATGAAAAATGGGTGCATTCTCATCAGGTTTTAGGTGCAGGAAACTTTATTATTAAGCATGAACCATGGTTTCAAAAACAAGACAGATATGTGGTTGATGCTGCCAAAAATGCTTTGTTATTGCATGATGTGGCTCGTTTTGAAGAAATTACGCAGAAGTTTTTGAATAATATCAAAATTGATCACGGCGTGGTCGGATATGAAAAGTTGAAACAAATGCCGGAATATGATGAGTGGTTGGTGGCTTTTGCGATAAAGCATCATGGGCATCTCAAAGAGCGTTTTTATGAAGATGAAGACTACTTGTCGCTGAAGGATGAAAGTTTGCGTGATAAAGTAGAACATATTTTTTGGTTGGTAAGAGATGCTGATAAAATAGCTAACTTTAATCTTATGTGTAATCAAACTTATTTACAGTTGTTTTTGCCAAAGCGAGAAAGTCTGATTAATCAAGAAAACATCATAACAGAAGAGGTAATAAAAGATTTTTATCAATGTAGAACAGTCGACCATGCTTTAAGGCAGACTGTAGCTGATTATATGATGGCATTTATAAGTTGGTATTTTGATTTGAATTATAAAAGTTCGGTAGTTTTTTGCAAAAAATTGAAGCTGGTTGATAAAATGTTTAAAATGTTGGCCAAATATCACAATGATGATGAATTAAATACAAAACTACAGAGTTTTTTAGAGGCTTATTTAAACAAGGAATTTGTATGATAGTTTGCTTTTTTATCTTGTTTAAGAAGCTGTTGCCTGCTAGATTGAGTATATATTGGGAGAAAAAATGAAAAATATTGTTACATCTGTCGTTTGTTGTTCGTTGGTATTGTCATCATTACCAATGTCTGCTTTTGCACGGAAACTTCCTCCGGCAGATTTTGGGCAGATGTATAGTCTGGCATCGAGCGGAAATCTTGGGTCATTGTTGTCAGCTGCAGGACGTGGATTGGATTTAGATGCGCCAAATCAAGATGGTGACAGCGGTGTATGTGTGGCAATTAAAAAAAATGACGTAAAAGCTTATAATACTTTTGTTAAGGCAGGAGCATCGGTGCATCCAATGTGCGTAAATTATCTTGATCGCTCAAAGTATGAGAGCTTTATGGCCTCATCAAATGTTGTGAAATATTCAGATTATCCGACTTCATTTCAGCCTCGTGAAAACTATGATTGGGCTGTTGTTGGTGTGATGACAGCGGTGACGTTGGGAGTAGGTTGGGTGATAATGAATGCAAATTGAAGTTAAATCTTCAGGCCCTTTTGTTCGCGTTTCTTTTTCCATTTGAGTTTTGCATATAGGCGCATGTCAGCGACCTGATCGCTTTCATCGACAATTTCTTTGCCGAGTATGGTTTCGATGATGTCTTCAAGGGTTATAATACCAATCCAGTTTCCGTAAGGGTCAACAACAAGAGCTATGTGGTTGCGATCTTTGAGCATGCTGGATAAAACATCTTCTATCTTTGCTTCGGGGCCAAAACTGCGCATTGGCCGCGCGTACTTATCAACGGTGTCTTGGTCATCAGCCTTGAATGAATTTGATTTGTGAATATAACCTTTGTAGAGTTGTTTGTCCTCATCCAGAATCGGAAAGCGAGAAAATGGTGTGGTTTGTAAAAATTCATCAAATTCTTTAATAGTCATACCGGGTTTTACCGAGTGAACAACTGTTCGCGGAGTCATAATGTCTTCAACATATACTTGTGACAAATTGATGGTGTTTTTGATCATACGGTACTGATTGTCGCTGATAACTTCTTCTTCTTCAGCCATGCGTGAAAGGGCGCTGATTTCTTCTTTGAGCGTAGAACTATCCTCTTTGCTGGAAAACCAGCCCATGATAAAGTCTGAAATGTAGAGAAGAGGTTTTAAAATAATGACTAAAACTCTGACAATAGAAGCCATAAATGGGGCGATTTGTTTCCAGTACTTGGCACCGATACTCTTGGGTAAAATTTCAGATATGATAAGAATTGATAAGGTCATGATGCCTGAGGCAATGCCAAGATAAGCCTGTCCATACAAAGCAGTTACTTGGGCACCGACACCGGCTGCTCCAATGGTGTTGGCTATGGTGTTAAGGGTAAGAATCGAGGCCAACGGGGTGTCCATATTATGCTTGAGGTCGTACAAACGAGCATAAAGACGCGGGTTGGTTTCTTGCAGGTGCGCAATGAAACTCGGGGTTATTGATAGCAATGTAGCTTCAAGAATGGAACATAAAAACGAAATAAAAATTGCCGAGCAGGCAAAAATAACAAGCATTAACATTTTTTTTGCAAATTTTTCCTATGATATATTTCCTATAGGATATATAATGCGTAGGTAATTGTAAAGAGTTTTTAGCAGGTTGTTTTGATGAATAAAAAATTGGCATTAGTTTCAGATTTTGATGGTACCATAAGTGATAGAGATTTTTTTTATTATGTGGCCGATAAGTATTTTGATGAAGGTATGCTCAAGCCGTGGAGAGAATTTTTATCGGGGAAAAAGAAGCATTTTGATGCGCTGGCGGAGATGTTTGCTAATCTCCGTGTTTCTCAGGGAGAACTTAATGATTTTATAAGCACAATTAAGATTGATGAGCATTTTTTTGAAGTGGCGAAATGGTGTGTGCAACAAAAAATTCCGGTTACAATATGTAGTGCAGGTAATGATTATTATATAAAACAACTGATGAAAAATGAAATTAAAAAATATAACATAAGTTTGATCAGTAATTATGGAGAATATTCAGAAGATAAAGGACTGCTGATGCGCCCAAATGAAAAGTATTATGATGAAAATTTGGGAGTTTCCAAAGTGGCAATTGTCAATGACTTTCAGGCTCGCGGGTACTTTGTGATATATTGCGGAGACGGCTTGCCTGATGTTGAAGCTGCTTGCAAAGCGGATAAAATATTTGCGCGTGATATGCTTTATGAAGAGTGCCAAAAGTTGGAAGTTGAAACAGAAAAATTAAGAGATTTTATGCAGGTTAAAAAATTTATGGAGGAAGCATTAAAATGAAGTATCAACAAATAGTGAACAGACAGATAAATATTCCGTATCTACTTAAAATAGGTAGTGGAAAAATTGCAAAACTCGGCAAATATTTGTTTGATAAGGATATGACGGAAATTGCCGTTTTTTGGGGTGAGGGAATGTCACATTTGTTGGGAGATAAGTTCTATGCCGGCATAAATGAGTATGGCATTGCAATATCTCATGAACAAACAGTTAACAGTATTGCGCTTGAGGATATCACTAAAGCAACATTCAGTCTTTCTCCATCTATAAAAGCAGTTTTGGGAATCGGCGGAGGAAAAGCTCTGGATTTTGCAAAATACACTGCTTATTTGTTGCGTATTCCGTATATAAGTGTGCCAAGTTCAATGTCTAATGATGGCTTTTGTTCTCCTACTTCTTCATTGACGGTTAATGGAGCAAGAAAAACCGTAAAATCATCAATCCCGTTCGGTGTGGTGGTTGATTTGGATGTAATTGCCGGATGTCCAAAGTCTTTTACTTATTCGGGAATTGGAGATATGTTTTCTAAAATAAGCGCACTATGGGATTGGAAACAGGCATTCTTGAAAGGATATGAGAGATATAACGATTTTGCATCAATGTTATCATACAATTCGTTGGATTTATTATATCTCCGTCACAGCATTGATATCAATAGTCCACAGTTCCAGAGAAGTTTGGTTAACTCTTTACTATATAGCGGAATTGCAATGGAAATTGCCGGAACATCACGTCCGGCCAGCGGTTCTGAACATTTGATATCTCATGCACTTGATCAAATTTCTGAACATCCTCAGCTACATGGTGTGCAGGTCGGTGTGGCAAGTTATTTATGTGCCTTGTTGCAAAACAATACTGCAAGTTCGGGGTTGAGAGATGTTTTGCAGCAAACAGGCTTTTTTGATTTTGTGGCTGAAAATCCGTTGAGTAAAAAAGAATTTATTGAGGCTTTGCATTTAGCTCCATCAATCAAAAATAACTATTATACAATATTGTCAGATGAGGGAAGTTTTGAACGCGCGGTGCAACTGATTAGCGAAGATAAAATTTTGCATAAGTTGATTGTGTAGTAACTATTTGTGGCGTTGCTTTAAGCGAATCGCAATATTGGCAATTATTCTTAATATCGGGCGCAAAATGTAGGGTGCTTGACCTGCCGCTGAAAAATTGACGGCAACTTGGGGAAGTTTGCATTCTAACGCAATTCCCATGCGGTGGTGTCCGTTGTTGACTGTATCTTTGATGCCCAGCATTCGAAGGAGCATGATTTCAATCGGATAATTGTCGTCATAACCTTTTTTCATACTCTCATATAGGGTTTCATAGCGTTTTTTGCGCTCGGCTTCAGAATAACGATAAAGCGGGTTTGAGAAAGTATAGGCACTGTTTTTGTTGCGAAAACTGCGTTCAATTTTCATGCGGCGAATTTCGCGCGGGTCAATGTGATATATGTTTGATGACCAGATTTTGTACTTGCCTCGTAATTTTTTTATAAACGGAGTGATTAAATCATAGCGCTTAATGTTTGTTCTAAAAGCAATTTTTGCCGGAACATATGGTTTGTGATCTTTCAGGGCTTTATTAATGATTTTGCGTCCGCATAACAAGGTATCGTTGATGCCTTTTTCAAGATCACCCAACAAGATTACTACTTTGCGCCGTTTTGTGTAACGGGCACTGAGTTCATTGTCTGCTAAAGCAGCAATATCATTGGTTGATAATTTATATGTTTCGGACGATATGCAAAAATTACTCATTTGACTTTTCCTTCGCTGAAAGTTTAGTTTAATATGGCAAAATAGGCAAATGTTTATTTGTTTTATTTAACAAATTATTCTTGAGAATGAGGCTAATATGTGGTATATTATAAATATATAAAAAATTATTTTTAAGGAGACGGATTATGCAGGAAAATGTTATGCAAAAAACTATTGGTGAAAATTTCCTTCTTAGTCTGCAAAATGCGGAAAATGTTACCGCGTTATTGACTGTTCTTAAAAATTTTATTACGACTTTTTATTCGCATAAGAATCTGATATCACAGGTCGGAAAATTGTCAGATTTTGAGTCTGTTGTTAAGTATCAGAGCAAATTGGCAAGACTGAGAATTGAGTATAATGCAAGAGCGGCTGAGGATTTTCAGTCCCGTCTTGTGGGCTTGAATAATTTTGGAAATGATAACTACAAATATAAAGACAAGGTGGTGCGTAAATTGAATTTGCTTATAAATAATCGCCCATCTTTAGATGATACGATATATTTAACAATGAATGCATATATTTGCAATGGTTGGGGAAGTGTGGCTGATTTTAAGGAAGAGTTGAAAAAACAATATACTGAAGAGATTGTATTGAGTAATGATTCATTAAAAACGACAGAAATTCAGGTTGATATATGCAATTCTTAAAATAATTCACCTTGCCGGTGTTGTGCCAGATTATTTATTGCTTCTTTGACAATCGGAAGCGTTATGGCGCGTTTGTATGACAAGGAGACGTTATCAATCTCTTCTACCAGTTTGTGCGCATAGTGAAAAGAACGATGCATGTTAACTAAAATATAATTTACAATTTCGCGCGAAACGGTGATTTGTCGGTCCATAAACAGCTTTATAATTAATGCAGACAGCAGTTCGTCATCCGGTTCACTTATGCCGATAGCAGGCAGCATTTTCATTCGAGAACTTAAATCCGGTAGCTTAAACGGAATTCTGGCCGGTGCAACAGCTGAAGTAAATAATATGTATCCGCCTTGGTCACGATATAAATTAAACAAATGGAACATTGCTTCTTCATCGATTTCTGCGCTAAGGTTTTCAATAATGAGGCATCTGTTTTGTTCAAACAGCTGATGAATAATTTCAAGTGAAATGTCTTTTGCCTCTATTCTTGGTAAGCGATATGCTTTTTTAGTTTTGATTGCGACATCTTCTTCAAAAATGTGGGAGAGGTGTGTCTTGCCGCAGTTTTCAGGTCCATATATACAAAGTCCGAAAGCGGGCCATTGAGGCCAGAGTTCTATCATATCAAATGCCTCGGAATTGCATGGTGATTTAATAAAATCACTTTTGCCAAAGTAAGGACGATGGGCAAAATCAAAAGGTAGCTGATGTATATTTTTATCTGTCATTTTATCCCTTATTCAATACATCAAAGATTTTTTTAGTTAGGTCACCGAGGCTGAATGGTTTGGCCAAAAACTCAAATTCATTAGAAACAGAAAATTCACTACGTGTAATTTCTTCAGAATAGCCGGATGCCAATATTACTTTTATATTTTTAATTTGTTCTTTTACAATAGAGGCAAGTTCAACGCCGTTCATTCCGGGCATAACCATATCTGTTACGAGTAAATTGAAATCTTTTTCGGTTTTAAGGTGTTCCAGTGCATTTTCGGCAGAGTTGCAACCAATGACTTCATAGCCTTTTTTCTTAAGGGCACGTACGGCAAAACTACGAACAGAATCTTCATCTTCAACAAACAGTATTTTTATGCCGGCGTGAGGATTTTGAGCATCAATTCCTTTATCAATTGCCGAAACATTAAGTCCGAAGATAAATTTCTGATTTGTGGGAGAAGAAGTGTTGTTTTGAGGCTGAACGTTGATAATCGGAGCACCTTCTGAATTTGTAACATTGCGCGGTTTATCGTCTGCGGTTTGATTTATTGTATCAGGGTTGGTCTCAAAGCGCGGCAAGTGGATAGAAAATGTTGTTCCTTGGTTTAGAACGCTGTCAACTTTGATAAAACCTTCTGTTTGGCGGACAATACCGTATACCATAGCCAACCCTAAACCCGTACCTGAACCGACGACATTTTGTTTTGTAGAGAAAAACGGTTCAAAAATACGATTGAGGTTTTCTTTGGCAATTCCGCATCCGGTGTCTTGCACATCAATTACAACAAAATCACCGGGCTGAATGATTTCTTCGCCGAACTTTTGCGGACTTTGAAGTCTTTGAGTACGGGTGCTGATTGTCAGTACTCCGTTGCCGTTCATTGCATCTTTGGCGTTAACGGCCAAATTGATAATTACCTGTGAAAACTGAACAGGGTCAACACGGATAAAACCGAGATTGTCGCCGTGATGAAACTTTAGGGTAATTTTTTCGCCAATAACACGTTTCAGCATTTGGCTGAGCTCCATAAAGTTTTCGGTAACGTCAATATATTTAGGTTGCAGAGGTTGTTTGCGTGAGAAGGCCAATAATTGTCTGACCAGACCGGCAGCACGGTTGGCGTTATTTTTTACCTGAATTAAGTCGGCAAAAGATGGATCACCAACGCCATGTCGTTGCAATAATAAATCGCAGAATCCGATAATGGCGGTCAAAAGGTTATTAAAATCGTGAGCAACGCCTCCGGCTAATTGTCCCAGAGCCTGCATCTTTTGTGCTTGTGCAAATTGGACTTCGAGATTTTTTTGCTCGGTGGCATCAATTATATAAAGAACAAAACCTTCAGCCGGTGCGTTGGGTTCAGCAAACATGGCTTTCATTGGGGTAATGTAGGCGGTTGTTGTTTTATCATTCGGGCTGAGCGATAGTTCAAGTGAAGATGACTGTTTTTGTTCGTGTAGTACATAGTCAATTTCACGGCGGAGTGTGTGTTGATCGCTTTTTTTAATAACTTGCATGAGGTTGGTACCCTGCAATTTATCTATGCTTGAGTTAGTCAATTTTGCTGCTTGGCGGTTACATTTTTTTATGACGCCGAAACGGTTGGCAAAAATAATACCGATGGGGGCAAGTTCGAATAGCCAGCTGATTTCATCACTGCTGGTGCGCAATTTGCTTCTGAGAACGTTATCATTGGGAAGGTCGGCCATGCCGGCAGCTCGGATTTTTATTTCATTTCCTTCACGAAAGCTTTCTTGTTTTATGCAGGTTTCGATATCTTGTCCATCAGAGTTAAAAAAGTGGACTATTCCATTCCATGATGAGTTGTTGGGAGGTGTTTGTGAATTTGGCAGAATGTAATCGTTTAGGTCACTGCCAATCAATTCCTCGCGACTTTTGCCAAGTTTGGAAGCAAAAATATGGTTGCAATATTCAATCTTATAATTTTGATCAACAATGTATAGTGCGGCAGGAAGATAATCCAAAAAGTCGTGCATTGAGGAGCGTTCGGTTTGAAAAATATCTTCCATGTTGTGTTCGGCAGTGATATTGCGAAAGCTCCAATATAAATAGGTGTCTTTTTTTATGCGGTTGATAGAAAAAGGTTTTTGGAAAAAATCTGCTTTGCGTAATGATATAATTTTTAGAGAAATCTGAAACCAAGATGCATTTTCGGATTTTGCATTATCGGTGAGATTGAGAGATAGAGCGACTTTTATTGTATTTAGGTTGATTACGGCGTTTTTAAGCTGCTGAAAAGCAAAATTGTTGTTGCGATTGTCAGCTAAGTGGTGTTGCAAAAACCAGATGATATTCTGCCCAGAGAAAAGTTCGCGAGCGCTGTCGTTTTCAATAATTATTTTACCGTTGAAACTTTCTATTCTTTTTGCATTGGAGCTTTTACGAATTATTTCGTTGGCAAATCCGCCATAATTTATTGCTTGTTCTGCTACGCGCAATATTTGGAGAGATAACATTAAACATATCAAGGTCAAAAAACCGATTATTGACAGCAAAACCATTATATATCTCGGATAGATAATGAAACAGATAAACAGGGCTGTCAAAGTGACAAGTGCGTACGCCAAAGCAATTAACTTTTTTTGCAAAAGTTTATCGGGACGTGATAAGGATGTTTGCTTTGGCGTATTCACTATTCTGCCTCATATTGCTTTATGTAATAATATCGGCTTGTTTTTTGCCGGTTCTTTTTTCAATCTCAGCAATTTCCATCGCAATTTTGAGCAGTTCATCAACCATGTCGCGAGGAGTTGCATCAAGATTATGTTTTTCTAATTTTTCAAGGTAAACACGCAGTGTTGCACCGCTACTGCTGGTGCCTGAAAGACGAAATACTATGCGGGATCCGTCTTCCATCAAAATTCGTAATCCATTGCTGGTGGAAGAGTGGTCTACCGGATCATTATACGTAAATACTTCGGCAAGTCTTATTTTGAAAGAACCATGTTGAGTATTATTGAGAGAAGGCAACTTCTGTTCAAGATTTTGCATCAAAGCGTTTGCCGTATCGGTAGGAATACCATCAAAGTCAAAGCGCAAGTAGTAGCTACGGCTGTATTTTTGCCAGTGTTCGCGAGTTATTTGTTCAACAGATTTTCCGGTAACAGCTAGAATGTTGAGCCAGAAAAGTACTGCCCATATTCCATCTTTTTCTCTTATATGGCTTGATCCGGCTCCAAAGCTTTCTTCTCCGCAAAATGTGATACGATTGCTGTCCATCAGATTTACAAAATATTTCCATCCGGTCGGAACTTCATAATATCCAATTTTGTGGGCTTCGGCGACTCTGGCAACAGCTGTTGAGGTTGCCATTGATTTTGCCACTCCGTAAATGCCGTTTTTATATGCCGGAATTAAAGAATAATTATCGGTCAAAATGGCTAAGTTATCACTTGGTGAAACAAAGAATTTTTTGCCGAGTATCATATTGCGGTCACCATCTCCGTCGTTGGCAGCACCAAAATCAGGAGCATTATCGCTAAACATAATGTCAACTAAATCTTTTGCATAAACAAGATTAGGGTCGGGGTGTAATCCGCCAAAATCAGGCTTTGGAACTGCATTACGCACTGAGCCTTTGGCAGCTCCGAGTATGTTTTCAAAAATCTCTATTGCATAAGGTCCTGTTACTGCGTTCATGGCATCAAAGCACATGGTAAAACCATTTTTAAAAAGGCCTTTGATTGCAGAAAAGTCAAATATATTTTGCATCATTAAAACGTAGTCTTTAATGGGATCAATGACTTCGACCGTCATACCGTTGATATCCTGAGTGCCGATGGTATCTAATTTGATGTCGTCGATGTGCAAAATTTTGTATTCATTAATGTTTTTGGTTTGCTCAAATATTTGGTTACTGATTGTGTTTGAACATTGTCCACCGGTTTCGGTGGCAAATTTTATGCCAAAGTCACCATTGGGACCACCGGGGTTGTGGGACGCAGTTAGTACGAATCCTCCATCGGTGTGGTTTTTGAGTATTATATTTGAGGAGGCCGGAGTAGAAAGGTAGCCGTTCTGACCGACTATAAGCTTTTTTACGCCGTTTGCGGCTGCCATTTTAATTAGTTCTTGAATGGCAATTTCGTTGTAAAAACGTCCGTCTCCGCCAATAACATATGTTTTACCTGCAGGGTTTATAACGTTAAAAATGCTTTGTACGAAATTTTCAAAGTAATTAGGTTGTGAAACGACTTGTGATTTCTTTCGCAGTCCTGCGGTACCCATTTTTTGGTCAGTGTATGGGGTAGTTTTAATTATGTCTATCATGCGAACTCCCTATAATTTTGTTTAATAATGTAGTCAAATTTAGCACGGAGATTACTAAACTCAAGCAAAAGCTATTTGTTACTCACTATTTTTTGATAAAAATAAAACCGCGTTGTCGCGGTTTTGAAAATTAGTCCTGAGGTATCATGGAATCAATTTTTTCTTTATCAAATTCAACCGGTTGATGCATAGGTTTGCCGTGTGATATCTTATGTTTGATAAGTTCTCGGTCAATTTCCTCGCTGTCATCGCGTGTAGAAAGCGCGTGATTCCATTGAAAAACGGCTTCGTTTTTACGGCCAACTTCCCAATAGGCGTCGCCGAGGTGATCGTATATAATCGCTTCAGATGGTGACAGGTCAGATGCTTGTTCTAAATATTTTACGGCTTGTTGGTAGTAGCCTATTTGGTACAAGGCCCATCCCAAACTATCAATAACGCTACCTTCGTTGGGGGCCTCGTTGTAAGCATCTATAATCAACTCAAAGGCCTCGTCCATGTTTTTTTGGTTGCGAACCAGAGTGTAGCCAAGATGGTTTTTGACCAAGTAGTTGGGGTGCATTTCCAGTATGTCTCGCAGAATTTTTTCGGTGTTTTCTTTATCACCCGATGCATCATAAGCAGCAGCCTGAGCCAAAAGAATCAACCAACTTTGGTCTTTATATTTTTCGGGATATAAATCAATAGCATTTTGATAATATATGATGGCATCATGATAGCGTTTTGTGAAGCGCATTATTTCTCCCAAATTGGTATAAAGATCGTGATTTTGCGGTGATTGACGTATCAGTTTCCTCAATATTGCTTCAGCCTCTGAGTATGATTTTAGGGCAATAAGGTTTTTGGCAATTTGAAATTGAGCAATAAAATAATTTGGTTGTTCCGCTGAAATTTGGGCATAAATCTCATTAGCTTCACGATAAAGCTCTTTACTGTCAAGAATATTTCCCATAAGAATCTTCGGAATATCATATTGAGGATTGGAATATGTAGCAAGTGAAGCGAAGAGCAGGGCAATTTCGTCAGCGTGTCCGTCACCCTGCAAAATGAGAGCAATTCCGAACAGAGCATCAGCAATTCCTATAGAAGGAGAATCGATAACCGGAGAAACATCAGAGCTGTGTTTCATCAATTGTTTTGTATCGCTGACAATTTGTTTGATAGCGGGGTTGTCATGCACAGAAGCCATTTTAATAATTTCTTTGACTTTATCCAATCTTTTCTGGCGAAGATAAAAGTTTGAAATTATTTGTAACGGAAATGCTGAAGCTCCAATGCTTTTGTTTTGCATGAGAGCCGAATAATATACATCGGCTTCTTTGTTTCGCCCCATATAGTCACTGATGGCACCTGCGTGCAACAAATACATACCGCGAAGTTGCTTGTTATGGAACAATGTATACAGAGATCGCATAGCCTGATCATATTGAGATAGTCCTGCGTAACTCCAAGCGATTATTATGGGGTTTAGTATGTCTTGAGCAAAAGGGGTGTTGCAAGACTTAATTTCTTTTATGGCGTTTGTAAAATCTCCTTCTTTTGCGCTATGTACAGATTTTATGGTGTAGATAAAGGGGCTGTTATCTTTATCTTTGAGGGCTAAATCGGCATATTTTACAGCCTCGTCAACTCGTCCTTGTGAGGTCAACATTACATATAGCTGACTGGGAAGCATTTGATTTTTGGGAGCAGTTTCTGATGCTATAATATAGTAGTCTGCAGCCTTATTAAGATTGTGCCGGATGTGAGCTACACGACCTGATAGGTATGCGCCATATTTGTTCATCGGCAAATCTGCAGATATATAATGCTCTTCCACATAATCCTGCCGGTTATTAATATTGCAGCAGATGTTAGTAAACATAAATCCTGTTAATACAGCCAAAATAAATGCAATTTTTTCCATTAATATGTGCTCCGTTCATGCAAACGATATACATTCTAACCAAAACTTTGAAAGAGTACAATAGAAAAGATGAAGATAATGTAATTATTTGTTTGCAAAAATGAAATGAAAAGCATAGCATTGAGCTATGATGAACGAAAAGGAAATATTGGAATGGTATGTGTCTGCAGGGGTTGATGTAATCTGCGGAGATGAGCCATTTGTATTTTCCGAAAAAATAAAACCAGCAGTGGTTCAAAAGACCGATACACGTCCGGCGATTACCGATTTGGCGCAGATGAGTCAGGCCGCGTGCAAAAACGCTAGAGATATATGCAGTAAAGCGCAGTCGCTTGAAGAACTGGAAAAAGCAGTGGAAATGTTTGATGGCTGTGCATTAAAGCTTACTGCAAATAAGACGGTTTTTGGTGATGGTAATGTACATGCGAAAATTATGTTTGTGGGAGAGGCACCCGGTGCCGATGAGGACAGACTGGGAAAACCATTTGTGGGCAGAAGCGGACATTTATTGGATAAAATGTTGAATGCCGTGGGAATAAAACGTTCAGACTGCTATATAACAAATGTGTTAATGTGGCGTCCCCCCGGGAATCGCACTCCGACGAGTGCCGAAGCTGCGGTATGCCTACCATTTTTAAAGAGAAAAATTGAATTAATTCAACCGGAAATCATTGTAACACTTGGAGCTCCGGCGGCAAATGCTTTGTTGGATAATGAGGATACCATTTCTAAAATTAGGGGAAAGTGGCTGGAGTATTCTCCTTTGCCAGGAGTATCAATTCCTTTGTTGCCGACTTTCCATCCGGCGTATTTGTTGAGAAACCCTGTGCAGAAAGCTAAAGTTTGGTATGATTTGTTAAAGTTGGTAAAAAAGATATCCAACGATTAGTATTTTTTTTATATTTTGTTGGAAAAATAAAATATATAAATTATTATTGAAACAGATATTGGTAATAACTTGTGAGGAAAATACAATGAATGTAAACAAGCTGTTTATGGGGGTAGCCGGTGTTGCTTTTTTGGCGGCAAATATTGCCGTTGTCGGTTGTGCTGTGGCTGCGGAAGTTAATAGAAATGCTGCAAATAATGCGACTAAGTCGGTTAGTGCTACTGACCCGATTAAAGAACAAGCAGTTTTGTTTAAGATCCATGATATTGTGCCGTTTAAGAATGGTGATGGAGAAGTGGTCGGTTGCGATTATAAAACTACTTTCTATAACCGATCAGATGTGGTTATCGGCAGTGCGACATTGAATCTTGAATGGAAAGATCAAGCAATAGATGAGGTGATTGATCAAGAGAAAAAAGAAGATGCCAAAAAGAATGAAAAGCCGGCAGGACGTGCAAGCAGTACTACAGAGAGATTGACAGATAAAACTGTTACTGCTTTGGTAGATGTGCCGTCTATTAATCCCTTAAGACAGGCGGTTGTTCAATCGAGAGTTAATACCGATAGATGCTTTTTATTGATTGATGATCCGAAATTTGAGGTTAAAAATTGTTCTTCAGGTGCTGTAAAAACTGCTGGTAACAGAGGAAATGGCAGCAGATCAGATGTAGGTTGTGCTAAATTGTTCCATTTTGTTTCGGCTGAGGATCCTCAATATTATCTTGAGTTCAAAGCAATTACAGCAGATCAGGAAAAAGAAGAAAAAGAGGCAAAGCAAGTAAAAGAAAAGTCAGAAACAGATGGTTTGTATGAAAAAACACTGAAATCAATTGAAATGACTGATGCAGTTATATCTACAATTAAGTAAGAGAGTTTTTGATGATAAAGACAGTTAAATTATCTATATGTTTTGCAGTTGCTGTTTTATCGGTATCTCCGGTGTATGCTCAATTTTTTGGGGGCGGAGCAGGAAAACAGCCCCAGAGCGAACAACCGCGACAGGTTCAAAAAGTTGAAGTAGAACAGGCAAAAACAACACCGGCTATGCCGACCACTGCGGCACAACAAATGTTAAAACAGAATAAAGAAGGAGAGCAGATTTCTCCATTTAATTATGATCGGCAAGATATTCAACCGAGTGCTGATTTAAATAAGAATAGTGATCCTAGTGTGAGAGTAATTACAAAGGATAAAGATACTGATGTTGAGCTGATTATGCTGTATATGAAAAATTTTAAGGTGTATAAAAGCCCAGCTGGACAAACGCGCTGTTCAATGACTTTTGCAGTAATAACAACATTGCCGACAAAGATTTCTAATATTAGCTACAGGCTTAAGTGGTCAAATATGGAGACAGCATTGAGTTTTTCGGATGTTATGCCACAGATTGAAAACCATTATACGTATACATTAATTGGTGATGGGTGTTACTCAATGGATAAGTCTCCAAATATTATAATAAATCGTTGCCGTGTTAAAGGAATGACGCAGCAGACCTGTGCTTCAAAAGTGAGATGGATTGTTCCGGTTCAATAAGAGGAAGAAATTTGAATAAGATATTTATATTTTTGTGTTTGTGCTGCATAATGGTGTCAGCACAGACATATGCTTTGGAAAATAACATTGTCGATAATGATTTGTATGAGCAGGTTCTTAAAAGTTCCCAAACTTCCAAGGCTGATATTAAAAACTATGAAAAAATATTCAAGGCAATTAAAAATAATGAAATTGATGAGGCCGATAAGCTAGTAGGTAAGCTGAAAAGTAAATTTTTAATGGGACATGTTCTGGCGCAAAAGTATTTGAGCCGCGATTATAAAACTTCATATAAAGAGCTGACGGAATGGTCGAAAAAATATGGAGATTTGCCACAACAAGGAACTTTATCAATATTAGCGAGGACTAAAGCTCCGGGGTATAAGCCGTCTAAGCCGGCTCCGGCAAAGAAAAGACTTTTTGCATCGTATGCATGGTACAAAGATAATTATAGCTCGTTGAAGCCTGATGATAGAAAATTTGTGCGGCAACAGCTTGATGAATTTTTGCGTGCAATTCGCCGTACAGATAATAAAAAAGCAACGGCAATAATGAATGATAAGCGTTTTAGAATGACAATTCCGGACAGAAGGTATGACGGGATGAGTTCAACATTGGCGGCTTCATATTTTTATGAGGGAGATTATGAACAGGCTTTGAAGTGGACCGAAAAAGCTGTTCGTCGAAGCCATGAAACGACAGCTGCTTGGTTTGGTGGTTTAGCTGCGTGGAAATTGGGTGATTATAAAAAATCAGCAGAATTATTTGAAAAACTGGATAGTTTTAATGAGGAAGATCAATGGCTGGCTGCTTCAGGAGCATTTTGGGCGCATCGTGCAAACAGCAAATTGAAGAACGATGAAAAATCAAAAAAATATTTGAAGAAGGCCGCATCTTTTGCCAGAACATTTTATGGGATTCTGGCACGCTATGAACTGGGACGTGATATTGATTATGACTGGAAAATGCAGGCTTATTTCAACAATATGGACAATGATGAATATCGCAATGAAATATTAAAATCAGAAGCTATACGTCGTGCAATACTTTTGATAAAAGCCGGTCAGGAAGATCTGGCAGAAGCAGACTTGCGAAAGAATTACACAAAATTAAGCAGTAAACAAAAAGAATTGGTGATGTTTATCAGTGGGCAGTATGATTTTGCTAATTTAAGTTTTGTTATTGCAAATGGACTGAAAAATTATTCAAAAAACAGAAACTATGATAGTTTTATGTATCCGTATCCTGGTTGGCAACCGGAGAAAAAATGGACGGTTAATCAATCATGGATTTGGGCGTTGGTAAGACAGGAGTCATTGTTTAATTATAAAGTGAGAAGCTATGCGGGAGCTTGCGGATTGATGCAGTTGATGCCGTATACGGCAGCATCGGTTACGAAAAATAAAGAATATCGTGAAGGGTGCAAAAAACTGTACGATAAAAAGCGTAATCTACAAATAGGGCAAGATTATGTAAAGATTTTGTTAGATGATGAAAATGTCGGTGATAACTTGTTTTTCTTGGCAGCGTCATACAATGGTGGTCCTCATAATGTAAAGAAATGGGTGGATAGGAAGAACTATGAAAATGATCCGCTATTGTTTGTTGAAATGATTCCATGGCGTGAAACCAGACTATATGTTAAAAAAGTTGTGGCAAACTATTGGATTTATAATTCTCGTCGCGGTAAGGACAGTAAAAGTCTTAAACAGTTGAAAAAAGGCGAGTGGCCACGTTTGGATTGATACAACTTGAATGATGAAAAGAAAAGGTTGCTATTGGCAACCTTTTTTTATTGTTCATTAATGAATATATATAGGCAGGGAGGAAAGAAAAATGGAAATTTGTTTGTTATTTGCAATGATGTTGGCCTATATTATCACATCAATATTTCTTGAGGCGCAGCAACTGCGTCGTATCTGGTTGGTTGCGTTTGTAATAATGTTTGTTGTTACATCGGTCGCCTTGAGTTTTTGGAGATTTACAAATCAGGAAGTAATGATGAATGTATTGGCTGTGAGCTGGTATTATATTTTATATTTATCCGTATCTGTTTTGATTGTGCTTGGGGTGGTCAATTTATGGATTTTTAGGCATCAAATATGGAACGTTTTGATGTCTGATGATGATATTTAGTGCACTTTGCGGATATACACTGCCTGTTTGGTTTTACCCACTTTAACATAATATTTGTGACGACCGGGGATTTTGAAACGGCAAGGAGAGGCGTTTAGGATTCGGCGTACTAAGTCGGCGTTTCGGCTATGGATAAGATAAGCATCTTTATATGCCTCGATTTTTGTGAAAGGCACCTTTTGGGCTATTTCAAGAGCCTCTGTTATGGTGTTCCATGCCGGACAGCCAGAGATATCACTTGCGATTGATTGGTATATTGGCTGTTCATTACTGTTGATAATTTCCTGAACATTTTTTCCAAAAATAAAAAGAATATTTTCAGCAGTTTCCTGTGCATTGTCGGAAGCATGGATAAGATTTTTGCCCAATAGTTGGCGATAACTATGTTTTGTAGTAATTATATTACGATTTTTGTTGTTTATTATCTTGGGGTGGTTATCGTACACAAGAACCACCAAGAAAGGGCCAATACCGATTTCTTTTTCTTTTTTACAACTTTTTGGTAACTTTTTACCGTAGAATCTGGAAAGGTTTTCGGCAAAATGCTCCTCTGACCAGCTTATCTCATAAGTTTGTAATATTTCAAATTTCTTTTTAAGATCATTCAGAATTTGTTTTTCCATAAAACGGGCTTTATTCCAAATGATAAACAGGTGTAGCTCTTTATCCATCAGTTATACCTTTACTTAATACTTTGCATAATATAAATGTTTTTGTGTATTTAGGCAATATTTTTTTTGTTGCGAGTAAAAATGTGCTTGAGCTTGTTTTTTATGTAGCTGATGCTATGATTTTGCCATAGTTTGAAAGGATATACTAATGAAACTTGCAATAATTGGTACCGGTTATGTGGGATTGCCTACCGGTGTCGGGTTTGCTGAACTCGGAAATGATGTTGTATGTGTTGATAAGATTGCTGATAAGATTAAGCGATTGAATCAAGGTGAACTTACACTGTTTGAAGACGGATTAGAGGATTTGTTCCGTAAAAATGTGCAAAACGGCAAGATAAAGTTTACACTTGATATGGAGAGTGCAGTAAAAGGTGCTGATGTTGTAATGTTGGCAGTTGGTACTCCTCCTCATCCCGTAACCAAAGAAGCAGACTTGCAATATATCTATGCGGCAGCTGAAGAATTGGCGCAATATTTGGACAGATATACAGTTGTTGCAACAAAATCAACTGTTCCCGTTGGTACAGGAGATGAAATTGAAAAAATAATCCGCAATGTAAATCAGAATGCTGATTTTGATGTTGTTTCAATACCGGAGTTTTTACGAGAAGGATTTGCTATTCATGACTTTTTTAATCCAGACAGGATTGTGATTGGTGCAAATTCTGATAAGGCGCGAGAAGTTATGTTAAAATTATATTCTCCATTTGCGGATAAATGTAGTTTTTTGTTGGTAAAGAGGCGTTCATCGGAAACAATCAAATATGCATCTAATGCCTTTTTGGCGATGAAAATTCATTATATAAATGAAATGGCTGATTTTTGTGAAAAATCAGGCGCGGATATTACAGAAGTTGCTCGAGGAATGGGGCTTGATTCACGGATCGGTAATAAATTTCTTAATCCCGGTCCCGGATATGGAGGTTCGTGTTTTCCGAAGGATACCAATGCAATGGCACAAATGGGACGGAAATACGGAATGAACTTAAGCCTTATAGAAACAACTATTGTTAAGAATGATGAACGTAAAGCCAAAATGGGGCAGAGGGTAATTGAAAAAATCAAATCTAATCCTGAAGGTAAAATTGCGGTGTTAGGTTTGGCCTTTAAGGGCGGAACTGATGATTGTCGAGAATCTCCGGCAGTTGATATTGTAAAAGAAATGGTGAAGTATTCGCATAATATTTGGGTTTATGATCCCAAAGCCATGAATAATGCAAAAGCTATTTTGGGTGATAGTATTGAATATGCAGCCTCAATAGAAGATGCATGCAATGGTGCTGATGTTATGGTTATATTAACGGAGTGGGAAGATTTTAGGCACATTGATTTATTGAAAATCAAATCGATAATGGCAAAACCGGAAATTGTTGATTTACGAAATATGCTAAATGTAGATGATGTTGTAAAAGCAGGGTTTGAATATCAAGGAGTCGGAAAGTAATATATTGACAAAAATTGTTTTTTGTGCAATAGAACATACTTAATAGGTTTTTATTATTCTTAAATAATTTGTATGGATAAACAAGAAATTTTAGAATGGCTCTATGATGAGTTGAAGACAAATTTTGTGGTGACTGAGGTCCCTCATGCAGACGCCGGAGTTTACGACGATTTGGGACTGGACAGTGTCGATCGAGTGGAACTGGTGATACGAATCGAAGACAAGTTTGGTGTTGAATTCCCCGAAGGGATGGCCAATATGACGCTTGGTGAGGTTGCAGACAAGATTCTGGAGTTATCAACCAGTAAATAATCTAACAATCAAGAAACGCATTTTGCCGTTAGGCGAAATGCGTTTCTTGTTGTTTGCTGGTGCTTACAGTCCGAACAATTCGGAATAAGCAAATGAAACACCAATCATAAAGTTGCTTCCGGTTTTGTTTACACCGCGAGCTTCACCCATAAAGTATTGAATGTATGGCGCCAGGCTGAAATTGTTGTGGATTTTGACGTCCATGCGAGCAATGGCACTCAATTCATATTTGAGGTCGGTATAAACATATTCGCTATAGCTCAGATAATCGCGGAAATATCCTTCCAATTGGAATTTTACCTGATCGGACTGAACATATTCGGTGCGCCAACCGATTTCGTATGCGGATTTGGTATTTTTACGTTCGCTGTATGTGATATCGTATTCGGCAACGGCGGCGGCATACAATTCTTTGATTATGTTGCCGTTGAAAATTTTCATACCGGTTTTGCCACGAAATACCTTTTGGCGGGGAGCCGGTTTGTTGGGTTTGAACTCTGTCTGATAAGCAATGCTGGCAAATGGTCCGACATCAGCGTTATCAGCGGCAAAATGCCACATCTTGCGGTTGTAGTCAGAAGTGAGCAAAATTTTATCAGCATCTTCACTGGTTGTATCATTGCCATTGGCCGGACGCAGTTTGGTGCGGCCATATTCGGCAAACAGGCTGTTGTTCCACTGCCATTTAGGTTGTTCATATTCAAGCACAAAGTCAAATACACCTTTGACCATTGTTTGGCTGTCAGCACTCAATTTTGAGTTTGGGTTGTCAGCATAATATTCTCCGTTTTGTACCTCGGTAGATGCCATTTCGAGTGCGACACGACGGAAGTTGGCTCGCAAGTCGCTAAGATTTTGCGGGGCATCTTCAGCCATTGCGTTGGTGGTCAGCATGGCAGAGAAGCACAAGGCGGTAGGTAGTATATAAGTCTTTTTCATTTTTCCTCCGATAGTCATATTATAGTCTGTTTATAAAGTATACAGCATATGCAGGTATGACAATAGCCGAAGTGTTATATTAACAGGTTTTTAGATATGCGATTTATTTGTTATGTTTTTTATAAAAAATATCTTGACAATGCGGCAAAATAACCTTAATTAATATGCAGTCTTTATGGCGGGGTAGCTCAGTTGGTTAGAGCAGCGGAATCATAATCCGCGTGTCGTTGGTTCGAATCCGACCCTCGCTACCACTTCAAACCCTTGAGAAATCAAGGGTTTTATTGTTTTTCTATCTGCTTGCAAAAATGGTTATTATGGGTTATAATTGTGGTAGTTGAAAGTTGATATGCAGTGAGGCAGAAATGGCGGTTACAAAAAATGAAATTCCAATGCGTGATGTTGATTATCAAGTTGATACAATAGGAGATAAAAATACCGGCGCTCTTGGATATATGACCTCTAACAAGAACAGTATTACTATCAATTATAGACTCGGTGATAATGAATGGAATGAGAAGTCGGAAAGTGATTGCACAA
The DNA here is from genome assembly GCA_045116295.1 of Alphaproteobacteria bacterium. GTDB lineage: Bacteria > Pseudomonadota > Alphaproteobacteria > RF32 > CAG-239 > JAFUYI01. Next base: position 46,726 of record JBGULQ010000001.1, read on the forward strand.
TTATCCATGAACAGAAGCATAGGGATAATCACCAGCAAGGTATGTTTGCCTATGCTGTGAGTCGAGAACAGGCATATAGACTTGCCATGCATGATGAAATTTCGGCTAATATTGCGGAGCTTTTGTTATTAAGGAAAAAGTATATAGAAACAGGAGATATTTCTATTTTTGAAAAAGAAAAAGGCGGAAAATTTGCTTTTTATGGTGAAGCAATTAAAAATGGCGAAATTAATCCCAAAAGCAAATATCAAGAAGATTTTAATAACGAGATGCATTTTATTGTTATGAAAACTCAAAATATGTGGCTTGAACGATTTGCTAGCAGTGATACGTATGTAAATGAGTGTATGCATAGTGTGAAAACAAATTATAATGAGAAATATGCTCAATATTTTGATGAAAACTATCAGCGTGGAGTGGATATTGCCTATAATATAGGAGGGGTTAATTTTGCAAATTATATGGATGCTGATGTCGAGATACCATACGTGGGGCAAAGAAAGTTGGATTTGACTGAAGCTGAAACTTTATCTAATGAGGAAGTGGCTGCAAAATTTAATATTCCTGCGTATGATGGTACGATGAGTTTGGGGCAGTATCAAAGTTTAGTACAACACAAGCTTTTATTGGATAGGTCAATAGACGAGAAATATATTGGTTCCCGTGAGCATTATGAGGATTTAAAGAACAATGCAGACTTGTCTGGAATGTATGATGCTATAGACCAACATTTGATAGATATTGCAGTTAATTCTGCGGCACGTGATTATCGTGATCAAGATGTATCTGTTTCAAATGATGATGCTTATAATAAGGCTCTAAATGAGTTGTATATGTTTGAAGCGGATAAAAATATTTATCCTGATGGTGCGGTTTGTATGAGAAATGCATTAGTAAGTGATGATTTGGAGAAGAAAATTGAAAGCAGAAAATTGCCCGATGAGGCGAAAAAAATATATAACCGTAGCAGTCCTGAGATAATTGGAGAAGAAATCAAAAGTTGGGGTAAATCGTTATTTGATAGTGTAAGTTCAAGGATTAATAAAGTTAAGAATTGGTTTATTCCGGAGCAATACCAGGAAGTTAAAAATGAAATAATTAATCCTATAAATGATAAAGACCCAAGCTATCGTAAATGGCAAGACAAAGACGGGAGTCGAGTATCTGAAATACAAAAACGAAGATTACCTGATATGACAAAGGAAATTATTCAGAAGCCGACCGCTCGTAAAAATAATGATGATATGAGTCAGTTTCAAAGTTATATTAAAAGCGGACATGGTCGAATTGTTGATGTTCGACAGAAATTGGCTGCCGGACATATTGACTATTGTAAAGACCAAAATCCTTTGGAGCGTATTTATAATTTGCGTTTTGAACATGCTAGACCGATGTCTTACGGTAATAAACATCCAATAACCGCGGAGATGTTGCAACAGCAGCTGGAATTGGCTAATGGTGGGCGTTGATATTTGGTAAGTATGCTTAATGCTGTGTTACTTGACAAAGAAACATGTTTGAGGTATAATAGTACCTGATTTAATCTTAATTATTATGATATTATGGATAGAACTTACAACTTTGTAATGTATTTTGTGGGATTTGTGTGCATTCTCGTTATTGCGCTGTTTTTTGGTGCTTTTGATGCGTTGCACATATCTACTCCCGCAGTATTTGCCTCGTTAGGGGCTTTTGCCATACTGGCGATATCAGTACTGGGACACATGGAGTTGAGGAAGCGCTTTGGGAGATTCCGTGATTTAAAGGCTGCTACTTTTGTGGTAGGCATTTGGCTACTGGTCGTTTTAGTTATATGGCTATGGGACTATATGATAAGGGGTATCCTTTTCTGAAAAAACAAGGGGGAGTATGCAAGGTTTTGCATATTCCCTTTTGACGTTTAAAAATGTGTTAGATGTGTTTCAGGCTTTTTTCAGATAGTCTTTCAGCAGGCGTTTGTGCCCATATTGATCAAACCAAATTTCAAGCTTGTTGCCGTCGATATTCAATACTTTTCCGTAGCCGAAAGTTTCGTGAAACACTCGGCTGCCTATAGGCATATTTGAGGCGGAGTTTTTAGCGCGTTGTTTGGCCTGATAATAGTCTGCATCATTCCAACCATAGTCTTCATCACGAACATAGCTAAAACGTTCGCTGTCTTGAATAATGTTATTATGTTGATTCAAAATATCTTTGTTATACCTTGAATTATAATTGTTTTGTGGCTGTCGATTCTGTCCGAAACAGTTTGATGTATTATTACAAAGCTCAATGTTTGCCGGAGGCAGTTCATTTAAGAATCGCGATGGAATATTGTTTTGCCATTGTCCGTATATTCTGCGGTTCATAGCGGTCAGAATATATAATTTACGACGAGCACGAGTGATGGCGACATAGGCGAGGCGACGTTCTTCCTCCAGAGCTCCGGGATCACCACAATCCATTGAGCGTTGGTGCGGAAAAAGACCTTCTTCCCATCCGGGAAGAAATACGGTTTCAAATTCAAGTCCTTTAGCAGAGTGTAAGGTCATAAGGGTAACTTTATTGGCATCAAGGTTGCTGTCGTTTTCCATAACCAGACTTACGTGTTCTAAAAAGTCAGCTAAAGTAGGGTAGGTGTCGCGATCACTCATTACGTTAATCAATTCTTTGATGTTTTCAATGCGTCCCTCAGCTTCGGCTGATTTGTCGTTTTGTAACATTTCCATATAGCCGGAGTCTTCAATGACTTGTGCAACCAATTCTTCGGGCGGGAGAGCTTGAGAATTTTGTCGCCAGATATTAAAGTTGTTCATTAATTCTGTGACGTTAGCCTTTGCTTTTCCTAATAAACTTCCTTCGGAAATCATTTTTTCTATGGCCATGTACATGGATATGCCGTGGCGTTTTGCTTCATCGCGGAATTTTTCAATACTTTTGGCACCGATACCACGAGCCGGCTTGTTGATAATGCGCTCCAGAGCCAGATCATCGTGCGGTTGGATAATGACACGTAAATAGGCCAAGATATCTCTAATTTCAGCTCGTTCATAGAATTTTGGGCCGCCGATAACCTGATAAGGAATAGCTTCACTGATAAATTTTTCTTCAAATTCACGGGTTTGAGCGGCTGTACGGACTAAGATTGCGATATTGCTGTATTCTTCGCCGGAGCGATGCAGATTTTCAATTTCTTCAGCGATATATTCAGCCTCGTCTGTGCCTGAATAGGTGCTGATAACCTTTATTTTGGAGTTATGAGCCTGAGCGGCGGGGCTGTTTTCGGCAACTTTCAGATTTTTGCCAAGTCGGTCATGATTATGGCTGATTAAGGCCGAAGCTGCAGCCAAAATGTTGGCAGTTGAACGGTAGTTGCGTTCAAGACGGATTATGTGTGAGTTTTGAAAATCTTTTTCAAAGCGCAGAATATTTTCGATTTCGGCACCACGCCATGAGTATATAGATTGGTCGTCATCACCGACACAGCATATGTTTTTGTGTTTTTGACATAGCAGTCGCAACAGCAGATATTGAGTAACGTTGGTGTCTTGGTATTCATCAACCATGATATAGTGAAAGCGGTCTTGATATTTTTCCAAAACTTCGGCATTTGACATCAAAATGTTGAGGGCATAAAGCAGGATATCTCCAAAATCAACACAATTAAGTTCCAACAGGCGCTGTTGATAGAGTTTATAAACAGTGGTTAAAACATTGCCGTGAAAGTCTTCATTGATTTTATCAACGGTCAGACCTTTGTCTTTCCAAAGCTGGATTTTATCAAGCAATCCTTGAGGCGGGTATTTTTTGTCGTCAATGCCCTGAGCTTCACAAATCTGCTTGATAACACGTCGTTGATCATCTTCTCCTAAAATGGTAAAATTACTGCTCAGTCCGACAAGCTCAGCATGTTGGCGAAGGATTTTGACGCAAATGCGGTGAAATGTTCCCATCCATACTGAATCAACCATGTCGCCGATTATGTTGCGGGCACGTTGGGCCATTTCAGCGGCGGCACGATTGGTAAAGGTTACAACAAGGCAGTTCCAAGGATTGGCTTTGTGCTGAGATAAAATGTAAGCCAGACGTGTAGTCAATACTTTGGTTTTGCCGGTGCCGGCACCGGACAGTACAAGCAGAGGTCCTTCAGTTGTGGTGACTGCTTGCTTTTGCTCGGGGTTGAGTTCATCAAGCCACGGTGTTGCCGGCATGAGCGCTGAGACATTATCATAGGTTACCGCTGTATTATCGCTGTCTAAATCAAATATATCGTTCATCGGTGGATACTTCTTGTTTTTTTGTTTTATGCTGCATATATTATAATATTATTATTCGGAATAAAAGTGCTTTTTAAACTAATGCGCAAAAGAGGTAAAAATGTCGGAAATTCAAGATAAAATCACTGGGTTGGTTGAGTATATGAACTCCAAAATCATCGGACAGGAAGATTTGGTCAGAAAGATGATTATTACAATGCTGGCGGAAGGACATGCTTTGGTTGAGGGAGCTCCGGGGTTGGCAAAGACCAAGGCCATTAAGACCCTTGCTGACTGCATATCAGCCGATTTTAACCGTATTCAGTTTACGCCTGATTTATTGCCGGCAGATATTACCGGAAGCGAAATATATGTGGCTCAAAGGGGAGAATTTGAATTTCGTAAAGGACCTGTTTTTGCAAATTTGGTGTTGGCTGATGAAATCAACCGTGCTCCGGCAAAAGTGCAGTCGGCATTGTTGGAGGCTATGGCTGAAAGACAAGTAAGTGTCGGCGGACAACGTTTTGAGCTGCCACGTTTGTTTATGGTTATGGCAACGCAGAACCCGATTGAACATGAAGGAACATATAATCTGCCGGAAGCACAACTTGATCGTTTTTTGATGTATATTCGCATTGATCAGCCTGAGGCGGAAGATGAGCATAAAATTTTGGAACTGGTAAGAGGCGAGGGTACCTTTGTAAAGCCTGCTAAACAACAGAGTTTTTCAAAATTGAAGATTGCTGATGTAGAGGCAGCAACCGAAGAAGCTCTAAAAACTTATTTGAGTAAGGAGCTGGAAGAGTATATGGTACAGCTGATTGTAGCTACCAGACATCCGGAAAAATATGATGAAGCCTTGGCCGGTATGGTAATGTTCGGTGCCAGTCCGAGAGCGACAATAGCTCTTGATAGATGTGCAAAAATTAATGCTTGGCTTATGGGACGTGATTTTGTTACGCCGGAGGATATCCATGCGGTAGTTTATGATATATTGCGCCATCGTGTTATTTTGAGCTTTGAAGCTCAAGCAGAAGGGCTGACAAGCGATGATATTATCACTAAGTTGCTTAATGTGGTGCCATTGCCTTAGGTGAACAAATGGTTAGTCTTGACAACATAATGTCGTTGTGGGCGGGCAAAAAAAAGTCCAAAAATAATGAGAGCGGAATTGTGGTGTCGCTCGATGAGTTGATGGCTCAGAGGCAAAATGTCAAGTATTTGCGTGTTAAAAGCGAATTGAAAACTTCTGTGCAAAGCGGTGATGTAAAATCGGCCTTTAAGGGGCGCGGCATAGAAATGGAAGAGATTCGTGAGTATACTTTCGGTGATGATGTGCGCGACATCGATTGGCGAGTAACCGCACGCAAAATGTCTCCGTACACAAAGGTGTATAATGAAGAACGTGATCGAGAGATATATGTATTGCTTGATTTGTCGTCGTCAATGTTTTTTGGAACCAGAAAAGAGCTGAAATCGGTTACAGCCAGCAAAATTGCGGCTCTTTTGGGGTGGATGGTACAAGAAAACAATGACCGATTCGGCGTGGTGATTTTTGACGGTAAAGAAGCTTGGCAGTTTAAACCTCAACAGAATATGGCACAATTGTTGATGATTTTTAAAAAAATTGCGGAGATTAGCGGCAATAAAGGTAAAATTGCCGTGGATTCAAAGGCCATGTTGAAGACACTGCAGAGATTAATCAAAGGGCTGAAAAGTCAGGCCACAGTATTTATAATAAGCGATTTTGCAACTTTTGATGCTAAGGAAAAGGAAGTTATTGCAGTATTGGCTAAAAAGGCAAAAGTATTTTGTATCTGTGTAAATGATGTCTTGGAAATCAAAGCGCCGCTACCAGGCGAATATATGATTGAAAATAAAGGAGAAAATTTGGTTTTTGATAGTCGGCGGCAAGAATTTCAGAATGAATATGCAAAATTTTTTGAAGATAAGCGCAAGAAGATGCAGGAATTTTGCGATAGACTAGGCTGTAATTGGCTTGAGGTCCGGACGGATCAGCCAATAATGAAGCAAATTAAAATTATGTAATTGACAAAAATATTTTTTTGGGCTAAAGTTAGAGTCACTAAATTATTTTGTAGAGAGAGAAAAATGGTAAATACAAACGAAAATAATGCATATCGTCGCGGTCAAGAACTTTTGGATCAGGGGCTTTATAAGGATGCCGTTAGCCAATTTGACCAAGCGATTAATGAACAGCCGGATTCTTGGAAAGCTTTAAATTCTAAAGGATTCGCATTGCAAAAATTGAGCCGCTATACAGAGGCTGTCGAGTGTTTTGATAAAGCACTGGAAAAAAATCCGCAATCAGTAGAAATCATCAATAATAAAGGTGTTACGTTGTCAATGCGTGGCCTTTATAAGGATGCTATTGTGCAATTTGATCAGGCAATAGCTCTTGACCCAACCTCTTTGGAAGCGTTGAATGGTAAAGCAATTGCTTTGCAACATTTGTATTTGTATAAAGAAGCTCTGGATGTTCTGGAACAAGCTATCAAAATCGATTCTAAACATACGCAGACTTTATTGAGTATTGCCGTAACTTTGCAAAAGCTTAAACAGTTTGACCGAGCTATCTCGTTTTTCAAGAAAGTATTGTCGTTTGATAAGTCAAATATTAAGGCTTGGAATGGTGTCGGTGTTACTTATCAGTTAATGGGCGATAATAATTCTGCTCTCAAGTGTTTTACAAAAATACTGAATATTAATAGTCGTGAAATCCAGGCTTGGATCAGTATCGGCTTTGTCTATCAAAAGATGATGAAGTTTTCTGATGCGCTTAAGTGTTATAAGAAAGCTCAGATGATTAATGAAGGTCGCTATCATCATAAATTGTATGATGGTTTGGCAAGCTGTTTGACTAAGTTGTCGGAGTTTGATCAGGCGATTGAGATTTATAAGCAAATTTTTAATACCGAAGAAGGTAAGAAAAAATGGGATGCACAGCGTTCAATTAAGTTTGTGGGCAAGCTTAAACGCAAAAAAGCAACCGGAACTTTACCGGATTTGGTTCCTCCGGAAGAATAATAAGCAAGCCCCTCAAGAGAGGGGCTTTTTGTTATTCTTTTCTAAGGCGTGTTAATGAACTAATGTTTATTGTAAATAAGTCGCCAATAATTAGAAAGCTTAAAGAATAGTTAGGATGCTTGCAAAAAATAAAATCTTAATCTACAGTAAAGGTTATTATCATTTAGAAAAGGGAAAATTATATGAGAAAATTTTTATTGGTTTTATTTTTGGGGTATAGTTTTTCGGCTTTGGCGCAAATGGAGACACTTCCATATAAATATACAGGTGTGTTTTCTATACTAGATGCTTGTGCAAATTCTAATGATGGAATAATGACATATAATGGCGGAGAGATTTCCTTAGGCGATGTTAAAGTTCGGCGCAGAGTAACAGGTGGTCTTTATGAGGGGCGTTCTTGTAAAATATATATTGTTTTAATGATGGATAAAAATGAAAAAACAGAAAATTATTCGTTGAGGTGCGATATTCCTGAGGAAAAAATTGAACATTATATTAATTTGGGAAAAAAAATAGCTGAAAATGAATCTGATGTAGATAAAGAGATTTTTTTAAAAATGCACGAAGAAGGGATGTGTAAAAAGCTAAACGAATTACCGCCTGAGAATAGCGAAGGATGTACTGATTCAAAGCCTTTGAGAGGAGATTTTGGAGATTGTTATAGTTGTGATGAAGCGCTAGGCATAACTAACACAAACGGTGTTTGCGAGGTGGTGTGCAATGGTCTGAATGGTCGTCCAGAACGAATAATTTATCATTTTGATTGTGTCTTGAAAACGTGTCCTAAAGAGAAGCCGCTGCGTACTGAATGGGGTGATTGTTATTCGTGTGATTATGATAAGCCGATTGATGTGGAAGAGGATAGTTGTTCTGTTTGTGGAAACAGAGTTATGAAAGAAGGGGAGTGCGTTATTAGAGATTAAACGCATATGGACTTTATTTCTATATATGTATTATAAGCCTCCTTTTCGGAGGCTTTATTTATTGTTGAGGAGATGTTGTGGTATCTTCACTATTTAAGGAAGGTTTTAGTTTATTGGTATAAATGTCGCTGGCGATAATGTATAATAATAAAATTATAGCAAGGTAAAATAGATATTTTAGCGTTGTCTTCATGTTAAACCTCCTTTACAGCCATATGTAATCATTTTTGTACGCTTTGCAACCTGTAACAAAAAAAAGCCCCCGAATGGGGGCTTAATGTTATGCGATATTGATTATTCTTGATTGAGTTTGTTTTTTAAATCAGCAATCAAACCGTCAACACCGTTGGGAGATTTTTTGATAAATGCGCTGTATTCATTGCGGGCGGTAATTGCCAAGCTTACGTTTTCAATAATAATGTCAACAACTTTCATATCGCTACCTTTTTGGCGTACTCTCCAAACAACGGTTGCCGGTTCGGCTTGTTCCATTGGAACTATGGTGTTAACAAAAATTTGTTCTGCCGAAGATGAGGGCGAAGTTCCTTTGAAAACGAATTCTTTACCTTTGAATTCATCAAAGCGTTTTGACCAGGTTTTGACGTTCAGTTTGCGATAAACGTCAATAAATTCATCACGTTGTTCAACTGTCGCGGTTTTCCAGTAACGTCCCAAGACAAATTGTCCGATGAATTTTAGGTCAAGTGCAGAGTTGAAAAGTTTTTCAAAGCGAGCATTACGTTCGGCTTGAGAGGCGTTTGAATTAATGATTTCAACTACACCTTCGCGAGTTACATTTTTGATAAAATCTTCAGCTTTTGTAACATTTATATCAGCTTGGGCGGAACTGCCAAATAAGAACAGTCCGGCGAGTAGTGAAAGTACAAAATTATGTTTCATAGTCTTCTCCTAGAAATTAGTCTTCAAAATCTTCATCATCAAAATCAAAATCATAGCTTGGGGCTGTGTCGGCGGATTTGCAAAGAGATACCATGTTTTGGCGGTTTTGCAAATATGCAGAACGTATGGTTGAATAAAAGTCAACCGAATTGCGCTCTAAATCATCAAGCAAATCAAGTCCACGCTCGCGGGAATTTACAGCATTGAGAGCAGCATAGCCATATGTGATTTTGGCGGAATAGTTTTTGTCGTTGAGTGCGCCCCAATATATTGGTGTTGAAACGCTATCGGCAGCATAACCTATGCCGGAACGAATGGTGAATGGTCCGAAAAACGGCATCATGATAAATGGTCCGTCGGGCATACAGTAGTATGCGAGAGTGTTGTCAAAACCGGTTTCGGATTTTTTGAGCCCCCATCCGTCAGCTACATCGAATGTTCCGGCCAGTCCCAAAGTGCTGTTGATGGCAAAGCGGGCGGCGGAATTGAGAGTTTGTTTGAAACTGCCTTGTAAAGTGTGATTGATTGTTGATACCGGTTCATTTACATTACTGACAAATGAAGTTACACGATTGCGCATACTTTGGGTCGTAATTGCTCGATATCCCTTTGCTACGGGTTTCATAACATATTTATCAACATTCATATTAAAGTCAAACATGGCGCGGTTGTAACTTTCAAGCCAGCCGTCATCATTAGCCAGTGCTTGAGATGGTACAGTACAGAGCAGTGCTATGACAGTAATATAATGTTTCACGGTTTGTTCCTTCATATGGTTATTCAAATTATTAAACGAATATAACAGCTGATTGGTTCAAAATCAAATAGATTTTATTTTTTTGTTACAATACAGAAATTTTTTGTGTTTTGCAAAAGAAAAAAAACTCACATAGTATCAGTTCAGTTGAAATTTTTTGTAAGGATATAAAAATGAGTACTAAACCCAATAAACCGATTATGTTGTTTGACTGCAAGACTTCGCAGAATGTTATCGGACAGGACAAATTTTTAAAAGCTTTTGAAAACATTTTGAATCATGGTGCATATTGCCAAGGTCCGGAAACCAAGGAGTTGGACGAAAAATTAGCAGCTTATTCCGGCACCAAGTATTGCTCTACCTGCGGTTCAGGTACAGATGCTTTGACTTTAGCTTTGATGGCTTGGAATGTTAAACAGGGCGATGCAGTATTTGTATCATCTTTTACATTTGTAGCATCAGCAGAAGCTCCGGTTTTGTTAGGTGCAACTCCGATTTTTGTTGATTCTGATCCGAATACTTACAATATGGATCCAAAGGATTTGCAGCGTGCAATTGATGAAGTTAAAAAAGAAGGAAAACTGAATTTGAAGGCTGTTATTGCGGTTGATATTTTCGGTTCTCCTTGCGACTATGATGAAATCATGAAAATTGCGCATGCCAATGGTATGAAAGTTTTGTCTGACTCTTGCCAATCTTATGGTTCTGTTTACAAGGGCAAGAGAGCCGGCTCAATTGCAGATATGACAGCTACTTCTTTCTATCCGACAAAGCCACTTGGCTGTTATGGTGACGGTGGTGCTGTATTCAGCAACAGCAATGAAGAAAATGAATTAGTTAAATCTTGTCGTGTTCATGGTATGAGCCCAGATGATCATTATGACAATGTTCGTTTGGGTATGACCGGTCGTATGAATTCTTTCCAAGGTGCAGTTTTGTTGCAAAAAATGACCGTGTTTGATCAAGAATTGAAAGATCGTTACCGTGTTGCCAGCCGTTATGATAATGAATTGAGTAATTATTACGGCAAACAAAAGATTTTGGATAATTGCAAATCTGCATATGCTTTGTATACAATTAATTGTGCCGACAGAGATGAGTTGATGGCTTATTTGAAAGAAAACGGTATTCCTTGCGGTGCATATTATCCGCGTCCGGTTAATACACAAACAGCTTATGCAAAGTGGAATAATCGTCCATTGCCGGTTTGTGAAAAACTTTCTAAAACAGTTTTGTCTTTGCCGATGACACCTTATCTTGATAATGAAGATTTGGATTATGTTATCAACAAGATGAATGAATTTGCAGCCAAAAAAATGAATAAAGCGGCATAATTCGATACGGATAAACCTCTAAAGATCCTCGCTTGAGTAATCAAGCGGGGATTTTTTTGTTGACTTTGATGAGGTTATGAAATAGCCTTTTATTGCGTCGGATGATTACCGACGTGGAGGGTTAGAAGCCTCGTTAAGTGTTGCCTGTATAAGGCGTAAAAAGACTATCTTTCTGCAATGGCAGGAAGGTAGGTAATAAGGTGTTTATACCAAATAACTACACTATTCACTTAAATAGCTTCTAACTTCCTGCTGCCTCTAATCAAGGCAGTTTTTTTGTTGTTTATCAGCGGAGGGAAGTTATGAAAACCGAATATTTTTTACAATCTAAAATTTATTTATATATTTTACACAATTTATTGTTGCATTTTAAATTTTGTTATCTATTATTTGGTGTGTATTTTGTTAAGAACAATTTTCAGTAGAATAAAAGAGAATAATCATGACGTTAAGACTAGCAGTGCATTTACATATATATTATCTGGATATGTGGCGTAAAATAAAGCCGTATTTGCAAAATTTAGGGAACTATCCATATCATCTGTACGTTACAATGAATAAGCAAGATGATGAAGTTATGGAAGATATTAAAAATTTTCATAAAAATACGACATTTTTTATGGTTGAGAACAGGGGATATGATGTCGGGCCGTTTGTTTATTTTTTGCATCAAATCAATTTGAATGATTATGATTTAATTTTGAAGTTACACACTAAAAACAATAAAAATGAGGGGAGTGTTGTAATAAATAACAGGTGTGTTAATCGTAAATTTTGGTTTTTGTTGCTGATTGAATCATTGATTGGTTCAAGGGCTATATTTGACAATAATATAAGGGCTTTTGAACAAGATGATAAACTCGGAATGATCGGGTCAAAATATTTGATTTCTTCAGGCCTGAAAAATGCCAAGAGTGTGGAAGCAAGTGTTCGCCAGATACTGGAGCGAATGGGAGTGCCGAACGATTTGCCGATTGTGTTTGTGTCAGGAACAATGTTTATGGTACGAAGCCATATTATGCAGAAAATTAAGGATAGTTTTAATATTACTGATTTTGAAATTACTTCAGGAAAAGTGCATGATGAAACTTTGGCTCATGTGCTGGAAAGGCTGTTTGGGTGTTTGACACAGGCGTTGGGCTATAAAATACAAGGATTTGATAAAAATATAAGATTTGAGCTTGATGGGACATTGGAATATTTGAAACGCTTCATATATCAGAAAAAGGTTACTAAACATAATTGTCTACAAATTAAGATTTTTAGAATACCGGTGTATAGAAAGAAAATCTCAAAAAAATATGCAGTTTCGACGGATTTGTTTGTAAAAATACTATCTTCAATGTATGCACCTTTTAATAAGGATAAAAGGAGAAAGTTTAGAAGGGAACGACAGATTAAGAGGTATAGATTTAATGTTCCAGCAGATTTTTCTGTGTCTTCTATACCTGTATATATTGTATCATACAATCATTTGTCATATTTGAAACAAATGATTGAATGGCTTGAAAAATATGAATTTACCAATATAAATATAATTGATAATTGTTCTTCATATCCTCCTCTTCTTGAATTTTTATCAAGTACTAAGTACCGTGTTTATTACATGGATAAAAATTATGGTCATGGAGTTTTGTGGGATTCTGGTAAATTTGATGATGTGATAACAAATTCTTGTTATGTGTTAACAGATCCTGATATAGCTCCCAACGAAAATCTGCCAAAAGATTTTATGAAAGAGTTATATAAATTGCTTGGAACATATAGAAATGTGACAAAAATAGGATTTGCTTTGGAAATAAAAGATCTTCCGGATAATAAAGTTACTAGACTCGTGAAAGAATGGGAGAGTGTGTATTGGGAAAATAAATTAAATGATAAATTAGATCTTTACTTAGCTCCAATTGATACGACTTTTGCATTGTATCGCCCTGGAAAAATAAAAACAGGGAGTAGTGTTTTTTTCAAAAGTATAAGAGTTGCTGGTAATTATACGGCAAAGCATATACCATGGTACAAAGTATCAATTGATGAAGAAGATGAATTTTATAAAGTAACAGCAAATAAAGAAGATGCAACATGGAGTAATAACCTTGATCAATATGAAAAAAGAAGCCTAAAATTTCTGTTTTAATGCCAATTTATAATACTAATCATAATATTTTAAGAGAAACAATAGTATCAGTACTTAATCAAACATTTGATGATTATGAGTTCTTAATATTAAATGATTCTCCTGAGAATAATTCTTTTAGAAAGATTATAATTAGTTTTAATGATACTCGTATAAAATATTTTGAGAATGATTATAATATAGGAATTTCTGCCTCTAGAAATAAATTAATAGAGATGGCGCAAGGTGAATATTTGGCTATATGTGATCATGATGACATTTCATTACCAACAAGATTTGAAGAAGAAGTTAAATTTTTAGATTCTCATCCTAATGTAGGTGTCGTATCTGCGTTATATGAAATATTTGGTGATAGAAATACGAAACATAAATTATGGCATGCACCAGAATATGATTGGAAGATAAAATTATTTTTATCACAAGGATGTTATGTGGCGCATCCCGTAGCAATGATTCGAAAATGTGTTTTACAAGACAATGGAATCAGGTATAAAGAAACATATTCTCCAGCTGAAGATTATAAACTATGGGCAGACTTAATGGAGTGTACAGATTTTTATAATATACAAAAATCATTATTAAAATATAGAAAGTATGAAAAAAATACATCTATTGTTCGGATCGATGACATGCAAAATAATGGGAGAAAAATAGCATTTGAAATCAAAAACAAATATCCAGCATACAATGAGTATTTTAATAGTAGTTTAGATAAAACTATAAAGATTAAATTGTTTGGCATATTAACATTTTTGAAAATTGCTAGAAATATTGTATATCTATTTGGTTGCATTCCATTATTAAAAATTAAGTGTCATCGTGTGATACGATAAAATGTTAATATAAAATCCGGCTGATAAATTGTTCGTTGTGGTTGCAGTTTAAATAAAATTACCTATATATTTATTGTAATCATAAATAGGACAATAAGATAATGGATAATAAAGAAACTTTTCCCCTTTTACCGCTTAGAGATATTGTGGTTTACCCAAAAATGATCGTGCCGTTGTTTGTCGGACGTGAAAAGTCTATAAGGGCTTTGCAAACGGCAATTGACAATGATCAGAATATTGTATTGGCTACACAAAAAGATGCAGCAATCGAGCATCCGGAAGCCAAAGATATTTTTAAAGTCGGAACTTTGGGCACGGTTGTGCAGCTGGTTAAACTTCCGGACGGAACGGTCAAGGTTTTGGTCGAGGGAATTGAGCGTGTTTCTTTAGATGAGTTTATTCCTAATGATGGTTTTATGAAGGTAGAAGTTACCCGCTTGCCGGAGGCTGAAGCTCATGACGTTGAAGAAGAAGCTTTATCCCGCGCCGTAATGTCAGAATTTGAAGAATATGTAAAGCTGTCTAAAAAAACGCCGCCGGAGGTTTTGGTTTCGGTCAGCCAAATTGATGATCTTACCAAACTGGCGGACACGATTGCTTCACACCTCTCGCTTAAGATTGAGGAAAAGCAGTCGTTGCTGGAGAGTATTTCGCTGAAAGATCGTTTCCATAGGTTGTTGGAGCTGATGAACTCCGAAATGACTTTGCTTGAGGTGGAAAACAAAATCAAGACCCGCGTCAAAAAGCAAATGGAAAAAAGCCAAAAGGAGTACTATTTGAATGAGCAGATGAGAGCTATTCAAAAAGAACTCGGCGATGGGGAAGAAGAAAACGAGATTGAAACCTATATAAAGCGTATTCATAAAACGCATCTGTCCAAGGAAGCACGGGAAAAAGCTTTGGCCGAAGTGAAAAAGCTCAAAAGTATGAGCGTTATGTCGGCTGAGGCTACAGTTGTACGCAACTATTTGGATTGGTTACTCGATATTCCATGGAAAAAAGAATCAAAGGTTAATAAAGATCTTGAAAAGGCCATGAATATTTTGGAAGAAGATCATTATGGACTGGAAAAGGTAAAAGATCGTATTTTGGAATATTTGGCAGTGCAATCACGTGCCGATAAGGTAAAAGGACCGATTTTGTGCCTGTTCGGACCTCCGGGAGTGGGCAAAACCTCACTGGGGCAGTCAATCGCTCGTGCTACCGGAAGAAGCTTTGTAAGGGCTTCTTTAGGCGGAATGAAAGATGAAGCCGAAATCAGAGGACACCGACGCACATATATCGGCTCAATGCCGGGGAAGATTATTAAAGGAATGAAAAAAGCCGGCACCTCGAATCCGTTGTTTTTGCTTGATGAAATTGATAAACTCGGTAGTGATTGGCGTGGAGACCCAAGTTCGGCGTTGTTGGAAGTGTTGGATCCCGAACAGAATAATACTTTCCAAGACCATTATTTGGAAGTTGATTATGACTTGTCAGACGTTATGTTCGTTACTACGGCAAACAGTCTTGATATGCCACGTCCGTTGTTGGATCGTATGGAGATTATCCGTCTTTCCGGCTATACTGAAGATGAAAAAATTGAGATTGCTAAGCGACATCTTCTGCCCAAGATTTTCAAAGAAAATGCCGTAAAACCGGAGGAACTCTCTATTAGCGACGAGGCGGTGCGGGATATTGTACGCTATTATACCCGTGAGGCCGGTGTGCGCAATTTGGAGCGTGAGCTGTCGAATATTGCCCGCAAAGCCATTAAGGCCTTGTTGATGGATAAACGCAAGAAAACCCCGATTAAGGTTACCGAGAAAAATTTGAGCGACTATCTGGGTGTGCGTAAGTTTAGTTTTGGCGAGGCTGAACAAGAAGATCATGTCGGAGTTACGACCGGCCTTGCTTGGACCGAAGTCGGTGGAGATATTCTGTTTATTGAGGCGGTCGATATGCCGGGCAAAGGCAAAATTATGCAGACCGGAAAACTCGGCGATGTAATGAAAGAATCTATTGAAACAGCGTATTCGGTTGTGCGTTCTCATGCTCAGAAATTGGGAATTGACCCTGAGATTTTTGAAAAGACTGATGTACATGTTCATGTTCCGGAGGGGGCAACTCCTAAAGACGGACCGTCGGCCGGTATTGCAATGTATACAACTTTGGTTTCAGTGTTTACCAAAACTCCGGTGCGTAAAGATGTGGCTATGACCGGTGAAATTACATTACAGGGCAGGGTATTGCCAATCGGTGGATTAAAAGAAAAACTACTGTCAGCCTTGCGCGGTGGTATTAAAACGGTGATTATCCCTAAGGAAAACGAAAAAGACTTGGTTGAAATTCCAGATAATGTTAAGAAGGGACTTAAAATTATTCCGGTAAGTGAAGTCGGCGAAGTACTGGATATTGCCTTACACCGCAAATGCAGACTGAAAAAATAGTCAGTGATTTATGAGGGCGTGTTGAATACACGCCCTTTTAGTTAAAAAGAATCGAAAAGATATATTAAAAACTTGAAGTTTGGCATATAAAAAGTTGTTGATAAGATGATTTTTTCTATATTTTTGTGGTTAAAAACAAAAATTGTGAAAAAAAACGTTGAATTTGATTGACTTAGCAAAAAAAAGATAATTAAATTTTTGTTGTAGCGCGGTGGTTTTCATCGCTTTTAATTAACATTTATATAGGGAGTCCCTTTCATGAATAAAAATGAACTCATTTCAAGCATGGCCAATGCAACAGGTATGACCAAAACTGATTCTGCAAAAGCTTTGGATGCTTTTATGAACTCTGTTACAAAATCTTTGAAATCAGGTAAAGAAGTTCGCTTGGTTGGTTTTGGAACATTCGGTGTTTCTAAACGTGCTGCCACAACCGGCCGCAACCCACGTACAGGTGCAATGATTAAGATCCCTGCTCGTAAAGTTGCAAAATTCAAACCAGGTAAGGCTTTGCAAGAAACTGTAAACAAATAATTGCTGAGTTTGTTTTAAAATTAGAGGCGGTTATTCCGCCTCTTCTTTTTGCGAGAGATGATATGTTAGCTATATTAAAAAATAAATATCTGAAAAAAATTTTGTTGTTTTTGGGCGGAAGTTTAACACTTCCTTCAATAACCGGCGGTTGGATTTATGATTTATTTGGGACGTCTGATTGGCGAGAAATTGGAAACAAAATTTTGCATCCGTCACTCTGGCTTGATGCTTTTACGGTGTACACAATAGCTTTTTTGACATTTGGATATTTACCGGAAAAAATCAGTAAAAGACATTGGTTTGTTAAGTTTTTTTATTTTGTGATTTATTATTTGATTTTGTTGAAGATATCAAAGTTTTTTATCGAGGGCGGAGCAGAAGAATAAAAAAAATTGTATCGGAATGAATTTTTTGCTTGATTTATTATTTTAAAGTGGTTATAAACTGTCTCAGCAAATGAATGGGAGTTTAGCTCAGCTGGAAGAGCATCTCGTTTACACCGAGAGGGTCGGGAGTTCGAACCTCTCAACTCCCACCAATCAAAGCCACCCGACGATGGGTGGTTTTTTGTTGTTTAAAATTTGATGTTTTATCAGGTCTATTCAACTATGAAAATATTGACAACAGTGCATGAATTTGCTAATGATATGGCAGTTATTTATTTTTAATATATATTTATGGAAGAAGTTATTATTGTCGGCTCAAAAGGGAGTATAGTGAGTTTTGCAGATGTTGTGATGCAAAATTGTGCTAGGGAACTTGAAGAAATACAAGTAGTTTTGGCGGAGGCGCAGGAAATTAATCCGGCAGAAATTGTGTTGGAGTTTGAACGCAGATACGGAGAGATTGAGCTTTCCGGATTGATTAAGACACAATTACGAAAACACAAGGAATGTTGCAAGCCCTTTGTACCGAAGACAATCGGTAGGCCTAATCCTAAAACATTGTATGGTTCACGTAAAAAGAAATAAGCCCAACTCTCAGAGTTGGGCTTATTTCTTTTGATATAATGTCAGCTAACTGATTATAGTAGGGGGATATCATATCGCCCTGATTGTGGTATCAATCATTTGTGTTGCAAGGTGAGGTGCATTTTGCCAAAAATTATTGTAATGTTCAATTTGTTGTTTTTGTCCGACGACATCGCTGATAATTCGGAGTGAGATAAATGGAATATTGTTTATGTAGCACGTTTGAGCAACAGCAGCACTTTCCATATCAACAGCAAGAGCAGTGGAAAAATCTTTTTTGATTTGTTTCAGGCGTTCGGGGTCGGTTAAAAACTGGTCACCGGTAACAGTTAATCCTATTTTGAATTGCGGAGCTGATTGGGATATTTTTTGAATATCGTCGTCAGATGAGCTATAGTAGAGCGGAAAATCTTGAACTTGTCCGAGGTCGTTGCCTTCACCACAATAGACGTCATGATAGCATACATGGGCCGCAAGCACGACATCGCCTTGTTTAAGACAATCATCTATACCGCCGGCAAGACCGGTATTTATGACTAAATCTGCACCGAGCTGACAAGCCTTATTGGTGGCTAAGGCGGCATTTACTTTACCAATGCCGGATTTAATCAATATTATTTTTTTTTGGTAAACTTCAGCGTTGGTAGTTTGCTCATCATCAACAAAGGGATATAGTGTTTTTACGGCATCATACTCACTTTGCATAGCAGTTATTATGGCGATTTTTTTCATCATAGCTCCTTAAATGACTCGATTTTGCAAGAGAGTATCATAAATCATTTTATATTGCAAAGATTATCGGTGATGGTTCGTCTGAATTTGTGTTTCCGGACAAAGTGGCAAATTTTACAGAACTGTTTGCAAAATAGTTGCAATAATCTAGATTTCAAAAAAGGTAGGGACCGTGGGGTCGCTACCTTTTTTGATTCATAGTACTGCGGGTAAATTCAATGCGCAATCAACCAGTGCAAATACTGTTAGAATCACGGAAAAGAGTGTGAGCATCATAGCTGCATAGCCATTACTTTCGACAATGTCATTACAATTGCCATGGTTGAGCTCGTACTGATTGCACATTTCAAATACGGATTTTAGCAGTAGCAGGCCAACTATCAAAGTGACCATAATGAGCAGGCCATATCTAATGAACTGGCTTGGAATACTAATGGTTATAATCATAATAAAGGTTTTTTAATGGTTATTAATAATTGTTTGTTTAGGTATAGTTTAAGATTTTCTGTAATTTGTGCAACAAAAAAATGACATACATTAAAATAAAAAACGCCTTCAGTGGAATAACTGTAGGCGTCTTGGCGTTTAATAATATTTATTTTAACCATTTACCGGTTGATTTTGTGATAAGTTGTTATCAGGAGAAATTTTGGTGGACAGGTCGTATTGTTTTCCTTTATATGAAATGTTTTGCATTTCAGGAGAATTTTTGACGGCTTCCAGATTGGAAAAATCAATACCGCGTTTTTGCATATCAAAAACCTTGGCTGCCATGTTATGAAGTTCGGCATATTCGGCATATTGAGCGGTGTATTGAATTTTGGCGAGTTTTTCGGGACCAGCACGTAAAATATCATCAAGATATTCCATGTTTTCCATCAGCTGTACAGAAGAAGCCAAATTGAGATCCTTAATGCTGGAACGGAGAGCATTGTGTACAATGTTGGTTTCGGGAAGATGATTTTCTTTGCAATAATCAAGACTTTTTTTATGTGCCTCTCGGAGATTATTGTTGATTTGTACTTCTTGCTCAGCGTTCAATGGCGTGGTGAACGAGTATTGGCGCTTGAGGGAAAAGCGTGTTGCTGTATCCTGAGATATTTCAGACATTTGTGATTGTAACTGCTTATCAATTTCAGTTATAGGAGCAGCAGGATTTTCTTGTCCGAGCTGATGACGGAATTTACATATTTTGTCCTTAAAATAATCACTTGCGGCTTTGAGTTCAGGGTATCTGCCGAAAATTACCGCATTGTTCATATCAATGAAGAAATCAGATGTTGTACCGGCTTGTTCTTGTATTTGTTCACGCCAGCGTGTGCTGTCACGGTTGGGTTTGATGCCAGTTGCAATGCATAACAAGGTTTCGGTCGGGCATGATGTTTTTTGGTGAAGTTCAGCTATTTTTTTCTGAGTTTGTAAGTCCATCTTGTTTCTCCAGATATTTATATATAATTATTATAGACTAATTGGGACAAAAGTCAAGATTTGTTCAAAAGTTTTGTGACACTATAACAATGAGAAAATTAAAACAAAAAAAGGGGGCGACCATCACTGGTGGCTCCCTCAGTTGTTGTTTTGTTCGCGCAGTTCGTATTGTTAAGTCGTTTTATTATTGCTGAAGAAGTGAACTGCGCTCGCTTTAGCCGATTTTGGCATGTTATAATAATTGTTTAATTATGAAAAGTATGGTTTGAATAACCCCAAAAATGTCAATTGTCAAGATTTTTTGTTTGGCAGACAGGGGGTATGATTTAAAAAAATGAATGGGCGCTCATCCCTGAGGGCCCATTCATAGCCATTACTATTACTCCCCGTAGTAACGGTGCAAATAAACAAATTAACTATGGAAAAACACTATCCTAGTGCGGCATTCCTTAATGTTATAATTACGACTTGTGTCAGATGTAGAAAGTTTTAATAATTTATGTAATGGTTTTATAATAATCAAAAAGTATGGCTTTGATAATTTAAAAATGCCTATCTGTCAAGACTTTTTTTAAGGAAAATATTTTGTTGACTTTTGTCCATATAATGTTATGATAGGGCAAAATCAATTATTATAAATATTTTTAAATTTGGAATTATGAATGAATATTTAAAAGTTGCCTGTAGTGAATTTGGTAAATTCTTCAAGCAAACATTGCGCTATTGGCAGGTGCCGGTTGTTGCCGTGATCTTTGGTGTCTTTTTTTACATGATGAGGCAATGGGGTACCTTAGACGAGAGAGTCGCAATATCTATTGCGATGACACTTGTCTTCGTGCACGGGCTTATCTTAGTGATAGATCAACGAAAGTTGAGTGTTTGGTGGCGGCTGTTCTGGGCAGATGTGCTTCTTCTATGGCCTGTATTGATGACGGTTACACTCGGCTATGGATTGAATAAACACTGGTTATGGCTTCCTGTCACTGTTATTGCGATTCCAATTTCGGTGGTTTTGTGCATTAAGCATAAGAATACCGTTTGGAAGGCCTTAAAATCCCTATTGTGTTGGGAAATTGGAATTACATTAGTGTATTCTGCGGGGTGTTTTTTTGTGTTAATGCAAAATTCTAATAATCTTGGTGCTTGTATTCTCCTTACCTTTATGTTGACTTGCGTTTTTGTGGCTTTTGCCGTTCTTGGTGGGAAACATGCAGATGGTGTGTGGAACAGAGCTACGTTTATCAACATTGGGGTAGTTTTGACAATTTCATGTGTTATGAGTCTGGCACTTACGGGAGAACTCTCTTTGTGGTGTTGGTTCCCGTTTGTTGTTGTACAGATTCTGATTTTTATCTGTATGTACGTACAGCATGTGAGGAAGGAAGTACAGAAAAGACGTGATGCAGCCGTAAATCAAAAATAGGTTATGAGAGAGATTGAACATAATTTTCTCGGTTGCCTGTTTTACGTAGTGGCAACTGTCATTGCTTTGATTGTTTTTACAATTCATTGGGGCGACTTTTTCCGAATAGTAATTGGCACCGGACTTGTGTTTGTGTGGGCTTACTATTCTGTCATGTATTATCATGAAGATAAGGGGCTATACAGATACGGATATGCCGTAATTATGGGAATGATTTTTGCAGGCATAATTTACTGTATTTGGTGATGTATTGCGACAATCCGTCAAGGGTAAAACCTTGGCGGATTGTCGTTTTAAAATGTTTTGTGACAAAAAAATAAAAAACTTGACATATATTTTTTTTATGGTAGTCTTGGCTCACTATTTTATTATTATATTTAATTCTTAAAATGTAAAAGTTATGAGTGAACATGTTGTTATTGTTGTCGGAGTAGCATTAGTACTTGCTCTCATAGTAGTCCGCGTGGCTATAATGGGATTAAATAAAAATTCCGGTAGTGACAAGAACGTAAGCGGTGGCAATAGTCATTCCCGTTACGATTATTTTGATGATGATGGCGAAGGCCCCGGTGGTCCGTGGCGTTCGTGGTGAGGTGTTGCGACAATCCGTCAAGGGTAAAACCTTGGCGGATTGTCGTTTTTAAATAACTAAAAATTTGTAGATCTCTGGATGATTTTGCTGAGTGCAAAAAATAGGGATGACTATAATAATAAATGTCATCGCTCCAAAAGACTTACGCTTTTGGAGCGATGACGTAATATTAAAGAAGGATTATGAGAATAGGCGTATGGTAATAATGTTTGACTTTTATTGAAAAATATGATAGCTGGTACAGAAATTTTATTATTATTTTTTAAATCATTATTGATATGGAAAGAATTATTAAAAATTTTAAAGAAGATTGGCCTTATGCTTATCCAGTCATCATCGGAGTTTTGTGGGGACTGTTGCTCTTTTGGGTGTTGAATCATTTTGACATTAGTCAAGATAAAGAGTGGGTACGAGTTGCTCCTTTTCTGCTGGGATTACTTGCTTGTGGGGCATTTGTTCTAGCAGAATGGGCTTCCGGATTCTCGTCTTTTCTGGTTTATTTGAATGCCTTTAATTTTGGTATTCTGGCTCCGGCAATGTATATTGTGGCAATTTGGAATGTGGCACCTGATACTGACGATCTTCGGTCATTTAATCCGAGTTTGATGTGGTTCATCCCCAATTTTGTATTGGCGATTATAACGTACATTATTCATCTTTGGAAACGTAAATGACGGTCAAGTTATGCTTGTCTTTTTAGAACAAATCAGCTAAAACCACGGTTTAAGCTGATTTGTTGTTTGAGAAGTGTTTTTATCTTTCAATGTCCTTAAAGTATTTTATGGTTTCAGGTTCGAGCAGAGAAGCTGCGGCATCATCGCAAACAATTATGCCGTGTTTATGGTTTTGCAGGGCAGTAATTGTCCATTTGTGGCTGATTGCACCTTCAATTCCCTGATAAACAGCTTTGGCCTTTTTGTTGCCGTTGGCCAGTATAATAACTTCTCGTGCATCCATAATTGTGCCAACACCGACAGTCATAGCTGTGGTCGGTACTTGTGTAATGTCGTTATCAAAAAAGCGTGAGTTGACTTTGATTGTATCAGAAGTCAGAGTTTTGACACGAGTGCGAGAGGAGAGGGAAGAAAACGGCTCATTAAAAGCAATATGCCCGTCTTCGCCAATGCCACCTAAAAACAGCTCTATTCCGCCATAGGCAAGAATTGATTTTTCATAATCTGCACATTCTTTTTCAACATCTTTGGCCATACCATTCAATATGTGAATGTTTTCTTTTTTGATATCAATATGGTTGAAGAAGTTTTCAAACATAAAATAATGATAACTTTGCGGGTGGTCGGCTGTCAAACCAACGTATTCATCCATGTTAAAAGTGACCACGTTGGCAAATGAAACTTTGCCTTGTTGATGCATTTTGATAAGTTCCTGATATACGCCGAGAGGGGTAGAGCCGGTAGGAAGCCCTAAAACAAAAGGACGATCATGTGTCGGAGCAAAGTTGTTGATTTTATCGGCAATATAATTAGCAGCCCATTCTGATACGCCGTTGTAGTCCGGTTTGATAATTACTCTCATTTACATATTCCTTTATCAAAAATATTTCCTTTTATAATGGTTTTTAAAACTTTGAAGTTCTTGTCAAAAACTACCAGATCAGCATCGTAGCCGGGGGCAACAAGACCGAGATGTTCCTGCTTCATGATGGTGGCAGGGTTGTAAGATGCAGTTTGAACGGCTTGTTCGGGAGAAAGTCCGAATGATATCAAGTTTTTGACTCCTTCAATCATAGTCAGGGCAGAGCCGGCAATTACATTATCCGATTTACGCAAAAAGCATTTGTCAAGGTAGACTTCTTCATTATTGGCGTATAGATGTTTGGCCTTTTGTTTGGTCGGTTTGAGCGAATCGGTAACCAAAACAACTTTATCAATCGGTTTGCAGCGGAATAAAAACTTGACAATATCAGGGTTGATGTGGACGCCATCGGCGATAATTTCGCAAGACAGTTCCGGATGGATGAAAACAGCACCAACTACACCGGGGTCGCGGTGATGCATACGGCTCATGGCGTTAAACAGGTGTGTTACATGCATAATGCGAGCTTGCATGGCTTCTACCATTTGTTGATAGGTTGCGTTAGTATGTCCGGCTTGTAAGATGATGCCCTGATCAATACACATTAAGGCCAGCTCGCGCATGCCTTTGAGCTCGGGAGCAAGTGTCATGTTAATGATGTTTCCTTGTCCGAGGGCGATGATTTCTTTCATAAATTCGAGGTCAACCGGAGATATCGAATCGGGAGTTTGAACTCCAAGGCGTTCCGGTGAGATAAAAGGTCCTTCAAGGTGCATACCCAAAATTTTGGCACCTTTTTCGTGTCCCATGGCTTTCTGAATGCTGATCATTGCTTTGAAAAGCTTGTCTTTAGGCGCAGAATAAAGTGTGGGAATAAAAGCGGTAACACCATACTGAGGCAAAATTTCAGACATCTTAAGAATTGATTCCGCACTCATGTCGTCAGTACCAAAGCCACCTATGCCGTGAATATGGGTGTCTATAAAGCCGGGAGCAATATAAGCACCTTTAAGGTCAATGAGTTTAGTATCAGGTTTGAATTTTTTTTGTTTAAAGCGAGTTTCATTAAAAACATCGATGATTTTGTGTTGTTTGATAAGTACGCTACAATTGGGCATTGCGGAGTATCCGTTGAGCAATGTTGCGTTGTGAAAACAAGTTTCGGTCATCATATTTTGCCCCCATAAATAATGATGTATTATAGTTATATTTTTTTTGAATTGGAATTGAAATTTTAATGATGGGAGAATTTTTTTTATATAATTGACTTAGTGCCGTAATTTTGCTAGATTTTCGTAAAGAAAGGAGTGCTTTTATGCGAGAAGACGGAAGTTTGAAAATTTGGGGAGCCAATAATTCGGTTATTGTTGTCGATCATGGTGTCGAGCATGAATTGGGACCGGAAGGGCTTCCCGGTTTGACGATTAATATCAACGGAAATAATAATGTTGTAAGAATTGAAATGCCATTGCGCTTTGATGAGTGCAAATTGGCTCTTGTCGGTGATAATAATTCTTTTTCTATCGGGGCATCAAATAAATCAAGAATTTTAAGAGCTTTTTTCTATGTGGCAGACAGTTGTGCGATTGAAATAGGCAGAAATTGTTATATCAATAATAATGTTTCGTTTATTGCAAAAGAAAAGGCCGGAACAAAGATTGTTGTCGGTAATGATTGCGTGATTGCGGCGGAATGTTTGTTGCGTTGCGGTGACGGGCATACTTTGATTAATGAATATAACGGTAATCCGTTGAACGAGCCTGATGATATTGTGTTGGAAAACCATGTTTGGGTCGGAGCGCGTTGTGTTTTGATGAGAAATACATACGTTGCTAAAAACTCGGTAATAGGTACCATGTCAATGGTAAACAATAAATTTGATATTCCAAACGTCTTGATTGGCGGTGTGCCGGCAAAGATAATTAAAAGCGGTATAAGTTGGGATTTGGCAGATTATAAGACATATATCGGAGAATAAAGTTATAAGTTGACAAAAAAAATATATAGGTGTATAAAGGTGAGCTACTGAGTATTTATTTTCTTTATTATTAACTATACTAATGATTACTTTTTATGAATGAAAAGCAAATTGAGTTGCCCAATGGGTTGACAATCCTATTGAATGGGCGTGGTGATGGTGCGAGTCTGTCTCTGACGGTTCCAGTAGGGCATTCTAATGCACCTTTAGGTTTGGCGGCACTATTCGAACAAGTTGTGTGCCAACATTTCTCGCCAGTGGCGGCAGTCTACGGTGGTACCATTACTTCGTATTTTGATGAGTGCGATGACAAGGATATGCTTCCGGCGTTGCTTTATCGTCTTTTAAAGATGGTAAAGTTTCGGGATTTCCAGCAACATGTCATTGATGAAATTGCCGAGAGCATTGCTCAGCATACCAGAGATCTCGCACCGGTACCAAAACGCAAGATGAAGCGGTTTTACAAGTATGTCGCTTTTGAAGATGGGACCAGTGGAGAAACTACTGGTTGGGATCCTGAAGGCTACATCGGGGCGGTGACCAGTTACAAAGTTCAGGATTTGCAAAATTTAGCAAATACCTACTTTACCGGAAACAACATGATATTGAGCATATCTGGGGAGTTTCTGGGCGATGAGAAGGAAGAACGTGATATCCTCGAATTGGTTACCGATTGGTTTGGCAATATTGCTGCCGGCGATAAGAAACCAATTGTCAACGGTATCTATTCCGGTGGTTGCGGCAGACTTGAACCTGTTGGTGAATATCGACAATTTATGTTAGGTTGGGATATTTCCAACTTGCATAACATTGCCGAGGCCAATGTCTTGATGAGTATGCTGAAAGGCAGGCTCGAAAGGGCGTTTATTGGTTTCGACGTAGACTGTGAGGTTAAAATTGCCGGTTATTATGGCTTCCGAACCCTGCGTGTTTCTGTGTCTTCACAAACCATCAAGGATGTCAACAATCTTATCGACATTGTATGCGCCAATGTAAAACGATTGCGTACTGAGCTGGCCACAGACTATCGTATGGAGACATCGCGCCGTTTGGCTATCCAAGAGAAGTTGGCTGTCTTTTCACAACCACAGGATCGTTCGATTGAAGTAGCTTGGCAGGTGCTGGGTCGAGGCTCGATGTATGACATCAATGAGCGGCTTAACCGGACCGGTCATGTGACCGCGCAAGACGTACAGGAGATTGCACAAGAGATCTTCTCGGGCGTGCTGACCTATGTTGTCTATGCTCCGAGTGATGTCTACTCTTATGATGAGGTGAAGGCAAAGCTCTGATTGCAACGATTTTGCTCTGATTAATGAAAAGGAGGTGTGTCTGAATGGCACGCCTCCTTTTCGGTTATATAAATGACTTGTAAAAAATTTTTTTTGGTATTAGTTTTGAAAGAGGTTTTTATTTTGGAGGGATTAAAATGCGTTTTGCTTCGTTGTTGATGATGAGTGTTTTGAGCTTTAGTTCGGTTGCAATGAGTGCTGAAAAAGTTGTTAGTGATAATGATAAACTTTCACTTGATATCAGCGTTTATAATCGCAGTTTGGCTTTAGTAAAAGATGTGCGCAAGGTGTCTTTGAGTAGTGGCGAAAACAATATTGCCTTTGAAGGGGTAGCTGCCAATATAAAACCTGAAACAGCCATTTTGTTCGGTAATGGGATAAAAGTTTTGGAACAAAACTATGATTATGATTTGTTGAATGCTGAAAATCTGGCGGCTAAGTCAGTGGGCGAAACGGTAAAGACCGTAGTTACCAATCCGAGTAATGGGGAAAAAATCTTTGATCAGGCTGAAATTATAAGTGCAGGTTATGGACGTCCGGTTCTGAAATTTAAGTATGGAGTTGACCCCGATTTTCCGGGGCGTTTGGTGTATGAAAAAATTCCGGCCGGTTTACGTAACAAGCCAACTTTGGTGGCAAAGTTGATTAGTGACAAAGCCGAAAATAAAGATATATCTCTGGCTTATTTGACTAATGGTATAAGTTGGAAGACCAATTATGTGGTCAATGTGGTGGATCAAAATTTATTGAATTTGACCGGATGGGTTACAATTAATAATGAATCAGGTGTGGATTATAATAATGCTAAAGTTCAGCTGATTGCCGGTGATGTAAATGAAGTGCAAGAGATGATGAGAGGACGTGGAATGGTGAAAGCCATGGCTGTTTATGATGCAGCTGCTTCTATTAATGGCGTTTTGGCTGAAGGTGCTTCTGAAGAAGAGTTGGGCGGATATCATCTGTATAATTTGCCAAACAAAACGACAATTAAAGATAAGCAGACCAAACAAATCAGTTTGATTGAGAAAAACAATGTTAAATATAAAAAAGAAGCAAATATAAGTTCTCAATTGTATTTTAACCCCGGATCTCGTGCTGAGTTTAAGCAGGTTCATCCGAATATGTATTATATCATTAATAATAAGGAAGAGGATAACCTCGGGTTTCAACTGCCGGCAGGTATAATTCGTTTTTATGAAAAAGATGAGGGCGGAAACTTGCAATTTATCGGTGAAAACTCGATTAATCATGTGGCTAAGGGCGAAACAATGCGTCTGCGCTTGGGGAATTTTGTGAATATTTTTGCCAACGGAAAAATCAATTCAATAGAAAAAGTATCTGAAAAAGCTCCGGTTCCGGATGGTGCACGTTGCAAAAAAACGGAGAAAAAATATTTGTATAAAGCTGAGGTTAGTATAACCAATTCAGGGAAAAATGCTCAAGAGGTAGTATATACACAAAATTTACCGACGGATGCCATGATTACAACATTTGCTCCGCATAAGGGTACACAAAAACAATCCGGTGTTTATGAGTGGAGAGTTAGTGTGCCTGCAGATGGAACAGAAGTGATTAAGTTTTCTGTAACAGCTCCACATATTGACAGAGTTTGCGACTGATATGAAAAACTATAACTCTCGGAGGACTAAAAAATGAAAGAGTATAAGATATTTTTGTATTCGGAAAATGTTTGGGCATCTATATTTTTTAATGGCGGAAAAGTTAATCCGGTAAAACTTTCGGAAGCCCTGAACAATCAAGCCGCTGAAGGATGGGAAGTTAAGGCTTTGCAACGTGAAAATCGCAGAACTTTTTTGTTCTTCTCACGTGAGGCTTTTGTCTTTGTGTTGGAAAGGGATAGACAATGAGTTTAAAGACATTTAAATTTTGTATCCTTGCTTTGACAGCAATTTACGGATGTTTCGTTATTTTTAATATTTGGTGCGATTTTGCATATCCTGATTTGTTCTGGAAAGTGTCTTTGACGGTGGGCGTTATTTATGTCTTTTTAGGCGTTTATTATACACTCATGCATCAAGATACAGATAAAGAACTTGAGAAAAAAGGCTATATGAGCGAATAGTTTTTTATAACTGTTCGTACAAAACCTGTTTTGCAAATTCAATGTCTGATGGATTGCCGGCACGTTGTTGTTGTGTGCATGGACCATCGACAAGTCGGTCATTGATTATACAATAGTCGGGCCAAATGCCGATTTTTTCTACTTTTTCGCCTGATGGAGTAAAAAACTCTCCGGTGGTGAGGGCAAGTCTGCCGCCATTATCAAAGGCAAAAATGTCTTGGATAGTACCTTTGCCGTATGTTTGCGTGCCGATTAAAATTGCTTGTGCCTGTTCATGCAAAGCAGCGGCTAAAGCTTCAGCAGAAGAGGCGGTGCCTTGATCAATTAGGACTGCAAGCGGAAGTGTAAAAGCATTTTCTTGTTTGGCAACATAATATTTTGTCGCTTCTTTTGTTTGTCCTTTGGTGCTGACAATAATACCGTCATCAATAAAGAGTTTGGCAACGTCAATTGCAACATTTAACTGTCCGCCTTTGTTGCCGCGAAGGTCAAGAATTACGGCTTGTGTCTGAGGGTAGCGCAGAATAGAATTTTTGATGTAATCTTTAGTGTCGGCGTCAAAAGATAAAACTTGAATGTATAAGTATCGACCATCAGGGTATGCTGCAATTTCTCTGCCGTCAAAAAAGTCTTCAACCTCATCACTAAAATGGTATTTTGAATGGTCATTGAGTGAAGCAATGGCATGGGCTAAGATATTTTCAGTCAGCATAATTTTATAGTGTTTTGCACGTGCGGAGATGAGTGTTGCTTTGTGAATAATTTTAGCAGTGAGGTCTGCCCATGCTTTATAGTCGTCGTTATGTTGGGGTTTGTGCCATACTCCGGCAATTTTGCGGTGATAATATATATAAACAACATCTTTGCCATTGGAAAAAATAAGATTTTTATCAATATCTGAAATGCTTTTGAGACCGGAAATTGCAAGTTCTTCAATGTTGACAGGTGTTATGTGTTTGTTGGCTACGGTGCCATAGACAGAAGAAATCAGAGATTGGGTATCTGCTTTAGCTGAGAAACTAAAGATAATGAGAGTAAAAGCAAAGATAATTTTTTTAAGCATTATAAAAACTCCGCTATCAATGGTGTGTGGTCTGATGGTTTGTTGGCAAGGCGAGGGGCTTTGTCTACATGACAAGATGATAGTTTGTCAATGGCAGGAGCAGAGGCAAAAATATAGTCAATACGCATGCCTAAATCAGCATTTAGTGAATTTGCAGTATAGTCCCAGAAAGTGTAGCCTATGTCGTTAGGGTGCAATACTCTGTATGAGTCGTAAAATCCTAAAAATGACAGTTGTTGCAGGCATTGACGTACTTCGGGACGAAATAGTGCGTTGTTGATAAAAAGTTTGGGGTCATATACGTCTTTGTCGGTCATTATAACATTAAAATCTCCGCTGATGATTGTGGGCTGTGGAAGTGTTGCCAGTTTTTTCAGATGTTTGATTAATGCGTCCATCCATGCTAATTTATATGTGAATTTTGAAGTATCTGCGGCGTTATTATATGGTGGGTTGCCGTTGGGAAGATAGACTGAAGCGACGCGATATGTTGTGCCTTGGCAGTCAATGTCAGCTTCTAAATAGCGCGCTTGATCGTCGGAAAAAGAAGGAAGGTTTTCGTGGATGATTTTTATTTTTTCGCGACTCAGTATCGCAACGCCATTGTAACTCTTTTGCCCAAGAATGGAGGCATTATATCCACAGGATTGAATCTCAAAAAAAGGAAAAGAATTAAATTCAGATTTTATTTCCTGCAAAAGCACAATATCCGGTTTCTCCGTGCTGAGCCAACCGCACAAGTTTTCAATACGCGCGTTAATCGAATTAACATTGTATGTTGCAATTTTCATAAATTTATCCCTTTACTATTTTATCTTTTATAATGTATATTACTTTTAGATTTGTGAAAAGCAAAAATTTAGGAGACAGTTAATGCTTGATAATTTTCCCGAGGAATTCCGCCGCGATGACGAGAAAGTGTTGAATGAATTTCGTCAGAAACAGGTCAATTTTAGTTTGGAAGAGAGGAAAAACGAAGCCAACAGTTCACGCAGCCTTTTTATAGGTGCTTTGGCAGGGCTGATTATGGCCGGTGTGGTAGGATGGTTTATTTTGGCTCCACGTTATCAAGGTAACAATCCAGAAGATGTTCCCGTGATTACAAGACCACAAGAGCCTGTTAAAATTCAGCCGGCTGAACCGGGAGATGTTGAGTTTGCTGCTCAGGAAAGAACTGTATATGATATAATTGAAAAACGTCAGACTGAAGAAGAAAATGATAAAATTGTGACTTCGGCAGAAGAGCCTAATGCACAGGGAATAGAACAGTTGGTGGAAAAAGCTGCCGCACAAGCCGCAGAGGACAACAAAGCCGAACAATTGGCAAAAACAAATGCCGAAATTGAAAAGGCTAAAGTTGAGACTGATAAAAAAGTATCTGAAGCAGAAAATAAAATTGCTGATGCCAAGGAAGAGGTTAAACTTGAGGTCACTGAAGCAACAGAAAAAGTTACAGAGAAAGTTGAAAAAGTAAAAGCAGAGCCTGTAAAAGAAATTGCTCAAGCTCCGGTTGTAGAAGCAAGCAGTACATCTGCACAGACCATAAAGGCAGGAAGTTGGCAAGTTCAACTGATGTCTTCTCCAAATAAATCTGCTGTTGAAAAATCGTGGAATTCGACTCAGAAAAAATATGCGGTATTACAAGGTTTGCCATATGAGATTGAAAAGGCAGATTTGGGAGCAAAAGGCGTTTATTATCGCTTGAAAGTTGGCAGTTTTGCAAATAAGAGCGATGCTGATGCCTTGTGTGCACAGCTCAAAAAATCAGGCGGCAGTTGTTTTGTGGCAAAAAAATAAATGTTGTTTGATGTCTTTGTAGCATTTGTACCGATATTTTTTTCTATTGTATTGCATGAAATTGCGCATGGCTATGCTGCACTGGCTTTGGGCGATGATACTGCCGAAAGATATGGTCGCTTGTCTCTAAATCCGATTAATCACGTGGATATTGTCGGAACGATTGCGCTACCACTGATTTTGTGGCTTACACAGGCTCCGTTTTTGTTTGGTTGGGCGCGTCCGGTTCCGGTTAATTTTATGAGACTCCGTAATCGACGAATCGGTGTGTTTATTGTGGCGTCTGCCGGTGTTATAGTTAATGCGATGTTGGCGATTATTGCATTATTGGTATTAAAAAACTTTGAGCTTGATGTGTATTGTGGTTTGTTTTTCAAAAATTTGTTGCTGATTAATTTGGCATTGATCTTTTTGAATATATTACCGATACCTCCGTTGGACGGTTCTAAGATGCTTTTTGGGTGGATGGATAACAGGTTAGCAAAACGTTATGTCGCAGCTGAATATGAAGGATTGTTCGGATTGATGGTATTGATAATAGCTTTTCCGTTGTTAGGACAATATCTTGGCTTTAAGGAATTGGAGCAATTTAATCCTCTTGGAATTTATATGCAAAAAATGTTTGAGTTGGTGTTGGGGTAGTTATGAATACGGCAATTATTGCATCTGTTGCGGGTACAATTCTTACAGATGATGAAAAATTTGTATTGGAACAGCTGAGACCAATAGGGGTGTCATTATTTGGAAGAAATATTGATAATAAAAAACAATTAAAGCATTTGATTGAGTCTATTAAGGAAATTATCGGAGATAACGCTATAATTGCGGTTGATCAAGAAGGCGGAAGAGTTCGCAGACTGGCAGAGCCTGATTGGAGAGGCTATGCTTCGCAATATGTTTTAGGGCAGTTGCCCCAGTCAGTGACAAGATTGCATGCATCATTAATCGCTCAGGATTTGAATGAGGTCGGCATTAATTTTAATTATGCTCCGGTTCTTGATATTGTGTATCCGGAAACGCATGAAGTCTTAAAATCAAGATGTTTTTATAGTAATCAGGCTGAATATGGTAAAGTTATGGCAGAAACCTATATTAAAAACGGGATATGTCCGTGTGTTAAGCATATGCCTGGGCATGGTCGCGCGACGGTTGATCCTCATCTCGGGCTGCCGATTATCAATGGAACAGATAGTGATTTAGAAAAAGATTTGGCACCATTTGCGGCAAATTGTTCGTTGCCGGCAGGAATGACTGCCCACATCGTGTTGCCGCAAATTGATGATTTGCCGGTTACAATGAGCAAAAAGGCTATTGATGAAGTTATTCGTAAACGGATAGGATTTGGTGGATTGTTGATTAGTGATGCAATAGATATGCATGCATTGAATGGTACAATTGGAGAAAAAGCATTGCGCTCACTCGAAGCAGGGTGTGATGTTGTATGTTATTGCGGCGGCAAAATTGAAGAATTAAGAGAGCTGACCGGTCAAAAACTATATTTGCAAGATGCTGCACTAGAAAGATTGAAAAAAGTTTATAAAATAATTAACGGTGAACAGGTTGATAAGCCTGATTATGATGAATATTTGTCGCAGATAGGCAAAATTCCGGCATATGTGGAAAGCTATGATGCTACTGAAACTTTAAATCGGATGCAGAAAGCATAAGGCAGTTTTTATTTATTAGTCAATATCTGTATATCATATGGAAAGTTGATGTCGACGCAAGCATTGGCGTCGGCATCAACTAGTTTTGTGTAGTCTTGATGTTCCATAAATACAGCGCGAAGATGCGAGTTTTCGGGAACTAAATCAGCCTTTGAATATAAATCGCGTCCCCACAAAACGGGATTATATTTTTTGCCTTCAAAGTAGCTGATGCATAGTTGTTTATGTTGACCTTTTGTAAATGATTTTATCATTTTATCTAGGTATGACGACGTGACATAAGGCATATCAGCCGGTAATAATATTGTTCCGTCGCAAAATGATGGCACTGATTTGAGCCCCAAGCGAATAGATGTTTTGATGCCTGACATATAGTCATTGTTGCGCAGTATGTTGATATCAACATCTTTTAAGTATTCTTCAAGTTCGTCGGCGTGGTATCCGGTTACAACATATACAGGGGATGCCTTGGATTTTAGAGCAGCACGAACAGATTTCATAAACATGGGTTCTCCTTCCATGTCAATCATCAGTTTGTTACGTCTTGCGCGGGTGCTACATCCGGCCGCCAAGATGACAATGGCAATATTAGCCTCATTTTTGTTTTTTCGGCTGGAAGAAGGAGGGGTGATAATGTTTTCTTTTTCTTCATCCGTTAAAATTATATTTTCGGTTAATATACTGTCTTTGTTGACAAAGTCGTTTTGGAACAATTTATCTTTAGTGATGGCCATTTTGATGTTTTTGTCTGCCAAAGATGATGTTACTTTGTCGTAATGAAAGGGGATAGCTAGGATTTTCGAACTTTTCTTGGTGGCAATCATTAGGTCGGGCAGAGTATCCTGCGGAATGTTTTCGCAAATGATTTCATCTGCAGAAGCGCGGAGTGCCGACGGTATTGTGTCTGCCGCAGAACTACTTGGCAACCCGGGGATAATAAATACCAGCGGGTATTTCATTGCTGCCTCGGATATTGAGCCTGCAACGTCATTATAATCATGATTACAATGAATCTCTTTATCGAAAATAATGTTGTCAAAGTTTTTTAATAGTCTTTTAGTGATGTTTGAAAAATGTTTTATCTCAGATTTATCATGATAAAAATCGGTGTAAATAATGGCTGCAGATATGCTGTCAGAACTGCGTATTTGCAAAAGCGGTTCGTTACCGGAAAGACGGTAGGTTATATCATCAATAAATGCCTGTTCGACAATAGGACAACGTAGTTTTATACTGCCGATGACTTCTCCTTTTTTTACGTTTTTATATGGTAAAACGGTGTTGATTATTAAGTATGGAGTTATGCGGTTAAATTTTGCTAAACGGTCGTCAGAACACAAAAATATTCCGTCACTGGCAGCAATAAGTTTGCAACTGCCGGAAGTTTTTGATACCACATAAGCCAGTCCGTTACCGCAAACCAAAGGGGCAATCATACCGAGAGCCGTGGAGGCTACAATATCATCAGGGTCTGTGCTGATGCCGGTGATTTTTTTGATACCAACAGATTTTAGGAAGACAATGTCTTCGTGGTTAAGCCGGTGTCCTTGATGCAGGGCTTGACTGTCAAGGCGAATGTCATTAAGCAAAACTATGCCTTCGGCTGTCGAAATATCAAACTCACTTATTTTCATTGTGTGCGACCTTATTAAATATTTGTTTTGTGTATTCTAACGGCAAAAGCGGTTTTCGTCAATAAATAATAATTTGTTGACGATGAGAGTTTTTAATAGTAATTTTGATGGGAAAGAGAGGAGAATGCCATGAAAAAAATTTTAAGTCTTATTGCAATGACAACAGCTTTGACAGCTTGTGAAGGCGTCGACATGACACCTTATACGACCGCAAGCACAAGTGATCCGGTGAGAGTAAGAATGAGAGCATGTATGCTGAGTGAAGCGCAAAGCAAAATGCAAGCCGGTACTTTATTGGCCGGAGGATTTAAGGCTGAAGTTGACAATTTGAGCAAAACTTGTGTTAAAAAGTTAGCTTTACAATCAGCGGGAATTGATGAAGAAGCAGCATCAACAGCTACATCTGTATTGAATAATCTGTTAGGCAATAATGCTAAATAGGTTATACCGCAGTAATAAAAAGCACCGCTTAGGCGGTGTTTTTTATTGTTTATCTGGTTGAGAAATTTTGTGATTTTAATTGACTAGTAAGGCATCTGAGCGTTGCTTTATAAACGATGGTTTATGAATATCGTCTTTTTATATATCAAGCAGATGAGCCTGTTTGTATTCTGCCTGCAGTTGAGAAATTTCAACGTCGGTGTAGCGTTGTGTGGTTGACAGTGATGAATGTCCAAGTAATTCTTGAATTGAGCGCAAATCTGTGCCGTTGGCCAGCAGATGGGTTGCAAACGAGTGTCGCAATGAGTGAGGTGTTAAGTTTGACGGAAGTCCCATGTAGTTGCGAATTTTTTCCATTTGGCGTTCAATAATTCTGGGATTGATCCGTTCACCACGCGTTCCCAGAAATATTGGGTCTCCGTGATTGTGAGAGTAGGGGCAGGCCTCAAGATAGTTGTTGATTGTTTTCATTACAATCGGCAGTATCGGAACAATTCGTTCTTTTTTCCCTTTACCTTTAATTCGTAGAAAATCTTGATTATCAAAATCTCCGATATTGGTGTTGACGGCCTCAGAAATACGTAATCCGCACCCGTATAGGAGGGTAAAAATGGCAATATCTCGGAGTTGTTGCCAGTTTTCTCGTTCAAAGTTGGGAGCTTCTTCTATCAGATCTTTAGCTTGTGTAATATCAAGAGCGCGGGGAAGTACTTTGTCTTTTTTGGGGGAAGATAAAATGCTGATGGCGGAGTTTTTAACAATTCCGCGACGATCCATCCAATTAAAAAAATTGCGAACTGATGAGAGTTTGCGAGCTAGGGAAGTTTTAGATATGAGTTGGCAGTGGCGAGAACTTATGTAACGACGGAAATCACTGATTTGCATTTCTGATAAAGAGCCGATTGATTGAGGTTGTTCAAAAAAATCAAAAAATTGTGATAAATCACGAGCATAAGCGTCAACCGTGTGGTCGGAGTATTGACGTTCGTTTTTCAGCCACTGTAGCCATTCTTTTACGGTTTCGTGTAAAAGATGATCAACATTATATTTTATCTCTGTCTTCATACTATCATTATAATATCTTGGGGTTAATTTAGGGTAAATAATTGACAATGAAAGTGTCGGCAAATAGTCTTGACGGATATTTTTTATTATTAATTTAATTATTTAAATTTAATCATTTATATATTATGTGCAGTAAAGAAGAGAAGTGGTACAGGGTTGTCAAGGCACGTAAAGCAATTTATACCGATCCTGATACGGGAAAAATTGTGAGTGCAAATGTTGTTAAATTTAACAGCGCAGAAACTTGTATCTATGAGTTTCCGCAGTGTGGAATAGACAAGTATCTGCTCGAGGAAGGAGATGTGATACAATTTGACGGAAATTCCCCAGATGGTAAAATTGTTCGTACTAAATAGAGTGCAGGACAAACTTCTTGAAGCAGCTTATATTTGTTCGGTGGCAAATATAAGCTGTTTTTTTGTACGGATTATTTGGGGATTGTCTGCAAAATTACTTTTGTTTTCGGGGAAAGATTAGTATAGTAGCGCATGACTAGGGAGATGAATATATAATGATTTTCGGCGTTTTGTTGCCATTACCGTTCAATGAGCCGTTTGATTATAGTAGCAATGAAGATTTGCCTATAGGAACGATTGTGCGCGTTCCTTGGGGAAAAAAAGAAATTGTAGGCGTGGTGTGGTGCAAAAAACAAGTTTCTGACTGTCAACCTGATAAAATAAAACCGATTTTAAAAAAATACAATTTTAGACCTTTAAACAACGAAATAATCAAACTAGTTAATTTTGTTTCTCAATATAATTTAGCTCCACCCGGAATGGTTTTGAAGATGGTTATAAGCGTCAAACAGGTGTTTGATGACGAACCGACAGAAGTGTTTTATGAGCTTACAGGCAAAACATTGGCGGAGGCAAAGCTAAAAAATTCCGATGCAAGATGGCATGTGATTGATTTGCTAAAACACGGAGCATATACAAAGGCAGAAATTTGCAGGGGAGCAGGGTGCAGCTCCGGTGTGGTTGATGCTTTGTGTAAAGCAGGGGTTATAAAGAATCGTGTTGAAATCAAAAAAAAGCAGTATGATGAGCCAGAACCTGATTTTGTAAAAGTAAAACTTACAGATGAGCAACAGTTGGCGGCAGATGACGTTGTCGGCAAAGTAGGTAATGGTTTTTCGGTAACGTTGATAGATGGTGTTACGGGAAGCGGTAAAACAGAAGTATATTTTGAGGCTGCTGCCGAGGCATTGAAACAAAAACGGCAAGTACTTATTTTGGTACCCGAAATATCTCTTACAGCACAATGGTTGGCTCGTTTTGAACAACGATTTGGTGTAAAACCGGCTTGTTGGCATTCAGGACTGGGGACAAGGGAGAGAATCGATAATTGGATTGCTGTAGCAGAAGGACGGGCAAGGGTGATTGTAGGAGCTCGTTCGGCATTGTTTTTGCCTTATCCGGAATTAGGCTTGATTGTAATTGATGAAAGTCATGATCATTCTTTTAAGCAAGAAGATTTTGTAAATTATCAGTGTCGTGATATGGCTGTTGTTCGAGCAAAAATCGGAGGTTTTCCTTTGATATTGTCAACGGCAACTCCGGATTTGGAGACAATTGTAAATGTAGAAAACGGCAAATATGATTGTGTGAAATTAACAAAGCGTTTTGCCGGTGCGGTTTTGCCGGTGATTAAAATTGTTGATCTAAAGAAGGATAAGCCTAAACGCGGTGAATGGGGACCGTCATGGCTGTCTCCAACATTGGTTGAAGCATTGCATAAAAATCTTGAAAAGGGCGAACAGTCTATGCTCTTTTTGAACCGCCGTGGCTATGCTCCGTTATTGATATGTCGTGACTGTGGTTACAGACTGCAATGTCCTCATTGTACGGCTTGGTTGGCAGAACATAAATCAACGAATAAACTGATATGTCATAGGTGCGGATATATGATGGATCGACCCAAATGCTGTCCGGATTGTCATTCGCAAGACGGATTAACTGCCTGTGGTCCCGGGGTGGAGCGAATCGCCGAAGAAGTTAGCAGGCGTTTTCCGGATGCAAGATTAAAGGTATTGTCCAGTGATACAACGGCAAGTGTCACAGAGTTGTCAAAGGTGTTTGCGGAGATGGAAAACGGAGAGCTGGATATAATGATAGGAACGCAAATTTTGGCAAAGGGACACCATTTTCCTGAGCTCACACTGGTGGGAATCGTAGATGCTGATCTTGGACTTATGGGAAGTGATTTGCGAGCGGCAGAACAAACTTTTCAACTGCTATCACAGGTGGCCGGACGTGCCGGTCGCGGTGAGAAAAGCGGTGAAGTATATGTGCAGACTTTGTACCCAGAAAATGAAGTTTTAAAAGCTTTGGTTGACAATGATAGAAAACAGTTTATAGATTTGGAGAAACGCGCAAGGCAAATGTTGAAGATGCCTCCGTATGGAAAGTTGGCTGCGGTGATTGTCAGTAGCGAAAAACTTGCTCTGGCAGAAAAAGTTGCCTCAGCACTGGGACAAACTGCACCAAATACGGACTATATCTCAACACTCGGTCCTGCGCCGGCTCCAGTATTTATGCTCAGAAATAGATATCGTTTCAGATTATTGTTGAAAACTGTGAGAAATATTGATATTCAAGAAGTGGTAAAAATCTGGATGCAAAAAATTAATGTGCCAAAACAAGTGAGTATTGAAATTGATATTGATCCGTATTCTTTTATGTAAAAATTAATAAATTAGAAACCAATGGCGGATAATATCAATAAAACTTAAGATGTAGGTGGATATATGAAGAAAAATGAACAAACAAGATTAATCAGATCATATGCAGAGGCTTTGTATGAAGTTTCTGATGCAAGCGGTTTGTCAGAAAAAGTCTTGGAAGAGTCTAGCAGTTTTGCGGCAGATATGGCTGCAGATCCACAAATTGCTATGTATTTGGCCAATCCAATTTTAAGCAACAATGATAAAGAACAAGCACTATCTGAAGTTGCTAAAAAACGTAAGATGTCAAAACCTATGTGCGGTTTGTTAAAAACAATGGCACAAAACGGCAGATCAGATGTTCTGCTATATGTAATGCAAGATTATAAAAACATTTTTTACCGCAAAAAAAATATTTGTCCGGTGCTGGTAAAAACTGTTGCCGAGTTGAGTGATGCTCAAAAAAAGAAATTGACTTCGGCAATGGAAAAATATACCGGAAAGAAAGTGGTGGTCGATTATCAGATAAGACCGGAACTTTTAGGAGGTCTTTTGATAGAGTGTGATTCAAAGGTTATTGATGACTCTATTAAAGGAAAAATTGATCGCTTAACATTATTAATGAAAGGGGCTGAATAGTATGTCTGGAGCAAGTGAAATAGCGTCGGTTTTAAAAGCTAAGATTGCCGAAGCTAAGGCTGATATTGATGTTTCCGAAGTTGGACGAGTATTGTCTGTCGGTGACGGTATCGCTCGCGTTTATGGACTGAATAATGTTAAATATAATGAAATGGTTGAATTTCCAAATGGTGTTAAGGGTATGGCCCTCAATTTGGAAGAAGATAATGTTGGTGTGGTTTTGTTTGGTGATGACACCGGAATTAGGGAAGGTGATATTGTAAAACGTACTGACAAGATTGTGAGTGTACCGGTCGGAAAAGGACTTTTGGGACGTGTTGTCAATGCTTTGGGCGAGCCGTTAGATGGATTGGGACGCATTGAGGCAGAGCAATACAGCAACTCTGAGGTTAAAGCTCCCGGTATTATTGAGCGTAGAAGTGTTTGTGAGCCTGTTCAAACCGGTCTCAAAATTGTTGATGCGCTGATTCCTATCGGTCGTGGTCAACGTGAATTAATTATTGGTGACAGACAAACCGGAAAGACTTCAATTATTGTTGATACAATCATAAACCAAAAGAATATTAATGCACAAGCAAAGTCTGAAAAAGAGAAATTGTATTGCATATATGTTGCCGTAGGACAAAAGCGTTCTACTGTTGCACAGGTGGTTCAGACTTTGAAAGATCATGGGGCTTTGGATTATACAATCGTTGTTGCGGCTACGGCTTCAGATGCAGCACCGATGCAGTTTATTGCTCCATATTCGGGATGTGCAATGGGTGAATATTTCCGTGATAACGGA
Source organism: Alphaproteobacteria bacterium (assembly GCA_045116295.1). GTDB lineage: Bacteria > Pseudomonadota > Alphaproteobacteria > RF32 > CAG-239 > JAFUYI01. The sequence continues at coordinate 87,640 of JBGULQ010000001.1, forward strand.
ATGCATGCTGTGATTTTCTATGATGATTTATCCAAGCAGGCAACGGCATATCGTCAAATGTCATTGTTGCTCCGTCGTCCACCAGGGCGTGAAGCTTACCCAGGTGATGTGTTCTATTTGCACTCAAGACTGCTTGAACGTGCCGCAAAAATGAGCGATGAAAACGGTTCAGGGTCTTTGACAGCATTGCCGGTAATTGAAACTCAAGCAGGTGACGTTTCAGCGTATATTCCGACGAATGTTATTTCTATTACCGATGGACAGATATTCTTGGAGACATCGTTGTTCTATCAGGGTATTCGTCCGGCGGTGAATGTCGGTATTTCGGTAAGCCGTGTCGGTTCTGCTGCTCAAATTAAAGCAATGAAGCAAGTGGCAGGAAAAATAAAACTTGATTTGGCTCAATACCGTGAAATGGCAGCTTTCTCAAAATTTGCATCTGATCTTGATGCATCAACCAAAAAGTTGCTGGCACGCGGTGAGCGTTTGACCGTTTTGCTTGAACAACCGGTATATTCTCCGTTGACTGTAGCTGAAGAAGTCGCAGTTATATTCGGTGGCGTTCGCGGGTTCTTGGATAATGTTCCTGTAAGTGAAGTACAGAATTATGAAGCATCTGTTCGTGCAAGCTTGATGAAAGAACATCCGGAATTATTGCGTGAAATTAGCGATAAGAAGGTTATTTCAGAAAGTTTGGATGCAAAACTTATGGAATTCTATACCAAGTTTACAGATCAATATTTGAGAAAGAACAAGGCGGCGTAGTATGGCAGGCTTGAAAGAATTACGCAGTCGAATTGCAAGTGTTAAATCGACCGAAAAAATAACTTCGGCGATGAAGATGGTTGCAGCTTCGAGGTTGCGTAGAGCTCAGGAAGTTTTGAACAGAAACGAATCGTATCGTAATACTGTTTATAATGCAATAAGCCGAATCATGTACGTATTGCATGGACAGGCAAAGGCAACCGATACTTCGGTGCCGTTGCCTCCTCTGTGTACGGCAAAAACTTCAGCAAATAAATATTTGTTAGTTGTTTTATCGTCTGATAAAGGGCTTTGCGGCAGTTATAACAGCGCGATTATAAAAGGAGCAATATCCCGAATAGAAGAACTGAAGTCTATGGGTAAAGATGTAAAAGTCATTGCTCTGGGATATCGCGGTTATAATGCGCTGAAAAAGCGTTATGCCGATTTGATTGTTCGTCATGGTGAATCAGTTGTAAATCAGGGAGTTCAGTATGAAGAGGCTCTGAATTTGATTGATGAAATTGTGCCGATGTTTGAACAAGGACAAATCGATATCTGCGAGGTTGTGTACAGCAAATTTAAATCAGCATTGAGTCGCGAGATTGTAAGCGATCAAGTGTTGCCTTTTAATTTAGAAAGAATTAATACCGGCGTGGATGATACTGAAGGAGAGGCGTTGTATGACGTAGAGCCTGATTATGTGTCTATGTTGAATGCATTGACACCGCTGGCTTTTAAGGAGTTTGTTTTTGAAATTATGATAAATTCTCAGGCGTCAGAACAAGGGGCCAGAATGACTTCAATGGATAATGCAACGCGTAACGCCGGAGATATGATTGCAAGATTGACTCTAAGGTATAATCGTCTTCGTCAAGGCGCAATTACAACAGAGTTAACAGAAATTATTGCTGGTGCAGAAGCTATTTAGTTGTTAAGGAGAGGAGTAGAATGACCAATAAAGACGGGTATGTGTTTCAGGTTATGGGCGCGGTTGTTGACGTCAAATTTGATGATGTAGACAATCTGCCTAATATTTATACTGCATTAAAGTGTGAAAATGAGGGAAAAGAGCTGGTTTTGGAAGTTGAACAGCAACTTGGTGAAGGCGTCGTTCGTACGATTGCTATGGATGGAACAGACGGTTTGAAACGTGGTGTTAAGGTTGTTAATACCGGAAAACCTATCGAAGTTCCGGTTGGTCCGGGGTTGTTGGGCAGAATTATTAATGTTACCGGTCAACCGGTAGATGGTCGCGGAAAAGTTGATTGTAAAGATCATTTTTCAATCCATCGTCAGGCTCCGAGCTTTACCGAACAGGCAACAGAAACAGAAATTTTGACGACAGGTATTAAGGTTATTGACCTTTTGGAACCGTATGTAAAAGGCGGAAAGATTGGTTTGTTTGGTGGTGCCGGTGTTGGTAAAACCGTGTTGATTCAGGAATTGATTAATAATATTGCTAAAGGTCACGGCGGATATTCTGTTTTTGCAGGTGTCGGTGAGCGTACTCGTGAAGGAAACGACCTTTATCACGAAATGATTGAGTCTGGTGTTATTGATATTAAGGGCGGAAACTCAAAAACTGTTCTGGTTTACGGACAAATGAACGAACCGCCAGGAGCTCGTGCGCGTGTTGCTTTGACAGGTTTGACTGAAGCTGAATATTTTAGAGATGTAGAACATCGTGATGTGTTATTCTTTGTTGATAATATTTTCCGTTTTACGCAAGCAGGTTCTGAAATTTCTGCGTTATTGGGACGCATTCCTTCTGCTGTGGGATATCAGCCTACTTTGGGTACGGATATGGGTGCAATGCAGGAGCGTATTACTTCAACTAAAGATGGATCTATTACATCAGTTCAGGCTGTTTATGTTCCTGCCGATGACTTGACTGACCCGGCTCCGGCTACAACGTTTGCGCACTTGGATGCAACAACGGTGTTGAGCCGTAGTATTTCGGAACTTGGTATTTATCCGGCAGTTGATCCGCTGGATTCAACAAGCCGTGTTTTGGCTCCGTCTGTTGTTGGTGAAGAGCATTACAAAGTTGCCCGCGGTGTACAAGAGATTTTGCAAAAATATAAATCTTTGCAGGATATTATTGCTATTTTGGGTATGGACGAGCTGTCTGATGAAGATAGAATTACGGTTTCAAGAGCGCGTAAAGTTCAAAGATTCTTGTCACAGCCGTTCTTTGTAGCAGAAGTATTTACCGGTACTAAAGGTGAATTTGTAAAATTGGAAGATACCATTAAGGGCTTTAAGGGGATTTTGGAAGGATTGTATGATGATGTTCCCGAACAAGCGTTCTTTATGGTTGGTACAATTGAACAGGCATTAGAAAAAGCCGAAAAAATGAAAAAAGAAGAGGCCGCCTAATGACAAATATAAATTACAAACTGGTGCAGCCTGAACGGGTAATAAGTCAAGGATCTGCTTGGGGTGTGGTTTTGCCAACCGAAGGGACAAATCTGACGGTTATTGCCGGTCAGTCTCCCAGTATTGTAGGCTTTGGTGACGGCTTGCTCAAAGTGTTGAATGAAAGTGGCAAGATTGTCAACAAATACTTTGTGCGTTCAGGCGTTGCTACAATTGTCAATGATACTTGCGTGGTTGCAAGTGAACAGGTTTTTGCAAAGGCTGATTTAGACCGCGATGACGTTTTGAAAAGAGCTGCAACCGATCCTTTTTATGAGATGGTTGCAATCGAAATGTCGGCAGATTGATTTTGCGGTCTATATGTGCTTTTTTGCATTTGACACTTTTAGTGCCAGAGTATAATCTGGTGGTGAATTTAACATATTAGGGGAATGAATATGAACAAAACAGTTTATAGAGTTGTAATGATTGCAGCAATTGCTTTCGTTTTGGGCATTGGTGCTAAGGCATTGATGTGCAAAGGCGGATCTTCAAGAATTGCCGTTGTTGATGTAAAGCAAGTTGTAAGCGAGTCTAAAGATGTTGCTGAGTTGAGAATGAAAAGTCAGGAACGTGCTCAAGAATTGCAGGAATGGGTAAAACAAAAGACTGCAGAAATTGAGAAAAAAGCTGGCAATGATAAAAAGAAGGGCGCAGAATTGGCCGCAAAATCTAATGAAGAGTTAGCTGCAAAACAACAAGCTATGCAAGAAGAATATGCAGCTGAGTTGCAAAAAATTGATGACAAGATTAGCGCCCAAATGGCAGATCTGGCAAAGAAAGAAGGTTTTGATATCGTATTTGCCAAAGAAGTCGTTTTAGAGGGCGGCATTGATATTACTGATAAAGTAATTGAAATGGTAAAATAATTTTCTGTGATTATTTTTTAAAAAAAGCTCCACCAAGTGGAGCTTTTTTTGTTATATATATGTATTATTTATAAGATGTATTATAGTTGAATGTGTTAGTAGCTGTGAGGTTTATTAAGTGATAAGAATATTTGTAATAGTTGTTGTATGTTGTCTGAGTGTTATGAAAGAAGCCGTTGCGGATAGTGCAACTATGTCTCAAGCAATTAACTTCGGTAATATTCGTATAAGTAATTCACGCAGTGCAGCAAGCATTGTTTTGGGAACTGATGGTGAATATGGGGCAAAAAGCAATATAGCTTTAAGTTCGGGACAAAAAAGCGGTGTTATTGTTTATAATGCAAATGGTTTTTTTTCTTTGCTTGGGGTGAATGTAACTGCAGATACTGATGCAGCAGGTTCACTATCGTGTTCGTCATCGTCATGTTCTGGTTGTAATATAACATTTGATAGCATGACAGTTAATCCTACTTCACAAAGAATCTCGCGCAACAGCTCTGGAAACTTTAATTATGGTGGTAAGTTGAATATTCCTGCTAATTGTGGCCATGGTACTTTTAGTGGTTCGTTGACTGTTAGTTATTCAGGTAATTGGTTCGAAAGCATTACATCATCTCTTCCTGTCACAGTGGTTATAGATCCGCAGCCGGTGAATGTGCAGAGTACACAAGATTTGAGTTTTGGAGCGGTGTTGTCAACAGTAACGCATGATGTGGTGGTTAGTCCTAATGGAAGCAGGCAGAGTTCTGCATACGTGATTAATGATTCTTCCTATCCTCCGACTAACGGAATTATAAAAATATCTAAAGAAGAAGCCGGTTCACGTACGGTAACTGTTGCGGTTGACAGCCAGACAAGTATATCTAACGGCGGAACTTCTCTGACGGTTGATTTGGTAACCGATTTGCCGACTTCAAGTATTACATTGACAAGTAACGATACATATATAAATGTAGGCGGAACGTTGCACGTTACGCAGGGGGCTCCTGCCGGCGAATACACCGGTACGTACAGGATTGAGGTTGCATATTAAAAAAAGCCCCAAGTTCGGGGCTTTTTTTTATTTTTCGGAAGTGTTTTTCTTCATATGTTGTTCCAGCCAATGGATGTTGTACATTCCATCAATAAATTCTGACTGGGAAATAATTTCCTGATGAAGCGGAATTGTGGTTGAAACACCATCGATTACAAATTCTTCCAATGCTCGACGTAAACGCATGAGTGCGGAGTTGCGGGTTTGACCATGAACTATCAATTTGGCAATCATGCTGTCATAAAACGGAGGAATTGTGTAGCCGGAATAAATTTCAGAATCTACACGCACACCAAGTCCGCCGGGGGCATGCCATTCGGTAATGGTTCCGGGGCAGGGAGCAAATGTGTTAGGATCCTCGGCATTAATGCGACATTCAATAGCGTGGCCGTTGAAGTGAATATCCTTTTGCTCGTATCCGAGAGCGGCACCGCTGGCAATACGAATTTGTTCACGGACAATGTCTATCCCGCTGACAGCTTCAGTAACCGGATGTTCTACCTGCAGGCGGGTGTTCATCTCCAAAAAGTAGAATTTGCCGTTTTCAAACAAAAATTCTAACGTGCCGGCATTAAAGTATCCGATTTTGGCAATCGCTTTGCGGACAATTTCGCCGATTTGTTCTCTTTGCTCCTGATTGAGAGCCGGAGAAGGGCTTTCTTCAATAACTTTTTGGTTGTTGCGTTGGATTGAGCAATCACGCTCGCCAAGGTGAACAACATTGCCGTATTTGTCGGCTAAGATTTGCATTTCGATATGGCGAGGATGTTGGAGATATTTTTCCATATAAACAACATCGGTCGGAAAAGCAGCTTTGGCTTCAGCACGAGCCATTTTATAAGCTTCTTCAATATCATCTTCGCTGAAAGCAATTTTCATGCCTTTACCGCCACCGCCGTCTTTGGCTTTGATGATAACCGGATAGCCGATTTCGTGAGCCCATTTTTTGGCGTCTTCAACCGTGTCTAAAGAAGGAGACCCAGGGGTTACGGGAATTCCGGCTTCGATTGCGGCTTGACGAGCGGTGATTTTGTCGCCCATTTTGCGCATTTGGGCCGCAGACGGACCAATAAATGTAATGCCGTGAGATTCAACCATCTCGGCAAAGTCGGCATTTTCGGATAAAAAGCCAAAACCGGGGTGAATAGCATCGGCACCGGTGATTAAGGCGGCAGAAATAATTGCGGATTTGTTCAAATACGAATCGGTCGAGCGAGACGGACCTATGCAGACTGCCTCATCAGCCAGTCTTACGTGCATGGCTTTGGCATCGGCTTCAGAATGAACGGCAACGGTATGAATGCCCATTTCACGGCAAGCACGATGAATACGCAAAGCAATTTCGCCACGATTTGCAATTAATACTTTTTCAAACATGATATGTTCCCTGCGGTTATTATTCAATAACGACCAATGGTTCACCATATTCAACAGGATCGCCGCTTTCTACCAAAATTTTGGTAACTTTACCGCCTTGGTGAGCTTTGACAGGATTAAAGGTTTTCATGGCTTCAATCAAGCATACGGTGTCACCTTCGCTGACAGTATCACCAATTTTAACATAGTTGGCAGAGTTGGGATCACTTGAGAGATAAACAACGCCTACCATTGGTGACTTTACACAGCCGGGCAGGGTTGAGATGTCAATATCATCAGTGACAGGAGCTGGAGTTGCCACAACAGGTGTGGCAGGTGCAACAACAGCAGCAGGTTCGGCAACAGGAGCCGGACAAGCGGTCGATGTTGTACGAGATTTTACTAAGGAAACGCGGAAACTTTCAGTTTCGTATTCAAGTTCCGAAAGACCATTCTTGTCGAGAATCTCGGCTAATTTGTTGACTATTTTAGTATCAATAGGATTTGACATTCCATTTCTCTCTTTAAAATTAAAAACAACTGCTTCCTTTTGTACTCCAATCTGAAATTTAAAACAACAAAAATATGCAAAAAAATGCAATTTTTGGGGCAAAAATGTGCAAAAATTGCCATTTTTTTATGATTTTTCGCATTTTTTTGATTTTTAAAATCCGGAATAGACATATTTCTAGATTTATGGTATAATGAGCCTGTTTTCTGGGGGAAAAATATGGAAAAAAGCGAAGCATCGGTGTGGTTGAACAAGTTTGTCGGCAGTAATGATTTGGGATTTAGCGATTGTGCTAAAGGGTATCAACTGCTGTCAAAAGCGATGGATGAACATCCGGATTTAGCCGATAACGCTCTTGGTGCGGTCAATGTTTCTTTAGGATATACAGGATTTTGTTCATATACAGCTCCGTTAGCAATTGAGCTGTTTTGCAAAGCTGCAGGACATGTAGAAATTGAAAAGTTGAAAACAGAATATGATAAAATATTAAAGAAAAACACGAACTTTGCAATAAGATGCGTGCCAAAATTGTTGGAAATTCACCCGGATATGGCACAATATTTTTTTGATAATACTATTCAATATGCTGAAAATTGTAATGGTAATAATGCCGATTTGTATGGAACAGCGGCATTGATGGCAATTGTGGCAACTAATGATTCTGTTGAAGAAAAATTAAAAGAAGTTACTAAGAATGCAAACATATGTACTGTTATTTATAGAAATATAGATAAAATTTATAATAAACACTTTAAATCAAAAGATCAGATACTTGAATTTTTAGAAAAAGAACTTACTCCTGCACGGCAGGGGGATTATTATAAGGCTTTGGCTTTTATTGCCATTTCTAATTTGGGGGCAGATGAACATACTGTATATCTTGATGATAGTATGACAATTGATGCTGATATGCCCAAAAGATGTCTAGCGCTGATGGAACAACATGTAAGCGATGAAGGTAATGATGCAATAAGTTTGGTAGCATTATATAAAAGCGCAGGAAAAGTGAGAGAAATTTTTCCTGAATATGAAGAACGTGCAACAAAGCTGATAAATACGGGATTAGAGCATCATAAAAACAATAAAATATCTCGCAAGGTCGCATATAGAGTTTTGGGAGATTATGAAAAACTATGCAGTCAAGTTAATGTGTATAAGAGGGATGCTAAAAGTGATGAAAATCCATATGGCTTTGAAAATGTCAGTGAAGTTGATAATGATAAACCATGCATATTGGCACTCGGTGGCGACGGCGTGCGCTATGAAAGAGGATTGAATGGGTATTTGGGTGACTTGTATAGGCTTATGGAAGCACATAATCTGCACAAAGAAGTCAATGTTTATGGTGTTGTATATGATTTTGGTGAATATATGGACGTGAGATGGGCACGCATAAAACTTATGCATGAATATCACCATAATGTAGATGATAAAGAGTTAAATGCAGAAACAAAAAATCCAAAATATGTTAAAGATATTTTTGATATGTTTATAGAACCGCGTTTGGGTGTTGACGGACATAAATTCAGTGAAAGGAAAGCAGCACAAAACATTCGTAAACTACAAATTTTTGCTCATTGTCACGGTGCGTATACCGCATTGAGGCTTGAAAATATGATGCAAAAAAGAATGGAAGAATTAGGGTATAGTAAAGAGAGCAGAGATTATATTCAAAAACAGTTATTGATAGTCAGTCAATCTCCATACTGTCCGCTTGGCGCTTCAAAATCAACAATGGTTTCATTTGCTTCGGCATGGGATATGGAAATGGATCACTGCAATATGTTTGAGCAAAGTCTGCATTCCGTAATTGAAGCGGAAAATATTCCGTTGTGCTATTTTCCAGATGATAGAGGAAATTTGTTTTTGACAGATAGAATGGGATATGGCTGTGATAATCACAATTTTTGGGGATTTGTACCTGATTCACTGCATGAACAGGATGCAAGAAAAATGATTGTTATGGAAGCAAACTGTTTGGTTAGTGGTGTGGAAAACGCGCTTGCAGAAACGGGAAAAATTGGTTCGGTTAAAGATTTAGTTTGCAGAAGTGAACAGGAAGAAAAATGGTATAATGAGGCGTTTAATAATGGAATAAAAGTGTATAATAAGATGTTTGCAATTGCGATGGGAGTGGCAAAATTCCGTTCAGAATATAAAAATAAATAGCGTTTTTACAGTTGGATAGCAAAAAAATAAACAAAATATAAAAATATGCTGGACAATGGTGAAAATATCTATTATAAACTTTTTCGTTAACCTGCTCGGGTAGCTCAGTTGGTAGAGCAGAGGACTGAAAATCCTCGTGTCGGCGGTTCGATCCCGTCCCCGAGCACCATCTCAAAGCCCTGTTAAATCAGGGCTTTTGTTGTTTTTGGAGAGAAAGTTAATTATGTAGCATCTTTATGGTATTGGTGTTGCCACCGTTTTTGCATAATTCTGCAAGACCAGAGATATTATTTTTGCTTGTGTTGTTTATAATTACTCTATTTAATGTGTTAGAATACCCCCAGTCTACGGTAAATAGCATTCCGCAAGCGTTGGTTGGAATTTGAGTTAGTGTTATGTAAAATTGAGTTGGCTGAGTGGCAGCCGCGTGGACTTCAATATCACCGCCATATGAATTTTTGATTTGATTGGTGTCAACCGTACCACTGGAAGTAATGACCTTCATATTGTCATCTATTAAGTTCATGCTAATAGCGATTGAGTTGGTAAGTCCTGCGTAACTGGGTTGATTGGCATAGGCGGCGCGAATGTTGGCAACCATGAGTGATACTTGTTCCAGCAGTTTGGTTTGTTTATGTTTGGCCATAGCCTTA
>JBGULQ010000002.1:0-24933 GCA_045116295.1 Alphaproteobacteria bacterium
GCTTGGACAAACTATACCTTTGGCTCAAGCTATGATGCATTTGGTATCGGCGCAGGTCTTAACTACGCTTGGTAAAATAAGTTATTATGTAACTGCAAACACCTCCCAAAACATTGGGAGGTGTTTTTGTTTGTTCCTTAAAAAAAAAAAGCAAAAATTGTTAAAGCTTATCAAAAACGGTTTGTGGCTTTGTGATGAGCTTGGAGTGAAGATTTGCAAAGCTTTGCCACCTCACGATGCTTATGAAGTGATGTGCGAATATGCTGTTCGTTGGCTAGGTGTAGATGATGAAATACAAAATGAATTTGTTGCCTTTTCCACAGAAGATTTGCTTGATTTAGTAAACAAAATGATAGAAGTAGCGCGCAAAAATACACATTTTGGTAGACCTATTTCACCAAAGCTTCAATGGCATATGTTTGAGAACTGGACAGCCGAACTTTCTCTTCCTATACTGGCTGAGCTTTATGTTCATGATGCATTAGATTTCAAGCTGAAATTTATTGTTCGTAAAGCTATTCTATTGGTTGAGGTCAAAAATTTTCTGGCCGCATCACCTCGTCCTGTCGGCGAGGCAACATTGAAGGAATACCTTGAAAATGTGACAATCTGAACAAAAACAAACAGCCTCCCTGAATAAGGGAGGTTGTTTGCTGTTAACCTTTCAAACCATAGTGGCTGAGGTTTTAACATCAACGCAGGTTGAACTATCAATCATCGTTGCAATGTGAACCAACGCAACGTTTGAGAACAACCGCTGAAGAATCAGATGTTTGTCCGGTTATATTCATCGACGGAACAAAAAGATCAACAACCTTTATCTTAAAAGAGGTATATCCAATGTTTTTGTTGTCATCAATAAAATATGTTCTGATATAATAAATTCCTTCTTGTCCGGGCATGGGAACACCTTCAAGAGTGTGAGTATTTTCATCATATCGCAGCCATCTCGGCAATGGAGTATCATCAGCAAGGCTTGAATAGCTTCTTACCTGCCCCTCAAAACTCATACGGTCTATCAAGTCTTGAGGGATAATAACACGAACGCGTTTTCCGGTCTCAACTTTAATATCGGGGAGGCGTTCTGATGAAGAAAGATTGACAGGAGGACGTTTTGTCGGGGCTTGTGCCACATATGGACGACTGTCAGGCATAAAATCACCTTTTCCCCAACGTTGCATACTATCACGCAAATAAACTGCTATTTGAGATGGCTTTTCATTGAGCATATAATAAGGAATTGCATCTAAGCCAATAGAAACATACAAATTGCCTAAACTATCCTGTAAATCGGCATAGGATTTGAAAGCTTTGACTTCATCACCAATAGCGCGGGCAGCCTCTAGTTGGGCTTTTTCATCTTTTGTGCCTTTGGCGATTGTAAAGTCTTCAGCAATGTTTTCTGAAGTGTTTGCGATTTCCATATTTATCTGATAATCCTCAACAGCTGACATATACTGTGCCCATGCTGTATATACCTGACTTAAAATTAATGAAGACATACGTTGACGACGCAATACGGCTAAGTCTTTGACATTGGGATTGTTGGCGTCTTCATACACGCTGTAGCCTATTTCCTTGGCCTGTTTGGTCCACATACGATTGTAGCGTTCAGGATCACTCTTATATTCTGCCTCAGACGGCTGCTGAAAATCCTGAATAATCAACTTTAGGTCTTGCGGATTATTGCCGAGGTCATGTTCTCTGAGTTCGGGACGATTATTGAGGGCTAACCACTCTAAATCAGAAAGACTGGTTTTGATTTTTGGAAGTTCAAAATTGCCATACTCGGAGCCTACCAATTGGTATTCTGTTGACGGGTGCATTCCCATTAAGCTGGACAATCTGGTTTGTGCGGTTTCAAGATCACGTTTGAGTGAAGATAATTTTTTAATGGCTTCCATATACTGGCGTTTTTTGACCAACATATCAACAGGTTGCGGCTCGTTCTTTTTAGACAGTTGCTTGGCCGTTGCATTCATATCATCAACTTCCAATGTCATAAATTCTATCATATCATCAGCAACCGGTAACAATTTTTGTGCAGCTAAAGTTTTCCAATAAAGGCTACGCGCTTCCTGTAAAATATTGTGAATAACTTTGCGGCTCTCTTCAAAAGCTACGCTTGATTTATAATCGGCATCTCGGGTTTGACAATAAACCATAGTCATATCAAGAACATTCCACGCAACTTTTAAATCCGGACTTATTGCAGAAGAATTGGTTTGATTGATATAGCCTGCATGGCTAACAATCTCCGGCAGGCGGCTGACCGGTGACGAACCGGCGCGAATCAGGCTGTCTTCATAATTAATCAAACGGCGGGTATAGTTGTATTTTAGAGCCAACGCCATAACCATATACATATCAAGAGGTTTTTCAAGCTTACGCGGTGTGCTTACAAACATATTCTGCACATCAGTGTCTATTCTGACTGCTCTGTCCCATTCATTATAGGCTGCAGCTTCCGGATTGTAGGCGACACTGGCAACCGTCGATGCCATGGATGGTGCAGGAGCACGCTCAACTTTAATAGACGGTGTCACAGATTTGCGTTGCACACATGCAGACAGCAATAAACAGGCTGAAATTAAAGATATCAATAGCTTTTTCATTATGTTTAAACCCTTGTTGGTACTGTAATCTAATTGAATGTTTACATCAATTTTTTCAAAAAAAATAGTATTTATTTGCTTTTATCTACTTTTATGTATAAAATGCATCAAAAGGAAAAGGTAGTATTAAGACAATGTTTGATATTTTTAAAACAGTTTTTAAGTATAAAGAAAAGGAAAGCCCTGATAAACTGGGGCTTTATCCCGAAAGAGTGCATGTTAATGCCATGCCGGAAAGGCGCTATTTGTGGACATCACGCTTTTTGGTCATACTTACTTGCTTTTCTATTTGCATCAATATGATGCTTGCTTTGTCCCTTTATGTGATGCTACCCCAAAAAAGCAGCACTCCCCGACTGTTCTATATTGATCGTTATTTCAGCCAAATCGGACGTATGGAGCCATCTGCGATGGGCTATCCGTTGGAAAATCTGATTACCGAGGAGCATATAACCAATTATATTATGATGCGTTATACTATCACACGCGATTATGATGAGTTGGAAAAGAGATGGGGAAAGGATTCATACTTGTATTGGATGTCGTCTTCGACTGTGTACGATGAGTTTGCCAAAAATGAAATTGCATACAATATGGAGCAATTTAAGAGCAAAAATATGGTTCGTAACGTTGAGATTGACTGGATACGAAATATAACCAGAGGGGTATGGCAAACACAATTTAGAACTTTGGACTACATGGGGGCAAACTCTCAACCGATTATCGGAATTTGGCGAACAACAATGAATGTTGCCTATATGAGCCAAGAGAATACACCATATGAAATTTTGTTAAAAAATCCGTTCGGCTTTGTTATTACAAGTTTTCAACAGGCTTACTTAGGAAACGATACTGCAGCTGATGATTATTTATCCGAATCGAAAAAAATTACTAAAGAATTGTTCTTATAATAATAAAGCCGCCTTATCAGCGGCTTTTTATTACAACTTCAATTTTTTATCAAGACGTTCAAGTTCATCAATATAGTTACTGATTAGCTTTAGCCCCTTATTCCAAAAATCAGGCTTTTCAGGATTGAGCCCGAAAGGAGAAAGCAAGCTCTTATAATCAGTAATAGCCGTTTTTGAAAGCATATCCATGTATTTATCAGGAAAATTCTTGACCTTGCCTTCTTGACTTACTTGATAAAGCGAGTTTACCAGACAGTCTGCAAATGAATAAGCATAAACATAAAATGGTAAAAAGAAGAAATGTCCAACCTGAGACCAGATATAGGCACTATCGTCACTGACATCAACGTATTTCCCCAAACTTGCGCGCATTTCTTCCTGCCAAATTTGGTTTAAGCGTTCAGTACTCAGCTCACCATTGCGACGTTCTTCATGAGCGCGTGTTTCAAAAAAGTGAAAGGCAATTTGGCGAATTGCGGTGTTAATCATATCACTGACTTTAGAGGCAATGAGAGCAAGTTTTTGTTCATTATCTGGCAGTTTTTTAACCATGGACTGAAATGTTATCATTTCACCAAAAACTGAAGCAACTTCTTCTGTTGTCATGCGCGAATATTCATTCAATTCTCCATTTTTTATTCTGGTTTGATGATGGCATCCATGACCTAGTTCATGAGCTAAAGTCAAAACATCATTTTGTTTGCCGGCAAAATTGAGTAACAAATATGGGTGAGAATCCGCACAGACCGGAGCGCAGAAAGCACCACTACGTTTGCCGTCACGGGGGGGAACATCTATCCAGTCGTGGTTGAAAAAGTCTTTAGCAATGTTATAAAGTTTGGGAGAAAACTGGTTATATGCGTCAAGAACCAGTTTTACCGTATCATTCCAGCTGTATTCTATATCTTTACTAAAAGGCAGAGGAGCGTTACGATCCCAATAGGAAATTTTCTTCATTTTAAGCCATTTAGCTTTGAGTTTGTAAAAACGATGGGCTATATTGGCATAGCTGTTGCGTACGCTCTCGGCCAATGCGATAACAGTTTTATCACTTACGTTTTCTGACATATTACGAGACGAAACAGGGGTCTTAAAGCCACGCTTTTCATCTTCAATGGCTTTGTCTTTTATTATCATATTGTAGATGAAGGTGAAAAGATCAGCATTTTCTTTGGCTACGCGGTTAATTTCACGACCGGCGGCGTGACGCAGTTCGGGATCTTTATCAAGCAAGAGTTTTGAAATCTCAGCATCGTTATATTTTTTGCCGTTCACCGTATAGACAAGTTTTGATGATGTTTCTTCATAAAGTCTTACCCATGCGCTTGATGAAGTAATCGATTTTTCAAGCAAGACCTCTTCTACCGGCTCAGACAGTTCATATTTTTTGAAACGACGAGTTCTTTCCAGCCATGGGCGATAGAATTCGGCCTTTTTGTCGGTGAGCCATTCGGAAATTTTTTCATCGGGTAAAGAGTTAATCTCCAAACTTAAAAACACCATAGGCTTGCTGTAATCTGTCAGTTTTTCGCTGATACTTTGATAAAAAGCCATGGCTTTTTGGTTTTTCATTTGAGTAACCATATTTAAATATGCAAAACCACCGATTTTACCGGCAGACGATACTTCTTTTTCATATTCGCGCAGAACCTTAGCTATTTCAGCACCGGTCATCTGACCTAGTTTTCCTTTATATTTGCGAGCAAAATTCTTGCAGAAGTTCCCGTATTTTTCCATATCAGCGTTAATTTGAGGATCATCTATTCCTTGGTATAATTCAGATAAATCCCATGCCGGCAATTTTTTACTTTTCATTTTTTTCAATCTCCAACTCTTTATACTTTTGTTTAAGTTCAGCCATTTCATCAGCAAGATTAGGGTTTTCGTCATAATATTCTTGCAAACCTTCATCGACTTCTTCCTGCGGCAATTCCGGTTCAAAGAGATAGTTGCTCCATGGACGAGGTTGTTGCCCTTGCAACCATTGAGACACTCCGCCTAGTATAACTTTTGCATCACAAACATAGTTATCAGTTACCGCTTTTATTATGCATAATTTTTTGCGGCTGCATATTTCAATCTCTTCTGCCATTTGGGCGGTACAAGGTACAAAACCGCGATTTTGAATATCAACATGCGGGGCAAACATAACTAAGAAGAATTCTATCAGAAATAATCCGAAAGAAATTGAAACTAAGAGCCCAAACCAATGATGTTTTATAAATTTTAACAATTATTTTTTCCTTGTCTTTTCTTCAAGAAACTTTCCAAGAGTAATAATTCTTCGCGAGTATTAGCACCGGCGACTTCTTCGGCAGAACACTCAACAACTGCGCATTTAAGACCTTTTGCACGGGCAATCGCAATTGCATCTGTAAGATAATATTCTTTTGCAGCGTTGTCATTACCTATCTTTGATAAAATATCAAACATCAACTTACCGTCGAAACACATAATGCCTGAATTACAGAGTTTAATTTGTTTTTCTTCATCACTTGCATCTTTGAACTCAACGATTTTTACCAATTCGCCATTTTCAATTTTGAGACGACCATAGCGTGCAGCATCATCGGGGGTAAAACCCAAAACGACAATTGCGTATCCCTCATGACGTTTGGCAATCATTTTACGATAGGTATCGACAGTTGTTATCGGATTATCGCCAAAGATGACCAATACATCGCCATCAAAACCTTGAAGTTCATTTTTAGCAGATAAAACAGCATTACCGGTACCGAGCTGTTGTGCTTGTACACACGTCGGGTGTGGAGCAACCTCTTTTCTTACCAAATCGCCATCGGGAGCAGTCACTGTCACAATTTTGTCCGCTTTCATTTCTTCCATTGCATCAATAATATGGCGAATCATCGGCTTTCCGCAGAGCGGCATCATAACCTTGGGTAAATCCGACTTCATGCGGGTACCCTTTCCTGCCCCTAAAACAACGGCGGCAAATTTTTGATTTTGCATTATGTTATCCTTTCTAACATTTTTTTAATAACTGTAGTATATATTATCAAATATATCTGATTTGTTAACAGGGGTTTTATTTTATGAAAAAACTTTTTTTTGCAATATGTTTCATGTCCACAATTGCTTGGGCAACCTATGTCGGAGCAGCAAGTCGCGAACTTATTGATCCTATTGAAATAAACAAAGTTAAAAATAATCAGGACATATCACAACCGGAACCGCGTGATGGGCAGTCTGAAGTTCCGCAGTCTAAGGAGGAGCTTCAAGAGTATATAAAGGAACGAGCCAAAACCGTAATCAAAAGCAATTTGCAAGAAATTGAAGAAAATTCAGGAATCGGCATTATCCATAGTGACGAGTATATTGCACAACAAGCCCAAGATAATAAGTCAACTTTTCAAAAAATTTATGAAGAGGCCTTGAGTAAGGTTACATTGGATGAATATATGCGTCCGGTAGATGATTTGCTACCATCTGCCCCTTCTGATGCAAAATTGAAATCTGAAATTGAGTTGGAAAACCTAAGCCAAAGTTCGAAATCGTTAGGATTTGATGTTATCAGTGTAGATCTTCCCAATGGGCAAAAAGTTGTTGCCCCGGCAAAAGAGCATATTCCATATATGTCGAGCAAAATAGAAATTATGCCGAACGGCATCGTTCGAATCAAAGATACGGTTACAGTAATTGCCAACGGGCAAAAATTAAAATATGGTTTAATTAAGGCTTTGCCTAAATATTCCGTTTCCCGAAACAGGGTAAAAAATACGGTTATTCCCTATCTTAATAGTGTAAAAATTAACGGAACCGAAGTAGAATATACCCTAAAAGATGCATTTGACAGATTTTTGATTAAACCTAAAAAACAGTTCCCTTTGCAACCGGGAATTTATCATTATGAATTTGATTATATATTAGACCGTAAATTGTGGTATTATAAAAACTTTAACGAGTTCTATTGGGATGTAACCGGAAGTTATTGGAATTTGGTTGTGTCAAAGGCGATTGCAACGGTCAGACTACCGATTGATGTAAGAGCCTTAGGGCAAAATTTGATGGTAGGATTTTTACCTAATGATATTACGGAAGAAGGAACCGTTATTTCTATGGATAGAGCGACTCATGGCCTTGGTTTTACTACCGAGGTACCGCTGGTTGCCGGAGAGGGTATGTTTATGCTGGTTAGAATTCCCAAGGCGGGATTTATCGAACCGGACTTCGGCAAGAAATTTAAATGGTTCATTGAAGATTATGGAGAGATAATTTTTGCCCTGATCGGTTTGGTTATGATTTTAGGGGCCTATCTGATTTCGTGGAAAAACATTGATCGCTCCGCTAAAGATGGTGCTAAAATTAATTTTCAACGCACGCCCACTCTGTATAGAATGTTGGCCAAAGGAATTTATGATAAAATATCTTTTGGCTCATTCCTGTTGGATATGTATAAGCACGGTGCAATTAATATCTTGAGAAACAAAGATGATAGTATATCATTGACAAAGCGCAGTGATAATTTTAAGGAGCTTGATGCTTACCACAGAAAAGCCCTACAACAAATATTCGGCAAAAAAGATAAAATATTTACGGTTAGGTATGATAATATCACTACCCTTAATAAGGCATCAAAGCTTATTGAAAAAGACACATGTAAGCGCTTAAAAATGCTATTACTTAAGCTTAATATGGGATATGTAGTGCTAAGCGGAATTATGGTGCTACTAACAGAATTTGCAATTGCGTCATTAAAAGTTGATACTTGGTCAACATTTGGAATTTTGGTTGCTTCAACAATCACCATTGCTTTTTATTGCTTTATTCTATTTGCCAAAATTAAGAACAAATTTGTGATGGTGCTTGCCAAGTTGTTTGCATTTATATTGATAATAACAGCTGCTATTATCATGACAGTTTATATCAAGCCTGTATCCGCACTTCTGATTGTGGTAATGGTGATCATAATATTTATGTATAGCAGGTTGTTTACAAGGCGTGACGGGCTAATCAGACATCATGTCGCAGAGGCAAAAAATATGGCTGAAAATTTGCGTAACAGCGCAGAAGCTATTATCTTAGGCAAGCAGTTTGCAAACAGCCAGCCAAATATATTGGCTCTTGATGCATTTGGTGCTTATTCTAAAACACGCGATATTGAAGATGTTTATAAGCTTGATTTGATACAAGAAATTATAAAAATGCTATAATACCAATCTTATAAAACTGCTATTTGGGCTGTTGATTTTGACAATTATCGGCATTGTCAAACAGCTCTTGCTTTGTGCATAAAGAGTATGTTATCGCCATAGAAACTACTACTAAGATAAAGACATTGTAAAAATAATCACCTACAACACCAAAGATTGCAGAATTAATTGGTATAAATTGCTCTGCTTTGCTTGTATAAAAGACCATGATAGCTACACTGTACATAATTACAAATGAAAATGAAGATATTAAACTGAGGCTATGACCGGAAGTAACATCAAGAAATTTTTTAAAGCTTGGAACTTTGCTTCTTTCTAGTATGAAAGCCGGAAGGCTATAAAAACGAATTGCAACAATCGGTATCCAGAAACCACATGACACAACGGCAAAATAAAGGCTTTCTATGCGCCAATCAGGGTTAGGAACTCTGCGTACAAGCAGTATCAGGCATACAATCGGCAAGATGTTGATAATAAATAAAACAATGCTTGTTATATATAATTTAATGTCGGTAGTTGTTACTCTATAAAGCTTTGAACTGAGTACATGTTGTTTTTGAAAAACAATGTCATACCACACACGCGCAAACGCAACAACCACAAACAAACGAACTAACAAAAAAGTCAGATAACCAATACCGATACTATGCTGGCACTGAAAATAGTAATTTTCAGTATCAACAATACTGCACCCTAAACTTTGATGAAATACAAAAGAAACCAAGCTCATCGCCGCTGCAAATATTCCACATGGCAAAAACAGGTGTTTAATTGCCCTTCCCCAAATAATAAGCGGAAGCAGTATAATATTTTTTATGTGAACCTTATGACTGCAGGTTTGAACCGGTGCAGACGGCTTGCGATTTAGAAAGTTTTCAACTTTTTGAACAAAATGAAGAATTTTTTTAGTGTCCATTTATATCTCCTTTAATGCAGAAACACCGGGAACGGCCTTTATCCTGCTGATTATGGTATCATCCGCAAATGCGTATCCGCCGGATAGTTCTATGCGGATATCCCAATCATTGTTCTCCGGTTGTATATAAACCTTGTTAGGACCATTTTGATCATGGCGTAAAATTTCATGTATAGGTTTAATTGCCGCAATATTATTGACGTGAATTATAATACCTTTTGAAACGTCAGCAATTGCTTTATCCAAAGTTTCAACGCTGTTTATCATAACGCGCGGTGAAGCTTCTTCATTTTCTTTTTCAATAGTAACATTTGCCAAAAGCGGTAAACCTGATTTTATCAAGTCTTCACTGCGAGAAAGCGTTTCAGAAAACAACAATCCCTCAAAGCTCCCTGAACTATCGGACAAGCCTAAAAAAGCAAATTGATTGCCTTTTTGTGAAATACGTTTTTTGAAAGAACTTACACAACCGGCAAGTTTGGCACGAATTTTATCTCCGACCTGAACTCCACGAAATACGGAACTGCAATTTTTGACACCAAGTTTTTCCATGCCTTCGCGATAACTGTCTAACGGATGAGCCGAAAGATAAAAGCCGATTGCTTCAGATTCAAGTTTTAATTTTTCAAGTTCCGGCCAATCCGGAGCATCTTTAAGTTTTACTTGTGAGCTGATTTCTTCCATTCCGAATAATGAAGCCTGACTGCTGGTTTTCAGTTCACAACTTGAGTTAATGTGTTGGATAATGCTGTCAATGTTGGCAAATAGGCGACCACGATTTTTATCAAGACTGTCAAAGGCTCCGGCTTTAATAAGCTGTTCAAGTTGTTTGCGGTTGATTTGTTTGATATCCATGCGATGAATGAAATCTGAAATATCCTTAAATTTGCCATGGGCCTCACGCTCGGCAACAAGCGCTTTCATATTGGCCTCACCTACCCCTTTAACAGCAGCAAGAGCATAAAGAATTTGATTGTCTTTTACGCTGAACTCATAGCTTGAGTTATTGATGTCCGGTTGCACAACCTTGATGCCCATTTTGCCACATTCTTCTTTAAAAAACTGCAATTTGTCGGTGTTTATCATATCCATGGTCATGGTAGCACTCATAAACTCTACAGGATAATGGGTTTTGAGGTATGCGGTTTGATATGAAATGAGAGAATATGCAGCAGCATGTGACTTGTTGAACCCGTAAGATGCAAACTTTTCCATCTGATCAAAAATGGCTGTCGCAGTATCTTTTTCAATGCCGTTTTTGACTGCTCCATCCGTAAAAATTACACGGTGTTTGACCATTTCCTCTTTAATTTTTTTACCCATGGCTTTACGGAGTTTATCAGCACCGCCCAATGTATAACCGGCGAGCTCTTGAGCAATCTTCATAACCTGCTCTTGATAAATCATAATGCCATAGGTGTTCTTCAAAATCGGTTCAAGTTTGGGGTGAAGGTAGGTAATTTCTTCCTCTCCGTGTTTGCGGCGAATGTAACTCGGAATATTGTCCATAGGTCCGGGACGATAAAGCGACACAATAGCGATGAGGTCTTCAAAGCGGTCGGGTTTTATTTGTTTATGGACATCTTTCATACCGGCTGATTCAAACTGGAAAACACCGGCGGTATCACCTCGTTGTAAGAGTTCATATGTAGCTTTGTCATCGAGAGGTATGCGATCCACATCCAACTCGGTGCCGTGATTAAGTTTGATGAGGTCAACCGCTTTTTTTATGGTGGTAAGCGTTTTTAAGCCCAAAAAGTCAAATTTGATTAAGCCTGTTTCTTCAATATATTTCATGTCATATTGAGTAACCGGCATATCGGCACGAGGATCTTTGTATAAAGGTACCAGTAAATCAAGCGGACGATCACCGATAACTACGCCGGCGGCATGCATACCGGTGTTGCGATACAAGCCCTCAAGTTTCATGGCTATTTCAAACAATTTATTAATTTGAGGGTCGCTTTTGCGCATTTCTTCAAGTTCGGGAACCTGATCAAGTGCTTCCTGCAAGCTTGGTTGTTTGCCCTGTACAGGAGGAGGAATCATTTTACTGATACGATCGGCTTGCGAGTACGGCATTTGTAAAACACGGGCGACATCACGAATTACGGCTTTGGACTGGAGTTTGCCATAGGTAATAATTTGCGCCACATGATCAATACCATATTTGTTCTGCACGTATTCAATAGTTTTATAGCGGTTTTCCTGACAGAAGTCGACGTCAAAGTCGGGCATGTTAATACGTTCAGGATTGAGAAAACGTTCAAACAGCAAATCAAGTTTGAGCGGATCAAGTTCGGTAATATACAAAGACCACGCAACAATTGAGCCTGCACCGGATCCACGACCGGGACCTACTGGAACGCCATGTCCTTTGGACCAACGAATAAAGTCCGACACGATTAGGAAGTAGCCGGCAAATCCCATTTTTTCAATAACACTGAGTTCGTACTCAAGCCGCGCATAGTAGCGTTCATCGATTTCTTTTTTTTGCTCCTCGGTCATACCTTCAAAATAGACTTTGGCTTCCATGCGCTGTTTTAAGCCGAGATAGGCTTGCTCACGAATATATTCATTCTGGGTTTTGCCTTCCGGACACTCAAAAATCGGCAATAACGGGGCTACAAACTCAAGCAGAAAATTACAACGCTTAGCAATTTGTACAGTATTGGCAATTGCTTCCGGCAGATCAGCAAAAAGTTTAACCATTTCATCAGCGGTTTTTAAGCGCTGTTCCGGTGAGTAGTGAAAACGGTTTTCATTTGAGACGTATTCACCGGCGGCAATGCAAATCAGTGCATCGTGGGCCTCATACATATCGGCATCAAAAAAGAGAGCCTCATTGGTTGCCACCAAAGGAACATTGTGCTTATATGCAAGCTCCAAAAATTTGGGCTCGGTTTTAGCTTCTTTTTCAAGGCCTAAGCGGGAAATTTCCATATAAAGACGATTGCCGAATGTTTTTTGCAAATCAAGAAGGAGTTCTTCGGCTTCAGGCAGTCGGTTTTCAAGAATAAGGCGACCGATTTGACCGTCAGCACCGGCGGTTAAAACTATCAAACCATCATTGTATGTTTTGAGGTCTTCGAGTGTAATCTGCGGTTTTTCAGCAGTTCCGGTCAAACCGCCTAGATAAGATTTGTTCATCAATTTAATGATGTTCATGTAGCCGGTTTTGTTTTGAATAAGCAGAACAATCTTGTCCGGCTCAATAATGCGACCTTTGGATTTTAGAACATCGTCAGCATCAGGATTGCGGAGGTACATTTGCGTGCCGAGAATCGGCTTAACCCCGTTTTGAGGAGCCATTTTGGAAAAAGCTTTGGCTCCGAACATAGTGGCTGTGTCCGTGACCGCTACCGCAGGAAAGCCCATATCTGCAATCTTTTTGGTTAAAGCCGGCATTTTCATTGCCCCTTCAAGCAATGAATAAGCAGAATGCACGCGGAGATGGATAAACTGCGGTTCAATCATCGGATTACACCCAAACTACCACGAAACTCCGCTAATGCAACGTTCCGGATATTTTTCACAAATTTCTTTATCTGAGTTCATCTCATACAAACGTTGACGCTTTTCATTAAAGTCACCGGCAACACAGCCAGCTAAAAGCAGTAATGAAATAAAAACTAAAAACTTGTTCATGCTTGTTTCCTATAATCTAAATGTATATTTGAGAGCTACAAAAACCATAATTATAATAAAAACGCGTGACAGATATCTAAGCCATAGACTATGATCGTACTCAGCCGAGCTTTTCCAAATACCGAGCAACATGGCAACCAAGTAAAACACCAAAAAACCGGCCAGCGAAAGATATAAAATCGTCAAAATTGAAGTTGATAATTCGGCATGTCTATTTACAGTTAAAAAATAGCTGAAAATAGAGTATCCACCCAATTTGTATACCAATAATCTGCCAACAATCTTGGTAATGAATGATAAAATCGGGATTCCCAAAACTCCGAACACCCAGAATGTCCGGAATAAATTTAGTTCACCATTCATAAGTTTTTTTAACATAGCATCTAAAAACCCAAGTTATCGCGTGGATTATAATGCTTCATTTACGCTTGTTATGCAAGTAGATTCTGCTAGTTTTACTATATTAAAAGCGGCGAATGATGCGTTTGTACGGTTTAATCCCGAGTTCCCGGTGTACTGAGGCTATGCGTTCAGATATATCGCTCCAAACAGTATACTTGTTTACAAATTCCTCTGCAACCTGCGGCGATTTTGACAATTGGACACGTATTGTTTCATCAAGCAAGTCATGTAAAACAGGTTCCAATCGCTCAAAATCTATATGCAGTAGGCCATGGTCATCAAAATTTATGGCTCCATGTTGTAAGAGATAATTAAACTGGATAAGCTCTCCCATGCGATGTGGCAACATTTGATGTGGGCGGGCACTTAAGAACATACGTCCGACTATGTAGCTGACATAGACTTTTTTAAGAGTTATCGCATCAATCACACCGTTTTTGACGTATTGGGGCATAAATGTTAATGAAATAGTATCGGCCTTGTGTTCTTCAATAATATGCTTATAGCTACCGAGTGCATTTTGGTACTCGCTGTTAGGACCGAGAGAGTGTCCGTTTTCATGACCTATTACAAAGATATGATCTGCTTCTTTGCTGTAAAACTCGTGCAGTTCAGGAGCGACAAGACGTTGTAATATTTTTTGTTGTTTTTCTTTGTCGCCGCTCATACGAACCTGACGATGGTAGACATTGCGACGCCCACCGCCAGTTTTTACCGATAGCTTGTCATTGTTGGGCAAGTTTTGAGCAGTGGTAATACCACCGCGGCACTGGGCATAGTCGCCTTCCAAATCTATAATATCAGCATCAATCATAGTCTGCTTGAGTTTTTCGCCGTCCAAAATTGATTGATGGTATTGCTCATGGTACGGCATCATGTTGGCAAGCGCGGGGATATATTGCTTAAACTTTAATATGAGCTCAGTCCCCTCAAAGTTATTGAGCCCCACTCTGACACCGAGCATATCTTTTGAAACCGCCTCAATATTATGTTGCTCAAGCAGGTCTGCCAGTTTTTTGTTGTTATATACTGACGGAGTAATTTCGTCATCGTAATTTTCACGACTGATGGTAAACTCAATCGGACAATCCTGCAAAACTGCCCAATGCTTATCAGCAAGGCTGTCCATCTCCGGATTGTTTTGCAAAAGTGCTTGAGCCTGCCAACCTAGGTAGTCTTCAAGCGCATCATCATCTGTGTAATGTGCGGCGACTTCAAGTTCATTGGCGATAGCAGAAAAATCTTTGGCAAAATACTCTGTATAATCTACAGCTTTGAGTTCTTTACCATCGCGGCGAACGATAGTGCGTGCGCTCAAAATATTTTTGACCTCGTTGATTTTTCCGGAAGTCAGCATTGCAATCAAAATATCATGAAACTCTGATTCAGAAAGATCTGATGGATAAAAGTTGTGTCCTTTTAACAATGGCAGACCTTCAAAAACTTCTATCGGTTGTTTATCTACACCATTAAAACCGGCAACGCCATTGAGGGAATTAAACAATTCCAAAGCACGAGCAGCGTGAGGACTGTTAGTGGCTGCTTCTTCTAAGGCTTTTTTCATAGAAAGATTATGCGGGTTGTCTTGTTCTAAGGCTACATTGTTCATCATTTTTGCCGCAATAATCAAATGTTCAAGGGCTTTACGATTGCCTTCCGAAAGTTTTTGGTATGCCGGGAGTTCCGGACCGGCAAGTTCAATATTGAGAGTTTTATTATCCATCATATCAGCGAGTTCCTGCTCGCTGTATTTTATTGTGTAGCCGTTAATTTGCATTTTCTTTTATCTCCACAGTTCTAAAGCGGTAAACT
Source organism: Alphaproteobacteria bacterium (assembly GCA_045116295.1). Classification (GTDB taxonomy): domain Bacteria; phylum Pseudomonadota; class Alphaproteobacteria; order RF32; family CAG-239; genus JAFUYI01. Next base: position 15,476 of record JBGULQ010000002.1, read on the forward strand.
TTTATATCGTTCGACCAAAAGCTCGGGCTCATACCGGCTTTAAGTTTTAAATTGTTTAAAAAATCTTTGCGTTCCGGAATCTGCTCCCAAACAGATGGTAAAAACAGCCCCTGTCGATCTCCATCACGAATAACAAGTCCATCGACTTGCGGAAGCAATTGCGACAACAAATCTTGTTCATCTTTGTAGTTTATTTTTTCGTAACCGGTTAATAATGATACGGAAATTTGGATATCGTTTAGCTCGTCTTCAGTAACCGCAGAAAAACGACCATCACGGAGTGCCGCATTATATGTATTACCTGCAATATCAGCCACTACGGCCTGATGCGGATATAATGAACCAATGCAACCGCGCAACTCACCTTTTTTGTGCAGTGTCACAAAAACAGCACCGCGGTCAAACAAATGATCGTCATATTCACTGCGTGAAGGACGATATTTTTTGCCTCGGACGGCAAACTCAAGCGATTTTCGTGCTGCACTCAAAAGTTGTTTGCCATATTCAGTCGCGTATTCCTGAAGTCCATTATGCTCGCGCTCAATGTGGTTTTTTTCTGTCCCTTCATCGCTGAATGACCATGCACCGTAACCGACAACGCGATTTTTGTCACCTCCGGTGTCTCCTGAGTTTATCAAAGCTAGCACTTCAGGTTTTAAGTGAAGTTTTGTGCTAAGTATGAGAGCCGTATTAATACCACCTGCACCGCAAGAATGGTGATAGTCGACATCAGCTTTGCCATCAGATATTTTTTCAGCGGTCGCTGTATCCATTAGTATAGCCTCTCCGTATTTGTGATAATGCGATAAATCTGCCGAGACAACCAGCAAGACATCGGGACGAGCTATGTATTCAGCCAAAACAGATGACAGATCATAAGGGTTGAGGTCACCGTAAACTATGGGAACAATATTGAAATCAGGCAGAATTTTTTGCAGAAAAGGGAGCTGAACCTCAAGCGAGTGTTCCTTTTCATGAGCTTTGGAATTAATAGAAAAAGGAGAGCGATGTTGCAATTCTTGAACGATTTCTTTATTAAGCGGAATTGCTCCAAGCGGAGTTTTGAAATAATCGGCACCGGATAAGGCTGCTCCGCTCAGCTCGACATAATGTGAAGGACCAAGCAAGATAACTGTCTTTATTTGTTCGGCATAATCTTTAAGCGGCAAATAGGCCTGTGCTGCTGCTGAGGCGGAGTACTGATAGCCGGCATGCGGTACAATGATGATTTTTGGTTGAGAGGAGTGTTTTTGATAATCTGTATTCATTTGAGAATCGAGAATACGATTCAAATTGTCTGCGTCAGCCGGATAAAAAAGTCCGGCAACGGCAGGATTCCGGTATTGTGCCATGGGATCTCCTTGCGGTGTATAGTGATAACTCAATGCGTGATTTGAGGAAACTTTATAAACAAAGTAAATACAGTTGGCTGCACCCAAAAGTATAATGATGGTACAAATCCAAGCCCAGCGTTTCCAACGTTTTTGCTTTTCCTGTTCAGTGTTTTGTTTCATTAGTAAGTCCTAGTAAACTATTTTATATAAAATTTCAAAATTTTCTACGCATATAACGTGTTCACATTTGCAACGATCCTTATCCGGTATAGGAGAATTGATGCGAATCGGGAGAGCGTGTATAGCTTCAGCACAAAGATTATCCAGAGTACTGTCACCTATAATCCATACAGTATCAGGGGATATTGAGTCAATATCTATCAATCCCGATAGAGTATAAAGAGCGTGTTCGGCACAGGGTTTATCCCGCGGAGCCTCATGTCCGCAGACTATACGGTCAAAGTATTCTAATGGAAAAATCTGAGGCAGTTCGGCCTCAAGCAGACGACGATCTTTGTTGGTCATAATCGCGGTTTTTATGCCACGAGAACGCAGGAGTTCTATAAATTCTTTGGCTTTTGGATAACCTAAAATTCCCTGTTTAATTGTGTTAAGGTACAGCTCACAAAATTCGCAATATGCATCGTCAGCCTCTGCACCAAAAATGTTAGGAAAATTATCCATAAATGATAAGTTTTCGTCGCGTTGATATTTTACAACATCCCAGCACGGAAGATGATGTTTTTGCAAAACCTGATTGACAGCATTGACCCGCGGAGGATCACTGCGGGCAAGAGTTCCGTCCCAATCAAAAATAACTATCCGTAAATTACTGCTGTTCAGTTTCATTTATATACTCCATGAATATAAAAATAAACCAATCCGCAAAAAATACAAGATAGCAAATATAAAAGGCTCTCGAATGAGAGCCTTTGAGATCTATTTTTTGCCACCGATAAACTTTTTGCCCATCATGTAGGGTTGAAGTTTTTCCGGTATACGAATCGAACCATCGGCTTGTTGATGGTTTTCCAAGAACGGAACCAAAGCACGCGGAGTTGCAATACCGGTATTATTAAGGGTGTGAACAAATTTGACTTTGCCATCGGCATTATCACGGTAGCGCAAATTGGTACGACGAGCCTGCCAATCGGTAATATTGGAGCAACTGTGAGTTTCACGATAGCAATTTTGGGTCGGAACCCAAGCTTCCAAATCATATTGGCGATATTTAGGCGCCCCCATATCGCCGGTGCATACTTCCAATACCTGATAAGGCAATTCCAAGTCCTGCAAGACTTCTTCAGAAATCTGCAGCAGTTTTTGGTGCCATTTTTCACTTTCGGCAATATCATTTTTGCAAATAACAAATTGCTCGGTTTTCATAAACTGGTGAACACGGGTAAGACCGCGTGTGTCTTTACCGGCGGCGCCTGCCTCACGACGAAAACACGGAGAAAAACCGGCATAGAGAATCGGCAATTCATTCTCAGACAAAATTTCATCGGCACGCAGAGAATTAAGGATTAGTTCTGCTGTACCGGACAAGTATACATCATCTTCGGGCATATAATAGATTTCATCTTTAGCAAAAGGCAGATAGCCCTGTGCGTAAAGCGGTTTTTCTTTAGAAATAGAGGGGACATTGATAACTCTAAAACCATTGTCGGCAAGTTTATCCATAACCATGAGGTGAATGGCTAACTCAAGACGTGCTAACTCATTGGTAATGGCATAGGTACGAGAACCGCAGACTTTTGCAATGCGCTCAAGCTCGCTCCAACCGTTCATTTCCATCAATTCGACATGGTCACGAGGAGTAAAATCAAAGTGAGGAATTTCTCCAACTTTACGACGCACGACATTTTCAGTATCATCGGCACCCACGGGGCTTTCCGGGCTCGGCAAGTTAGGAGTGCGCCACATAATTTCATCAAGGCGTGCTTGGGCAGCAGTGAGTTTTTCCTGTTCAAGCTTAAACTCTTCTCCAATGGCTTTACTTTTGGCAATTATGGCCGGACGGTCATCTGCAGAGGCAGATTTTATGGAGTTACTCAAGCGATTTTTTTCTTCGGCTAAGGACTGGGAGGAGGTTTTAAGTTTGTTGACATCAAGATATAACTTGATGAGGTCATCAACATTGATTGTACAGCCTTTTTTAGCAAAACCTGCTTTCACAATTTCAGGATTTTCGACAATAAACTTAATATCTAGCATTTTTTGTGTCCTTAGTTTTTTATTGATTTATAAACGCAGATAGAGTATCAATTTTATAAATAATTACAATCAAAAAATTATAAAAGGTGCTAAAATGTTTGAAGATAAAATCGTTTTAACCGGTGTAAAACCGACAGGACACCCGCATTTGGCTAATTATCTGGGCGCAATAAAGCCGGCTATAAACATGGGCAAACAAGCTAAACAGCATAATATGTTTATTGCTGATTATCATGCAATCAATGCCGTTAAGGATCCATCTGTGTTGCAACAGGGAATTAGAGAAATAGCGTGTATATATTTGGCTTGCGGTCTTGATACAAATAAATCGATTTTTTATCGACAATCAGATATTCCGGAGATTCCGGAGATTACGACGATTTTGTATGCCTATACGCCGAAAGGATTGATGAATAAGTCGCATGCGTACAAAGCCAGCGTTGACAAGAATCGTGAGGCCGGTAAACCCGATGATGACGGAATAAATATGGGACTTTATACATATCCGACTTTGATGGCTGCAGACATATTGGCCTTTGACACCGATGTGGTGCCGGTGGGCAAGGATCAAGTGCAACATGTCGAAATTGCTCGTGATATCGCCGGTGCAATCAATGCACATTATAACAAACCATTGTTAAAGCAGCCTGAATTCTCGGTTGAGGAAAATATTGCACTGATTCCAGGGTTAGACGGTCGTAAAATGAGTAAAAGTTATGGCAATGTTATTCCTTTGTTTGCCGAACAGAAAGAATTGAAAAAACTTGTGTTTTCAATACAAACCGATTCTCGACCGATGGAAGAGCCTAAGAATCCGGAAGAAATTTTGGTCTACCAGATATACAAGGCTGTAGCTCCGGCTACGAAGCAACAGGAAATGGCTGAAGGGCTAAAACAGGGCAAACTCGGCTATGGTCACATTAAAAATATGCTGCTTGATGCTATTTTGGAAGAGACCAAAGAATCGCGTGAGAAGTATGAATATTATATGGCACATTTCAATGAGGTCGAGGGCTTGCTAGAAGAAGGAGCGGCAAAGGCAAGACCTTTGGCAAAAAGGACTTTGGAACGCTTGAAAGATGCCGTATTTGGCAGATAAAAGCTATTTTTTCTCGGCTTCAGAAATAATCTCTTTAAGATCAACACCGATACTCGATGCCATCATAATCAGCGTGCGGAGTGTCGGGCTGTTTTGGTTATTGACAATCAAAGTTATGGCCGTGCGGCTGAGACCTGTGTCTTTGGAAATTTTGAGTTTAGTGACTTTGTTGGCAATCCTTTTATTTTCAAGGATTTCCACGACTTTTTGTGATATTTTCTCAGCATCTTCTCTATTCATACCTATACATTATGGGTTGACAATTCAGTTTTAAATGTAATTATAATTACATCTATTAAAACGTATGAAGAATTGAAATGCTTACATTAACCAAGTTTATCAGCAAAGGCGCAACCAGAATATGCTTTGAACACCCTGTTGACGCTATGAAGTGTGTCAAAGTAGCTATTCGTTTTAGTGATAGTTATTTACCGGAAAAGGAAATAAAAACATATTTAAGCATAAGATATTATGTAGGTGAGTACCTGCCGAAATATGACTTGACACTAGTTGATACGACCTGCGGAAAGGGTATTGTGTGCCAATTATTACGTGATGATAATGGTGAATATTCAAAATCTTTAGAATATTATGTAAGAAAGAAACAAATTACGGAGAATTTAAAAATCCAAATTTTGGGATTTACATACAACTTAGTTGAGCATGATATATTCTTTTATGACTTTAATTTGCGCAATTTTGTTGTGCAGATTAAACGTGGTGAAAGCAGATTATATTACATAGATTTGAAAAGTTTTGATAGCTATAAACCTTGGACTTTTCTGCATTTAGAAAAAATCTCAAACACTATTGCAAGGCGTATTATGGCACACAGACTGAAACGTCTGTTGATGATGATAGGAATCATTGATTGAATATAAAAATTAAGCCCCGAAAATCGGGGCTTTGTTGTTATAAGAAATATTCTCTCAAATAGTTTGGTAAGTCAGCAACATTGACACGATGTTGTTCCATGGTATCACGGTCGCGGATTGTAACAGATTCCGGCTGTTGTTCGATGGTTTCAAAATCAACCGTAATGCAAAGCGGAGTACCGATTTCGTCATGGCGACGATAGGCTTTTCCAATGTTTCCGGTATTTTCCAAAGCAACACGACCGATACCGAGCTTAAGCAAGTTTTGTTTGATTTCATGGCATTTGTTCATGATTTGCTCGTTGTTCTTTTTAAGCGGAATAACCGCAACTTTGATTGGAGCAAGGTGCTTTTTGAGTTTTAAGACAATACGACTGTTGCCCTCACCTAGGTCTTCTTCAGTATAGGCCTCAGTCATAACAGCCAGCACGCCACGATCAATACCCATTGACGGCTCAATAACGAAAGGAACAACCCATTTGTTGTTATCATCCATGATGCAGAGTTTTTGAGTAGATTCCGGATTTTTATGACAATGAGAAGTTAAATTCATCTCTTCTTGGGCTTTGGTGTGGTTGCCGAGATCATAGTCGGTACGGTTGGCAATACCCTCAAGCTCTTCCATACCATGCGGAAACTGATATTCTATATCATAGCAGGCCTTGGCGTAATGAGCCAAATCTTCTTTCGGAGTGGTATAGATGTTCATATGTTCTTTTTTCAGGCCTTGATCAAGCCACCATTGAATGCGGGTTTCTTTCCATATTTCGTGCCACTTTTCGTCCTCGCCGGGTTCAATAAAAAACTCAAGTTCTGCCTGCTCAAACTCACGCACACGGAAGATAAAGTTACGTGGGGTAATTTCGTTGCGGAAAGATTTACCGATCTGAGCAATACCAAACGGCAATTTACGAGAGGTAGAATCGACAACATTCTTAAACTGTGTAAAAATTGCTTGAGCGGTTTCAGGACGAAGATAACCAAAAGACGAGCCGTCATCAACCGGACCAATTGCGGTTTTAAACATAAGGTTAAACGGGCGCGGTTCGGTCAACTCGGTAGAGCCGCAATTGGGACATTTGCCGTTAATGTGGTCAGCGCGAAAACGACTTTTGCATTTTTTGCAATCAACCATCGGATCAGAAAATGTATCCTCATGTCCGGAATAATGCAAAACCTTTTGGTTGGTCAAGATTGCGGCGTCAAGGCCTTCAACATCGTCACGCTCATAAACCATAGCGCGCCACCAAGCGGCTTTGAGGTTATTTTTGAGTTCCACACCAAGCGGACCATAATCATACACACCTTGCAAACCGCCATAAATATCTGCGTTTTGATAAATAAAGCCACGGCGTTTACATAAAGATACAAGTTGGTCCATTGTTGTTGCAGGCATTGTTTTTGTCCTTTGTTGTTGATTTGTTAACTTCTTTGTCTTATAAGATATTTAAGATAAAATAGCAAGTGGAGATAATTAAAAATGGTAAAAAAAGTAAAAGTTGCGCTTGTTTACGACTTTGACGGAACACTAAGTACAACAAATATGCAAGATTATGGTTTGATTCAGCTGTTCAATATGAGGACTAAAACTTTTTGGAAGCAGGCAAATCAGTGGTGGCATGACAATGATGCGGATCAGATTACAAGCTCCATGTACTATTTTGTTAAAATGTCTCAGCAGAAAAAAGTGCCTCTGACCAAGAAGGTATTTTATAAGTGCGGACAAGATATTGAGTATTATGCCGGCGTTGAAGAATGGTTTGATCGTATTAACCACTATGGAAATATGCTGGACTTGGACATTGAGCACTATATCATTTCTTCGGGATATGAGGAAATTATCGAGGGAAGCTCAATCCGTAAGTATTTTAAGGAAGTTTTCGGTTGTGCCTATGCATATGACAAGAAAGGACATCCGATTTGGCCGGCAAGAGTAGTAAACTATTCTACAAAAACACAGTATCTGGCAAAAATTAATAAAGGACTTGGCAAACTGGAAGATCGCGCCGTAAATGAGTTTATGCCTGACAAAGACAGACCAATACCGTTTTCGCGTATGATTTATTTTGGCGATGGGGATACAGATATTCCGTCAATGCGCTTGGTAAAGAAGAGCGGAGGATATTCGGTTGCGGTATATAGACCGAAGAGCCACCATAAACGTAAGGCTATAAAGCTTCTGACCGATGGGCGTGTCGATTTTGCGTTGCCGGCAGATTATTCTGAAGATGGACAGATTGATATGGTGATAAAAACTATATTGACGAAGATGGCAACTGAGCGAGATTTGCAGATTTTACAGGAAAAAGAAGACAAGAAAAAACTGCCTCGGAAAAAATAAATAAAAAAATGCTTGCAAAAAAGATTTTTTTAGCATAGATATATCTGTGCATCAAGATTGGAGTGTCGCCAAGTGGTAAGGCATCGGCTTTTGGTGCCGACATTCGTAGGTTCGAATCCTGCCACTCCAGCCAATAAAAAAATCCTCCTTTATGGGGGATTTTTTTATTGGATTAGATGGCGGATTTGAAGCTACAAGAAAGTAGGTTCGACTACAAGCGAAAGGCGGGCGGAAGTACGCCGGTGAGCATTAGCGAATGAGCGCAGTGGAACAAGCATTGCTTTAAGCAATGTCGCGGACAATCCTGCCACTCCAGCCAATAAAAAAATCCTCCTTTATGGGGATTTTTTTAATGGGTAAGAAGGCAGATTTGAACCTACAATGCTTCTTTATCCCAATATTTGACTTAATATTAGAATTGTGCTATAATTTTCTCTATATCAAAATTATAATAACTTTGTAATGGAGACCATAAATGGTACAACAAAATGAAGAAATGATAGTCAATACTTTAGAATACCTAAAACGTATTCCCCAGATGAAACATGTTTTGGAAAATTTACCTGATAATATAACATATAAATTTTCAGAAAATACACCTGGGATAGCAAGTTTTGATAGCGTAGAAAATGTTATTACTGTCAAATCTGGTTCCGTTGATATCCGCAATCCTCAGGAACGCTTATCTTTTTATGTAACTTTAGCTCACGAGCTCTGTCATGCTAACCAAAAAAAAGAAGGTCTTTACTACGATGATTTATCTAAACCATCCTTTGGAGATACTTTTCGGATTGCTAAAATGATGGAAACAGACACTCGTCTGTTCAGTACCATAATTGAAAACGAATTATTAAAACAAAAAGATTTTCAAGGTTGTACACCTTCCACAGATTGTCAATATTACCAAAAGGAGTTACAACACGCAAACGGAGATTTATCTCAAGCAAATACAAGTTTTGTGTTATCCTATTGGCAAAATTCAAAAAATAACATATTGCTGAATCAAGCCGAAAGAGAAACAATAAATTCACGTTATTTTTTCTATGCAGAACAGGCTTATCATCAAGCTCTTTTGATCCACAATTCCAAGTTTATGCAAACATCAACAAATAAAATGTCTGCACTGGACTCTGTTAGTGCATATGCTCAAAGGATGTCATTAAATGGATTGTCTCCGAAATTATTTTTGCAAGAAACTTTTGATAATGTTCAAACCTCCGGTGATTTCAAAGATGGAATAACAATTCTAAATCACGATGGAAGCAAATATCTAAACCTAGCTCCAACTGACAATCCTTTTTTAGACAAAGTCACCTTTTTTGAAAATGACCAGATTGCAAAAGTTTTTCTGAGAAATGGAATAACAGGTGAAACGCAAGAATATACATCCCAAAATGATAAAAAAGCCTCAGAAAGATCTGCTAAAATACTCTCCCTTAAAAAAATACTCTCCCTTAAAATTGCAATACAAAAAATACTCTCCCTTAAAATTGCAATACAAAACAGAGATAACGATAAGGAAACTTCAGAAAAATCCGCTAATTTATCCGCCCTTGAAATTGCAATAGAAGACAGAAATATGGAGCGTATGC
>JBGULQ010000003.1:0-118445 GCA_045116295.1 Alphaproteobacteria bacterium
GTTCTGACACCTCAGACAGGTTATCGTCCTATCTGCGGGATAGGATATAGGGGAAAAAATGAAATGTAAAGAGGTTATTTGAGGGAGCAAAATTTGCTATATTTTTTATTAATATTTGTTACCATTTGTTAGGAATATTTATGTATTATGCTCTGAAGGAGGATTGGATATGGCAGGAAGATTATTTGGTACAGATGGTGTGCGCGGTGTTGCGAATCAATATCCGATGAATGTTGATTTTGCATCTAAACTTGGTATGGCTTGCGGGTTGGAAATCTGCAAGAATCGTCGTCGAGTTGCGATAGGTCGGGATACACGAATTTCGGGAGAAATGTTGCAATCTTCATTAACTGCAGGTTTTTTGGCAGCAGGAGTTGATGTGGTTTTACTCGGAGTTTTGCCTACGCCGGCGATAACCGCAATTACGTCAGAGCTTGATGTTGATATGTCGGTGATGATTACGGCTTCACATAATCCGTATTATGACAATGGAATTAAATTGATTGCTGCTGATGGCGAAAAGTTCAGTGATGAGGTTACATCAAAGATAGAAGACCTTGTTGCTACTGGAAATTTTGAATTGAGTCATGAAAAACTCGGACGTATTATTGAGAACAAAAATGCTGTAGAATTATATTTGCAAAAACTTAATGAAATTGTTGAAGATGAGCACCCGTTACGCGGTTTGAAAGTGGTTTTGGACTGCGCTAACGGTTGTTTTGCCGGTATTATGCCACAGGTTTTTAAGAATTTGGGTGCCGGTGTTATAAGTCTTGGAAATGAACCTGATGGGTATAATATTAATCGTGATTGCGGTTCACAACATCCGGAAAAGCTGTATGAAACAGTTAAAGGCTCGCATGCGCATATAGGAATCGCTGTTGATGGTGATGGTGACAGAGTTTTGATTTGCGATGATAACGGAAATAAAATTCCGGCTGAGGCATTGATTGCCTTTTTGGCCAGATATTTGAAAGAGAGCGGAAAGTATAGAGGCAATGCGGTTGTTTCAACAATTATTTCAAATACGGCAATGGAGCGTTATATAAAAAATCTGGGATTTGAGTATTATAGCGTTAAAGTTGGAGAGCGGGCAATTATTGCAAAAATGAAAGAAGTCGGTTGCAGTTTGGGCGGTGAAGAATCCGGACATATCGTGGTCGGTGATTATTGTAAGAGCGGCGATGGTATGATAAACGCTTTGTTGGTTTGTCTGGCTTTGGTCAAAAGCGGCAAAAAAATGAGCGAGATTTTTCCGGAATTTAAATTTGATCCGTACGTTTTTGTAAGTGTTGCCGTGAAAGATCGCGATACTGTTCGTAAGGCAGCTGCATCTGCTGAAGTTTTAGGAGCTGTTGCTAAGGCAGAAGAAAAAATGGCAGGCAGCGGGCGTGTGGTTTTGCACCCCTCAGGTACGGAGCCTAAAATCAGAGTTTGGGTTTCAGGAAGTGATGAAAAAATCGTTCGAGAATCGGCTGATATGATTATTGATGAAGTGAAAAAGTTTCAGGAGGAAAAATGATAAAAGGGATTATCGCGCTGTTTTCAAGCGGTACTATATTGAACCCTATGGTTTGGATAGGTGTGATGGGAGGATTGTTTCTCTCATACAGGTATGGTTTTGAAGGCATTTATGATATCCTCGAGGATTATAATTTTTATCTGATTGCTGTTGCAATCGCGTTTGTTTATACTTTTGCGTTTCGTATTGTTTATAAGGGGTATAGCAACACTATTGATTGGTCGGGGACGTTTGGCAGATTTGTCGGGCATTGTGGCATGATTTTGTTGTCTACAATATTATCAATAGTTTTTTTCACAACGTTATTTTTCTAAAAAATGGTAGCATCGTTTGATATAAAAAAAGGTTTGGAAATTTTGGAGCAAAATATAAAAATTGCTCCGGAAAAGCCAGGCGTGTATCGTATGTTAGATGCTGATGAAAAGGTTTTATATGTTGGCAAGGCAAAAAATATAAAAAAAAGAATTGTTGCGTATTCGCGGATTAATCAGTTGCCGGTCAGATTGCAAAGAATGGTGGCACAGATTAGGCGCATGGAATTTATTATTGTCGAGAGCGAATCGAAAGCTTTGTTGCTTGAAAATGAGTTGATAAAAAAGCTTGAGCCAAAATATAATATTTTACTTAAAGACGATAAAACTTTTCCTTATTTGAGTCTTAATGTTAAAGAAGATTTTCCAGTTTTGAAAAAATATCGCGGAGCCAAGAAGGTCGGGCATAAATATTTTGGTCCGTTTGCCAGCATCGGTGCAGTTAATAATGTGTTGGATTTGTTGCAAAAGGTATTTTTGTTGCGGTCGTGCAGTGATGCAAATTTTAAGAACAGATTACGACCATGTCTACAGTATCAAATTAAGCGTTGTTCAGCACCATGTGTCGGCAAAATTTCTAAAGAAGACTATCGAAAATCGGTAGATGAAGCTGTAGATTTTTTAGAGGGAAAGAGTACGGACATTCAAAAAGAAATGTCACAAAAAATGCAACAGGCGAGTGATGCTAACGATTTTGAAACGGCAATTGTGTTTAGGGACAGAATCAGAGCTTTGACAAATGTTCAACAGGAAAAATCAGTTGAGTATGGAAATATAAAATCTGCGGATGTGCTGGCGATTTATACGGAGCATAATCGTTGCTGTATTCAGGTATTTTTTATTAGAGGCGGTCAAAATTGCGGTAACAATGCGTTCTTTCCCAAGCAAGCGGAAGATGCAACATCAGCAGAAATTTTGAGTGCTTTTATGAGCAGTTTTTATGCATTACATCAGTTACCGAGTGAGATTATTGTGTCAGTTGAGCCTGATGAAAAAGAATTTTTGGAGCAGGCTCTGGGAACCGAAATTAATATATATCAACGCGGTATAAAGGCAAAAATTACTTCGAATATTTTGCAAAACGCCAAAGAGGCGTTGGAGCGAAAAGTTGCTTTAGAGACATCAGTATTGAACAATTTGAAAGAAATGCAACAGGTATTCGGTTTGGAAAAAATTCCGCAGAGAATAGAAGTTTATGATAACTCGCATATTCAGGGAAGTTATGCGGTGGGGGCGATGGTTGTTGCAACTCCTGATGGTTTTGATCGAAAAGCGTATCGAACATTTAATATTAAAAATACGGAAATAACAAACGATGATTTTGCGATGATGAAAGAAGTTTTAACACGACGTTTTGACAGCATGACTGATGCAAACAGGCCTGATGTGATTTTACTTGATGGAGGTTTGGGGCAATTACACGCTGTACACGAATGTCTGAAAAACTATGACTTGTCGGGTATAGCCATAATAGCAATTTCTAAGGGGCCGGACCGTAATGCCGGAAAAGAGTTCTATCATCAAATGGGTAAAGAAAGTTTTGCCTTGCCTTTCCGTTCTGCATTGGCATTTTATATGCAAAATATCAGAGATGAAGCGCATCGATTTGCCATAGGTACTCATCGCAAAAAACGCGGTAAATCAATGTTTGTATCACAACTTGATGAAATTGAAGGTGTCGGTCATGATCGTAAAAAATCACTGCTTAATCACTTTGGGTCTGTAGAAGCGATTAGTCAGGCTCCGATTTCCGAATTGCAAAAAGTTTCGGGTATAAGTAAAAAAACGGCGGAAAAGATATTTAACTACTTCCATAAATGAATTTTATGCAATATGATGTTTCTGTGTTAATTAACAAATAGGTGCAAGGCTATGTATAATCTTCCTAATATTTTGACAATATCGCGAATTGTCGTTATTCCAGTGATCTTTTTGGCAATTTATATCCATTCTGCAATATGGTCCATTTTTGCAGGTGTGTTATTTGTAGTTGCTTCAATTACCGATTATTTGGACGGTTATTTTGCTCGTTCACGTAATCAAAATTCAGTTTTAGGACGTTTGCTCGATCCGATTGCTGATAAGCTTTTAGTAGTTTCTGCGTTGCTGATTATTGTGGCAAATCGTATGGTTAGTCCGGTTACGTATATTCCGGTTATTATCATTATGTGCCGCGAAGTATTGGTTTCGGGTATGCGTGAGTTTTTGGCCGAGTTTCGTGTCGGTATGCCGGTTACACGTTTGGCAAAATGGAAAACAGCTTGTCAGATGACGGCAATTTCAATGATTTTGTTGCAACATCTTTATGTTATCGGCGAATTGGTCGGTTTTGTCGGTGAATGGCTGTTGTGGATTGCCGGTATTTTGACTTTTGTTACCGGATATCAATATTTTGAAAAATGTATTGATTATATTTATACAGTTGAAAACAACAAAAAAAATCCGGTAAAAACCGTAGAAGAAGAAGTTATTAAAATCGCTGAGAAAGTCAGAACAGCTGTTTCCGAAAAGGTAAAAAAACAGGCACAGAGCCAAAAGACTGTCAAGGCATCAAAACCGGCAGTGAAAAGGACAACTAAACCAAAGAAGAAACCTCATACTGCGGTTAAAAAAGAGAATTCAACAGCAACCGGTGTTGATGAAAAATAGTTTTGGAGATCGAATGTGATCAACAAAAAGTCTCATATCTTGGTGGTTGACGATGATACCAGATTACGCTCTCTCTTAACAAGGTTTTTAAGAGAGAGCGGATTTATGGCATCTTCAGCCAAAGGAGCGTCAGAGGCTCGAGATATGATGAAACAATATAAGTTTGATTTGTTGATTGTTGATATTATGATGCCGGAAGAAAGTGGTTTGGAATTTTTGCAAAAGCTGCGCAAAGAGGACAGCCTTCCGGTTATTTTGCTGACAGCAATGGGAGAAAGCGGTGATCGTATAAATGGTCTGGAATGCGGTGCAGATGATTATTTGCCCAAACCCTTTGAACCCAAAGAGTTGGTGTTGCGAATTAAGAATATTTTGAAGCGTACATCTCAAAATGATGATGCTGCAAATAGTAAATTGAGTCTTGGTGTGTGCAATTACGACTTGGAGAAAAAAGAGCTTACTGATAAACAAGGTAATGTGATTCATATTACTCCGGTAGAGCAAGCAATGTTATCGATGTTGGGACAAAAGTCCGGTCAGATATTCAGTCGCGATAAAATGGCAGAATTATTGGGAGCCGGGCAAGGACCACGTTCAATAGATGTACAGGTTACGAGGTTGCGTAAAAAAATAGAAAAAGATTCAAAAAATCCACGCTATCTGCAAACTGTCAGAGGCAAGGGGTATATGTTATTGACTGACTGAGTGAGGGAAAAATGCATTTAACACTTCCGAATAAAGTTGATGAAATTTTGAAATATGTACGTATTAAGTATATGCCGAAGACTTTGTTCTTTAGGACAATGCTATTGATTTTTGTGCCGTTGATTGTGGTACAGATAGTTTCGATTGTAGCTTTTTTTGATGGTTCATGGGGGCGTGTCGGTCGCAGATTGTCTGGGAATTTGACTGCAAACATGGCCTTTACGATGAAGTTGGCAGAAGAAGCTCCGGAAAACATTGATGAAATTCAGCGGTTAGCCTTGCAGTATTATGATTTGGGTTTTAAAACCTATAACAATGAGGAAAAGCACGATGTTATAAGAAAAGTTCGCCGAAATAATAAAATGATTACGGGCTTTTTGGAAGAGTCATTAAATCGTGAATTTCCTGATTATATAAGCAGTATATATCTTAAGCATAATAATTTGATAGTGTTTGTGGAGACAGCTACCGGGTTGTATGAATTTACGACAAGCTCAAAGAACATATTTTCAACATCTATATTTGGTTTTATGGCGTGGATGGTTGGTACTTCTTTGTTGTTATTTTTGGTTGCGGTTGGTTTTTTGCGTATTCAGGTTCGTTCAATTGCAAATTTGGCTGAAGCTGCCGAAAATTTTGGTAAAGGGGTGGATGACAAAAATTTTAAGCCATACGGTTCTTCAGAAGTTCGTAAAGCAGGTATCGCTTTTATTAAGATGAAAGAGCGTATTCAGCGTCAAATCAGTGAGCGCACCAGAATGTTGGCCGGTGTTTCTCATGATTTGAAAACGCCGTTAACAAGAATGCGTTTGCAGTTAGCTCTGCTTCCGGATGAAAAAGAAAAGAACGGCTTGGATAAAGAAGAGTTTTTGCAAGATGTAACCGAAATGGAAAAAATGCTTGAAGGATATCTCTCTTTTGTCAGCGGTGAAGGGGGAGAAGAACCAAGTTTTGTAGATTTGAACGAGATGATTTTGAGTATTATTAATAAATTCAGAACGTCTAATAAAGCACTTATTCGTTATTCTACAAATGATCAGGTAAGTGCGATACAAGGGCGAGAACAGGCTCTGAAAAGGGCTCTGAGCAATGTTATCGGAAATGCATTTAAATATGCTAAAACAATCGCAGTAAACTTGGAGAGCGTCGGCAATAAAGTTGAAGTTACAGTTGATGATGATGGACCAGGTATTCCGGCGGATAAACGTGATGATGTGTTCAAGGCCTTTTATCGTCTTGAAGAATCGCGCAACAAAGAGACCGGAGGTGTTGGTCTGGGACTTTCAATTGCCAAGGATGTTATTACATCTCATGGTGGGGTTATTGAACTACATGATTCACCGATGGGAGGCTTGAGGGTACTCATTAGTATTCCCTTATAATTCGCATGTCCGAAGATATGTTTTTCGTTAGGTGAACATTCGGTGCTGAGTATAAAAAATTTGGCTGCCAAATTAACGATGTTAGAGGAAATAGAAGATGTTTGATGATGATTTACAGAATATGGTTGATGAAAATGATGTGAGTTTGGATAATATTAAGGAATCCGGACTTGATGATTTTTTATCTGATATAAATTCTGATGTGGTAGAGCAAAAAGCAACTATTCCTACTAATACAGTTGTACCAGAATCAGAAGAAGTTGTTGCTGAACCTCAGGAGGAACAACTTCAGGAAGAAGAACCGGAAGAAATTACCGAGGTGGCAAAGTTATCATCGGCACCAAAAGATGATTTTGCAAATTTACAGCTTAGTGATTTTGATGCTGCCCTTAATTCATATAAGGCAGCCAGAGCCGGAAAACCTGTCGGTATGCAGATTAATCCTGAGCAACAGTCAGCAAATACGCAAAATACCGGTGCAGTTGCCAGTACAATTGGTAGTGATAATAAACCGCAGCTGATGCAGGCGTCGACAGTTGATGATGCAGATGTTGAGGAATATGATGCCGAACGCAAACAGGAGATTATGAACTGGTATAGCGGTTCTCTTAAAGAGAAAACATATAAAATATCTGCGGACAATATGCCGGAGTTTTTGGACAGTGATAAAACAATTCGTGTTATTCATGTCGATGTTCGTTCTCCATATGGTTGGAATGTGTTTTTTGATAATGGTGTATTTATGAGCTTACGTGATTTAAAAGAGTATCAAGAGCGTCATGGAGAGATGCCGTGTCAGGATGGAAAAATTATTTATGGCAGTAAGAGCTGCACATTTGAACGAATCTTGCGTGTGATTGTTTATGAGCAACCGAGATATTTTTCGTATAAAGCGCAAAGTGCTGAGTAGGGATAATAAAAAACGCTGTCAGAGGACAGCGTTTTTATTTGTTTATTTTTTATTGATTGGGAATACTTGTACTCCGTTTGTGGTTTTGCTTTCGACCTCAGTGTTTGCGTTAGCCGGAGCTTGCATATATTCATCAGCCTTTTTCTGGGCTTTAGTTTTTTCAGGCGGAGCAACAAAGTTTGCCTTTAGCGGGTAAGACATCTTTTGCAAGCGCAACAACATATAACCGCTGCCACCACCATAGGCCGGACCGGAAAGACCGATTGAGTAGTATCCGCCGATAAAACCGTAATCCAAATCAATATAGTCTACTAAGAACAAGGTTTTGATTGTGGTGGTGCCGATAGTGGTCATCTTGCATTGATAACCATCGTCTTCCATAACAATATTGTCGGTATTCTTAACAAACATAAGAGTGCTATCGGGTGCGCAATCGGGTGTTTGACCGTTGTAAGTAACGTTGTAGTTGAGCAACAGTTTAATTGAGGAGTTGCCCTTTGAAATATGAACGTCACTTATCTTTACATAATCAATGTACATATATGCCGGCGTGATGCCTACGGTTATCGGTAGGGACACGTAGTTCATATAGCAGTTGTGAGTGCCGGTGTCAGCTGTACATAATAATGCTTTTTCATTATTATTATTTTGCATTAGCTGTACGAGGCTGTTATATATGTATTCTTTTGAAGTGGAAATCTTAAGCGGAGCACATTGTTTGGCGCGGCAAACAATGACATTACGAGGCATCTGTAATGGTGCCATATAAACACTGCGCTTTACACCGTAAGTGCGATGTTGATAGTCAAAAGGATCATTGATTACGTCTTGGAGGCTGCGGTTCCAAAAACTGCAATTACTAACGGTGGCGAGGATTACCCCACACAAAGCAAAGGCTTTTAATCTAGACACGATCTTGAATCCTTAACAATTAATCCTAAAACTGAGCTCATAATAAGATAAAAAACATAAACTACCAAGTGTTTTTTGAGTTTATTAAATGATAATTTAAGGTTTGCATATTTTTGGTTGTTAATTTATACTCTCGGCAAGGAGTAAGCATATGTGGAAAATGTTGAGAGTGTTGATTTTTGCGATTTTGATGGTCGGAGTATGGTATTTGGGCATAAAAGACAGCATTATTACGGTGAATGCCAACGAGAGAATTAAGGTTATAGACGGCGACAGCTTGGAAATCGGAAGCAGAAGAGTGAGGTTACTTGGAATCGACTCGCCAGAATATGTGCAAAGTTGTTATGACCAAAGGCATAAAAAGTATTCGTGTGGCATAAAAGCAAAAAAATATATGGAAAAACTGATTGCTCAAGGTAATATAGAATGTCGCGAAGATTCAAAGGATAGATATGGGCGCAGTTTGTCAACGTGTTATTCGGGAAGTATGAATTTGAACGAAGAAATGGTCAGAGCCGGTTGGGCAGTTGCCTATCGTGATGAAGGTGGAATTTATGATCGGGCCGAATATGAGGCAAAAGAGCAGAAACTCGGCATTTGGCAAGGGAAATTTATGCGTCCGGAATTGTTCCGGTTCAAAAATCGAAAGTCGAATAGTTAATTTTTATTGAAAATGTTGTTGACAGCAAAAAAAACTTATGTATATTGCAAACAACGTTTTGTGTTTAAATAATCAAAATAAATTAGGTGAATAAAATGTACGCAGTAATTAGAACAGGCGGAAAACAATATAAAGTAACAACCGGTGATGTTATTAAAATCGAAAAGATTGCCGGTGAAGAAGGCGGAAAAGTTGTTTTCGGCGAAGTGTTAGCAAAAGACGGTGTTGTCGGCACTCCATTGGTTGCCGGTGCATCGGTTAATGCAACCATTGTTAAACAGGCTAAGGCTGATAAAGTTATTGTCTTCAAAAAGAAAAGAAGACAAAATTATCGTCGTAAAAACGGCCACAGACAGAATATTACTATCGTCAAAATCGGC
The DNA here is from genome assembly GCA_045116295.1 of Alphaproteobacteria bacterium. Taxonomy (GTDB): domain Bacteria; phylum Pseudomonadota; class Alphaproteobacteria; order RF32; family CAG-239; genus JAFUYI01. Next base: position 9,433 of record JBGULQ010000003.1, read on the forward strand.
GAGATTGCCTAGGTCGATAGAGAGTTATAAAGGAGAGAAGTTATGGCACACAAGAAGTCAGGTGGTAGCAGCGATAACGGACGCGATACCGAAGGTCGTCGTTTGGGCTTGAAAAAGTCTGGCGGTCAGGCAGTTATTGCCGGTAACATTATTATCCGTCAGCGCGGTACTCAGTATCACCCGGGTGAAAATGTCGGTATGGGAAAAGACCATACAATTTTTGCCTTGGTTGAAGGTAAAGTCGCTTTCAGAAAATCCGGCGATAAGACTTTTGTTTCGGTCGTTACCGAATAACTAAGTTGTCTTTACGGTGGAGGGGGCTGTAAAGCCCCCTTTGCTTTATGGATAAAATGTATCGGGTGTAAGATGAAATTTTTAGATCAGGCAAAAATATTTGTTCAGTCAGGAGACGGTGGCGCAGGTTGCGTCTCGTTTAGGCGTGAAAAATATATTGAGTTTGGCGGTCCTAACGGCGGAGACGGCGGAAAGGGCGGAAGCATATATTTTGAGGCGGTGGAGAATCTGAATACCCTGATTGATTTTCGTTACACCCAACATTTTAAGGCTAAAAAAGGTCAAAACGGTATGGGCTCCGAAAAAAACGGCTGCAAAGCTCCGGATATAATCATTAAAGTTCCGGTCGGAACAGAGATTTTGGCTGAAGATGGTGAAACACTGTTAGCTGATATGGTAAAACCGGGGCAGATTTTTTTGGCTGCAAAAGGCGGAGACGGCGGTAGAGGAAATGTTAATTTTAAGAGTTCAACAAATCAGGCTCCGCGTTATGCTGAACCGGGGTGGCCGGGAGAAGAAAAGTGGCTGTGGCTGAAGCTGAAAATTATTGCCGATGCAGGGCTTATAGGTATGCCTAATGCAGGAAAATCAACATTTTTAACAGCAGTAACTAAAGCAAGACCAAAAATTGCCGATTATCCGTTTACGACGCTGCACCCAAATTTGGGAGTTGCGTGGGTTGACAATTATGAAATGGTGCTTGCGGATATACCAGGGTTGATTGAAGGTGCGCACGAAGGTGTGGGACTCGGTGACAGGTTTTTGAAACATGTAGAAAGATGCGAAGTGTTTTTGCATCTTGTAGATGTTACTTCTGAAGATGTTGTTAAAAACTATAAAGCTATTCGTCGCGAGTTGGAGCTGTATGACTCAGAGCTAGCGCAAAAACCGGAAATAGTGGCTTTGAATAAGTGTGATGCTTTGGATGATAAGGAAATTGCCAAACAAGTTGCAAAACTGGAAAAAGCTTGTGGTAAGAAGGTGTTCGCGGTTTCTGCAGTTGCCAAAAAAGGCTTGTTTGAGTGCTTGTTGGAAGTTAATAAATATATAAAGCGTGAGCGTAAGCCCAAGACGGAAGAAGAAAAAATTGAAGAGCCGGTCAAAAAAACTTGGTCTCCATTATAACCAGAGAGGATTGAAAATTGATAAAGAAAAAAGCTGAAGATGAAATTTTGAAAATTATTGAAGAATCTCTTGACGATGGTAAGGCTGAAGATGTTGCCGTTATTGATTTGCGCGGAAAAACTTCAATTGCCAATGAAATGGTTGTTGCGTCAGGTACATCAGACCGACATGTTATTTCTTTGGCGCAGCGTGTACAGGAAAATTTGAAGGCTGCCGGATATAAATCAGTCAGTGAAGGTGAAAATAAGGGTGATTGGGTGCTGATTGACGCATATGATGTTATTGTGCATATTTTCAGACCGGAAGTTCGGGAGTTCTATAATTTGGAAAAAATGTGGAACGCTGTTGCTAATATGCGTGAAGAGTAAGTATGAAAATTGTAATTGCTGCTATCGGAAAATGTAAAAACGGTTCTCCGGAGAGAGCTTTAATAGATGAGTACGTTAAGCGGTCAAATTGGAATATTGTGATAAAAGAAGCCGATAATTCTAATCAGGATGAGGAGGCAAAGTTTTTGCAATCGGCAATTCCGCATGGTGCAAAGGTAATAGTTTTGGATGAGCGCGGAATTAATATCAAAAGCATGGAATTAGCGCGCAAGGTTGCTGATTGGCAACTTGCTGGCTGTTCTGAGATTTGTTTTTTAATCGGGGGTGCAGACGGGCATTTGCAATCAACCAGAGATAAGGCTGATTTGGTTTTGTCGTTCGGTAAGTTGACTTTGCCGCATATGTTGATGAGAGCAGTTTTAGCTGAACAAATCTATAGAATACAAACAATAATTGCCGGGCATCCATATCATCGTGAATAGTTTTTAGTTATAAACCTGTAAATTAAATACGTTTGCCAATACAAAAAGCGAAATGTAGCAGATAAGCGCACTGATTATCGGTGTGGTAATCCACCCGATGATAATTTTGCCGATTAGATGCCAATTAATTGTGCTTCCGCCTTTTATCAAACCTATGGCCATAACAGAGCCAATTACGGCCTGTGAGCTGGAAACCGGAACCAAAGGAATGGTTGGAAGTCCATGAGCGGCTAAGAAGTTATGCAGGCTGGGAGAGGCAAATAAGAATAAAACCAATGATTGCGATGTGACGACAATCCAAGCGGCAATAGGACTCATTTGCATGATATTGCGTCCGACTGTTGCCATAGTTTTATGTGAGTAGGTAAAGATGCCTACTGCTACGGCAATGGCGCCGAGCATAAACAGAACTTGGTTGGGTGAAAGCGAAAATCCGTATGGTAATGGAAGACCATGCAACATATTGGCTCCTACAAATACTCCCATAACGTTCGCTATGTTGTTGGCTCCCAAAGCGTATGCACCAAATGCTCCGGCAATAATAAGTCCGATACGTGTATACGTGTCTTGTCTTAGCAGTGACATGCAGTGCAGTTTGAGAAATATCTTTGTAAGGTAGTATATGCATACAGCGAAAGTGCCGGCAAGAATCGGACAAATAATCCATGTTGATGCAATGGTTGAGACAAGAGAAATATCTGTTGGTCTGGCACTATATATGTTCCAACCGATGATGGCACCGACAATAGCCTGAGAGGTCGAGGTTAGAACGTGTGAGCGTACCATAAGGTAAATAGTGATTGCGGCGGCAAGTTCGGTCATAAATGCGCCAGGGAGGGCATTTATGTTCCCTAGTTCGTTTAAAGTACCGGCAGCACCGCCACCGGCAAGAACAGCACCAAGAATCACAAAAACAGAAGCGATAATTGCTGCGGTCTTAAAACGCAGCATTTTGGTTCCTACTGCAGTACCAAAAATGTTTGCTCCATCGTTGGCTCCAAGTGACCAACCGAGGAAAAGTCCGCTACTTAAAAAAAATAGAAATGCCCCCATATCAGATGTCTCGCTTGATAGTAAAAATTAGGAGTTTATCGGCACAATCTTCGGCAATATCGGCAATTTGATCAATTTCAGTAATTAGTAAATCTAGTTGAATTTTGTTTGCCAGAGGAAGATCAGAAGAAAAAATTGATTTTTTGATTTCATTGCAGGTAAGGTCGGATTCCTGTTCCATCAAATAAACTTTATGCGTGTAGTCACGAACTATGCTTAAGTCTTTGAAAAATGCACGGGAGGCCATTCCCATGTTTTCGCAACATTCGGCGACTTGTTTGCACAAAATTTCAACCGAGCGATGGAGATTTTCGGGGATTTCGGGTTGTTCGACATGGAATTTGTAGACAACGTCGTGGATTTGGTTGTTGATTTTATCCATGCTTTCAATGAGTTCTAACACATCGGCCTGTAAATTGGGCAGTAGGTTTTGAGCGTATAATTGGTTTTCAATTTCGCGTCTGAGTCCGTCGGCATCGTGTTCGATTTTTTTGATTTGTTTGTTGACTGAGCGGTATTCTTCACGGCCGTCCTGACTTAAAAATACTTTAATGGCTTTGCGAAACAAAATTGCCGAATCAATGACTTTATCATGGAAATTGTCAATTTTGTTTTCAAGAGATTTGGTTTTTGGAAAGAGCGAAATTTTGATCTTAAACATTAATATTCTCCGTTAGTATGTGCTAGTAACATAGTACATAAAGGTTAAATAACAATAAATATTTTTAGCTTGTAATTTAATCAATCATTCGTTAAATTGTCTTTGTCGTATATTTAATTAAATTCGAAATTTGAGGGATAAATTATGAAAAAAGCACTTGTTATTTCTATCGTGGCACTTTTGGTTGCCGCCGTTGCTTTGGTAAAAGAGTTTTTGCCTTGCGCAAACAAGACTGCCGGCATTTCAGCTACTGATGTCGAAGCTGTTTTGAAAGATCATCCGGAATATGTTGTTAATGCTTTGCAAGCATATGATCAAAAGTTAAGAGATGAGGCAGAAGCTAAACACAAAGCTTTGATTAAAGACAATGAAGCAAAACTGGTTGAGAATAATGCACCTTTCCAAGGACCAGCTGATTCTAAGATTGTTATGGTAGAGTTCTATGATTATGCTTGTGGATATTGCCGCAGACTTTATCCGGAATTGGATAAATTGTTGGCAAAGAATACGGATGTAAAAGTTCTGTTCAGACCGGTAGCTTTTGTTTCACAGTATTCTGAATATGCAGCTCGTGCCGTTTTGGCAGCCAATGAACAAGGCAAATTCAATGAATTGCATAAAGAATTGTTCAGCGCTCAGAAACAATTGGATGATAAGTTGGTTGATGAGTTGGCTGAAAAGGTAGGAATCGATGTAGAAAAAATGAAAGCTGACATGAAATCTGATAAAGTAAATGCAGCTTTTGAAAGCAACCATTCATTGGCAGAAACAATTCAAATCGAAGGTGTTCCAACAGTGATTATTAATGGTGAATCTGTTCAATCTGCACCTACAGCTATTCAATCCAAGATTGATGCAAGCAAATAGTTTTCTTTCTTTTGCAGAAAAAGCCACTCGAAAACGGGTGGCTTTTTTGGTATGTAGCTTTTATCATAAACCAACGTTTATGTCAATGCATTTTGTCAAATTTTCTCAAAAAAATAATATCACAAATACAAGTAGTTATTTTTTCTGTAAATACTAAAATACAATATACTACTCCATCTTTATAAACGTTGGTTTATGGTAAAGTGAGTTATGAAAACGTAATTAGTATTGTATTATTTAAAATCAAAAAGGTATGTCAAAAGTTAAGAAAGATGCCGTAGATCGAGCAAATGAAATGTTTACTAAGACGAAGGGGACGGATATTCCTGCGCTTGCGTGGGCCTATGCTCAGGCTCTTGGTCGTCGGTATGGTTGTTGCTGTGAGGTTGTTATAACGGCCTATGCGCATTATGCCCAGATTGAGGAAGGTCTTCCGTGCAGCGATGAGCTGTATCGTGTGAGTGAGGACGATAGGGCGTTGTTCGAGGAAGTCAGGGCCTCAATGTCGTGAATTTTGACTGTTCGTCAATATAACGCCACTCGGAAACGGGTGGCGTTTTGGTTGTTAGGTCATAATAAAAAGACCTACCGCAATGGTAGGTCTTTTTATTATGGCAGGGGCAGTAAGATTCGAACTCACGACACTCGGTTTTGGAGACCGATGCTCTACCAACTGAGCTATACCCCTAAGATCTGGATTGATTAATACACAATCCAAAAAATAAATCAAGCACTTTTTCTTTTGCCGTTAATTTCCTTCTAAATGAAGCAGTAGTGATGTTGCTACCATTGTAATAATCAATGTCGGTGCCCATACTGCCAATAAAATAGGAATATAATTATTTACGCCGAAAGCATAAATAATCTGTGACATAAAATACACAATAAATCCGGTGGTTATTCCGCCGACAATCATATACATAACGCCACCGCGACGATTGTTACCGTTTAGAGAAAATACTGCTGCTATAAGCACCATTGCCATCAGCAAAAATGGTGATGCCCACAATGATAAATAGCGCATTTTGTGGCGAACTACCGAAAAACCTGATTTTTCATAGAATTCAATTGTCTCCGGCAGGTTCCAAAATGAAATTGCTTCCGGATCAATAAAGTTTTCTTTGATTCGCTCAAGTGTTAGCGATGTTTTGTAGTTGAAATCATTGAGTTGTTGTGTCGGTTTTCCGGTTTCGTAGATTTTTATGTCCTTCATCTCAACTTGATCGTTGTGTAGTTCTGCGGCATAGGCTTCAATGCGTCTTAGTAGCATGGAGTTGGGACTCATTTCAAGTAAGCTGACGGTACGTAATAAAAGCAGGTCGTCTTCTTGGCGTACCGATTTGGCCTCCAACACCAAAACATTGCCGTTTTCACCGGCCTCTCTTATCCACAAACCTTTGTTTGAAAACAACACGGCATCAGGGTTCTTGGTTTTGAAACGATAGTTCATGGTTTCGTAGGCTTCATACATATATGAGGAGATGGGGTTGATTACCGTAATATTGAGTATACCAACCACAAAAACAGTGGTAAGCACGGGGACTAAAAATCCCCAGACCGAAACTCCGGCTGCCCGCATGACTACAAATTCATTTGAACGACTGACTTTCCAAAAAGTTACCATGGCAGCAATCATCATAACAAAAGGAAATACCAGTTCAAATGATCGCGGCATTTTTACCAGAGCCATTTTGACAACAAATCCAAATCCGACATCGGGGCGGTTGGTAGTACGCCGCAATAATTCGATAATATCGAACATCATAATAATGCCAATAATCATCAGCAAAACAGCCAAAAAACTCATTAGCATTTGTCTTGATAGATATTTGCCTAAAATCGAATTCGGTTTCATATTAGTCCTCTACTAAACTGCCAAAGCATAATCAAAATTAGTATTTTTAGCAAGCAATCATTTTGTGCTTTCTGCTTCTTGCATCAAGTCATCAACAAAGCTTTGCAAGCCTTGTTGATTACGGAAGCGTTTTAATCTTTCGCCGGATATAATACGACGAATTTTTTCAGATGCATCTTCAGGGTTTTCGCAGATTACGACATAGTCAAATTCTTGCCAATGCTTCAGTTTTTCAGTTATAAGTTGCATTCTTTTTTCAATTACTTCGGAACTGTCGGTTCCACGTTTTTCAAGCCGTCTTCTGACCTCTTTGATTGAGGGCGGGAGCATATAGATGGCAACAACATCTTGTGGAGCCTTTTCTCTCATTTGGCGCATTCCCATCCAGTCAATGTCAAAAATTACATCCTCGCCGGAATTTAGGTATTTATCGACCTCCGATTTTAGGGTTCCGTAACGGTTGCCGTATTGGGAATCTACATATTCATAAAAAGCGTCATTATTTTTGTATTGGTCGTATTGTTCATCGGAAATAAAGTAGTAGTCAACACCATCGACCTCGTTATGACGAGGAGCGCGGGTGGTGACAGATACTGAAAATTTTAGTTTGTCATCATGCTTCAGTAGTTCTTTAATTATGGTGCTTTTTCCTGTTCCGGAAGGAGCCTCGATTAAAAACATTGCACCTTTGTGTTTTTTGCGCAAATAATCAATAACGTCTTCCATGTTTTACTCCATATTTTGAACTTGTTCTCTAAACTGCTCAATTGTAGTTTTGAGTTCCATGCCATAGTTGATAATTTCAATATCAGCGGCTTTAGAGCAGGTTGTGTTGGCTTCGCGGTTGAGTTCCTGACACAAAAAGTCAAGTCTGCGTCCGATACTTTCACCACTTTGTAGCAGTTGCTCAGCTGTTTTTATGTGTGCCTGCAAGCGATCAGTTTCTTCTCTGATGTCAGCACGGTTGACTAAAAATACAATTTCTTGCGCCAGTCTGTCTTCACTGACATTGGTGTTATCACCTAAAAATTCGGCAATTTGCTGTTTGAGTTTTTCAGCAATCTGTTCAGGCATATTATCAGCTTTGGTGATAATTTTGGTGACAATATTTTTGATTTTTTGCAGCAACACGTCAAGTGCTTGGGCTATTTTTTGGCCTTCGCGCTGACGTTCATGCTGCAATTCAGTACAACAGTTTTCAAACCCTGCTTTTAGCTCGGCAATGAGTGAGGAAAGTGTTTCATCGTCAAAGGTTTTGCGCTCAATTTCAATTACACCGTTTACGTTAAGCAACTCTCCCATGGTGGGCATTTGTAGTTTTTCATGCTCGCAAAGTTCTTTTGATGTCAGTAGCAGTTTGGCTAACAAATCATTATTTATTTTGACATTATCGGCGGATTGTTCGGTTTTTAGTTCGAGGTTGACGCTGATTGTACCTCGCTCAAAATATTTTTGAGCAATACTCTTAAATTCTCCGGATACGTTTTCGAGTATTTGCGGAGTTCTAATCTTAAAATCAAAATTTTTGGCATTGACACTCTTGGCCTCAAACACCCAATCAAAAACGCTTTCGCTTATTTTACAATTTCCGCTCGAGCGTCCGAAACCGGTCATACTGGATATGTTCAAAAAATTTCTCCTTAAATTATTTTTTTTGCTATTATACGGATAAAAGGTTAACAATCAATGGATAAAATTTATGACAAAGTTTAAAAATATTTTGATAACCGGTGCTTCATCCGGAATTGGCGAGGCATTGGCGGTACACTATGCCTCAAATGGTGCGGAAAATGTTTTTATTTGCGGTCGTAATGCCGAACGTCTGGAGCAGGTGGCACAAAAATGCCTGCAAAAGGGAACAGCAGTTCATACTAAAGTGCTAGATGTTACTGATGCCGATGCTCTTAAAACCTGGATTTATGAGGCGAACCAAATTTCTCCATTAAATTTGGTTGTAGCAAATGCCGGGGTGGCAACTTTGCAGGAAACAACTTCGAATGTTTATAATACTTTTAATATAAATATTTTCGGCGTGCTGAATACTGTGCATCCGGCACTTGATATTTTTCAGAGTAGAAATGATACGTCGCCTAAAGCAATTGCTATGCTTAGCTCAATAGCCGGCTATCATGGTTTGGCGGCTTGTCCATCGTATAGTGCCAGTAAGGCGTGTGTTAAAGCCTATGGAGAGGCTTTGAGGGCGGCGTATTTGAAACAAAACATTCAAATAAGTGTAATATGTCCGGGGTTTGTGAAATCACGTATTACCGATAAAAATACTTGTCCGATGCCGTTTTTTATGTCAGCAGAAAAAGCTGCCGGCATTATAGCCACAAGACTGGAGAAAAACGTCGGGTTGATAGCTTTTCCGTGGCCGATGCGGTTGGCGACGTGGGGGCTTTCTATTTTACCCAATTGTATCAGTACTTATATATACTCCAAATTACCACACAAAGTGTAGAATGTGAAAATGGATAGAACTTGCGTTAAAAAAAGTCGGTAGAAAGGAATATTTTATTGAAAAAAGAGTTATTTGATATCTTGCACAAATACGAGCCGATGAGAAGAAAATATGTATTACAGAGTTTGTTGCATAAGTCAGGTACATCCAATAAGGGATGTTTTTGATCTCTTGATTACGTGTTTTCTCTAATTAACACAAATTCCTCCGACAGTTGGTCGGAGGGATTTGTGTTTATGTGTGTTTGTTGGTAATTGCTATATATGGTGAAACCTTTTGCAATATAGCAGATATAATTTTTTCGGCATTTATGGCTTGGGTTTTATCGGTTATTTGGATGGTTAAATTAAATGGAATTGCAATTTCTGTCAGAGCAAGAATTTTATAAAGTGCAGCATAAACAAGTGCATCAAAGGTGTTGTTTGTTGTGACAGATGACGTGTTTTTAGGATTAAAAATGTAGCATATTGTGTTTTGCACATAATCTTCTTTAATTGAAAAATTTAGATAATTTAGACATTTAAGCTCTTTGTATATGATGTCAGCCGGTTCTTCTATTAAGCGCAATACATATTTAATACCGATCGAAATCGCTATATAAGGTTTGTAGCTTTCAAACGCTTTGTCATAGTTTTTATTTTTAATTACAAGGCAGTCGACAGTATTTTGATTGTCTAAACAGGAGGCAATAAAAAATGCTAATGACAAGAGGTTGGTGTCAAAACGACTGTCGTCGGATATGGCAATTAAATATTTTTGAGATTGATACTGTTTAATTGCCTTTCGGGCATATGAAATGTATGCATCAAAGGTTTTGTTGTGCAAATTAGGTACATCCAATAAGGGATGTTCTTGCTCCTTAAAGAAAGGATCTAAATGTTTGTCAAAAGCGATTTCAATCATGAGTGAGATGATATTTTAATTATCTGAAAAGTCAAGCGCTGGCTTGTTTTTTAGAGATGATATTTGTTGATTATCACAAGTTTTTAGGCTAAAATAACAATATGCAAATAAATGTGAGGAAATGATGACTATTTATACCTATGACATGCTGGATAAAGAATTAAAAGACGGAAAGGCTAATGTGTGTATGTCTTCTGAAAGCGCGCGGATTATTATCCCGACAGCGTGTGATGAGGTTGTGGGGTTTACAAACCCTGATGATTTGGATGTTGATTTGTTGGCTCGTTGGAAGCAGGGAGAGAGAGGAGAGGAATTTGAAAATCAAAAACTAAAACCGGGGGATTGTTTGGTTGTTTATGATAATGAAAATGATTTTAACCGTGTTTTGAAGAAATATCCTGATTGGTACAAGACTCCTGAGGGAATTAAGCAGGTTATTGAAGATTTGTATAACTGTGCCGATTTGGGGGCTAAAAACGTTGAGCCGGCAATATGGAACAGCGACCTGAGGTGGGCAAAAGGTGTCAGTCTGGTGACTCCTGATGGCAAAAAAGTTGATGAAAAAACTTGGCAGGATAATCTCGGAAAAGCACTAAGTGTTCAGAAATTTCCTTTGCCGGTAAAACAGTATTTTATTTTACTTAATCCGGGAGATAAGATAATGTCGCCGGAGGGAAGAGTTCAAACAGCCGGAGTTGTATCGGCGATTGCAGTAAAACAGCCGCATGGCGGATGGAATATGGTGCAGTTGTGTCCCCGCGGATATAAGGTTGATGAGGCACATAGTGTAAGTCAAGTGCGGATAAAACCACATGAGCAGGAAAGTACCAGATAATTAACAGATTGACAAAATTCTTGAAATATGATATTCCGCGCGGGTGTTTGAATTTATTATTTCTATTTTTAATGTCTAAATAATTATTGTATGGAAGGCTATTATGTATCCAGATTCGTCTTGTTTCTGGTGTGTTTGGTTTGTGCTTTTGCGGTTTATGGTTCTCAGAGAATCAGATTCTGCATTAATAAGAAGGTATATAACCGATTTTTTGCCGTGATATTCGCGCTGTTGACCGCATATATTGTGTATGACAATGTTTGTTGCGGTTTGCCTGAAATGTGGGTGCCTGCAATATTGGGGTATTTGTTCGTGTATTTTTGGGTGTTGGCTGTTTGGGACATGTATCTGCCATGCACTAAGCTTGAGGCTGATAAGGTATATAAAATGACAGTTATCGGAAGTACATGTATCGAATCGGGCGTGAATTATGTCGGCAATATTGAAACAGCTGATGGAAAAACAGTGCAGGTATATCTGAATGATGAACAAGCAGGGTGTTTTGAGGTGGATGTACAATTTTCTGAAATCTACTTTGGCAAAATTCAGGTATGTCGCGCCAAATAGCTTTTGATTAAACCCGCTGAGTGAGGACTTGGCGGGTTTAATGTATATAATGCTATAATATTTGGTAGAGAGTGAAAAGTAAAACGGCCTGCTCATAATTGAGCAGGCCGTTTTCGGTGCAGAATAGCTCACGCTATGTGTGATCTTACCCATTCAAAGCTTGCGACAGACCACGTGTTGCGGATATGCTCGCGTACGCGAGTATTCAGGGATAGAATAATCTTTCCAGCGAACAATTGAACTATCCAGAAAGCAAGCTTTTCAGGATAATTGAACAAAACCTTCTCAATCTGGTCAGGAGTTGGGTATAATTCTCTGTCCAGAAATTCACGGGCAAAAGCCATTGCCCAAATCTCAACTAGTAGGCTTTTTTCTTCATCGTTTGTCACTATTGTATCCTCATCAGTCAAAAGCTGTGTAAACAGCTGGGGCAGGTTAGCAAGATGTGATCGCATCTCGTCATTTCTCTCCATTTTTAGAAAAAGTCGAAAAGAGTAACCTTTTTTATAGATTACATCACCTCTGCAACCACTAGGCATCTTTGTAACTTCTGCACTCGGAGGAATTTCGCATTCGCCAATGAAAAAAGTAGGATATCTTTCCATAAAAACAGTTTTTAAAAATAATAGTGGATAAAAATAAATTTTGTAACATAGTAGAATAAATTGATTTGAAAGTCAAGTGTTTTGACAAAAAACGTTTTTTTGTTAATTTGTAAATTTTTTCCTTTTTAATGTATGGAAATTTAATATTTTAAAATTTCTAAAGTTGTTTTGTCAGCATTGAGAGCAACTTTTGCTCCGAGAGGCAGAACACGACGAGAGGGGGTGTGTCCGAAATTAAAGTCATAAATCGCCGGAAGATTAGTGCCTTGCAAAAAGTCGTGCAGGCAATCCTCAAGCGTGCCATCTTCTTCATCGGCTTTTGAGCCGGTAAATTGTCCGAAAATAACACCTTTAAGCTTGTCAAAGTGTTTTTGTTGTTTGAGTTGTTGTAACATTAGGTCAATTTTATAAACCGGCTCATTAACTTCTTCCAACAGCAGAATTTTGTCGGCAAAATCCGGAAAATAAGGAGTTCCTGCCATACGTGTGATTACAGTAAGGTTGGAGCATATCAAGGTTCCTTCGGCAGAGCCTTTTTGGAGGGTTTTGCCGGATTTTATTTTGAACAGGTTGTGGTTAATGAGATTTTCGAGGTCGGTTTTAATTTGTTGGTCGAGAGATCCGCTCTTAAAATCATAGGCCATAACAAATCCATCATAGGAGATGAGTTTGCTTTTTTGCCAAAGCGCTAATTGTATGGCAGTGTTGTCGCAAAAACCGATAAACGGCTTAGGATTGGCGTGTGCAAGTTCATAGTTTATATAGGGGAGAACTCTGGTGCCGCCGGCAGCTGCGCGGACACAGAATATGGCCCTTATTTCCGGATCGGCAAAGGCGGCATTGATATCAGAAGCGCGCTCGCGGTCGGTTCCGGCCATATAGCGTCTGACGTTTAGCAGGTTCTTGCCAAATACCGGTTTGAGACCTAGGCTTTTGATATATTCTACAGCCGGAGTAATCTTGTCCATGTTGCCGATTTGTCCGCAGGGGGCAATGATTGCTACTTTGTCGCCTGAGTTGATTTTATGCATTAGAGTTTCTCCAATATTTGGTGGCATAAGTCAGTAAGTGAATTGTCACGCGCGCCCATGATAACAATACGGTCGCCGGAATGAGCTAATTCAAGAATTTTTTGCATGGCGGCGGGTTTGTCGGGAACAAAAAAAGCATTTTTTTTGCCGAGACTGGCGGCATGATTGATTAAGTCTTGTGATGAAATATCTTTGGCAACCGTGCCACCGACAAAGAATATTTCGGGCATTATTAATATGTCATCATCGTTTAAGTTGTGCGCAAATTCGGCCATAATATCTTTGCCCATTGTACGCATTGGGGCAAAACCGTGCGGTTGGAACATAATTATAAGCCTGCCGTCATAACTGCGCAATGCACTTACGGAAGCTTTAACTTTGTCGGGATTGTGGGCAAAGTCATCGATTACAGTGATGTTGTTTTTTTGCCCGATTACTTCAAGACGGCGTTTAGTACCGTGGAAATTTTGTAAAATTTCGGCGGCTGAATGCTTGTCCAGTCCCATAGCAGAGCAGGTGGCAATGGCGGCAAGAGCGTTAGCAACATTAAATTCTCCAATGAGTTTTAGGGTATATGTATGTCCGTCAAAGCTGTATTGTACACCACCGGCGAGAGGGGTTATGTCTGAGGCATAAAAGTCGGCGGCAGGGTTGTGGGTTGAAAAGCTGAGTACAGGTTTGCTGATTTTCAGCTTGTGGCAAAGTTCGTAGTCATCGTTAATGATAACGGCTTTTTCGGTGCGGTTGGCAAAGTTCTGGAACAAAACCGCAAGCTCATCCAAAGTTTTGTGATCGACGGAAATGTTGGTTATTACCGAAATATAAGGATTATACAAGTCGATGCTGCCGTTACTTTCATCAGCTTCAACAACACAAATTTCGCCACGGTTATAAATAATGTTAGGAATGGCACTGGTGCCTTCATAGTCGCGTAAAAGTCCGCCGTTAATCATGCAAGGTTTTTTGCCGGCTTTGTCAAGGATGTAGCCAATCATCGCGGTGGTCGTGGTTTTGCCGCTGGTGCCACCAACAGCAATGCCATAACGGTAGGAGTGGAAAGTCTCTGCCAGTAACTGAGGACGGGTTTTGATGATAACATTTTTTTCTTTGGCGGCTTTAACATCTGGAATACTGTCTTCTACAGCAGTTGAGGCACAAAGCCATTGAAGATCCTGTGAAATCCATGAGCCGTCTTGGGGGTATATGGAAATCCCCATTTTTTCCATTTTTTCTTTGGTAGTCAAATCTCGTCCCAAATCAAAATTGCGGTCAGAACCACATACGTCATAGCCGGAAAGTTTCAAAATTTGAGCAAGTGAGCTCATGCCACTGCCGGAAATTCCGCAAAAACCTACTTTTGTCATTATGTTCTCCTATAAATTTATTGAAGTTTACGTTTTTTGAAGTGTGCTTGCAATATAAAAAAATCGTTAGTAACAAAACAAAACTCAGGATAGCAAAAAATAAGTGCTTGACATGTGGGTTTAAAAGTTATTTATTATGCTCAATTCCGAGAGTCTATGATTATCATCAGGGCTCTAGTTTGCTAGTGATGATTTTCGGGCTTGAGGGCGCCTCTGATTTGAGTTTGGGGCGTTGGGTCGAAAAGTTTTTATTTAGGTAAAGTCAATGGCAAAAGTTAATCCTATTCTGTTCTTTAAACAGGTAAAACAAGAAGTTAAAAAAGTTACATGGCCAACTAAAAAAGAAGTTACTCAGACTTCAGTTATGGTTTTGGTGTTGGTGGCTATTGCTGCAGCGTTCTTCTTTTGTGTAGATCAGCTGTTCGGCTTTATCGTTGAGTTAATCTTTGGTTAGGAGTGAGAGTTTATGGCTGCTCGTTGGTATGTCGTGCATGTATATTCGGGTTCGGAGAAAAAAGTTGCCGAATCGCTGAAAGAACAAGCCGTATTGAAAAATATGCAAGACAAAATTTTGGAAGTTATGGTACCAACCGAAAATATTGTCGAAGTTAAGAAAGGTGCAAAAGTCAATTCTGAGCGCAAATTCTTTCCGGGCTATGTTTTGGTCAAAATGGAAATGTCTGATGATGCCTGGATGGTAATCAGAAATACTCCTCGTGTTACAAATTTCTTAGGTCCTCGTAATAAACCGTTGCCGATTTCTGATGCGGAAGCAAATCGCATTATCAAGCAGATTGAGGAAGGTGTTGAGCGTCCGCAGACGATTGTTAAGTACGAAATTGGTGAACAAGTTCGTGTTTGCGACGGTCCGTTTGCATCGTTTATCGGTTTGGTTGAGGACGTTGATGTTGAGAAATCCCGCCTGAAATTGTCGGTTTCTATTTTCGGGCGTTCTACGCCGGTTGAACTTGAATTTGGTCAAGTTGAAAAGGTCTAGAATTTTTGGAGGTTGGAAATTGCTATGGTGATTTTCCAACCTTTTTATTTTTATTAATAACTAGCAAGGAAAAACAAAATGTTGAAATCTTTTTTCTCTGAATTTAAACAATTCGCAATGCGCGGTAATGTTATTGACATGGCTGTCGGTATCATCATCGGTGCCGCTTTCGGTAAAATCGTAGACTCTATGGTTAAAGATGTTTTGATGCCGCCAATCGGGTTGCTGTTGGGTAAAGTTGATTTTTCTGATTTGAAGTTGGTCTTGTCGGCAGGGGAGAATCCTGTTGCTATCAACTACGGTTTGTTTATTAACGCTTTAATCAGCTTTTTGATTGTTGCTTTTTCAGTATTTATTTTGATTAAAGCTCTGAATAAAATCCAATCTGCAGTTGATAAAAAAGCTGCTGATGCCGAAGCTGCTGCTCCGACAACAAAGCAATGCCCGTATTGCATGTCCACAATTGACATCAATGCAACACGTTGTCCGCATTGTACTTCAGAGCTTGAAGCTGCTAAAAAGCCGGCAAAAGCCAAAGCAACAAAGTAATTTTTGCTTATGTTAAATTAAGCCCCGATTTTTCGGGGCTTTTTTGTTGCAGGAAAAAATGTGAAGAAATTGCTTGCAAAAATAAAATGTTGTGGTATATAAAGGCAACGTTTTAAAGGGATTTTTTGCCTTTTAAGACGCGAATCGTGTATTTATAACTTGTGGGGGATTAGCCATAATCTTACCACAAACCTAAAGTGAGGTATTAAAATGGCTGTTAAATCTAAAAAGAAAATTTTAGGATTAATCAAGCTGCAAATCCCCGCTGGAAAGGCAAACCCTTCTCCTCCGGTTGGTCCGGCTTTGGGCCAAAAAGGCTTGAATATTATGGAATTTTGTAAGGCTTTCAATGCTGCTACACAAAAGATGGAACCGGGTGTTCCTGTTCCGGTTGTGATTACCGCTTATGAAGACAAGTCTTTCACTTTCGTTACAAAATTGCCGCCGGTTGCTTATTATATTAAGACCGCTGCTAAAGTTAAATCCGCTTCTAAAGAACCGGGCAAATCTTTTGCCGGCCAAATTACAATGGCTCAAGTAAAAGAAATTGCTACCGCTAAATTGCCGGATTTGAATTGTTCAACAGTTGAAGCCGCTATGAACATGGTTAAAGGTCAAGCTGTTTCAATGGGTATTAAGGTAGTGGAGTAGAGCAATGGCAGGAAAAAGAATTACTAATCTTTATAAGAATATTGATAAGTCAAAATTGTATTCTTTGAAGGAAGCTGTTAAGCTCGTTAAAGAAAACGCCAATGCTAAATTTGATGAAACTGTCGATTTGGCTATCAATTTGGGCGTTGATCCGAAATATGCCGACCAAATGGTCAGAGGCGTTTGCTCTCTGCCTAATGGTACAGGTAAAACCGTTCGCGTAGCTGTTTTGGCTCAAGGCGAAAAAGCTGATGAAGCTAAAGCTGCCGGTGCAGATGTTGTCGGTGCAGAAAATTTGATTGACTCTATCCTTTCAGGTAAAGTTGATTTTGATCGCTGCATTGCAACTCCCGATATGATGGGTATGGCCGGTAAGGTTGCTCGTATCTTGGGTCCGAAAGGTTTGATGCCAAACCCGAAACTCGGTACAGTAACTATGGACGTTGCCGGTGCTGTTAAAAAGGCAAAAGCCGGTGAGGTTCAATATCGTGCTGAAAAAACCGGTATTGTTCATGCCGGAATCGGTAAAGTAAGCTTTAGCGAAGAAGCAATTTATGAAAATGCCAAAACTTTAATTGATGCTATCATTAAAGCTAAACCGGCAGGTGCCAAAGGAACTTATATGAAGAAAATTTGCATAAGTTCGACTATGGGTGCCGGTGTGCATGTTGACCTTGCCAATCTTTAATGATTGGCGCCTTGCTTGACACTTTTTCGCTTATGTACTGTTTTTGGTACACTGCGCTCAAAAGTGTCGTCGCAATCCGCTCAATCCTTAAAGATTTCTGAGAGGTGGCGCCTTGCTTGATGTTTTTTGCTTATATCAATAAGCAAGGCATGAAGAGTTTGGGGCGGGCTATCGTCCGTCCCGCATTCTCGGAAAAATTTCCGAGAGACTGTCCAAGACTGTAGGTGGGTAACCTTAAATATCCTACATAGACGGGAGTTGATAAATTTTATTTTTCTCCTGGACAGATTAACCCCACGGCCGTAAGGCGGTGGAAATATTAAATCAAACATTGCCTTCGGGTTATGTTTTATTTGGAGATAGAAAAGTGAATCGTGATGAAAAAGCACAGTTGCTCGAAGAATTGAAGCAGTTGTTTAATGATTCCGAATCGGTTGTTATTTCCCACTATAAGGGTCTGACAGTTGCCGAAGTTTCGGAATTACGCGACAATATCCGCAAAGCCGGTGCCGGTTTTAGAGTAACCAAAAATCGCATCACACGTCTGGCTCTGAAAGATACAAAGTTTGCAGATTTGGCTGATAAGTTCACTGGTCCGACCGCTATTGCGTTTGCCAAAGATCCTATCGCCGCTTGCAAGGCTTGTGTAGAATTTGCTAAAGGAAACGAAAAGTTGGTTATCCTTGGCGGTGCTATGGGAACCGGTATTTTGTCAGTTGATGAAATCAAAAGATTGGCAAGCATTCCATCTATGGACGAGTTGCGCGCCAAAATTATCGGTTTGTTGCAGGCTCCTGCCGCTCAACTGGCTCGCGTTACCAAAGCTTATTCAGAGAAAGAAGCAGCTTAAGTGCTGTGTGTGTTGTAATTTTTAACGAACAAATTTAATTTATTTATGGAGAAAAAAAATGGCCGATTTAGCCAAGTTAGTAGATGAATTGTCAGCCTTGACCATTATGGAAGCTGCTGATCTTTCAAAAATGTTAGAAGAAAAATGGGGCGTTTCTGCCGCTGCTGCCGTAGCTGTTGCTGCCGGTGGTGCTGCAGGTGCTGCTGCCGCTGAAGAAAAAGACGAATTCGAAGTTGTTTTGGTTGCTGCCGGTGACAACAAGATTAACGTTATTAAAGAAATCCGTGCTATCACTCAATTGGGCTTGAAAGAAGCTAAAGATTTGGTTGATGGTGCTCCGAAGACAATTAAAGAAAGTGCTCCTAAGGCTGAAGCTGAAGAAATCAAGAAGAAACTTGAAGAAGCCGGTGCTAAGGTTGAATTGAAGTAATTTTTCTTTAATTTGATTTTTATAAAAGCCCCTGTTAAAGCAGGGGCTTTTTGTTTGTCGAAAAAAGCAAAGATTTAAAATTTTTTGTTGACAAATTTGGGCAATATGCGTACAATCTGCTCAATATTTTATTATTTTGGAATTCTAGGAACACGTACGTGTGTGTTTATTAATATTATTTAACTTCAAAAAAATTTTTTCGACTATGAAAAAGATTATTTTGGGGAGGATGGGTGCGACTTCTGGATCTCCTCCCGGCTCTATGAGCTTTGCACCTAACGCCATTCAGTCCATCGCCCGCCGCAAGGCTTGAACCTCGAGATGTGCAAACATGGAAAGGAGGATACGAATTCGGGCGGATCCCTCTGGACAGAGGGGAGCCCACAGGCTCTTTGGTAACGCCTTTTTGCATGAGCACAGGTAGTGTCGCAGACGCGTTGCCGGCGTGTTAATTATTTTGAACCATAACAAACCCCGCTTCGGCGGGGTAAAAATTTTTAAAAAGATGTTTGTTTTTTGCTTGCAAGAATCAAAAATGTGAGTCATTATCCGCTCGAATTTAAAAGTGCGAATCGCACTGAATTGCATGCAATTATTTTATCTGCTCATCAAGAGGAACATTTTTCCGCGGGTTTGGTGGGTTTTTCCGTTTTTAAAAGAATAATATTTTTCAACCTTCTGCGGTCGGGATTCAAAAAATTTTTGATAGTATTGTCGCAGAACATAACCATGAGGATTGTACAAGATGAAAGAATCTTATACGAGCAAAAGACGTGTAAGAAGAAACTTTGGCAGAATCGATGCTGTATCGGAAATGCCGAGTTTGATTGAAGTCCAAACCGCCTCATATCGCAGTTTTATTGAAGGAAAAGACTGTGAGTTCGGCTTGGATCAAGTGTTCAAATCAATTTTCCCAATTAAAGATTTTTCAGGAACAGGCGAACTGGAGTTTGTAAAATATGAGCTCGAAACTCCAAAATATGACGTTGATGAATGTATCAAACGTGATATGACCTATGCTGCTCCGGTAAAAGCTACTTTGCGCTTGGTAGTATGGGATGTTGACGAATCAACCGGCGCAAAATCTATTCACGATATTAAAGAACAAGATGTTTATATGGGCGACATTCCATTGATGACGGACAAAGGTACTTTTATTGTTAATGGTACCGAACGTGTCGTTGTATCACAAATGCATCGTTCTCCGGGGGTATTTTTTGACAGTGATAAGGGAAAAACAATTTCTTCCGGCAAATATTTGTTTGCTGCCCGCGTAATTCCTTATCGCGGTTCATGGCTCGATTTTGAGTTTGACTCAAAAGATTTGTTATATGCACGTATTGACCGTCGCCGTAAGTTGCCGATTACATCTATTCTGTATTCTTTATATTCTAAAGAAACTGAAGAAAAGTTGAAGAAGTTGGCTAAGTCAGGCAAGAAGATTGACCGCAACGAAGTTAAAGGTATGGATAAAGAAGAAATTTTGAATTACTTCTATGATACCGAAGAATATGTTGCCGATAAAAAAGCGTGGAAAGTTAAATTTGTACCGGAGCGCATGAAAGGCGTGAAGTTGACCTTTGATTTGGTTAATGCTAAAACCGGTAAAGTTGTAGCCGAAACAGGCAAAAAGTTGCCGATGCGCATGGCTCAGAAGTTGGCTGATGAAGGTTTGGAATTTTATAAGGTTGCTGATGATCGTCTGATCGGTAAATTCTTGGCAACAGCTTTGGCTGATAAAAAGACCGGTGAAGTTTTGGCTGACGCCGGTGCAGAAATTACCGCCGAATTGTTGGAAAAAATCCGTGATGCTAAGATTACCGAGATTAAGACATTATATATTGATTATACAAATGTCGGTCCGTATATCCGCAACACATTGGAAGTTGATAAAAACCACTGCCGTGAAGAGGCTTTGCTCGACGTATATCGTGTTATGCGTCCGGGTGAGCCTGCTACATACGAGGCTGCTGACTTATTGTTCAAAGGTTTATTCTTTGACAATGAGCGTTATGATTTGTCTTCAGTTGGTCGTGTTAAATTGAATGCGGCGTTGGATATTCCTTTTGATGAGGCTCCGGATACATGCCATACTTTGCGTAAGGATGATATTTTGCGCATTGTTAAGCATTTGGTTGACTTACGTGACGGACATGGCGAAGTTGATGATATTGACCACTTGGGCAACCGTCGTGTTCGCTCAGTCGGTGAGTTGATGGAAAACCAATATCGCATGGGCTTGTTGCGTATGGAAAGAGCTATTCGTGAAAGAATGAGCGCTGAAGTCTTGAATAATGTTAAGCCGCAAGATTTGGTAAATGCAAAACCGATTGCTTCGGTTATCCGTGAGTTCTTCGGTTCTTCACAACTTTCACAATTTATGGACCAGAACAATCCATTGTCGGAAATTACACACAAACGTCGTCTGTCAGCTTTGGGACCGGGAGGTTTGTCTCGTGACCGTGCAGGTTTTGAAGTCCGCGACGTACACCCGACACACTATGGACGTATCTGCCCGATTGAAAGTCCTGAAGGTCCAAACATCGGTTTGATTAACTCTCTGTCAACCTATGCTCGTATCAACAAATACGGATTTATTGAATGCCCATATCGTAAAGTTGTAAACGGCAAGGTTACTGATGAAGTTGTTTATTTGTCAGCAGATCAGGAAGGCAAATATATTATTGCTGAGGCTAATGCCGCAGTTAAGGAAGATGGTAGCTTTGTAAAAGATACAATTGCTTGCCGTAAGGCCGGTGAGTTTGAGTTTGCAACACCGAAAGAAATTAACTTTATTGACGTTGCGCCTCAACAGTTGGTGTCTGTTGCAGCAGCTTTGATTCCGTTCTTGGAAAACGATGACGCTAACCGTGCTTTGATGGGTTCAAACATGCAGCGTCAAGGTGTGCCTTTGTTGCGCTCGGAAGCTCCGTTGGTCGGTACCGGTATGGAAGCAACCGTGGCCAAAGATTCCGGTGCGACAGTTGTATGTAAATATGACGGTGTTGTTGATGCAGTTGATGCTAATCGTATTGTGGTTCGCTCCGAGAGTAAGAACTCAAACGATGTCGGTGTTGAAATTTATAAACTGCAAAAATTCCGTCGTTCAAATCAAAATACCTGCATTAACCAAGTTCCGTTGGTAAAAGTCGGTGATAAAGTAAAAGCCGGCGATATTATGGCTGATGGTCCTTGTACCGATATGGGTGAGTTGGCTTTGGGTAAAAATATGTTGGTTGCCTTTATGCCATGGAACGGTTTGAACTACGAAGATGCTATTTTGCTGTCTGAGAGAGTTTCACGTGATGACGTTTTGACCTCACTTCATATTGAAGAATTTGAAGTTATGGCTCGTGATACCAAACTCGGACAAGAAGAAATTACCCGTGATATTCCGAACGTTGGTGAAGAAGCTTTGAAGAACCTTGATGAGGCCGGTATTGTTTATATCGGTGCTGAAGTTAAGGCCGGCGATATTTTGGTCGGTAAAGTTACACCGAAAGGTGAATCTCCGGTAACTCCTGAAGAAAAATTGTTGCGTGCCATCTTTGGTGAAAAAGCAAGTGATGTCCGCGATACTTCGTTGCGTGTTCAACCGGGTATTGAGGGTATTGTAGTTGACGTTCAAGTCTTTTCACGTCGTGGCGTTGAAAAGGACGAGCGTGCTTTGGCTATTGAGCAACAAGAAATTTCGCAATTAGCTAAGGATCGTGATGATGAAATTGCGATTATTCGTAAGATTTTTGAAGAACGCTTGAAATCTATGTTAATCGGTCAGACAGTTGTTGATGCCCCGAAGGGTATTGCAAAGAAAACTGTTTTGAAAGAAAAAGATTTTGAAGCTGTTCCGTCATCACAATGGCGTAAGATTGTGGTTAAAGATGACAAAGTTATGTCAAAAGTTGAGGAATTTGTTGCAGCTTATGACGTACGTGTTGAAGGTGTCCAAAAGCACTTTGATGATAAGGTTGAAAAAGTACAACGCGGTGATGACTTGTTGCCGGGTGTATTGAAGACTGTTAAGGTATTTATTGCAACCAAACGTAAAATGCAAACCGGTGATAAAATGGCCGGTCGTCACGGTAACAAAGGTACCGTTTCACGCGTTTTGCCGTTGCAGGATATGCCTTATATGGAAGATGGTACACCGGTTGATATCGTGTTGAACCCGTTGGGTGTGCCTTCACGTATGAATGTCGGACAAATTTTGGAAACTCACCTTGGTTGGGCCGCCAAAGAATTGGGTAAGCAACTCAATGAAATGTGCGAGCAGTACAAACGCGGTGAAAAGACCATTAAACAACTGAATGACAAGTTGAAAGAAATCTACGGAGATAAGCAATATAAGAATGAGATTTCAAAACTGACCGATGATGAAAAGGTTGAGATGATCTCGAATGTTAAGAACGGTATTCCGGTTGCTACTCCGGTATTTGACGGTGCGCACGAAGATGATATTAACCGTATGCTTGATATGGCAGGACTTCCAACTTCAGGCCAGATTGATTTGTATGATGGTCGTACCGGTGAAAAATTTGACCGTAAAGTTACCGTCGGTATCATTTATATGATTAAACTGCACCACATTGTTGATGAAAAGATGCACGCTCGTTCAGTCGGTCCGTACTCTTTGGTTACTCAACAACCTTTGGGCGGTAAGGCTCAATTCGGCGGACAACGTTTCGGTGAAATGGAGGTTTGGGCATTACAGGCTTATGGTGCTGCTTATACCTTGCAAGAAATGTTGACGGTTAAGTCCGATGATGTTGCCGGCAGAACAAAAGTTTATGAAGCTATTGTTCGCGGTGAAGAAGGATTTGAAGCCGGCGTTCCTGAGTCATTTAACGTTTTGGTTAAAGAAATCAAATCGTTGTGCTTGAACGTAGAACTTTTGAACGAAGCCATTTAAGTTGGGAGATAACAAAATATGAATGAAATTATGAAATTTTTTGGCCAACAACCGGCTAATGGAGATTCTTTTGATGAGATCAAAATTTCAATTGCATCTCCTGAACAAATTCGTTCTTGGTCATACGGTGAAGTTAAAAAACCGGAAACAATTAACTATCGTACTTTCAAACCTGAAAAAGACGGTTTGTTCTGCGCCCGCATTTTTGGTCCGGTAAAAGACTATGAATGCTTGTGCGGAAAATATAAACGCATGAAGTATCGTGGTATCGTATGCGAAAAGTGCGGTGTTGAAGTTACATTGTCAAGCGTTCGTCGTGAAAGAATGGGACACATTGAATTGGCAGCTCCGGTTGCGCATATTTGGTTCTTGAAGTCTTTGCCTTCACGTATTTCTATGCTGACTGATATAGGCGTAAAAGCTTTGGAAAGAGTTCTGTACTTTGAAAGCTATATCGTTATTGAACCGGGGTTGACACCTCTCGGATTGTATGAGATGTTGAGCGAGGAGCAATATCAGGAAGCCATTGATGAATATGGTGAAGATTCTTTCCGTGCCGGTATCGGTGCTGAAGCTATTAAAGAAATTTTGGCTTCAATCGATTTGGAAGAAGAACGCAAAAACATTCGTGCCGAATTGAAAGATAATGCTTCAGAGGCAAAACGCAAAAAGTTGGTTAAACGCTTGAAGATTATTGAATCTTTCATTGAGTCTAACACCAAGCCGGAATGGATGATTTTGGATGTATTGCCGGTTATTCCGCCAGAGTTGCGTCCGTTGGTTCCGTTGGACGGCGGTCGTTTTGCAACTTCTGATTTGAACGATTTGTATCGTCGTGTTATTAACCGTAACAATCGTTTGAAAAGATTGCTTGAATTGCATGCTCCGGATATCATTATCCGCAATGAAAAGAGAATGTTGCAGGAATCTGTTGATGCTTTGTTTGATAACGGTCGTCGCTCACGCGCAATTACCGGTACCAACAAACGTCCGCTGAAGTCATTGTCTGATATGTTGAAAGGTAAACAAGGTCGTTTCCGTCAAAACTTGTTGGGTAAACGTGTTGACTACTCCGGTCGTTCGGTTATTACAGTTGGTCCGGAACTCAAATTGCAACAGTGCGGTTTGCCGAAGAAGATGGCATTGGAATTGTTTAAGCCTTTTGTTTATGCAAAATTGGAATTGTATGGTCATGCAACTACAATTAAGGCCGCAAAACGTATGGTTGAAAAAGAACGTCCGGAAGTTTGGGATATCTTGGAAGAGGTGATTAGAGAGCATCCGGTTCTGTTAAACCGTGCGCCGACTTTGCACCGTCTGGGTATTCAGGCTTTTGAGCCGGTCTTGGTTGAAGGTAAAGCAATTCACCTACACCCGTTGGTATGTACAGCGTTCAACGCTGACTTTGATGGTGACCAAATGGCTGTTCACGTACCTTTGTCAGTTGAGGCTCAGTTGGAAGCTCGTGTTTTGATGATGTCTACAAACAACGTTTTGTCTCCGGCATCAGGTAAACCGATTATTGTACCGACACAAGATATGGTTTTGGGTATTTATTACCTGACATATGATGCAGAAGGTCTAAAGGGTGAAGGCTCTATTTTTGCTGATTATAATGAAGTACTGTCAGCTCTTGATGCTAAGTATATTGATTTACACAGCAAGATTAAGTGCCGTATCAAGTACATTGATGAAAATGGTGAAAACAAGTATGGTATTGTTGATACAACTGCCGGTCGTTTGATGGTGGCTGAAATTTTGCCGCAAGACAAGAACGTTCCGTTCTCACTTGTTAACCGTTTGGTCAGAAAGAAAGAAATCGGTGAGATCATTGATATTATCTATCGTCACTGCGGACAAAAAGAAACAGTTATGTTTGTTGACCGTCTGATGACTCTTGGTTTCCAAAACGCTTGTAAGGCAGGTATTTCTTTTGGTAAAGATGACTTGATTGTTCCTGAAGCTAAAAAGACTTTGATTGCTGAAACAGAAAAGCAAGTTAAAGAGTTTGAGCAACAGTATCAAAACGGTTTGATTACCAAAGGTGAAAAATACAACAAAGTAATTGATATTTGGGCTGCTTGTACCGATAAAGTTGCTGATGAGATGATGAAAAACATTTCAAAAGCTGAAAATGGTTATTTGAACTCAGTATACATGATGGCTCACTCAGGTGCCCGTGGTTCTGCTGCACAAATGCGCCAAGTTGCCGGTATGCGTGGTTTGATGGCAAAACCGTCAGGTGAAATTATTGAGCAACCGATTATCTCAAACTTTAAAGAAGGTTTGACGGTGTTGGAATACTTTAACTCAACCCACGGTGCTCGTAAAGGTTTGGCCGATACTGCTTTGAAGACCGCTAACTCAGGTTATTTGACACGTCGTTTGGTTGATGTTGCTCAAGATGTGGTTGTAACCGAACAAGATTGCGGTACCGAGCGTGGCATTATTGTTCGTCCGGTTGTTGATGGCGGTAATGTTATCGTATCAATCGGTGAGCGGATTTTGGGTCGTACGATATTGGAAGATATTGTTCATCCTGAAAGCGGTGAAGTTTTGGTTCATGCCGGAAAACTGATTGATGAAAACGACGTTGACGTGGTCGAGAAGGCCGGTGTTGAGCAAGTTAAGATCCGTTCGGTTTTGACTTGTGAATGCGAGCATGGTGTTTGTGCTGCTTGTTATGGTCGTGATTTGGCACGCGGTACTCCGGTTAATATCGGTGAAGCTGTCGGCGTTATTGCTGCACAGTCAATCGGTGAGCCTGGTACACAGTTGACCATGAGAACCTTCCACATTGGTGGTGCTGCTTCTAAATCAGCAGAACAATCAACCGTTGAAGTTCCGTTTGCCGGCGAACTCAAACTCGAAAACGGTCACACAATTACTAATGCCGAGGGCGTCGGTATTGTGTTGGCACGTAACTGCGAGATTGTGATTGTTGATGGCAGCGGACGTGAAAAATCTCGTCATAAAGTTCCGTACGGCACGCGAATTTTGGTCAAAGAAGGTGCTAAGGTTAAGAAAGGACAAAAAGTTGCCGAGTGGGATCCGTTTACTGTTCCGGTTATTACTGAAAAAGCCGGTAAAGTTGAGTGGATTGACCTTATCAACAATGTGTCTTTGGAAGAGCGTGTTGATGAAACAACCGGTGTTGTCGATAACGTAGTTATTGATTGGCACTCAGGTGCTAATGCCGCAAATCTTAAACCGAGTATTACGTTGAAAGACAGCAAAGGCAAACCAGTTACATTTGATAACGGAAAAGATGTTCGTTATTATCTGTCGGTTGGTGCTATTTTGACTGTTGAAAACGGGGCTGAAGTTAAAGTCGGTGATGTCGTTGCGAGAATTCCGAGAGAAAGCTCTAAGACAAAAGATATTACCGGTGGTTTGCCACGTGTTGCCGAGTTGTTTGAAGCTCGTCACCCGAAGGATCAGGCAATTATCTCTGATATTGACGGTGTGGTTGAGTTTGGAAAAGACTACAAGGCTAAACAGCGCATCACAGTTGTTCCGCAAAAAGGCGAAGCTGTTGAATATTTGGTTCCGAAGGGACGCCACTTGGCTGTTCAAGAGGGCGATATTGTTAAGAAAGGCGATATGCTGGTTGAAGGTACACCTGCACCGCACGATATTTTGCGTGTATTGGGCGTTGAAAAATTGGCTGAATATTTGGTCAAGGAAGTTCAAGATGTATATCGTCTGCAAGGTGTTAAGATTAACGATAAGCACATTGAGGTTATTGTTTCGCAGATGTTGCGTAAGGTTGAAATTACCGTTCCAAACGATACGACCTTCTTGGTTGGCGAACAGGTTGACCGCGATGTGTTTGAGGCTGAAAACCAAAAGACTATTGCAGAAGGTGGTGTACCGGCAAAAGCAGATCCGATTTTGCTCGGTATTACAAAAGCTTCATTGCAGACAAAGTCATTTATTTCAGCTGCATCGTTCCAGGAAACAACTCGTGTATTGACCGAAGCTGCTGTTGAAGGCAAGGTTGATAAGCTGACCGGTTTGAAAGAAAACGTCATTGTCGGTCGCTTGATTCCTGCCGGTACAGGTACGGTTTTGCGCTCTTTGAAGCGAGTTGCGGCACAAAATGACAAGGAAATCCTTGCATTGCGTGAAGAGGCTCAAAAAGCTCAACTCGAGGCAAAAGGCGAGACCTCTGAACAAGACGCAAGTCAAGAATCAGCAGAATAAGCTTCTGTCGTTGAACAATAAAAGCCACCCGATTTCGGGTGGCTTTTTGTCGTATTTTACAAAAATGACAAAAATGCTTGCATTAGGGGGAATTTTGTGATAGTATGTAAACATTAGCAAGAATTATTAATTATATACATATTGGTTATTATGAAGAATTTCTTAAAAAAGACCTGGTCTGGCGTGGTAAAGTTGTTTGGTATTCTTGGAAATGATGCCAAGAATGCGCTGAAAAGCTTTTGGGAGAAGCACAGTGCGCCCTTTGTTGGTTGCGCAATAGTTATGTTCGTTGTTATCCCTTGGCTGCTATCAGTGTGTGGGGTTCATATTACCTCTATTGCGGGCAACACGGTGCTGTTTGTGCTGATGTTGCTTGTAGCTTCTTTAATAGGCCTTTTTGAGGTTAATTGCGAAGATAGCTTCGTTGCAACAGGTACATGGTGGCTTTATTTTTTTGAATTAGCCATACTATCAACATTTGTTTCCCTTAGCAGTATGTATATGCTGTGGAACATTGCTGTTTTGGTAATTGATGTAACGGTAATTTTATATTATTTTTGGCGTGGTTTTTATAAAGCATATCGCTATTGCGTGAGTGTTTGGAAAAGATGTTGACATTAACAAATACAAAAAATCTGCCGGTGCTTGGGCATCGACAGATTTTTGGTTTTAAATGATTGTTTTTTTATTCATCTCCGGAAGCCAAGTTGCCTTGCATTAGCAAAAACTTTGGTGTGTGCCCATTAAAAGTATTGTATTTGGCGACAAGGGCTGCGGCCTCATTGTCAATTTGGGCTTCAGAGTTTTTGTGGTGAGGGGTTGGGGTTGCGCCTTCGGCTTCATCTTCTTTGGCTTTGTCGACTTTAATTTCCTGCGGAGATTTAAGAATCTTGTCTAAAATATCCTGTGTTTCACGAGAACGGCGGTTGGTATAAACAATGTTTTGTTTTTCAACAGGTAACATTTCAAGCACTTTTTCCATATTGGCGATTTGTTTGTTCTTTTTAATAAGATTTATGTCGTCAACTACTAAAATGTTTATTTTGGAAAGGTCAATGCGTTTTTCTTCAACCAATTCCAGCAACAAATCAGGAGAACCGATAATGACATCAGCCTCATGTTCATTGTTGTCGTCGCCGGTTTCTTCATGAAAGCGGTTTAGTAGTGCCAATGTGTCAGAAATAAATACAGATTTTTTGGCATCTGAAGTCATGATTAAAATATTGGTGCCATCGTTACGGCTGATAATGTCAATCAAAGGTAAAACATAGGAAATGGTTTTACCGCAGCCACCGGGGGCAATGGTGAAGATGTCTTTACCTTGTAAAATGGCGGGAATGACGTCAATCTGAACGGTGGTTGGGGTAACTATTCCACTTTCCTTGATTGCTTGAACGGTTTTTTCACTTAATCCTAAATCTATAAAATCCATTGTTTTTTCCTGTAGTGAGTTGTTATCTTATGCTCGTCCGTATATATCTTCAAGGCGGACAATGTCGTTTTCATCTAAATTGTCACCGGCTTGTACTTCAATGAATTCAACATCTTGATTTGTTTCGTTGGCAATGCGGTGTTTGGTTTCAACCGGAATGAAAATGTGATCATCAATGTGTTTGGTGAGAATCTCATCTCCAAGGGTAACTTGTGCGGTGCCTTTAACAATAATCCAATGTTCGGCGCGGTGGTGATGCAGTTGCAATGATAGTTTAGCTCCGGGAATCACCTTAATACGTTTAACACAAAAGTGTTCTCCGCAATCTAAGACTTCCCACGTGCCCCACGGACGAGTATCTTTATCGCCGCGGTGATAATTGTTAGCCATTTATTTACTCCTTGCGTTTTATAATAGCTTTTATAAAACTAGATAATAGATAATATAAATAAAATCACAACATAAATTTAGCAGAGTTGGACAATTTTATGCAATCACCGGCGATAAAACAGGCATTAGGAATTTTGAAAAAACTGCGACAGATTACCGAGAGTTCGGCAGATGTGGCGCAGAAATTGACGGATATATTGAAAACAATTGCAGAAGTGATGCAGGCAGATGCGGCGGTTTGTTATGCAGTGGTTGATAAAAATTATTTGGATTTGTTTGCAACATATGGGTTGGATGAGGCAAAAAATAAACAAACACGTTTGCGCTTTGGAGAAGGAATCATCGGGCAGATTGCCGGAGATAAAAGGTCTTTGGCCTTAAATAACTTGTGGACGTATCCTAAATATGCGACAAGTTCGGAGCTGATCGGAAAAGACTATAAGTCGTTTATGGGAGCTCCAATCTTGCAATGGAATCGTACAGTTGGTGTGTTGGCAATTTATCACTGCAATGCGACGGAATATAGTGATGTTGATGTCGATTTGCTGGAAACAATAGCAATGTTTTTGGCAGAAACCATGTCATCACCGGAAATGTCAGAATATAAAAAATCTCTCAGTAAATCACGCGGTTTGGCAACCAGAGACAGAATGAAAGGCGTGAGCTTAAGTAAAGGGTATGGAATCGGTACGGCAGTGGTACACAGACGCCGCCAGTCGGTTACGAATATTTTTGCTGAGGACAAGAGTAAAGAACTGTTGCGATTGCAAGTTGCACATCAGCAGATGAATGCAGATCTTGATACTAAATTTAATGCGACTAAACTTGGAATCGGTGAACATGTTGATATTTTGGATGCGTATCGAATGTTTGCTAAAGACAAAGGTTGGTATAATAAAATTGAGGCCAATATAAATAACGGATTGTCGGCAGAAGCTGCTGTTGAGCGTACATATGAGGATATGTGGAACAGGCTTTCGGGCAGTAAAGATATATATCTTAAGGAAAGATTGCATGATTTACGCGATGTGTCGGATCGCTTATTGTCATATTTGTTGGGTGAAGATGAAAAAGCCAAAGATGTTGATGCGCAAGATATAATTGTTGTTGCGCAAACAATGGGACCGGCAGAGTTAATGGATTATGACTATCGACGTATTCGCGGGCTGATTTTAGAGGACGGAACTCCGACTATGCACGTTGCAATTGTTGCAAAAACACTAAATATTCCGGTGTTGTCAAAGATAAAAGGGGTGTTTACTGAAATCCATAGCGGACAAATTGTAGCGATTGACGGTAATGAGGGTTGGGTGTATGTAAACCCATCTAAACAAGTTGCAGAAGGTTTTCGTAAAAAAGCTGCCGAGCAAGTCGAACTGGCAAAAAAATGGGCGGCTTTGCGTGAATTGCCAACAGTTACAAAAGATAAGCAGAAAATCGGACTGTATATTAATGTCGGCTTACCGATGGATTTTGATTATATAAAAGCAACTAATTGTGACGGGGTGGGGTTGTATCGTACCGAGATTCCGTTCATGGCGTCGGAAAAAATGCCTGATGTCGAAAAGCAAGTCTTTTATTATAAAGATTTGATTGATAAAAGCGGAGATAAAAAGGTTATATTCAGAAGTCTTGATGTGGGATCTGACAAGTTGCTCCCTTATTGGGCGTATGGCGGGGAGGCTAATCCGGCAATCGGTTGGCGGTCTATACGAATTACGTTGGATCGGAGAGTTATTCTAAGACAGCAAATCAAAGCTTTTTTACAGGCAGCAGCGGGGCATGAGCTGAATGTTATGTTTCCGATGATTTCTGATTTAGAAGAGTTTGAAGATGCCAAAGAAACATTGTTGTTGGAACTGGAAAAAGAAAGAAAGCATGGGGCAAAATTGCCGACTAAGGTCAATGTCGGACTAATGATTGAAGTGCCGTCGGTTTTGTTTCAGCTGGATAAAATTTTACCTAAGGCTGATTTTATATCTGTCGGAACGAATGATTTGGCTCAGTTTGTCTTTGCGTGTGATCGAGGAAACCCAAAACTTTTGGAGCGCTATGATGTTTTGTCTGTGCCGTTTTTGTCGGTGATGAAAACAATTGTCGACAAGGCAAAACAATATGGTGTTTATTGTTCTGTGTGTGGCGAAATGGCCTCGAATCCCCTTGAGGCACTGGCTCTGATAGGTTTGGGGTACAAAAATTTGTCGGCAAACGGGGCGGCTTTTGGTCGGGTTAAGAGTATGATACGTAGTATTAATGTCAAAGAAGTATCTGATTTTGTGGAAAATTTGTTGAAATTATCAAAAACGTCGGTACGTTCACAATTAATTTCATATGCACATGATCATGGTATTGAAATTTATTAGAATGTGTGTTAAAGGTGTATAATATTTAATATAGGGGAAAATCGGTGACAAAAGAAGCAGATAATACCAAAAAAACTGTTAAAACAGCACGTAAAGTGTCAGAAACAAAGCCGGCAAACAATGTCAGAAAGGCGTTGCCGGAGCCAAATGATGATGACAGAGTGGGGATCATTTTGCGCAATGAACGCATAAAGCGGGGTTTTGAGCTGGACGAAGTGGCTAAAAAACTCTGTATCAGAAGCGGGTATTTGGAAGCAATTGAAAGCGGAAATTATACCGCTTTGCCGCAAATGCCTTATTCTGCCGGATTTGTCAGCTCATATGCAAAGTTTTTGGGGTTGAATCATACCAGAATTACACAGTTGTTTCGTGAAGAAATACATGTAAAGCCTAAGAATGTTCAGACATTTGTGGCAGAAGAAACGCCATCTGAGGCCAGCGTGCCAAGTAAACCATACGTTTTGATTGGCGTGGTTATGGTGGCCTTGTTGGCAGGATTATGGATGTTGTTTAGTCCATCATCAGAAAAAGCAAAGCCGGAAGAAATTGTTGTTGAACAGAAGGCTGAAGAGGTTGATTCAAAGGTCGGTACCGTTGAGTATTTTGAAAGTGAGATTGAACAACCGGCTCCTGAAAGTAGTGATACTGTTGCAACAAATTCAGGAGAGGTGCCCACAATAGTTGTGGCTGAAGGAGAAAATGCTGATTCTTCCCAAATAGTAGTAAGCGAGGATAATTATGTTGAAGATGAGCCCAAACAAAGCGGTGTAGAAGTTAAAATTACTTCAGGTGATGTGTGGGTTGAAGTTAAAGATGCCAACAAAATTTATCTAAGCAAGATTATGAAAGCAGGTAGCAGCTATCATTTGCCTGATGTCAAGGGGTTGCTGTTGTCTGTTGGAAAACACGTGGGTGTTGAGGTTTATGTAAACGGCAAACTTACACCGGTGATAAAACGTGATCATAAGCTTAGAATTAGTGTTGATGGTTTGTTGAGCGCCAACCATTAGGTGTATTTTGAACAGGATGAAAATAGCCTGATGTGGGGCTATTTTCATCTTTTGTTTTAGTGAGGAAAAGAAATGAAAACACAAAGTGTCAGAGGAACGTACGATTTATATGGCGAAGCTAAGAAAAAAACTAAGCTGGTTACCCGTATCGGGGAGAGTGTTGTAGAAAAATATGGTTTTGAAGAAATTGAAACACCGATTTTTGAGTTTACGGAAGTGTTTGCACGTAATCTTGGTGACACAAGTGATATTGTGACCAAAGAAATGTATTGCTTTGAGGATCGCGGTGGTGAGAGTCTGACTTTGCGTCCTGAGGGAACTGCAGGGGCAATAAGAGCCTTTGTTTCAAACGGAATGCAACAGAACCTACCTTTGAAAATGTATTATCAAGGACCAATGTTTCGATATGAGCGTCCGCAAAAAGGGCGTCAACGCCAGTTTACGCAGTTTGGCGTTGAGTTGTTGGGGGCAGAAGTTCCGCAGGCTGATGTTGAAGTTATTGCGATGGCATATGAGTTTTTGGAGAAACTCGGATTGCAAGGGCAGGTAGTAGTTGAAGTTAACTCTCTGGGGGATGAAGAAAGTCGTAATGCGTACAGAACAAAGTTGGTCGAGTATTTGCGCGGTCATTATGACGAGTTGTCAGATGACAGTAAGGCACGTTTGGAACGTAATCCATTACGAATTTTGGATTCAAAGGAAGAGTGTGATAAGGCAGTTGTCGAAAATGCACCATTGTATGCCGACAGCTTGAACGAAAAATCAAAGGAATTTTTCAAGCAGGTGCTTGAAGGATTGGATAAACTCGGTATTAAGTATCGTGTAAATAATCGGTTGGTGCGTGGTTTGGATTATTATTCACATACGGTGTTTGAGTTGGTTACGGATAAACTTGGTGCACAAGGCACAGTTTTGGCCGGAGGAAGATATGATGGACTGGTTGCTCAGATGGGTGGCGGAGATGTTGCCGGTATCGGCTGGGCGTGCGGTGTCGAGAGATTGGCAATGCTGTTGGATAAACCTGTTGAAACAGAACGTCCGATAGCAGTGATACCGGTTTGTGATGATGTTAATGTTAATGCGGTTGAGATTGCTCAAAAGCTGCGTTTATCAGGTTTGAAAGTTGAGCAAGGGTATAGCGGAAACATGAAAAAACGTATGGTCAGAGCCAACAAGATTAATGCTCGAGCTGCGGTTATCATTGGTCCTGATGAGTTGGCAAAGGGCGAGGTCGTTGTCAAAAATCTTGATAACGGCGAGCAGAAAAACGTGTCTTTGAATGATTTGGCAAAGGAGCTTAAATAATGAGTTTTGCAGAAAATCTGGCCAATGTTGTAAACCGTTATGATGAGATTTCGGCTTTGTTGTCCGAGCCGGGGTTGTCAGCTGATGATATGGTTAAGATGAATAAAGAGCTGGCAGAGTTGTCGCCGGTGGTTGATGCCATAAAAGTTTATAAAAAAGCTGAAGATAATATGCATGATGCTGAAGCAATGATGCAAGATGACAGCCTTGATAAGGAAATGAAAGAAATGGCAGAAGCCGAGTTTTTTGAGTTGAAAGAAAAATTGCCTGAACTCGAAAAACAAATTAAGGTCTTGCTGTTGCCTAAAGATGCTGAAGATGAAAAAAATGCCATTTTGGAAGTGCGAGCCGGTACAGGTGGTGATGAAGCCGCGTTGTTTGCAGCAGTTTTGTTTGAGATGTATCGTCGCTATGCAACTTTGCAAGGATGGAAGTTTGAAGTACTCGATGCCAATGAGAACGGATTGGGCGGATATAAAGAAGCTTCAGCAAGTATCACAGGCAAAGATGTGTTTTCAAAATTAAAGTTCGAATCGGGCGCACATCGTGTTCAACGTGTGCCGGTAACAGAATCGCAGGGACGTGTTCATACGTCGGCGGCAACGGTGGCGGTATTGCCGGAAATTGAGGAAGTTGATTTTGAAATTAATCCGGCTGATTTAAGAATCGATGTTTATCGTGCATCAGGTGCTGGCGGACAACATATTAACAAGACAGAATCGGCAGTGCGTATTACGCATATTCCGACCGGAACGGTGGTGCAGTGTCAGGATGGACGCTCGCAGTTCAAAAACAAAGAACAGGCAATGCGTCAGTTACGTGCTAAGTTATATGATCAACAGAAGTCATCAATTGACAGTGCGTATTCGGAAAGAAGAAAATTGCAAGTTGGAAGTGGTGATCGTTCAGAGAGAATCCGTACCTATAACTATCCGCAAGGGCGCGTAACCGATCATAGAATTAATTTGACGTTGTATAAACTTGATGAAGTGGTTTCGGGCGATGCGTTGGGTGAAATTATTGATGCTTTGCTGGCAGAAGATCAGGCTCAACGTTTGGCAGAGTTGGAATAAAAACATAATAAAGTTTGATTTTATGGCAAAATGCGGGATATAGTATTGGAGAGGTGAAAAAATGGCAAAAATTGCAGTTGTCGGAGCAGAAAGCAGTATCGGGCGCGAAGTTCTGAATTTTTTGGCAGACGGAGGATATCGTCTGGCAGATGTTGTAGCGTTGGAACCAAGAGCCGTCTTGGGGACTCAGGCATCTTTTGGTGAAGAAGAAGATATCGATGTGCTGAATCTTGATGGTTTTGATTTTTCCGATGTGGGTGTGGCAATTTTTGCAACAACGGAAGAAATCTCAAAACGATATGTCAGTAAGGCTCTTGAAAAAGGAGTGAAAGTTGTTGACTGCAGCGGCTGCTTTTTTAGCGATGCAGATGTGCCGATGATTGTTGCCGGTGTGAATGAAGCGGAAATTAAAAACGCAAAGCGCAATCTGGTCAGTGTGCCATCAGCGACGGTTGCACAAATTTTGTTGCCGTTGGTTGAGGTTGATAAAAAGTGCAAAATTAAACGATTGGTTATTTCAACATATAATTCGACCTCAATTTATGGCAAAGAAGGGATGGACGAGCTGTTTTCACAGACAAGAAAGATTTTTATGAATGAAAGCTTGGCAGATGATCAAAAGGTTTTCGATAAGCAGATTGCATTTAATGCTATTCCGCAAGTTGAAGAATTTATCGGCGATGAAACAAAATATGAGTGGAGTATTAATGCCGAGGTTAAAAAAGTATTGAACAGCGATGTTAAAGTTCATGCGAACTGTGCTTTTATTCCAGCTTTTGTCGGGAGTGCTGCTTATGTTAATGTTGAGTGTGAAAATGACGTTGATGTTGATGAAGTAGCCTCAATGATGAAGCAGACAAAAGATGTAATTGTTTTTGATAAAAAAGTTGCCGGCGGGTATGTGACTTTGAATGATGTTCAGGGTGAAATAGAAGTTTATGTAAGCCGTCTGCGTCAAGATGTTTCTGTCGAAAACGGATTTAGCTTTTGGTGTGTTGCAGATAATTTGCGTTTCGGGGTGGCCGGTAATGCATATAAAATCGCTAAGCTTTGGGCAAAATAATTAGTAGGAGACCACAAAATGAAAAAATGGGCTTGTTTGATTGTGACAATGTTGACATTGGTGACAATGTCGGCAAAAGCAGTTGATGTTGCAGAGCAAAGAACAAACGAAACTATTCCATCAGAGGTTGATGCCCGTACATTTGTGGTCAATGCGGCTCCTCAGACGATTGATTATGTTAATATCGGCGTGGAACTTGGAAATATTGAAGAAGCCCTTAAAGGCGGAAATGTTGATGCTAAAACCATAAGCCAGTATGTGTCATATCTTGGTACTGCTTCCGGACAATTGCAAGAGGCACGCAAGCAAATAGATGCTGATTTGAAAAGTGTGAATAAGAGAATAGAATCACTGGGTGAAATGCCTAAAGAAGGTGAAGAAGAACTCCCTATGATTGCGGAAAAACGCAAAGAATATAATGAAGAACTTGTATATCAAAAGGGTAAAATTGCAGAAGTAGATTTGTTGGTAAACCGCGCGGAAGAATTGACTACGATGATTTCGAGTGCGCGTAAACAGGCATTGATTGGCAATTTGATGTTTTATCAGGAGCCGATGATTTATCCCAGCAATTTTTTGAGGGCAACGGCTGAATTTGTTAATTTAGGGTTTAATATTTTGAAATCTCCTCTGACTTGGTATGGCGATTTGACAGATGAAGAAAGAGGAAAAGTTAAGTCAAATGTTATACCGGTTGTGCTGATGATTGCGGTTGCTCTGTTTGTCGGTATCTTTTTGAGAGGGTTGATAATTCGCCATCTTGGTTATAAACGTCATAATATCACCGGTATTCCTCCATATTTTACCAAGGTGATTGCAGCGATGTTTGTTGCTTGTGCATATGGTGTAATTCCTGCGGTTTTGTTGGGTGGTTTCTTGGTTTGGGCTGTGCATACAAAGATTTTGACGATAGGATTCTTTGGAGTAGTTTTAATCAGTGCGTTATATTATTCGTTGTATATTTTCCTGTCTAATGCAGCAATAAGGGTAGTGTTTGCGCCATATAATCCAAAATGGCGTCTGGTAAATATGGAAACAGAAAAGGCCAAAAGACTGACTAAGGCTTTTTATTTTAGCTTTTTTGTGATTGGCATATGTGCAATGTTGAGACATATTGCCAATGAAGCAAATTCTTCTTTGGAACTGGTATATTATATTTCGGTTATATCTACCACAGTAAAGGCCTTGTGTACCGTATGGGTTGTAAAAATGTTCTTTTGGGGAGATGTTATTGCCGAGGCGAAAGAAGGAGATGATGCGGATGCAATTGCGGCAATTGAGGCACGCAACAAAAGGGCTTTACGAGCAATATTTATAACCGGTTTTGCGGCATTTGTCGTTATTTGCATTTCGTTATTTGGATATCCGCGTTTGTCGAGTTTTATTGTGAACCGTTTTTTGTTTACGGTTTTGGTTACGGTTATATTGTTAGTGCTGAGAAAGGCTGTATTGGAGCTGATCAGACGACTGTTACTGTTTAGTTTTGGAGGTAGTCGTTTCAGGGCTAAAAAGGCATTGCTGGAGAAAATAGATTTTTGGCTTCATGTTACAATTAATCCGATTTTTACAATTATCGGACTGCTGATGATTTTGACGCTGTGGGGTGTGTCAACAGATATATTGTTACAGAGCGTTAAAAAACTGTTTTTCGGTTTTAAGGTTGGCGGTGTCGAGATTTCGCTGTTCCTTGTTATTTTAGGCATTATAGTCTTTTTCTGCTCAATAAAAGTATTTAAGGTTTTGCGCAGTAAATTACAGGATAATATTTTATCTCACGTTGATATGGATGATGGAATCAAACACTCGTTGTTATCGGGGTTTGGTTTTGTTGGCGTTGTGATATCTGTGGTGCTGGCGATTACGGTGATGGGTGGTGACTTGAGTAATCTGGCTCTAGTTGCAGGTGCTTTGTCAGTCGGTATCGGTTTCGGGTTGCAGAATATTGTAAATAACTTTATGTCCGGTATTATCTTGTTGTTTGAGCGTCCGATTAAAGTTGGCGATTGGGTAAAGATTAATGGTGAAGAAGGAACAATTAAGCAAATAAACATTCGTTCAACAGAAATTGAAACATTTTCGCGTGCAAGTGTGATTATTCCTAATGCGACGTTGCTGTCAAATTCGGTGACAAACATGACGCATGGCAATAATTGGACACGTTTTAGTGTTGCAGTCGGCGTCGCATATGGTACGGATGTTAACAAAGTTAAACAAATATTGCTTGAGTGTGCGGCTGCAAATCGTAAGGTTTTGAAAAAGCCTGAACCATATGTGTTATTCCAAAATTTTGGAGAAAGCAGCTTGGATTTTGAGTTGCGTGGTTATAGCAGTAATATTTGGGAGGGATGGATTATTCCGAGTGAACTGCGATTTGAGATTAATCGTCGATTCAATGAAGAAGGTATTGAGATTCCGTTTAATCAGTTGGTTTTGCATCAGGCAGAAGATGAGGCTGTCACAGATGATAACTTGGCTGAAAAACGCAAATCTGACAGCAAAAAAGAAGATAACAAAAAATGAAATTAGTTGATTTATGCAACAAAACCGTGGCGGTCTGGGGATTGGGGACTGAAGGTAGAGATGTGCTGAAATATCTTAAGTCTCATGGTGTTACAAACAGCTTTGTGCTAATAAATGATACTGCCTGTGAAAAGCCCGATGGTTTCAATAATTGTGATTTGTATATCGGCGATGATGTTGCAAAGGGCTGCGAAAGAGCAGAGGTGATTGTTCGCTCCCCGGGAGTTAGTATATATAAACCGGAATTAGTAAAAAATCGAGCAAAGGTTACGACAGTGACCGATTTATGCCTTAATGAAATCCGCTATAATCATCCGGATTGTAAAATAGTTGCAATAAGCGGTTCAAAGGGCAAGAGCACAAGTGTCAGTGCCTTGGCGTTTATGTTGAGCAGGTTAGGTTTTAAGGTTGGGCTAGGAGGCAACATAGGACGCCCGTTGATTGAACTGATTGATGGTGATTATGATTTTTTGGTTGCTGAGATTTCAAGTTATCAGGCGTCTGATTTGACAGTATCTCCTCATATTGCAATGTTTACAAATTTGTTTTATGTGCATAGCGAGTGGCATAGCGGGCATGAAAATTATTGCCGTGATAAAATCCATATGATTGCTAACCAAAAAGATGATGATTGCTTTTGGGTGAATGCTCAAAATAAGCAACTGATGGATTATACAGAAAAATTTGCTCAAAGGCGCAAATTGTATGATGTAGAAGACGGATTTTATGCAAAAGAACATAGCTTGTATTGTAAGGGCAAGAAGGTTCTGAGCTTGGAAGATTTGAAAATCAGCGGTACGCATAATCTGGATAATTTGGCCGGAGTGTTCAGTATTATTGATGAACTAGGGCTTAATGTTAAGGCGGCCGCAGAGGCTTTGAAAGATTTTGAGCCATTGCCTCACAGGTTACAAAAAGTAGCATTGAAAAATGGTGTGATGTTTATTAATGACAGTATATCAACGGCACCTGAGGCGGCAATCGGTGCTGTGAATAGCTTTGAGGGAAATTTGGTGCTTATTTCGGGTGGACAGGATAATCAGCAGGATTATTCGGAGTATGCACAATGTGTTGAAAAAAATCATAAAGTCAAAGCGGTGATAACATTGTATCAAACAGGCCCCAAAATTGCAAAATCTTTACATGAGTGGGTAAAACGTGAAGATGTTGCTTTGATAGAGGGGGATAGTTTGGAAAAAGCTGTTGCAATCGCTTATGAATTGTTGCAAAAAAATGGAGGCGGAACGGTTTTGTTTACGCCGACAAGTCCGAGTTTCGGGTTTTATAAAAATTTTATGGAGCGTGGTAACCATTTTATCAAGGTGGTTGAGGCTTTGTGAATATTGCCGGTTTAGCTCAGTTGGTAGAGCAACGCATTCGTAATGCGTGGGTCGAGTGTTCGAATCACTTAACCGGCACCATTAAAGGTTTCCTATTCTGAAAATCTCCGCCGATTAATATCGACGGAGATTTTGCGTTGCTAACTCTTGCTCCTAAGCATTAAAAATGCTAAGTCGCTTCGGTCACTCGTATTGTAACATTTGCTATGCACGCGGTTGCGGCAAAGCAAATTAACAATACTTCGCCCGTCGTTGACCAAACAGACATTTAGTCAGGTTGGTCTTTCTCCGGCGCATTCGTAATGCGTGGGGGAAAAGTTCGAGTCACTTAACCGGCACCATTAAAGGTTTCCTATTCTGAAAATCTCCGTCGATAGAAATCGGCGGAGATTTTGCGTTGCTAACTATTTATTTTAAAATTCATCTTGCCAAAAATATCGAAAAAGTGTTATAATGGTGTAGTATAAAAAGAGGACAACTCGGATGAAAAAGAAGTTAAAAAATTTCGGGGTTTTTAGCTTGATGGTAGGTGTTTCGACATTTGCTATGATGTATACTGCTGCTAAACAGGGAGTGCCAGAGTTGACTAAAGCACATGTTGTTATTGATAACAAGAGTATGTCTTTGTGTGATTTTTGTGAAAAACTTGATTTTGTGGATAGTACTTGGGTCTATACTGGTGAAAATGGGAAAAAAATTAAGGTAGATATGGAAAAATTACATTTGTTCGATGATAAGGGAGGACAAAAACTTAAGGACAAACTGAATGAAAAAAATATTGAGAAGATGGTATTAGAGGCAAAATTTAGTAAAATTTTTCATATGGAGAGATAATGAGTAAAACTACTAGAAAAATAGAAAATTTTGCAACTGTTTTACTGCTTGGGGTTTCCAGTTTTGCCCTGTTACGAAATTGTTCTGATTTTGAGACAAATAGTGTTCCTAAAGTGTCGCTTTCACTTGTCAAAGCTACGTATTTCCATACTGATAATAATGTTGGTACTGTAGATGAAATGGCAGACGTGATATCTTTTCCAACACAAATTGATACTGTACGTGCTTTTTATGGAGATGATGGAAAAGCAAGGTATGTTTTAGGTTGTGATACAGTGCATAATCTGCCATCTATGGGAGTACAACTGAATGATAAAATCTTCATAAGGGAGTTTGTTTCAGAAAATCGCAAATTACAAGAGTGGCTTGATTTGTATAATGATGAATATCGATGCACTAGTCGACATGAGTATCAACATCTTTTGAATATGTTCTCAGGAATGCACGGTTATAACAGTCCGGAAATAAAGTATGCTGAATGTTGTCTGGATGAAATGTCGGCAAGTATTGCGCAATGCCTTGCACAGTTGCGAAATTATAACACGCATGATAAAGATGAAAAATATCTTACAGATCGTTTTAAGTTTATGCGAGATGCAGTAAGAGATGGACGTATTCCTGCTGATAGAAGGTTAAATGCTAAAGAGCAAGAGTATGTTGCAAATTGTATTTTTGATGAATGGATGGATATTAAATATGATATATATGAAGAAAGGACCGATAAAAGGGTGCAGCTGTATTTGAAGAATGCTGCGTATATGGATATTCAGCCTAATTGGATTACTCATGATATGCTAATGAGAAAGTGTTTTAAAATTGATGGTTATAATTTTTGGCCATATATTGTAAAGCGTGAAAAGGAGTTGTTTGATAGACTGTCTAAAGAGCGTAGAGAGGAATATAAAAAGTTACAAAACAAAAAAATGTATGAGAGCTCGAATTATATAAAAATTGATCATTTAAAAAGTATTAGGGCTAAGCATTACAGTAATGTAGGTAAGTATAAAACGGAAGTGGCGGAAATTCTTAAGTATAAAAAAACTAAGTCTGGAGATTATACATAAGATTTGACATTGGTGCTTTTTGAAGATAATAATGGAATATCAAATAATTATTAATTCAAATTCTGCTTAAGGAGGCAGTTATAATTTTGTATGGATTCAGTAATAACATTGCTTACTGCCATTGGCGGTGGTGCGGTGTTGGTTTTTGTTTGCTATTTGTTTTTTAGGCCGAAGAAAAACGATTCCAAGGTTGAAAGGCGTGGCAGAAAAGACTGACCTTTATGTATGTTTTGTCTGAGTGACAAATGTTATGACATCAAATATGATGTGAAAATACCAAAAGAGCGTAGACCACAAGTGGCTGCGCTCTTTTTTAGTTAGTGTTTGTTGGTGCTGGGAAGGAGGGTTATGAAAATAGCTAATGCCTGGTCATCAGATTCGGCGTAAGTTTCTTTGCCGGTTTCCATGTCAAAACAGCAGTAGTCTTTGTCTTCAGGCTTTTTAGCGCATAGATAACGATCCTTTGCGCCAAGTTGAACTTCTCCCAATTCGTTGAGTACATAATTGATTTCGGGGAGAAGTTCGCGAACTACAGCCATATCTTGCGGTGATGGAAGTTTGTAGTCCGGAGGCAACTGTTTCATGATGCTGTATATATCTCCCGGGAATGTGTAAAGGGAAATGATAACTTCTCGCATGAGTACAAACTTGTCATCAATAACAATTCCACAAATGTGATCATAAGGCTTTCCTCTTTTGGCCCGCGGTAACACGTTCATTGTCATATTTTTGCACCTGATGGGCGAATAATATGTCAGTTGGTACTTTTCCTGCTTTACAGATTGACCGGGTGAGGCAAAGGGCAAAAGCCTTAGACGAGGGGACATAGCTGTTATGGGGCCAATGCTACTTAGTAATGGCTCAGGACGAGAGCCGTCTGTCGGAGCATTCGCATCGCTAAAGGAAACTTTGAGGCCGGTCTTGTTGACAAGAAGTCGCATGACAATGTACAACAAAATAACAACTCCAATAATAACAACACCTCCGCTAACAGATGCTTCTGTCGGAGCGGCTTGAATAGTAAGAATAATTAGTTTGCTCATAATGATTTTAAATTAATAATTTTAGTTTGAATTTCTTTTAGCACAGTTATTTTAGAAGTAAAGGAGTAATTTATTATTTATAAAAAAACT
Source organism: Alphaproteobacteria bacterium (assembly GCA_045116295.1). Taxonomy (GTDB): domain Bacteria; phylum Pseudomonadota; class Alphaproteobacteria; order RF32; family CAG-239; genus JAFUYI01. The sequence continues at coordinate 52,672 of JBGULQ010000003.1, forward strand.
TGTCAGACAAGGCTTTTTCTACCAGTTTTGCTTTAAGAGGAATTTCTTTTTTTGCAAGGTCGGTGTGAAAATTGTCATCAAAAAATTCAGCTGTTTTTTTGCGACCAGAGGCAAGTTTACTTTTTGATGCCCAACGTTTTCGATAGTCATCATAACGGTCACGGATTTCTTGGTCTTGGGCGCGACGTTCTTTGACATTATCAATCGGATGACGACGGTCAAATTCTGCCATTTCATCAGGACGAACGTGGACGCCGTGTTTGAAACACCACGCCTTTATGCCAAGATTGAAAGGATTGTTGCCAGGGTTGGTAAAAACAAGTCCGAGTTTATTAAAACCATAAAATTTAAAGTCGTTGATTCCTACCTGTCTAAAAATTTTGGCGACGTTACGGGCACAATTGTTTGAAAAGAAAAGGTATTTATCTTGCCCGTGTTTAATGATGTGGCGGTCCATTGCTCGCAATAATTTTTGAGAATCAATACCGAGTTGACTGGGATATATGAAATAGTATTCGGCATATTTGCCGTATTTAGGGTATAGGGGATCAGTGTGGATAGAAGTTACTAAGCGGTTAACTACACGATCTTTATATTGCATACAGGCATGTCCGACCAATCCAGGGCCTTCAATCGGAACAATGGCAACTACTATGGGATCTTCGGCAAAAAGGTCAAGTTCTCCTTTACTATTGCGAGGAATGCGAGAAGATACGTCGTCATGTCCGCGAAAAACAGCTCCGTACTGTTGATATTCTTGCTGAGGGGTTAAATCGTGTGATTCAATGGTATAACGTGTACCGTTGTATGTAAAATGAACATCGAATTTTTTGCCGTTCTTTTTGTTTTCAAGAGCTAAGGCATGAGCTTTCATTCGGGCTTCTTCCAGTGTTTCTGCCTTTATTTTAGGAATATTTCTGTGATATGGATTAAATCTTGAGTGCCGAAATTTTAAAAACAGAGATGAATTTTTAATTTTCATCCATGCTTTTTTTAGTCCTGTAAAAGCTTCTACTTCAAAATTAAAAACTTGCGGCAATGGTTCTCTGGTCATAGCAAAACCCTCTAAAATCATTATTACTAGAGTAGTGTATCATGAAATGCTGTTTTTGTCCAGTAATTAAAGATATTGACAATCGTTTTTAGATGTATATCATCGGCTACAGAGATTATTCTTATTAAATTATTTTATATCATGGAAATTAAGGATTTTACAGACGGAAAGTTCATGTTGAGCGGAGGAATGATTTACGATGCCGGCGTGAAATTATGCGAGTTGCCTGACAAACCGATCAAAGAGGCAGGTGGTGATGCTGTATATTTGATTGAGAATGCCGGAATTTATCGGTGTTTGGTGGTTATTTATTCGGCATCGGGAAGGTATAAAAACCAGATTATCCCTGCACTGGAGTGTGAACATGACTTATACAAGGTCAATGTTTTTTTGCCGGAAGGCAAGAGGTTGTTTATCACCAAGTTCGGACCGTATGAGTATCCGCACGAGGATTCCGATATGACCTTTTTGGTTATTACTCCGATTCAGGGATAAATGTTTGATTATTGTTGAGAGAGCCGTTGTTTATGAAGACAACGGCTCTTTTGTTTGATGAAATTTTAAGGGGTTGGAATTTGAAATTTGCATATTATATCTAAATACACGGATGTGTTAATTTTTGGAAAGGAATATTGCAATGTGGGAAAAAATCGCCTTGATTTTGACAATCGTCGGAGGTCTTAACTGGGGATTGGTCGGAGCGTTTAATTTTAACTTGGTAGAGTTTATCTTTGGTTTTGCGCCGATTTTGGCTTCAATCGTATATGTGGTTGTCGGTTTGTCGGCAATATATGCGTTTTATGCATATTTGATAAAATAGGGGAAAACATATCAGCCTCCTCAAGTAGAGGAGGCTGATGTTGGCAAAAAAAGTTTTTCTATTCTCTTGTTTTGCCTAATAGCTTATCGGATGCTGCTTTTTCAAGTTTTTTCAGTGGCTTAGCGATTTTCTTTTTTGCTAATTTTGTGCCAAGAACTTTATCAGCTTTATTTGCAATTCGGTAGCGTAGTGATGAAATTTTGTTATCTGTTAGACCGTCATAGCTAAAGTCACTGTATGCACATCCAGCTCGTATTTTATATTGAGTTAGTACATCATCACGTGGATTCCATACCCAGCGCAAGCTACCATCATCATTAGTACACATGATGTTGTGGTCTTTGTCTTGAGAGAGTTTGGCTTGGGACTTGTCATTAGGACTAAACTGATGATCTATCTCACGAAGGTGATCGATGACTTTTTGGCGTACTCTAGGAGAGTATACGTCATAATTCACTTGAAAGTGTTTTTCCCTAGTTTCTGCCATTATTCGTTGTCTTTCTTCCTCTTGTCGTTTAAATGCAAGATTATATGCAGAGCAAGCCTCGTCGGATGTCATTCCCGGTAGTACTTGGAAAGCTACTCCATTGAACGTTGTTTGAACGTTATATCCGGTTTTATTTGCAATCTCAACCATATTAGCAGTTGTTTCATTAATTGTGTTATCGGTTTCTCCGTGATTATTTTTATTTGGATCGTAGGTTATTAGTTTATTTTCATCATCAACCTTATAAAAGGTACCATTGCGCTTTTGTTCTTGTTCTATTCGTAGAGCTTCGTCTCTTCTTTTTTGTTCAGCTAAACGCAAAGCTTCTTGTCGCTCAATTTCTTCATGTCGAGTCTTTATGTGTGACAATAAAGTTCTTAGTGCTTCAGCCTGTTGTGGAGATTTACTTATATCATAGCCACGTTTCAAAATTTCACGAACAGAATTTTCGATTCCTTCTGCAAGCACGTTATCTGTCAGGCATTCATAAACAGCGTCCATATCTCCTTTGTAGGGTCCTGTGATAACGTAATGTGTAAGAACTGTTTTTTTGCCAATAACTTGACTATAAAGTTCATTCATTTTATCTACTGGATATTTTTGAATATCAGCTCCGCCCAATTCTACTAAGGTACTAATAGCCTGAGCAGAAAATGCAAATTGAAATAGTTGTTCTGCATCTTTTTTATCTAAGCCATTTTCGCATGCAATTTTAAAAATTTCTTCAAAATGCGGATTTTTATAGTATTTGTACCTATTCGGTGCTTCAACATAATTACCTACAGATAGATCTACAGCTCCGCCACAACTGTTAAAAGTAGGTTTGTGTCCTTTCTGGATATATTCCATAAACTTTTGGGGGTTATTATAAAATTTACCGCTGTTAAAGGTACGTTCTTCTTCTTGAAATAATTGTTGTTTTTTCTTTTCTTCATTTTTTTGTTGTTCTTGTTTGTTCATATGTTCTACAATTTTTTCTGCATTGCGCAAAGCATCTTCAAGTTCATCCATTTTAACCTCCTATATTTAAGACATTGGTCTGATTATATGGCAATATTACTAAATATATCTTAATATTATCACAATTTTTATGTTTTGTCTATATTTTTTACAAAAAATAAAAATCATCTTTATTTTGACATTAGAATTTGGGTGTGGCAGGATTATTGCAAATAAAACTCGGAGAATATTTATGAATTTAATACTACTGACAATAGTGATTTATCTGGTCATTTTATTTAGCATAGTGCTTTATTTTTGTCGCAATCAGAATCTTGAAAGTTATTTTGTTAACAAACGCTCGACTTCTCTGTGGTTTATGGTGTGTTCAAATGTGGCAACCTTGGTTGGTGCCGGGGCGGTTGTTACGTCAATAGGCGAGACTTATAAAGGTTTTACGGCTTTGGCTTGGGTTAATGTTACAACATTTGTGTTGGCGGTGGTTTTGCTTGGTTATATGGCTCCGAAAATTAGGCAATTGGGCAGTAAATATAATATTTCGACGATAGTTGATTATTTTGAGATTAGGTTTGATAAGAAAAACAGAATTGTTATGGCGATATATCAATTGATGTTGCTTACAGTTTGGATTGGTCTGCAAGCAATGGCGGTTACGATTTTGTTGTCGCAGGTACTTGATATTCCGTACATTGAGGCTTTGTTTGTGGTTATGGCGGTTTGTCTTTTATATTCAATGGTTGGTGGAATTAAGGCTGATATTATTCTGGATTTTGTTCAGTTTTGGGTGATGCTTGCTGTTTATTTGACAATGGCAATCATTGCTTATTTGAGCGTTGATGCTGTTCAAATGGTTAAAGATACTCCAGCGGAGGTATTGAATCCGTCCAGTTTTAAAGGGACGGCATGGTTTGTTATTGCATCATTAATGCTTGGTTTTTCTTATGTTTCATCAGCTCCCCACTGGCAAAAGATTATGTCTGCTCAGTCATCAAGTGTGGCTCAAAAATCGTTTTTTTATTCTGCTCCGATTGTACTTGTACTGACGGCGGCGGTTATGTTTTTGGGGATATATGCTTACAATACACTTTCCGGGTTGGATAATTCTGATAAAGCGGTATTTGTTTTGATGGAAAATATACTTCCTCGTTGGTTTGTCGGATTGGGGTTTGCGGCGATTATTGCAACGGTAACGTCGTCTTTGGATAGCATGTTTGTGGCGGGTTCTACAATAATATATAAGGAGTTTGTTTCAAATAAAAATAAGAGTGTTGCAAAGGCTCGTCTTATAACTCTGGCTTTTGGTTCGTTTGGAGTTTTAATTACGTTAATTTTTCCGCAAATGGTCGATTTGGGTATATTTTACATAGCTCTGGCGATTTTGCCGGTAACGGCAATTTTGCTCGGAATTACCAGCAAGAATTTTGGTTCTAATGCAAGTTTTTACTCAATTTTAGTATCTATTATCGCGCTTTTGGTGTTATATCCGTTTGTCGGGGCAAAAACGTTTTTGGTAACAACGCCGTTGAGCATAGTTCTGACTCTTGTTCTCTTTTTTATTGGGAAAATGGTGAGGAAGCACCGATAGGTTGAGATGTATATTCAAACAACAAACCCTTGCTAACAGTTGAGTTAGCAAGAGTTTGTTGTCTTGTTTAGCGTACCTGAACCTTAAAGGTTATATCCACGTCCTCGTAGTATGTCAACAGCCTGACGACCAAAGAAACGGCATACCACGGCATACTTGGGAGTCAGATGACCACTCTTTGTGATATCCAGAGCACAATCACTACGAATATCCCAAAGAGTAAAAAAGTCCAGAGGCTTTGTTTCAGCGTCAGTCAACTCATCCAAATGATGTAACATACTGTCAATGTAGAGGTGCAGAGCCGCCTCCTCTGTTGATACAACCTCTTTATTGAGAGCTTTTTGACAAACATCTGTTTGAGTCAAAGCCTTTTGAAGCCCTTCAAAACACATATCTGCATGTTGTTTTCTTGCTAATAGGCAAGTTTCTCTAACAGGACACTGGTCGCACTTGCTTCCATCTACGTTGTAATCGTTTGGTTTCAATTTTGGTTCGGTAGCAAGTTCAAAACCAAAATCAAAGGGTGTTACAGGATTTCCCATAAGCTTTTAATTTTATGATTAGTATTGTTAATAATTGGTAGATAATTAAATTTGTTGGGGAAAGGCTATATTGTTTTATAAAATTTGTCAAGATTTTTTCGATTTTTGAAAATTTGCACCAGAGTCCAAAAGCATAAAACAATGTCAGCAATGACAGAAGGATAAGCTTGTACGTATATGTTGTGAACAAACCACATTAGCAGATTTATTGCCAGTGCCCAACGCATTTGCTGTTCGGTTTTGGTAATGTAAATGCATATTGTGTAGCTTGCGGAAGCGATAATCGGTAGTAGTCCGATGAGTCCCAGATTATTTGCATATAGTCCGACAATAACACTGATAACTAACAAGATGATAGTTATGTTTTTAGTCAATTTATTTTTGTATGACAGCAGGTTGCGAACAAAGCAGATGATGCTGATAACCAGTGCGGCGTATGCATAAAGAGCTACGTTGGCAAATGTACCGAACAAGGCATCACCTATCTGCCAGTACATAAAGTCTTTTTTGCTTTTTTTGATTACAGATATGGCAATACAAAGAGCAGAAAACAGCGAAAAAATGTTGCCCACGATTAAGTATGTTTGCATCTAGCAACCTCCTTTGCCGAAGGGTTTTAACATATTATGGTTAAAAATAGATGAAAATATTTTTTACAAGTTATGCCTCTACTGGCAATGATAAGAAGGCAAACTCTTTTTCAAATTTTTGCTATTTCAAAATCCTTTGATTGTTTTGCTGAAGGTAAAAAATATTGATGCCTTTATACAAAAAAGCCTCCATGAAGGAGGCTTTTTTAATGGTGCGCGACTAAAGCGATTATCGGACTAACCACGCGCAAGAATGTAAAGCGTTGGAAGATAAGATACAAACACTTACTAGTTAAATTACCACGATTTTTTAAAATCGCTGAAAAATTCATCAAGTTCATCCATGGTTACAAAAGAATCATTATTAAAGTCTAGACTGTGAAAGCTAGGGTAATCAATTGAGGTAAAATCAAAATTGACGTATTCATCAAAAGATATTTTTTGATTATGATCGGCATCCACCATCTCAGCATATAGTAAGCCAAATTTTGATATGTAATTACCTTGAAATGAGCTACGATATTCTTCCGTAGATATATATCCGTCACTGTTTTTATCCATATAAGCAAAATAATTTTTTAAATCTGTCTGATATTTTGTAGGGTTAACCATTTCGATAAACCAATATTGTTGGAGTGAAATGTTGTCATTTTTTTCTAGATTTAAGCTTTTATATATATTTGATAAATGGGCACGATAACCTGTATGTCCATCACAGACAGCATACTCTTTTTTCGAAATTTTTCCATCGTGATTAAAATCATATTGTTGCATTATTTGAAAGGTATCAGGCGGTGAATTATTTGAATTTACGTTAGCAGGAGCCATTTGAGCGCAAGCATCAGATGTAATGAAATAAATAAGTGATATATAGCTCAATATTCTTAACATTATAACCCCTGTGTAGTTATTAACGTCGATTATTCTACTATATGTCTATTAAAATTTAATTAAGTCCGATAGATAAAGAGAAATTGCTTAGCACCTACAAATGACGTGAAAAGCACTTATCGGATAATGACGGAGTTAGTCCGTTTATACAGAAGAACCATTAAAAAAACCTCCATAAGGGGAGGCTTTTTTAATGGTGCCGCTAGACGAAGGTGCGCGCGTTTCACACAGCGCATCTTTCGCTTACGCTCAAGACCTCGGACGCTTTGCGCCTCGTCCAACTTCGCAACACTATGGCGTTGCTTGTTAGTCGGACTTACGTTGCCCCCGTAAGTTCGCTTCTAACTGCGATCGAAACCATTAAAAAAGCCTCCATAAGGGGAGGCGTTTTTAATGGTGCCGCTAGTAAGAATCGGACTTACGACCCCGTCATTACCAATGACGTGCTCTACCACTGAGCTATAGCGGCATAATAATATTTATCTTGTCTGCTTCTTGCCTTTTCCTCGCACGTCATTACCAATGACGTTCTTCGGCATCTAAGCTCAATGCGGTTGTTGTCACTTCCCTGCTTCGCTAAGATGTTCCGAAGAACTTGCAGACAAAAATGACATTCAATGTCATTTTTACTTAGCGTTACCACTGAGCTATAGCGGCATAATAACTGGTAGTGAACATACAGATATAAAAAATAAAAATCAAGTAGTTTTTTTATTTAAATACAAAAAACGTTGGAAATTGTGTTTCCAACGTTTTTTGTTTGTGGTTTGTTGTGCTTAGAAGTATAACCTCGGAGTTTCGGTGATGAATTGCAGGAGTTTTTTGATGTAATCACACGTACCGTAGTAGTGGTGGTATGCACCTGTTGCTTCTGTACCGGCTTCATCAACCACAACTTCATTTTTGGCAGCAGCTTTTTCGTACTGTTCAAACATGCTTGTGCAGAAAGGAGTGTAAAATACAAAATCGTCTTGGCAAGTGTACATTACTCGCAAATATCCCCGTCCATGTGTGATGGGGACAACGAGGTTCGAGTGTAGGGTGTGTACACTATTAACGTGTTGTTTGAAAAGGTACCAATCCTCTTGTGGAAAGGTGATTACAACAAGCCAGATACCCCCAAAACGTGCTGTCTTGATAATCTGCACCTGATAATGGTCGCCAATGGCTTTCTGCAAGTCTAAACGAAGCTGTTCAATTTGTTGTTCTGTAGGCTTTTTCATATTCAATAATAGTTTAATAATTAAAATTGTCTGTAAAATATCATGTTTTTGTCTAATGTCAAGAAAAATACAAAAAACGCTGGAAACTGTGTTTCCAACGTTTTTTGTGTGTTACCCGGTGTGCTCAAAACCATATTTTTTTACTTTCGGTGATGAGTGTTATGAATTCTCTGATGTCATCACATTCATAGAAAAAACAGGCCCAGGGATTGCAGTGACGTGTATATGCTTGAACGTTAAACATTCTATGCCAGTTAAAGATGTTTGTTACATAATCAATGAAAAGCACAAAATGGTTCTTGCAAGTGTACATCACTCGTAGATTCTCTTTGAATTTTTCCACTATTGGTAAGATATTACCGTAATGCAGTTGTCCTACACTGCTCTCATACGGAAAGTAGTAGGGAGAGTTTGGTACCTCATCACGGTAATCAAGGAAGGTGTCTTCAGCGTCTTCCGAGTAGGTGATTACCACAAGGTGAATGTCACCAATGCGTTGTGTCTTGATAATTTGCAACGAGTATTGGTCGCCACAAACCTTTTGCAAGTCTGAACGCAATTGCTGAAGTTCAGCTTCTGTAAGCGTTGTATCCTTTTTCATATAATAATGTTTTTATAATTTATTTTGCCTGTTGTGTATCTTATTTTTTGCCCAATGTCAATAAATATCATTGCTAACAAAGTATTTGGTTGCTATAATCAGAGCAATTTGGGGAGAATGTTTTTATGGCAGAAAAAAAGAAATCTCGCGCCGAGGAGCGTTTTGAACGTGAGGCAAAAATGTTGCAACGTAACCTCGAAAAGCGCAAAAAACAACAAAAAGAACTTGATGAACTAAAAGCTAAAAAGGAGCAGAGCCAAAATGGACAGGCTAAGAATTAAGGGCGGAAACAAGCTTAAAGGAAAAATTTATATCAGTGGGGCAAAAAATGCGGCTTTGCCGTTGATTTGTGCTTCTCTCCTGACTGATGAAGCGGTTACGCTGACAAATATGCCGGTGTTGTCGGATATTAAGTCAATGAATGCTCTGTTGGAACAGTTGGGTACAAAAATAGAGAGCCACGATGAAATTGTCGATGGAAATGCCTGCAAAAGCTACACTTATCACACGCTGAAGTTCGAAAGTTTGGTTGCGCCATATGATTATGTGCGCAAAATGCGTGCTTCGTACTATGTCTTGGGTCCGTTGTTGGCGCGGCAGGGTTATGTTGAGTTGTCTTTGCCAGGGGGGTGTGCTATCGGTGCACGTCCGATGGATATCCATTTGTCAGCTTTGGAGCAAATGGGAGCTAACATTGAAATTAAAAACGGTTATGTGATTGCTAAAGTTGACGGACGTTTGAAAGGGGCGCATTTGGTGTTTAAGATTGCCTCTGTCGGTGCTACATGCAATGTTTTGATGGCCGCAGTTTTAGCTGAAGGTGAGACCATTATTGAAAATGCAGCAAGAGAACCCGAAATCGGTGATTTGGCTAAAATGCTTAATTCTATGGGTGCCAAAATCAGCGGTATTGATACGTCGGTGCTTAAAGTTGAAGGTGTTGAACGTTTGCATGGTACAATTCATAAAATTATTGCCGACAGAATCGAGGCCGGATCTTATGCAGTGGCGGCGGCAATTACACGTGGCTGTATAGAGCTGGTAAATGCTCAGGCAGAAACGTTGCAAACCCCGATAAAGCTGTTACGTCAAACCGGTGTTAATGTTGAAGAAAGAGAACACTCAATTGTGGTTGATGCCGAGGGCTGTGAGCTTGTCGGACAAGATTTAATGACCGATTATTATCCGGGTTTTCCGACAGATTTGCAGGCTCAATTTTTGACTTTGATGTTGACTGCACACGGAGCTTCAATGGTTACGGAGACAATTTTTGAAAATCGATTTATGCACGTGCCGGAGCTGTTGCGTATGGGAGCAAACATTAATGTACACGGGCACGCTTCGGCAATTGTGCGCGGAGTTGACAAGCTGTATGGGGCGCCGGTGATGGCGACTGATTTGCGAGCCTCGTTTGCCTTAGTGTTGGCGGGGTTGGTCGCAGAGGGTGAAACGATTGTTAATCGTATCTATCATCTGGATCGTGGTTATGAAAAGTTAGAAGAAAAATTGCGCAGTGTCGGTGCCGATATTGTTAGGGAAAGTGATAAAGAGGAAGAATAGATGTTGCCTGAAGTTACAAAACTTAAGAACGGTTTGAGAGTGGCCAGTTTTTATTATCCGCAGTATGAAACAGTATCGCTGGGAGTTTGGGTTAATACCGGCTCGGCTTATGAGCCGGCGGAGCTTAACGGAATTTCACATTTTGTAGAGCATACGGTTTTTAAGGGAACAAAAAGCCGTTCGGCAATCGAAATTTCGGAAGCAATCGAAAATGTCGGTGGGCAAAGTAACGCCTATACGTCGCGTGAGTTTACGGCTTTTTACGCCAAAATGCTCAAAAATGATGCCGAGTTGGCAATGGACGTGTTGGCTGAGATGATGACTTGTCCAACGTTTTCGGAAGAAGAATTAATCAAAGAGCGTGAAGTGGTCGTGCAAGAGATTAAGCAGACGGCTGATGACCCGAGCGATATTATTTTTGATTATATGCAGGCGCAGGCTTTTGCGGGGCAGGCGATGGGACGTCCGATTTTGGGAACGCCGGAGCTGGTCAGAAGCTTTGGTGCCAAAGAGCTGCGCGGATATATGAAAAGTAATTATGCCGCAAATAATATGATGGTTTGTGCGGTGGGCAATATTAAGCACAATGATTTTGTAAAAATGGTTGAAAAACGCCTCGGCGGTGTTGCGGAAAAAACATCTTTTAAGGCAGATAAGCAAAAATATTGTGGAGGATATTTCGCCGAAAAACGTGATAACGAGCAAGCACAGATCATTTTGGGATTTGACGGCTTTAGCTATCACGATGATGAGTATTATCCTGCGGCTTTGATGACCTCTATCTTAGGCGGTGGAATGTCATCACGATTGTTTAAGGAAATCAGAGAAAAACGCGGGTTGGTATATTCGGTTTATTGTTTCCCGAATTATTATACTCAATCAGGGTTTACGGGGATTTCGGCAGCTACCGACAAAGAACAAATTAATCAGATGATGCCGGTCATGATTGATGAAATCAAAAAAATAACTAACGAAAAAGTAGGTGTTGAGGAACTTGACAGGGCAAAATCTCAACTGAAAGCCGGTATGCTGATGGGGTTGGAAAATTCGTCGGCAGTTGCGGAAAAGTTGGCGCGTCAACATTTATTGTTCGGTCGTTATGTTCCGGTTGATGAACAAGTGGCAAAGATTGAGGCGGTTACGCTCAATGATATTTTGACAACAGCGCAAAAAGTATTTGCAACTAAACCGACTTATGCTCTGGTCGGCAATATTGACGGGCATATGGAGTATGATGCTGTGTGTGAAAAACTGAAATAAACGGGAGACAAATAATGTCACGTGCAGAAGATATTTTTCAAAAGTTGATATATTTTGGTGAAGAGGCGATTGATGAGTTTATTGTAAACTCACAGAGCGAAGAATTGTTTTTGGACTTTAAGCAGGCTGATTCATTGGGAAAAAACGGAAATTCTTTACACAAAGATGATCGCCGCAATTTGGCAAAATGTATTTCAGGTTTCGGCAACTCGGAAGGCGGGGTTGTTGTGTGGGGTGTGGAGTGCTCTCGCAATGTGGAAATAGGTGATGTGGCAAGAGCCAAAGTGAAAGTGCAGAATGTACATCGTTTTTTGAGCTGGCTGGAAAACGCAATTTCGGGTTGTACTATCCCAAGCCATAATAAAGTGCGCAACCATATTATCAGTGTTGATGAAAACGGAGCAGGTTTTGTAGCAACATATATTCCCAAGAGTGAGTTGGCACCGCTGATGACAACGGTTGGAAATACTTTTTATATCAGATCAGGATCAAATAATGTGCCGGCTCCGTACTCGGTATTGGCAGGAATGTTCGGAAGACGTCCGCAGGCTGATATTGACTTGTTGATTACGGATAAAAAACTGGAGATTTTGGAAAACAGCGAAGCCGATATTTTGTATCCGTCAAGCATTGATTGCCCTCCTGATAAATACATGAAAATCAGCTTTGTTATTCGCGGTAATAATGAAAGTAATGTGATTGCACGTGAGCTGTATTTGTCTTGTAACACAACTTCGGACGGCGGGGATTATAACAAAGTAAGATTTTTGAATTATAATCAGATGGATACAATTGCCGGAGTAGAAGGGCAGCTGAATATTATTACTCGTCCGGAATTGCGCGTGCCGCCACGGAGTTCAGTAAAGTTTGCAACTGTAGAAATTATCTTGAGTCCATATGTGGAAGATGACTTTTTAATGGATGGTGTAGTCGGAGCAGACGGAACCGCCCCGAAAAACTTTAGAATTTATGCGCCGAAAAATCGCTTGCGCTCGTTCGTAGCCAAAGCAATGAAGGAAGATGTGGAAATTGATACTCAGGTGTTGCTGGGTGAGTTTTTTGGCGAGTTTGTAGTCGGAGACTTGTAATATGCAAAGAGTTGAAATATTTACGGATGGAGCTTGTTCGGGAAATCCGGGAGCCGGCGGTTGGGGGGTGATATTACGTTGCCGTGATGTCGAAAAAGAGCTGTCAGGTGCCGAAAAAGAAACGACCAATAACCGTATGGAAATGACAGCGGTTATCAACGCCCTGAAGGCATTGAAATGTCCGTGTAATATTACACTTTATACCGATAGCAAGTATGTGATGGATGGGGTTAATGAGTGGTTGCCGAACTGGAAAAAAAACGGTTGGAAGACCGCAAACAAAAAGACTGCAGTTAAGAATGTTGATTTGTGGCAAGTGCTTGATGAGTTGCTGGGGCAACACAAAATTCGCTGGGTGTGGGTGAAAGGGCACAACGGACATCCGGAAAACGAACGTGTCGATACGCTGGCTCGAGAGGCAATTAAGACTCTGGCTGATTGAAGGCAAAGTTTGAAAGAAGATTTTTTATATTATATTCGTCAAGAGTATCTGGCAATACAAGACCATCAGGTGCGAGTGGAGCAAACAGGATGTTAAGCGGTAAGTTACTGCGGTGGTATTTTTTCATAAATTCAAGCGTTTTTTGATGATTATGAGCAAGATTGATATTAAGTAGTTCGGTGTTATATTTTTTCATATATTCTGCAAAAGATTCTGAAGTTAATATCGTGTTGTTGTATTTACACTTAAAACACCAGGGAGCGTTTATATTTACAAGTGTTGATTCTCCCTTTTGCAGGCGGCTGTTTATCTCGTTAAGATTGATTTCTGAAGTCGGAGTCTGGCTAATCTGACGATTAAAGGCATGAGATATGTCGAGTGCTGATATGATGTATACTACAAATGTTAAACCGATGAAAATTATGGTAAATACTCGGCGCATTAATATGCTTTCATCCGGTGTAAGGTCGTCGTAGACATTTTTTTGATTTATTGTATGTGTTGCCAGTAGAAAACTTGCTAAAACAAGGTAAATAACAAGGCGAATCAATGTCCAAGCACTGGTTTGGGTTTTTATGATAACCAATAACCATACAATGGCAATTAAAAGTACATAATTTGTAAGTTTTTTCAGTGATTTCATCCATGTATCAGGTGCAGGAATGAAGAAAATAAGTGCAGGTATCAGATATAAAAACAGATATGGCAGTGACAAACCAAGTGCAATAGCTGTTAAGGTCAGGAAGATATCGCTTGCTGTGCCGGTGAGAGCGTAACCGATTGTTGAACCCAAATAGGGGGATGTGCTGATTGAAGCCATTGCAACAATAAAGACACCGCTTAAAAAATATTTTATTTTTTTGAAAAGGGTTGAAGTAACCAATTTTTGCAAACGTTCTGAAAAGATAAAAACAATCCCGTTATTGATGGTAAATAACAGCAACAGCAGAATGAAAATTGCGGTTATATGCAAAGTGCCATTCTGAAATTGCATACCCCATCCGAAGAGGTAGCCAGAACGACTCATAAAAATTATGATTCCGGCTAATAAAAATGTAGTAACAAAAATTCCGTTAAGGGTGAATTTGGCGTTGTCTTTCAAATTTTGTTTGGTACGAGCCCCGAATTTGGTCAATGACAGAATTTTTAGGGCAAGAAAAGGAAAAACAAAAGGCGTAAAATTGAGAAGAATGCCGCTTAGTATGGCGAGCAGTATAAATTTTAGGGTTAACAATGGTGGATTAGCGTTTTCTGTGGCTTCATCAATTTGTAGTAATGAGGCGTTACGGATTGAATATTTGTTGTTGAGTTTGGCCGTAATTTCGATGATTTTATTTTGCAGGTCACTTTCGGCGTTTAAGGGCAGAAATCTTGCAATGATTCGGTTGTTATCAATATAGGTACGAGGAGCCTGAAAAGCAATGTTATCGGGAGAATCTATAAATATGGCAAATGATGAAATGTCTTTGTGCGCAATTAAACTGATTTCTACAAAATTGCCAACGTTGGGCAGATTGCGGATTTTTATGTTTTCAATTTGCAAATATGGATCAGTTTCTGTCGGAAGAGACAGGTGTCGCTGAGTTATAAATGTATCAACTGAGCTGCTACGAGAATATTCCGGCTGTAATGTTAGCTGTGAAGAAAAGTTTTCGGTTTGGCAAAGTAAATCAGCATTACAAACATCAAGAACTATGCTGGCGTTTAAGTTTAGCGGTTTTTCCGGGTCTTCAACCTCAAATGTTACGGGGATTGGAAGCTCGCGTGCATAGACAGTCCAGTCATTGTGATGTTCATCATTTAATCTTAACGGAGTAGGAAGAGATAAGTTCCAATTTTTTAAGTTTTGGGAGCCGGCAAATGAAATTTGAGGTTTATGATAACGACCGTCGTTGCCGATTATTAGTATGTCATGCGGAAATTGAATATCAATAACACCTTGTATTTTTGGAGAATCTTTGACACCGGTTTGTGAGGTTATTATGCGGGAAGATATTTTGTCTTTTTTGAACCAAGGCCCAATTCCCTTTTTGCCGGTAAGAGGACTGGGATATAAGATGTCATAAAACAATATTTCACTAAATTTTACGCGGGCGGCAATGTATTTAAGCTCATCAAAATCTCCTTTGCTGTTGGCAGAGTATGCGTCACGTATAATTTTGGCATTGTAGGAATCAATGTCTTTTTTGTTGCCGCTGTATGGTACTATGGTTTTGATATCGGAAATGACGACAACATCATCATTGGGCACATAATCGGGCTGGTTGTCGTGTTCAAAATATTCGCTATCGTCGACAATCAGTGGCGGTTCTTTTGGGGTTAGAAGTTCTTCTTTATATTTATCTATGGCTTTTTTAGCGGTGCGGTAGATGACAAGGTAATCGCGAATCCTAGATTGAAAATTTATTACTTGTTGCGGAGACAAGTTAGGAAAAAGAGTTTCAATGTCTTCCGTCATGTCTTCGTTTATTTTATTTTCAGGGTACTTTTCATCGAAAAATTTGGCGGTTTTAATGATTTGATCTATTGTGTGGCCAAAATCAGCATCGGGATCGCTGACGGTGTTGGCGCGCATAAAATCCTGCGCATCGGTGGCGTTGACCCCGTTGATACAACAAAAAATACACAGAAATAAAATTGCAATTTTTTTTATCATCTTTTTTATAAATAGTTTAAAAACATCAAAATTTATGATATTATATAATATAGTGTTTAACAAATGGTATAGTGCGACAATGGATAGTAATTATTTGATTGGAAAATGTCTGGTAGCAATG
This sequence comes from Alphaproteobacteria bacterium, assembly GCA_045116295.1. Lineage (GTDB taxonomy): Bacteria > Pseudomonadota > Alphaproteobacteria > RF32 > CAG-239 > JAFUYI01. The sequence continues at coordinate 68,552 of JBGULQ010000003.1, forward strand.
CCGGGGCTTGAAGATGAAAGATTTGAAAAATCTGTGGTCTATCTGTGTGCTCATAGCCAAGATGGGGCGATGGGGTTTGTCGTGAATCGTCAAATTAGGGAATTTTATTTTTCTGATTTAGTAAGTCAGTTTAATATCGGTGGTAAGGGGTTGGCTCCGGTTGCACCGATTATATTACATAAAGGCGGTCCTTTGGAACAGATCAGAGGTTTTGTGTTGCATAGCTTGGATTATAAAAGTGAAGGAACAATTGCAATTGACGATAAATTTGCTGTATCTTCTTCAATATCCGTGCTTAATGATATTGCATTCGGTAATGGTCCGGTATTTAATTTGATTGCTCTGGGGTATAGCAGTTGGAGCCCTCAACAGTTGGAAAGTGAGATTATTGATAATCAATGGTTGATTGCTGAGGCTACACCGGAGCTTTTGTTCAAAACTCCTGATGATGACAAATGGCAACGGGCAATTGACGAGCTTGGTTTTGATGTAAATAATATTTGTCGCAGAACCGGTAGAGCTTAAAAATGTGTTATAAAAAAAAGCAACCTTTCGGTTGCTTTTTTATTATTTGTTTTCATCAGGATCTCGTAATACGTATCCGCGTCCCCAAACGGTTTCAATATAGTTTTTACCGCCGGAAGCTTTTTCGAGCTTTTTACGCAATTTGCAAATGAAGACATCAATGATTTTGAGTTCAGGTTCATCAATGCCACCATAAAGATGGTTTAAGAATTGATCTTTATTCAGAGTTGAGCCTTTGCGGAGGGATAACAGCTCCATAATGCCATATTCTTTACCGGTGAGGTGCATATTTTCACCTTTGATGCTGACGGTTTGAGTATCAAGGTTGACTTCAACGTCACCAGTGCGAATTATGGAATTGGAGTGTCCTTTTGAACGGCGAACAACAGCTTGAATACGGGCTAACAATTCGGCACGGTCAAATGGTTTGGTCAGGTAGTCATCAGCACCATATCCGAGACCTTTGACTTTTTTGTCAGGACCGGTCAGACCTGAAAGAATAAGGACCGGTGTTTCAATCTTGGCTGAACGTAGGCGTTTAAGTACTTCATAGCCGTTGATATCAGGAAGCATTAAATCAAGAATAATAATGTCATAGTCATATAATTTTCCGATTTCAAGTCCATCCTCTCCGAGATCTGTAGTATCAATAATCATGCCTTCTTTTTTGAGCATGGTTTCAATGCTTTGAGAGACAGCGTAATCGTCTTCGACCAATAAAACGCGCATTGTAAAAATCCTCCTCAACAAATATATTTATGTTGTTATCATACAAACGATTTTTATAATTGTTAACTTTTTTTAGAGGATGTTAACAATTATTAACAACTTTTTTTTATAATGGGCAAAATGTTTGAAAAAACGGAGGTAAAAATGGCTTTTGAAATGGTAAAACTTCCCTATGAAATGAAGGACTTGGAACCTTATGTGTCTGAGCAGACTTTCAATTATCATTACGGCAAGCACTATAAAACATATGTTGATAATTTGAACAAAGCTATCATCGGTACTATATTTGAAAATATGTCATTGGCTGATATAGTCGTAAAAACCGCCGGCAAACCGGAATATACCGCAATATTTAATAATGCAGCACAGACATGGAATCATGAGTTCTTTTGGAAATCAATGCGCAAAAACGGAGGCGGAGAGCCTAAGGCCGAGATGAAACAACGTCTGGAAAAAGATTTTGGCTCGGTTGAAAAGTTTAAGGAAGTCTTTAAGGCGGCGGCTGTCGGGCAATTTGGCAGCGGTTGGGCTTGGCTGGTCGACAATGGCGGAAAGCTTGAAGTTATGAAAACAGCAAATGCTGATAATCCACTGGCTCATGGAATGAAGCCGTTGCTGACAATTGATGTTTGGGAGCACGCATATTATTTGGACTATCAAAACCGCCGTGCAGACTTTGTTGATACATTTCTTGAACAGCTTGTAAACTGGTGATTGACAGATATGAAACCAGGATATAATTTGAACTAATAAAACAATAATTATGGAGATGCTTAAATGAAAAAAGTTTATCCTTGTGGAAGTCAGCCGAAAAATATGCAGCAATTGTTGGATGCTGTTAATAAATATAGTCCTAAAGGCACAAAGAAAAAGCCATTACCGCATATTGTTCATAAGCCAAGTAATCAATATTAATGAGGCGGTTTATGAGCGAATATACGACTGAAAAAAAATTTGTTGTTGCTGAGGGTGATGACGGTGAGCTTTATATCTTTATAAGCGCAAAGTCTGATGCTCCGGCATCTCCGCAGATAATCTATGACGGCAAAGATCATGCTATTTTTGTGCGCAATAGCGAGCAAAAGATAATTTTGGATTATATACATCCGGAAGTACGTGAAAAGTTGCGCCATGCTCCGGAAGTAATTGTGGTTGAAACCTTGTTGGATAATATTAAAGACAGCTATTATGTGGAACTTAAAGCTGTTGATAATATACCGGTGGATTGGAGCAAAATCGGTCTGTCAACTTGGGACGAAATTGCAAGTAAGAGCTAATAAAAAAAGCGACATTAAGTCGCTTTTTTTAGGTATCTAGCTTCGTAAGGTTCGCGATAATATCGCAATTTCAATTCCGACTAATGCTTTTATTTTGCGTCGTTTACACTAGCTCATAAAAGCAAGTCTCATTGCGTCTCCTTATAAAAAGTGCGTTAAAGCACTTTTTATTGCGGCCGTACCATAAAAAAAAGCGACATTAAGTCGCTTTTTTTAATGGTGATCCCAGCGAGACTCGAACTCGCGTTACCGCCGTGAGAGGGCGATGTCCTAGGCCACTAGACGATGGGACCGTAAATATGGCTATCCTTTTAATCTAAAAAATCCAATATGGCAAGAATTATTTTTTATGAAAATTGATGTTGTATTCAATAGATGATAACAATATCAGAAAATAACCAATAAGTTCGCAACATTCTTCAAATAGTTGCTTTATGTTGGCAACATCGTGATTGCCCAAAACAGAAACAATCAGCGGTCGGTGTCCTATGCATTGAGCGATTGGCAAAATGATAATAACGGCACAGCACATCATAAAAAAAGATTGGGAACTTAAAAATTGAAGCGATGATTTTATTGTGCTATGAAGCGTGAGAAAACCATAAATACCGGCCAGCAGTGGAAAAAAATAGCCAAATTTCCAGCTGATGACGGGAACCGACTTGTCAAAAAAACTGTCTAATTCACGACAAGTGGCAAAAAAGCAAAATGATGCCAAGAGAAAGCTTATGCTACGCATATGCGGATAATGAAGCGTATTGACGAAAAAGACTATGCCGGCGGAGAGCAAAATATACAGCTGCATGTTTTCAATTATACCGTTTTCTTCAAATGTAGCTGCTTTATAATGCTTGGCTATGACGTTGACAAGCAGTACAAAAGCAAATGTGGCCATAAAATACATAAACTGCCTGATTGTACTGTAAATTATGTTGAGTTCGGATTTATTAAAGTTCATAGTCAAGTTCCTATTATATAATATTTTATGCAGATTACGTTAACATATACAAAATTCAAGAAAAATCTTTAGCGAGTGTTTTGTTTTGAGATCAATGGTGATATAATTTGTTGGAGATCAATCGGTGCTTTGTCGTGTCGGCATAAAATACCGACAATTCCGAGTTTTGAAGCAGCGGAGATGTTTTCAGCTTTATCATCAACCAGCATGATTTGAGAAAAATTACAGCTGAGTTTTGCTCGTGTGGCCTCAAATATCTCAGGTGAGGGTTTTAAATATCCAAGTTCATATGATGTGAAACGATGCTCCGCAGATATTAAGTCTTCAAGCGGTACAGTGTGACTAAGGATAGGAAGCGCGTTTGACAGTATACAATTGGTAATCTTTGCGCTTTTTAGTTGGTGCATAATGTCAACAGTGTCCTGATATATGGGGCCGATACCTCGATGAAGGGCTTTGTTTATTTGCGGTTTGATACTGGTATCATACTGAATATCATATTGCAAACATATGTCTTGACAGAATGTATCAAAGTTTATTTTACCCTGCATGTATGGTTTGTAGTCAAACATATGTATATTGTGAGTATCGTTATACTTTTCCGGTCGTAAAGTATGTGAACGTGCCCATCTGTCCAGAGGCTCAAGGCTGTACGGGTAGATGGTTTGTCCAACGTCCCAAAGGCAATATTTTATGTCGTTTTTCATCTTAAGAAATACTCATTATCAGTCCATCAGATGTATCAAGACTTATATGAGCCCCCATGTTACGTAAACAGAAAACCGGTGCGTATTGTGACAGGTTGTCCGGTAGTTTATTATCCAAAATATCTTTGATGGCGTCGATTTTGCTTTGTGCAAGAGCTGACGGACTGGTTACTCTGGCGATAATTTGTTTTTGGTTTAGGCCAATATCAATAGTTCCTCCTTTGATTATCAAGTCAGCCACGGTCATAACGGCGAGCATAAGGACGCGATTGAGTTCGTGTTGATTGTCTTGTGCTTTGATGTGCAACTCAATAGGGTAATTTGGATTGAGTGTTTTGATATAGTCAGTACAAGTTTTGGCGACGGTTTCCGCATTGTCGAGGTTCGAATTGCTCAAACCAAATACCATCCGGAAAAATTTTAGTCGTGATGTCAGTACTGTTGAACTGAATTTTAGAGTTGATTTGATTTCGGTTAAAAATTCGTTGTCGTCGTCTTCCAACAATTCAACAGCGTTGGCAAAAGCACCAATGTTGCCAATTAAATCATGGCTTATACGGGTGCAGATTATTTCAGTAAGGTTTATCATCTTAAAAATTATACATGTTAGAGTTTATGATATTTGCATCTTCACGAACCATACGGTCGTAGTCTAATTGTTGTAGCATGGGGTCTTCAAGCAACAATTTGCCGGTAATGGCTCGAAGATATGGTTTGCCACTGCCCATTCCCCAGGATATTTCGGCTTTGTTATCGGGAGGACCATATTTTTGGTTAATACGACGCCAAAATTCGTAAGTTTTTATATCGTGTAAATATTTGATTTTTTGCCCGCTTCCGCGATTTATGTTGGTTATACCTGTAGAGTATGTAATGCGATAAACTTTGTTGTTGGTAAAGTTGCTGGTCAGCCAAATGTTGATTTCTTCACGGCTGTCATTTTTAATAAACTTAGCACTTTCAACAAAATAATGGTTGGTATCTCTTGCAGCTTTTACTACGCAACTGTTGATGCGCTCATAACCGATAATACCGGAATTGCGACATTTTTCTTCATAACGCCATTTGATAAAATTAGGAATTTCAAATTTTTGTGATACCAGCTTGAAACCGCGGTTGGTGAGTATTGTCTGAGCCTGCAATAACGGCATGCGTAACATGACACCGGAAATATCAAAAACAGCGGCATTAGATCGCGGTTTGCCGGTTGCGGGGTTTATGCTTCGATTTTCTCGTGTAAGTTGTTCTAAGGATACGGAATCATCGGATGAATGAGTGTCATTTTGGGTTTTCTTTGCTTGGTCAGTGATGGTATGGCTTAGATCTTCTACCCAGGTATCTTTTATCCAAGAATTTGCTTTTTCTGTTGCTTTGTCTTCAATGTTTTCTTCTGCCTGCTTGATTTTTTCAGTGAGAGATTCATCGGTTTTGGGTTTTGTAGCTTTTGCAGTTTTGGTTTTTGGGGGCAAATTTGAGCTTGTATCTGTTGCAGGAGCAGAAGTCTTTGCTGTTTTGGGTGCAGTTGATTTAGGTTGGGTAGTATTTTTTTGTTTGTTATCTGTTGGGTATTTACTGATTTTGGGTATTAGGGGATTGCTCTTGGAAGAATCGGATGAACCAAAAAGGCTTTTTTCCATATCAGATGCGGCCATAGATAATTTGGTATCTATGGCAAAGACAATAATAAGCAGTACTATCAATCTAAAACATCTATTCATTTCGGATTGATGATATATTTTTTTTTATAAAATGACAAATGCTAATTTACTTTTGGTGGGTAAGTGTTTATAGATTAAATATTAACTTTGATGAGGAACATATGAAACAATCAGAAGTGCATATTATAGGCGCAGGCTTGGCCGGCAGTGAGGCAGCATGGCAGTTGGCGTGCCGTGGGGTAAAAGTAATTATTCATGAAATGAAGCCGAAAAAGTTTTCGGGGGCTCATAAAAATGAAAATTGCGCAGAACTTGTGTGCTCAAATTCGTTAAGATCAGACGACATGGAGCATAATGCCGTGGGACTGATGCATCAGGAAATGCGTTTGGCCGGATCACTGATTATGGAAGCGGCAGATAAATGTAAGGTTCCGGCAGGCGGTGCTTTGGCAGTAGATAGAAATGAGTTTGCAAAATATGTAACTCAAAAACTGCGGGCAAATCCTAATGTTGAATTTTGTGTTGAAGAGTTAGAGAGTTTGCCAGATGAAAATTTTGGCAGAGTGATTATTGCAACAGGACCGCTGACAAGTGAAAAGTTGGCGGCAGCAATTTTGGATGAGATCGGACATCAGTCGTTATCTTTTTATGATGCGATTGCGCCGGTGGTCTACAAAGACAGCATAAATATGGATGTGGCGTGGTATCAGTCGCGTTACGATAAAGGAGACAGCAGAGATTATATTAACTGTCCGTTGTCAAAAGATCAGTATTATACATTTGTTGAAAAACTGATGAATGCGGAAAAAGTCGAATTTCATGATTTTGAAAAGCCAAATTATTTTGACGGTTGTTTGCCGATTGAGGTGATGGCAGAAAGAGGGCAAGATACTCTGCTATATGGTCCGATGAAACCGGTCGGATTGACTAATCCTCATACAGGTGAACACGCTTTTGCAGTGGTACAGCTGAGACAAGATAATTTTGAAGACACGTTGCGCAATATGGTGGGATTTCAGACTAAGATGAAACATGGTGCACAACAGGAGATTTTCAGAACTATCCCTGGGTTAGAAAATGCCGAGTTTGCAAGATTGGGCGGAATTCATAAAAACACGTTTATAAAAAGCCCGATTTTGCTTGATAAATATTTGCGTTTGAAAAGCAAACCATATATCAGTTTTGCAGGACAGATAACCGGTTGCGAAGGATATGTTGAAAGTGCGGCAGTCGGATTGCTGGCCGGTTATTTTGCAGCCGAAGAGGTACTTGGACGCCAGCCGATATTGCCCCCTGAAACGACAGCTTTCGGGGCAATGTTAAAGCATTTGCAGGACGACACTAATATTGATGATTATCAACCGATGAATATAAATTTCGGAATTTTTCCGGATATAAGAGGAGAAGTTACCCCAAATGGTAAATATAGAAAGATCAAGGGAGCAGAGCGCAAGGAAAGATATTGCCAACGTGCATTGAGTGATGTAATGCCATGGATTGAGGCTATGAAAAAAAATGTTGCCTTTTAGCGCAAAAAGATGTACACTACTGCCCATGTCTAACGGGTTTTTACTATGAATGATATTCGTAAAATAATAAGAAATAAAGCCGGATATGGAATGTTTTTAGGAGTGCGCATGTTGCCAAAGGCAAAGCGTGAGGCTCTCTATACTTTAATTGCTTGGGCAAAACATCTGGAAGATGTAGTCGAAAGTCCAATTGATGATAAAGAAAAGCAGGATATTATGGAAGGCTGGAAGCAGGAACTTGATAATATTTTTGAAAAGAAGGTTCCGGCTACAGATATAGGGCGGTGCATATATAAGAACTGCATGCGTTTCAAATTGCCTAAAAGTGAGTTTGTAAGTATGCTTTCGAGCATTTCTAAAAATGTTAGTAACCCTGTTCAGGCTCCTACAATGAAACAGTTGACCGGATATTGTCGCGGGGTTGGTGGAATGACAAGCAGTTTGTCTTTGCGAATATTCGGCTGCACTGATGAAGAAGTAATTAAAGAGCTTTCTACCAGTATGGGGACGGCTTTGCAGATAACTGATATTTTGCGTAATATTAAAGAAGATGCAAACAATAATCGTTTGTATATTCCGCAAGAACTTTTGAATAAAGCAGAAATATCCTCTAAAGATCCCAAAACGGTTTTGGTAGATAAAAATTTGGCGATTGCTCGTGAGGAATTAGGACGAGTTGCCAGGGAAAACTATGCAAAGGCGTACAAAATAGTTGATGGTTTAGATAAACCGACGGGGCGTTCTTTGCGGTTGGTGTTGGATATTTATAAAAAATATTTTGATATAATGGCGGAAAGAGGCTGGGAAATAATTTCTCCCAAACCTGAAATGAGCAAGCTTGATAAACTCCATGTTTTTGTCAGAGGAATGTTAGCTTCCTAAAGATGCTATTGCCTTGACAAGTTTGCTGATACCACTGTCTATTTCTTTGATACTTTTAGCTAACATATAGGCCGGAGTGCTGACAATCAGATTCTGTTTGTCAATAATAATGTCATCAGCAGAACAGTTCTTGTGGTGAGCACCCGTTTGTTCAATAGCTGTGGCCACCTTGGTATCATTGCCAATGGTAAGTGTAATGCCATTGTGTCCGAGAACTTTGGCAATAAGCATTGGGGCAATGCAAATTGCGCCGATTGGCATTTTGCTTTCATAACAATCGGTGATGATTTGGAAAATTTCAGGCAGGACTTGCCCGTTTTGTATAAGATTGGTTACTGCGCCACTCCCACCGGGGAAGATAACAGCATCAAAGTCTATCGTATTAAACTCAGTTAAGTTTTTTATGTTGCCACGAGCAATGCGGGCGGCTTCTTCGAGAATGTTGCGGGAGGTTGAAACAGTTTCACGGGTTGCGTGGTTGACAACCTTTGATTGGTTAATATCGGGTGCAAAACACTGATATTCAATTTTTTGTTTATCAAGGTTGAGCAAGGTGCATACGGATTCGTGAATTTCACTCCCGTCCATCATGCCGCAACCGGAAAGAATTACCGCTATTTTCATGTTTGTTCTCCTATGTAATCAATATAAAACACGGGGTTATTTTTTTCAATTAAAATCATAAAAGAAATGTTTGGCAGTTTTTTTATTTTAGTATAAGACTAGATTTATGAAAGATATGGAGAAAAGTGTGCAGCAAATTCTGAAAATATTGCATGATGAACGCAGTCAATGGTTTTCGTGGTTGCCGGTTTTGTTCGGTATCGGAATCGGTATATATTTTATTTTGCCTCGTGAACCATCATTGTGGCTAACACTGCTATTGATTGAGGGGACATTGTTTGCTACGTATTGTTTCAGATATTATCCGGCTGTATTGAGGTTGTTGGCAGTGATGGCGGTAGTATTGGCGGGTTTTACCAATATTCAATTGAGGTCTGTTTATATATCACAACAACTTCCGGTTGTTACAGAGAGGAGTGTTTATCTTCGCGGTCAGATTTTGAAACGAGATGTCAACTATCGCGGAAGGCCGAGAATCGTTCTCGGAAATATGGAAAATTTAGCCGGCGATAAAATAAAAGGTCGGTACAGATTAACGATTTTATCGAACAATAAGACGCTTGATGTAGGAAAATGTGTTGAATTAGTGGCAGAGGTTGCACCGGTGATGAAAGCTAATTTGGTGGGAGGATATCAGCCGGATCGTAACCTTTTCTTTGAAAAAATTAATGGTGGTGGTTATGTGGTCAGTGGCGTTTTTGAGATAGATTGCAGTAAAAAACTCGGATTTTTTACAACCAACATTAATAAGTGGCGGCGTGAGGTTACAGCAATGATTGCTGAAAAATTGCCTTTAGAGGAGGCATCTGTTGCATCAGCGATTATTACCGGTAACAGGGAGTTGATGACACAGGAGCAAATTGCGGCATACAGGGATTCCGGTTTAGCACATTTCTTGTCAATCTCGGGGCTGCATATGAGCATGCTTGCAGGTTTAATGTTCTTTTTTGTGCGTTTTGTAATGGCGTGTATTCCGGCACTGGCCTTGAGATATAATTCCAAAAAAGCAGCAGCAGTGCTGGCAATGTTTATCAGTACAATATATTTGTGTATTTCAGGTGCGGCAGTACCGACGCAACGAGCTTATATTATGACTTTTGTGGTGCTGTTGGCTGTATTGTGTGAAAGACAAGCAATATCAATGCGGGTGTTGGCTATCGCCGCAATGATAATATTGATAATTTCTCCGCAGATGTTGATTAATATAAGTTTTCAGCTGTCGTTTGCCGCGGTTGTCGGGTTGGTGGCTTTTTATGAACGATGCGGAAGAAAAATGGAAAGATATTTGGCAGGTGAACGAATTGGTACAACAAGAAAATTGTTGCGTGGGGCAATGGTTTATTTTATCGGCATTATTGTTGCAGATTTAGTGGCGAGTTTGGCGACATTGCCGCTGGTTATTTATCATTTTAACCGTGTTTCGCTATACACAAGTATTACCAATTGTGTAGCCGGACCGATAATCGGTTTTGTGATCATGCCGGCGATTTTGTTGGTGTTTATAACTATGCCGTTAGGGATTTCTTGGTTACCGTTGAAAGTTGCCGGTTGGGGAATCGGCTTGATTAATGGATTGACGGCTTGGGTGGCATCAAGACCACATGCAATTGCAGAGGTATATTCGTTCCCGCTCTGGGGATTGGTGTTAATCGTGTTCGGAGGGTTATGGCTGTGTTTGTGGCGTAGCAGATGGCGTTATTGGGGTATGGTTGCCATAATCTGCGGAGGGCTAAGTTTGTGTTTGGTGAAAGTGCCTGATGTTATAGCCGGTGATGGCGGCAAGGCGGTTGCAGTTAGGAATAGTACCGGAAAATTGCAGGTTTTTGAAGGCGGCAATAAGTGGATGAAGCAAAATTGGTTAGATAAATTTGCTTCATCGCATTCGATTGAGGAGGATATTGATATGCCGGACCTGTCAAATATTGACTTTGATAAACAAATCGGTGTCAGTATCTATGGCAACAAAATCAAATCTGTGCGTGATTATGTAGGTTATCGCTTGTGGAACAGATAATTAAAAAGTTTGTTCACGGGTTTTGCTCAAAACAAGTTTGGGAAAATCTTCTTTGATTTTGTTTAAATGCCATGCGTTGCGGGCCAAAAAGACATCTTGTCCGTTGTTATCGAGAGCCAAGTTCATCTGATTGGTGTCTGAGAATTTTTTCCAAACGGTTTTATCGTCGCAGCTTACCCAACGGGCGGTATAATATTGTGTGGGTTCAAACATTACCGGAAGCCCAAATTCGTTTTTAATGCGGTCGGCCATAACCTCAAACTGTAATACGCCAACGACACCGACAATCCATTCGGCACCGATAACCGGTTTGAAAATACTGGCTCCGCCTTCTTCAGCGATTTGTTTTAAGGCATCGCCTAAGTGTTTGGATTTGAGCGGATCAAGGGAACGAACGGATTTTAATAGTTCGGGAGCAAAGCTCGGAATACCGGTAAAATGCAGTTTTTCACCTTCGGTTAAACTGTCGCCGATACGCAGTTGTCCATGGTTGGGAATGCCAATAATGTCGCCGGCAAAGGCGTCTTCTGCCAGTTCACGTTCTTGCGCCAAGAACATGACCGGAGTGGCAACTTTGAGCGGTTTGCCGTCACGAACCTGAGTTAAGGTCATGCCACGTTTGAAATGTCCGGAGCATATGCGCATGAAGGCAATGCGGTCACGGTGTTTGGGGTCCATGTTGGCCTGAATCTTAAATACAAAGCCGGTAACTTTGTTTTCATCGGGGTTGACTGAACGTTCAACCGCAGGTCGGGGCAATGGCTGAGGAGCCAGTTCGTGCAAACCTTCAAGCACTTCTTTAACGCCAAAGTTGTTGATGGCAGAACCGAAAAATACCGGCGTTAATGCACCGTCAAGATAAGCCTGTTTGTCAAAGGCGGGACAGAGTTCACGCACCATCTCAACGTCTTCACGCAGTTTAGATACGGCGTATTGAGGCAACAGCTTATCCAGTTTTTCGTCGTCTAAGCCTTTACAGGTTTCAATAGTAGCATTGATTTGTGATTTATCGCCGGTTTTGTTCATCAAGATAAGTTGGTCGTTTATCAAGTCATAGCAACCGAGAAAATCTTTGCCCATACCGATTGGCCAGCTGGCAGGGGTAACGTCTAAAGCAAGTGTCTTTTCAATGTTGTCGAGCAGTTCAAACGGATCTCTGCCTTCGCGGTCGAGTTTGTTGATGAAGGTAATAATCGGAACATTACGCAAACGACAGACTTCAAAAAGCTTTTTGGTTTGGGTTTCAATACCTTTTGCAGAGTCAATAACCATAACGGCCGAATCGACAGCAGTGAGGACACGGTAGGTATCTTCGGAAAAGTCCTCGTGTCCGGGGGTATCCAAAAGATTGAATGTAATATCTTTATATTCAAAGTTCATTACTGATGAGGCGACGGAAATACCGCGTTCCTGCTCAACTTTCATCCAGTCGGAGCGGGCATGTCGATTTTCGCCACGGGCTTTGACAGCACCGGCTTGTTGAATAGCACCGCCGAAAAGAAGGAGCTTTTCGGTCAAAGTGGTTTTACCGGCATCCGGGTGTGAAATAATCGCAAAAGTTTTGCGAGGATTGATTTTATTAGCCATATCTGAACCCAATTTGTATTTATTGCAAAATTTAAGCGGATAAAAACATATTTATTGCAATTTGGCAAGCAAATTTATCTGTTGAAAAAACAGCAAAAAAAATGTAGCATTCAAAAGCAGGAGAATTGAATTATGATTTTATTTTTGTTAGCAAGTGCAATGCTCATCGGCGGATATTTTATTTATGGCGTCGTAGTAGAAAAAATTTTGGATATAAACCCCGCAAACAAAACTCCTGCCGTTACAATGACCGACGGAATTGATTTTGTTCCACTAAAGCCGACTAAAATCTTTTTGATACAATTTTTGAACATTGCCGGACTTGGTCCTGTTTTCGGGGCTATTTTGGGGGCATTATACGGTCCTGTATGTCTTTTGTGGATTGTATTCGGCTCAATTTTTGCCGGCGGCGTGCATGATATGCTCTCAGGCACACTGTCTATGCGGAACAAAGGCTCTACCATTGTTGCGTTTGTAAAAAAATATTTAGGCGATAAATTCCACTATTTTTTCATTTTTTTATTGGTTTTTCTGCTTGTTTTAATAGGCTCTATTTTTGCGCAAACTCCGGCACATATGCTCGAAAGTGCTACCGGTTTGCCTTTTGTGGCTTGGCTCGGGATAATTTTCGGATATTATTTCTTGGCTACATTATTGCCGATTGACAAGATTATCGGTCGTTTTTATCCCATTTTTGGCGCTTGTTTGATTATCTCTACCTTTTTGCTGCTGATAGTTTTGTTTGGCAAAGGAATAGATTTTTATCACGACTTGTCGGTTATAAACCAAAATCCCGGCGAGAAACCTATATTTCCGCTTATGTTTATCACCATTGCCTGCGGTGCTTTGAGCGGATTTCACTCCACGCAATCCCCGATGATGGCAAGATGCATTACCAACGAAAAATATGCTCGACCGGTTTTTTATGGTGCTATGATAACCGAGGGATTTATTGCGCTTATTTGGGCAACACTCGGGATTGCATTTTATAACGGAACTGCCGGCCTAAACGAAGCTTTGGGGGCAACAGGCAATGCGGGAGCTGTTGTTTCGGAAATTTCAAAAGGATTCTTAGGACAATGGGGCGGCTCGCTCGCCGTTTTATCGGTTATTTTTCTGGCTATTACAACCGGCGACACGGCTCTGCGCTCGGCCAGACTTTCTTGTGCGGACTTCTTAAAATCTGACCAGAAAAAACTTAAAAACAGATTGTTCTTGAGTGCAATAATTCTCGGTGTTGCCACAGCGATGGCTTTTATCGACTTGAATAAAATTTGGGTGTATTTCGGTTGGGCGAACCAGCTTTTGGCAAGCATTATGCTCTGGGTTGGAGCATTTTATTTGCGTGAGCATCACAAGAACGAAATGATTGCCATGATTCCTGCTATATTCATTACTTCTGTTTGTGCGACATATTTAGGCTATGCCCCGATTTTGCTTGGGTTGCCGATTGAACAATCAATTTGTTTTGGTTTGGTTTTGACAGCAATAATTGTTGTTTTATACTTCTTCAAATGCAGAAAAGTAGCTTACTAGATATTAGAATTTTGTTCTTTTAACAAGTCTACAATATCAACTTCCATAAAAGAACAATTTCAGCAACGATCTCAAAATAAGACTAACAAAATAGATTTTGGAATGGAACTATAGGTTAAATTTGCAAATTGAAGTGGACTAAAATTTAAGGGTTTAATCCACTTTTTATTTTTAGAGGTGGTTATTACAAAAAATTTATTCTTTAAAAAGCCAACTCCTCCCCGAGGCTTAGGTGGGGGAGGAGTGGAAAGCGAAGTCTGATGCGTGCCCTAGGGAGGGGCAATGCGGTGGCCGGGCGGTGCGCTCATCGGTGTGGGCTGGCCGGGTCAAGTGGTCCTAGTGTCGCCTTTGGTTTAGCCGCGCAGGGAGGCGGCGGGGGACGTGGATCCATTTGCATCACTTCTGGCAAGCTTTCTTTTTTCCGTCAGTAGATTGCCTGTCGGCCTAGCTGACGGGATGATGCCTTCAAATTTCGATTGCCGCCCCTTGATTGTTGATTGTGTTTCTTCTCGACCTCCTCACATGAGGCAGGTACAGTCAACAACAGAGGCCTGAAAAATACTCTAGACTGTTTTGCCTAGAAGCCATCCCTTGGACGGCGGAAAATTGAGTACTTCATCTTTTTGAATTTTTAACCTTTTAACTTACCTTCGGACACTGTAGTGTCTGTTACAGATAATCTCGAGGGTGGCGTAAAATTGCGTTCATAAAAGTTTATTAATAATTGGTTTGTAGGAGCAATGTAACAAATTTTGGCCCGCCTGTCAAGACAAAAAATGACGAATATTGTAAATTTTTTGTATTTTTTTGTGTAATTTATTGATTTAAGGTGATTCTTTTTTTTAAAAAATTATCTTTATGGAGTCGTTTTTTTATTTTTATGAAAAAAATTGAAAAATTATTAAATGATTTTCATAGAATCGGGTGAAATATTTTTGGGCTTGGGAAAAAATCTGATAAGTATCTTAAAAAATTAAAATACTGAAAATTTATGAAACGAATAATTCTTTGTTGATTGAAATTTAACGAGTTAATCCACTTTTTTATTTTTAGGGCTTGATTTATATCAAAAAATGGGTACTATGCCTTTACATTTGTGCGGGCGTGGTGAAATTGGTAGACACGTCAGACTTAGGATCTGATGGCGTAAGTCATGGGGGTTCAAGTCCCTTCGCCCGCACCAATCTTTGTGTTTCAACGTGAAAGAGAATAAAAAAGATGAAAACTAAAGAATTAAAAGCTGAAGGTTTACAGAAAAAATATAATGTAACCATTGAAAATGATGAATTTGAGAAAAAAGTTGACGCTAAATTGGAGCAGATTGCTAAAACAACCAAAATTCCAGGGTTTAGACCAGGAAAGGCGCCAAAAGATATGTTGAAACAAAAATATCGCTCGTCTGTTTTGGGTGAGGCCTTAGATGAAGCGGTCAGTGATGCGGTAAACGGAGTTATTAAAGAAAACAAGCTGCGTTTGGCTATGCAACCAAATGTTAAAATTAATAAGTTTGAAGAAGGCAAAGATATTGAATTTGAGATGACTGCTGAATTGATGCCGGAAATTAAACTTGGTGATTTTTCAAAAATAAAAGTTGAAAAATTGACTGCCGATGTGCCGGAGAGTGAGGTTAAAAAGGCTATGGACTACATTGTTCATTCTCGCAGAGAGACCGTAAAGGTTGAAGATGCTACTTATACCGCTCAAAAAGGCGACAGTGTTGTCATTGACTTTGTCGGTAAAGTTGACGGAGAAGAATTCCAAGGCGGAAAAGGTGAGGGATATCCGTTGGAGCTTGGTTCTGGCGCTTTTATTCCGGGATTTGAAGACCAGTTAATCGGAGCAAAATCCGGTGATAAGGTTGATGTTAAAGTTAAATTCCCTGAGAACTATCATGCCAAAAATTTGGCCGGTAAAGATGCTGTATTTGCCGTAGAAGTAAAAGCAATTCGCCAGCCTAAGGAAATTGAAGTTAATGATGAATTTGCAAAATCTGTAGGTGAGAAAGATTTAGCCTCGTTGAAAGAAAATATTAAAAAACGTATTTCTGAGGATTATGAGCATGCTTCAAAACTGAAATTAAAACGTCAGCTCTTGGATGAGTTGGATAAGGCCTATAATTTTGAAGTTCCTGCCGGTATGGTTGATGTTGAGTTTAAGGCTATTGCTGAACAGTATGAACACGCAAAAAAGCATAATCAACTCGATGAACATGAGAAAAATACTCCTGAAAAAGAGTTGATGGAAGAATATAAAAAGATTGCTGCTCGTCGTGTAAAACTCGGATTGTTGCTTTCGGAAGCAGGAGAAAAGGCCGAAATCAAGTTGACGCCAGAAGATTTGAATGCTGCAATTATGAACGAAGCCAAGAAATACCCAGGGCAAGAAAAGGTCGTTCTTGACTATTATGTAAAAAATGCAAAGGCTGTTGAAGCTCTGAAGGCACCAATCATGGAAGAAAAATTGATTGATTATGTCTTGAGTAAAGCGGCAATCAGCGAAAAGAAGGTTTCTGTTGAAGAGCTTTACAAGTTTGAAGACTAATCTTTAATGCGCAATAAAAAAGCCGTTCCCAAGGAACGGCTTTTTTTGATGTAAAGATGAATTATTTACGTCTTAGGAACGACGGAATGTCGAGATTGTTGCGATCATCGTCATCATTGCCTGCCATTGCCGGTGTTACCGGTTCTTGATAGTGACGTTCTTGTTCCATCTTTTTCTTGAGGTTGCGTTTGGCTATTGAAAAGCCGGTAAAACGCTCAATCAAAGTTGGGGTGTATTCTGTGGTCTCATTAACAATAAGTTTTTCGTTTTCTTCTACTTTAGGAGCAGGAGTGAAAACTTGCGGATTGTTGGCGAACAATTCCGGTTCTTCTTCAGTAAATTTTGGAGCATTCTTAGAAGAAAAACTGTTGCTTTGTGCAGAAAGAGCACTTTCCAGTTGCGAATCGACATCGTTATGTTCGGTTTTATTAATGACAGCACTGAACAGGGAAGATGCCTGCGGAATTTCGGTAATAACTGCTGAGTTGTCACTATTTGAAGCATCAGCGTCAGAGGTTTCGAGATCATCAATAACAGCGATGGGTTCTTGATTTTCTGCAACAGGTTGTTCGGCTGTTTCTTCAACAACAGGCGATGTATAAGAGGCATCGTCGACAATGACATTTTCTTCAACAATGCTTTCCGGAGCAATGTTGGCAGCAAATTTTGCCAAGTTTGAATCTAATTCATCATTTGGAGTGTTGGGCACAGATGTGCTTGGAGAATAGCTCTCTTCAAGATAATTTGTGCTGATCGGAGTAGCCGGTTTTGCTTTGGGCATACGAGAATTATCAATTCCGGTAGCGACAATGGAAACTCTGATTTTTCCATTGAGCGAATCGTCAAAACTTGAACCAAAAATAATGTTTGCGTCCTCGTCAACTTCTTCTTTAATACGATTGGCTGCCTCGTCAATTTCAAACAAGGTAAGGTCGTTGCCGCCGGTAATGTTAATTAATACGCCTTTGGCACCGGTCATATTGCTGTTGTCGAGCAGAGGATTAGATAAAGCTTGTTCTGCAGCTTGCAGAGCGCGTCCTTCACCTTCGGCCTCGCCGGTTCCCATTATGGCTTTGCCCTTATCTTGCATGATGCTTTTGATGTCAGCAAAATCGAGGTTGATAAGCCCCGGCATCATCATCAAGTCAGTGATTGAGCGAACGCCTGAGTATAAAACATTATCTGCCAAAACAAAAGCATCAGCTAAAGTTGTGGTCTTGTCAGCAACGCGGAAGAGATTTTGGTTGGGGATAATAATGATACTATCAACGGCAGAGATAAACTCTTCAACGGCTTTTTCAGCAATTTCAGAACGTTTTTTTCCTTCAAATTGGAAAGGTTTGGTTATTACGCCAATGGTTAAAATGCCTTTCTGTTTGGCAATACGGGCGACAACCGGAGCAGCACCAGATCCGGTACCGCCACCCATACCGGCAGTAATAAATACCATATTGGCACCTTCAAGTTCTTTTTCAATTTCGGCTTGAGCTTCTTCAGCTGCGGCGCGTCCGATTTCAGGGCAAGCACCTGCGCCCAAACCGTGAGTAGTTTCAATGCCCAGTTGGATTCGTCGATCACATTTTGAATTTTCCAAAGCTTGCGCATCGGTATTAGCAACAATAAAGTCAACACCCTCAAGCTTTTTAACAATCATGTTGTTTACAGCGTTTCCGCCGCCACCACCGACACCGATTACGGAAATACGCGGTTTTAAGGTAATCATATTAGTTTCTGGAACTGCTAATTTAACTGGCATAGATTTACTCCAAAATTATAAAAGTGATAACATTTGTTGTTATGATATGCAAAAGTGTTTAAGGTTTAGTTACCAAAACTAAAAATTTTGCTTGAGCCAATTCATAATTTTGGTGAACCGACCGCCTTCGGTATTAATCGGTTTTGATATAATCTTTGTTGGTTTGCGCTCGGTATAGTTTAAGACAAACAATAAAAGTCCGATTACTGTTGAAAACGATGGATATTGCAAAACCGGATAGTTTGAAATATCAAGGATATTGCCAATGTTACGAGGACGTCCGAGGCGCACTTGCTTGTCCAAGATGATTGAAGCAACCTCGCGGATACCCAACAATTGACTGCCACCACCGGTCAAAACAATACGGTGAGAGTTGATGTCTTTGACTTCAGATAATTTTTGGGCAACAAGTTCGAACATTTCTTCGACGCGCGGAGCAATAATACTGATAAGCTCTGACTTTGGAACTTTTTTAATCATGCTGTCATCTTCTTCGCCGACCGGATAAACATTAATGGTTTCATTTTGGTCCTGCGAAGTCAAAAATGCACAGCCGTGAAGCGTTTTCAGCCTTTCGGCATGAGCAAAAGAAGTAGTCAATCCCCAGGCAATGTCGTTGGTTATATTGTTGCCGCCAACCCCAATTGAGCTAAAATATACCGGATGTTTGTGGTTGAAGCTTGCAATGCTGGTTGTACCGCCACCAATATCAATTACGGTTGCACCAAGTTCTTTTTCATCATCTACAAGACAAGCAAGTCCAGAGGCGTATGATGATAGAACTTTTTCGGCAATCTCAAGGTGAGAATTGTCAAGGACGGTTTTTGTATTGCGGTACATGATTTCAGGAACCATGCCGAGAAGAACATCAACAGATAAGGTTTCTCCGAAAAGATTGCGTGGGTCGGATGTTTCTTTTCCGCCATCAAGTCTGTAGCCGGTTTGCAGGCAGTGAATCAGTTCGTTGTCTTCAACGTTGATCTTATTGATCCCCTTGTCCATTACTTTGTTGATTTCAAGTTCGGTTATCGGTTTTGACTTGTTGAGGTTGATTGTAGCTTGTTTGGTTACGCTTTTGACACGGCTGCCGGAAATATTGACAATTATGCGCTCAACACGTTCATTGGCCAT
The DNA here is from genome assembly GCA_045116295.1 of Alphaproteobacteria bacterium. Taxonomy (GTDB): domain Bacteria; phylum Pseudomonadota; class Alphaproteobacteria; order RF32; family CAG-239; genus JAFUYI01. The sequence goes on from JBGULQ010000003.1 coordinate 88,006, forward strand.
CTGTTCAGCAGCTTCAACTGCATCACAAACAGAAAAAGTGGCTTGTTTGATATCTGTAATTGTTCCGTTCTTAATGCCTTTTGAAGCATTGTATCCATACCCGGCGATGGTGATTTTTTGATCTCGGCCGACACGGGCAATAATGCAACATACCTTTGATGAACCGATATCAAGAGCTGCAATTAAGGTTTGTCGGTTAAAAGAATTCATTTTAAAAGCTCCATTTATACTCCGTGTTCTTGTGCTTGTTTTCGTTCAAAATCTGCTTTTGTCGTGTTCTTTTTTGGGGTAACAAGCACTTTATTTTCGAATCTTAAATCAATGATGGTTAATTTACGCTTAAGAATTCCACGAGTTTGATTTAATTTTATTAATCGTTTCCATGCGGTATCGGCATTTTCTGCAGGAAGTTTAATCGTTATGCCGTTTTGGAGATCATCTAAAATAATGTTCCAGCGGCGACCGGATATAAAGTTGGCGGCTTTTATGCGCAAACGTAATTCCTCATCGATATTAATTAAATCGAAAAGTTCTTGTAAATGTTCAGGAGCTTTACGCCCGATGATTAATAGTAATGGCGTTGGCGGTACTTTGTCGGTATCAATGACTTTACCTTCAATGTCGACGGGATGAAAATTGTTTCTAATTTGCCATATGGCTACAATTTGGCGTTCAATCAAATTTATTCTAATAATATTGGGTGAGTATAGGCGTTCGACGATAGCTGATTTTACCCACGGGAGCTGTTCTAAATCTGCTTTAAGTTGATGAATGTTGGGACCGAAAATGTTATCACCGCGGTGGAGGTTGATGACGTTATTGATTTCATTTAGCGGTGTTTTTTTGCGTCCGTATACCAAAATGTCGTCAACAGTAAAGCCCATTTTGGTGGTGAGTTCTATAAAATAATCAGAAAAAGATGTAAGTTTTTGGGCTACGAAGTTGCTTTTTATAACAAAAATTCCAAAAGTCGCGGCGGCAATAGCAGACAGAATGAGTATATTGCCGGCAAAACGGTATGGCCACAATTTCGGGGAGTATATCCGATAGCGCTCGTCAACTTTTGGTGACGGAATTTCTGTCTTAATATTTTTTTTCTTAAACCACCACATTACTTGTCTATACCAACTCGCTTGATTTCCCATTCTAAAGTAATATAAGTTTTTTGTCGTACCGTATTAATAATCATTTCACCCAGTGTTTCGATGTCTTTAGCAGTGGCGTTTCCGGTATTAATCAAAAAATTACAATGTTTTTCTGATACTTTTGCGTCTCCTACTGACAATGTGTCACAGCCTGATTTTTTTATGAGTTCCCATGCTCGTAACCCTTGCGGATTCTTGAATGTTGAACCAGCAGTCTTTTGATTGTAGGGTTGTTTGGACTGGCGATAGGCTTTTTGCTCCCTCAGCGTTTGCTCAATATTTTCTTTGGTATTGTGTGTAACAGCAAATGTGATTGATAATATAATCCAATCATCGGGAAAACAGCTGGTGCGATATCCAAGTTCAAGATCATGAACTCCGACTTTTTTTATTTTGCCAAGTCCGTTGATAATTTCTACAGACTTGATAACGTCTTTGACTTCGTGTCCGAAACAGCCGGCATTGGTCTTGACGGATCCGCCAATAACACCGGGGATTGAACATAAAAACTCTAATCCGCCGATTTGGTTATTTAAGAGGTGTTTTTTTAAATCGATGTTCTTGAGACCGGCACCACATGTGATTTCACCGTTCCCGATTGTTACCTGTTTGAAGGCAGGAGAATCAAGTTTTATGACAACTCCCGGAATTCCTCCGTCTCGAACCAGAAGATTGGAGCCTCCGCCAATAATAAAAACCGGAATGTTTTTAGGGCAGTTGCGTATGAAAAAACTGAGGTCTTCTGCATTAAAAGGAATATACATCACTTCTGCCGGTCCCCCCACTCCCAACCATGTATATTTACTGAGGCTGACCTGAGTTAAATATTTGCCTTTTACTTTAGGAAGTGATTTTAGAAGAGAGTTTTTTTTGAAAAAATTGAACATCTTATCCTCTCTTTATAATTTTTTCGACAAGATTAGCAAGACGTTTGTCGGCATCAACAATGGCAAATTTTTTAGTATTATTTGACATGTCAAGGAGCTCGTCCGGAGTGTCAATCAGATGTTGAAGAATTTGGGACAGCTTTGCTGCCGTAAATTCTTTTTGTGCAAGAACTATTCCACCTTGATTATCTTTGAACTCGGCAGCATTTGATGTTTGATGATCATCGGCTGCAGTTGGCAAAGGAACTAAAATTGATGGTATACCGGCGGCAGCGATTTCACTAACACTTGAGGCACCGGCACGAGAGATGATGAGGTGACCGGTTGAATACAGTTCGTTCATGTTGTTGAAAAAGTTTGAAACATTGTATTTGCAGGCAGTGTCAGCGTATGTTTGTTCAATGTTTTGTACGTCATCGGCACGGCACTGTTGAGTTATATGAAGGCGTTTCTGAGTTTTTGGGGGTAGCAATTTTATGGCTTCAGGTACAGTGCTACCAAAAATTTTTGCCCCTTGTGAGCCACCTAAAACAAGCAGGTTAAAGCGGTCTGAGCCTTTTGATGGAATGTATGATTGTGTATATAGCGATGAAATGTTTGATCTTATAGGCATTCCGGTTCGTGATGTACGAGTATCAGATGGTGCATATTTTGTTTTGGAAAAGCTGGTGGCAACTGCAGTTGCATATTTGTTAAGAAAACGATTGGTGCGGCTCATTACAGAGTTTTGTTCGTGTAAAATAAGCTTTTTACCAAGTAAAATTGCGGCAACTGCACAAGGAAATGATGCGTAACCGCCAAAGCCGACAACGCATGACGGGTGAGTGCGGATAATTATCCACATTGACTGAAGTATGCCGAATGATATTTTTATCAAGCTCTTGATTTTGAATAATTTTCCTTTACCAACAAGACCTCCGCTCAATACAGCGCGGTTCTCAATCTCCCCAAGTTTGCCGTGGTAGTTGTTTAAGCCACGCTTATCGGTTACAAGCATCAGGCGATATCCACGTACAGATAACTCTTGCGCCAGAGCTTCTGCCGGATAAACATGTCCACCGGTACCACCGGCTGTGAGAATTATGAGTTTATTTTTTTTGTTATCTGTCATCTTTATCCTCCGCATGGATATTTTTTCGAGTGATGGCAAGCAACATACCCATTCCGATGGCTGTTGCAATGATAGATGATCCACCATAAGAAATAAATGGAAGTGTCATTCCTTTGGTTGGGATCAGGTGTAAAGTTGATGCCATATTAATAATTGATTGTAAGCCAAATGACATTGCAAGTCCAGAGGCCGAAAGAATGATAAATAGATTATTGTCTTTGCATGAAAGCAACAAAGAACGTATTACGATTGTGGCATAAATTGCGACAATTGCCAAGCATAAAAAGACACCATATTCTTCACCGGCAACGGCGTATATAAAGTCTGTATGCGCATCAGGAATATGAGATCTTACTATTCCTTCACCGGGGCCACGTCCAAACAGGTTGCCGCTTTGGAAAGCTTCAAGCGATTTTCTGACTTGAAAACTCAATTCTCCGCCAGAGGCAAAAAACTGTTGAAAACGTGCATGAAAGTGAGGAAACATAAAATATATACCTACAAGACCGCCAATTCCCAGTGCTGCAAGTATCGGAATGAGGATTAAAGGCATGCCACTCAAATAGAACTGGAATCCCCATACCAGAGTTACAACAACTGTCATACCAATGTCGGGCTGACACATGATTAGTCCGGCGGTTATAACAAATAAAAGAATGGACAACCAATGTCCGGGGAACTCGGTGTGTTGGCGATGACCATCAAACAGCCAAGCGGCAGTTATAATAAAAAATGGTTTTACAAACTCAGAAGGCTGAAGCGAAAAACCAAAAAGAGTAATCCAACGAGATGCTCCTTTGTTGGCTTCTCCGGTAATAAAAGTTATTGCAACAAGCAATAAAGCAACCAGATAGCCTAGGAGAGAAACACGGCGAATGACTTTGAGACGCTGCATTGATAAAAAAATCATAACAGCAAAGGCAATAGGGGCAAAAAATAAATGCCTCTGAATAAAGTGATAACTGTTGTATCCGATGCGTGTGGCAACAGCAGGACTGGCTGAAAAAGTAAGGAAAATGCCAAGTACCATTAGTGCTGTGATGCACAATAAGAGAGGCTTGTCAACGGTCCACCACCAATTGGCAAAGCGATTGTTTGTATTGTGCTTGGACAACATCAGTCAGCTCCTTAAAATGAAACTACTAAAGACAAAAGACCGAGGATTGCCGCTATCCAAGCTATAATTACAAAACGAGAGACCACCGTTGTTTCTTTCCATCCGAGTTGTTCAAAATGATGGTGTATCGGAGCCATTAAGAAAACTCTTTTTTTGGTGCGTTTGTACCAAAATACCTGAATCATTACCGACAAAGCTTCAATTACAAAGACAATTCCGATTATGGCAAGCAATAGTTCTTGTTTTTCAAGTACGGCGATAGTGCCGAGCAAGGCTCCGAGAGCAAGTGATCCGGTGTCTCCCATAAAGATTTTTGCAGGTGCGCAGTTGAACCATAAAAAACCAAGGCAGGCCCCGATTGTAGCGGAACAGAATATGCTAAGATTTTGAAAAGGTACAATGCCATAATCTCCAAACCCTAATATCAATGCAATAATACCAAAAGCTAAAAATGACGGAATTGCAAGTCCTGAGGCCAAACCATCCAATCCGTCGCTGAGATTTACGGCATTTGATGCTCCGGCAATAACCACCATGATAAATGGAATGTAAAAATACCAAAGATTCAGCCTATAGTCAAAGAATGGTATTATTGTTGAGTAACGCAAAGTCCCATTATACTGGTACACAGAAAAGAGGGCAACTCCCAATGCTGCGGCAAATTGGATTATAAGTTTGACTTTTGCGGTCATGGCGTTGGGGGTATGTTTCTTTACTTTGACATAGTCATCAGAAAAACCGGCTATTCCGAAAATAACTAATATAGCAACGCATATCCATGTGTAAATGCTTGTCAAATCACAATAAAGCAACGCTGTAACTATCATCGCAAACAAAATAAGCAGACCGCCCATAGTAGGGGTCCCTTTTTTGGTTGCCAGATGACTTTTGGGTCCATCTTCTCTAATAGGCTGTCCTTCGTGTTGCCATGCATGCATTTTGGCAATGAAGCGGTTGCCACATGCCAACATGATGATGAGAGATGTAAAAAGTGCGGCAAAATTTGCGATAAACGGAGATAGATAATTGTATAGCATGATTATATTCCCATTGATTTGATATTTTATATTTCAGCATAACAGTCAATGTCTAAAAATTTGATTAAAATTACGGCTTGAATTAGCAATAAGCAAAATTATTTAAATTTTGAGATAATTCTGAGGAAAAGTAATGATAAATGGTGAGATAAGACGATATTGGCGGAGCTTGTTGGCAGTAATAATAGTGGTTGTTGTAATTATAGTTGTTAAACATTATGTGTCATCTACGGCTGACGGCAAAAACGGAGAGCTGTCGGAGGTGAAAGTAATACCAATAACAGAAACAAGTATTGTGGCAGAAAAAAAATATATAGGTTATGTTACGCCAATAAACGAGGTTGTTGTTTATCCTTATATTAGCGGTTTTATCAGTGAAGTTTTGGTAGATGGAGGGCAGAAAGTTAAGGTCGGTGATGAACTTGTTAAGATAAAGCCGGAGGAATATATTGCAGAGCTTAATGAGGCAATCGCTACGGCTGAGAGTGCTGAAGCAGATTTTAATTATGCAAAAAATTATTATGAGAGAATGGAAAAGGCAGGAGTTAAGGCAGTATCACAAACCGAACTGGATAATGCCAGAGCAAAATATTTAGCAGCAAAGGGTGCTTGGAAGCAAAGTGAAGCGGCGATTGAAAAGGCAAGAGTTAATCTGGAGTATACGGTACTAAAATCAACAATTGATGGCGTTGTAGGGGCAGTATCTCTAACTGCAGGCGATTTTGTATCTCCGCAAAATAAGTTATTTAATATTGTGCAGACCGATCCAATGCGAATCGTCTTTTCGATTAGTGATAAGGATTATTTGGCAGAAAATCGACATTCAGAAATGTTTGAAGGAGAAAAAATCAGCCTGAAGTTGGCTGATGGCAGTGAATATCAGTATGAGGGAAAATTTGCGTATGCGGACAATGCGATGGATAGAGCCACAAATGCAATCGCCATGTATGCGGATTTTCCTAATCCGAAGAAAGAGTTGGTTGATAATGCCTATGTGACGGTGGTGGTATCTAAACAATACAGCGGAGTGGCAGTAGCAAAAAATTTGGTAACTTTATTGCCAGAAGGCGCAGAAGTAAATGTTGCTGTAGGTGACATTGTAAGACCGCATTTGACTGAAATTTTGGCAGAACATCAAGATAAGTATATTGTGAAAAATAATTTTAAGAAAGATGAAGTGCTGGTGATTGATGAGGTTACGGTTGGCAGAGAAGGGCAAAAGATGAAAATTGTTGAGGAAAGGAATTAGGTGTGTTCTCGCGTTACTTTATTGATCGCCCGAGGTTTGCTGCGGTTGTATCAATTGTGATGGTACTGCTTGGCTGTTTGGCTATTGCGGTATTGCCGGTTTCACAATATCCGGAAGTAACGCCGCCACAGATTGTGATCAGTACCAATTATCCCGGAGCCGGAGCTCAAGTTGTGGTTGATACTGTTGCTGTGCCGATTGAAAACCAGATTAACGGCGTTGAAGATATGCTCTATATGAGTTCGTCTTCAGATGATAACGGTGGATATAAGCTGACAATTACTTTTAATGTAGGAACAGATCCGGATATTGCTCAAGTAAAAGTGCAAAATCGCCTTAGTCAGGTGATGTCACAGTTGCCGGAAATTGTGCAAAAAGAAGGTGTTGAGGTGACAACCGAAACCGCGAATATGCTAGGAATGGTGGTTTTGCGCTCGCCTAATAATACGTATGATGATTTGTATTTAAGCAATTATGCATATGCAAACATAAAAAATCCTCTGGGGCGTGTAAGCGGGGTCGGTAATGTGCAGATTTTTGGTCCGCAGTATAGTATGCGTGTTTGGTTGAACCCTGAAAAAATTGCTTCATTGGATTTGGACAGTGAAAGAATCGCGAATATTATTGCTTCACAAAATATTCAGGCTTCAATCGGAAGTGTTGGAGCGGCTCCGTCGAAAGAAAAGAATAATCCGGTTTTGTCTTTGAGCGCAAAAGGGCTGCTAAATACGGTGGAAGATTTTAAGAAAATTGTGGTGGCAACCTCAAGTCAGGGTGGTTTAGTGCTGTTGGAAGATGTAGCGAGAATCGAGCTCGGCGCTGATACATATACAATGAAAGCGCAGTATGATAATGCTCCTGCCGTGATTATGTCATTGAGCCAAACTCCGGGGTCAAATTCGTTGGACATTATGAATAATGTAAAACAGGAGATAAATAAGCTATCAAAAACCTTTGCTGATGATATGGAACTCGAGGTAGTTTATGATTCAACACAATTTGTAAGAGCCTCAATTAAAAGCATTATTGAAACGCTGGTTATAACTTTTTTGTTAGTGGTTTTGGTAACTTATGTTTTTTTGCAGAAAGTGAGCACAACACTAATTCCGCTGATTACAATTCCGGTATCACTGATTGCTACGTTTGCAGTTTTGTATGCTGTTGGGTTTGATATAAATATATTAACGCTTTTTGCGATGATTTTGGCAATCGGTTTAGTTGTTGATGATGCGATTATTGTGGTGGAAAGAGTTCAATATTTGATGATGTATGAAAAACTGAAAGCTCATGATGCTGCGGTTAAAGCCATGGAACAGATTGGTAGTGCTGTGGTGGCTACAACTTTTGTTTTGTTGTCAATATTTGTTCCGGTAGGGCTGATGGCGGGAATTACAGGGAAAATTTATCAGCAATTTGCAATCACAATTGCGACGTCGGTAGTGTTTTCGGCCTTTAATGCTTTGACGTTGAGTCCGTCGTTATGTGCAATACTGCTAAACGGTGATGAGAAAAAAAAGAAATTTAAATTTTTTGAATTGTTCGACGAGGCAATAGAATATTTGAAAAACAAGTATCTGCTGGCAGTGGAGATTTTTTGTAAAAATTTGAAAATGACAGTACTGTTGACAGTGATAATCTTTGGAATTATCGGTTTGACTTTTAAATTTACGGCTACTTCATTTTTGCCGGAGGAAGATCAAGGGATTATATTTGCGGATGTGCAACTTGATGACACGTCAGGAATTAATATGACGAGTCAGATATTGTCGGAAATGGGAGAAAAAATAAGTTCAGTCGATGGTGTACAATATTTTATAAGTGTCGCAGGATATAGTATGCTTGGGGGAGCTGGTGAGAACGTTGCTCTCGGAGTGGTAGGACTTAGTCCATGGGACGATAGAGAAAAATCGCAGACTTCAATCTCAGCAATTACGGAAGATATTGAAAAAAGGTTACAATTTATTAAAGGGGCAAAAATTAATTTTTTTGCACCGCCGGCAATTCCGGGGATAGGCAACAGCGATGGTCTGAGTTTGGAGTTTTTGGCGGATAATCCCGATATTTTGCCGGCCGAGATGTTTGTTGCATTGCAAAGTTTTTTGCACGGACTTAATCAGAATCGTAATCTGGCATATGCGTTCAGTGTTTTTAGTGATGATGCTCCGCATGTTTATTTGGACATTGACAGAGTTAAGCTTGAAGCTTATGGCGTGTCGGTCAGTTCTTTATTTGCGGCATTACAAAACAACTTGGGGTCAAAATATGTGAATAATATAACCTTAAGCGGGCAAGTTAATAAGGTAATAGTTCAGGCGGATTTTGATTATAGGCGCAACATTGAAGATGTGAAAAATCTGTATGTACGCTCTGATAATGGGGCTATGATAAAAGTTGAGAGTTTTGCTGATGTTAGGATTAGCTTGGCTCCAAAAGTTATAAATCGGTATAACCAGTATCAAAATGCTTCAATTGTTGCACAAACTGCAGAAGGTGTGAGCTCTGGTACTGCAATAGCAGCAGTAGAGCAAGAGGCTACTGAAAGGCTAAATCCGGAAAAATATCAGATAGCGTGGAGCGGTTTGAGTTTGCAGGAGGTAAAAGCTTCCGGACTGGTGGTGATTTTGATTAGTTTAGCGTTGATTTTTTGTTATCTGTTTTTGGTGGCATTATATGAGAGCTGGATGCTAGCGTTTGCCGTTATGTTCTCAACTATCTTTGCCATATTAGGCGCATTGGTAGGTCTGCATATCGGAGGGCAGTCATTGAGTATATATGCGCAGTTAGGGCTGGTAATGTTGATCGGTTTGGCTGCTAAAAATGCAATTTTGATTGTGGAATTTACCAAAGATTATCGTGAAAAAGGCGAAACGATTATAAGTGCTTCGTTAAAGGGGGCTGGTGAGAGGTTTAGGGCGGTGTTGATGACAGCATTGACTTTTATATTGGGAGTGTTCCCAATGGTAGTAGCTAAGGGAGCCGGTGCGGCCAGTCAAATTGCTATAGGGACAGCAGTGTTTTCTGGAATGATTGCGGCGACAGGAATCGGAATAATATTTATTCCTGCTTATTTTGCCTTGTTTGAAACAATAAAAGAAACGGCAGGAAAGAGGTGGCATCGTGTTAAAAGTATGTAAAGTTTTGCCGTTGATGCTTTTGGCGTCGTGTTCTGTCGGTCCTGATTATGAGCGTCCGTTGTTTTGGAGTGATACTGAGCTCAAACAAGTGCTGAAAACAGATGATAATGCGGTTTATCCGAACAAAAAATGGTTTGAGGTATTCAAAGATAAACAATTGGACGTTTTAGTCACAGAGGCAATACAATATAATTTAGATGTAAAAACAGCATTATCAAGGCTTAAGCAGGCAAGGTATAATCTGAGAATAGGTGAAGTACAGTATCTGCCGATGATTGATGCAGAGGGAAATTATAACTATAAATATGCGCCAAAATATGAAGAGTTTGGTAATGATAACAGCTTTTTTAATGTGGGGTTTGATGCTACGTGGGAACTTGATATCTGGGGACAAGGGCGCAGAGAAGTTGAAAGTTTTGCGGCTTTATATGAATCTGCTGCAGCGAATCTTGATAATGTTCTTCTTACGGTTACAACAGAAGTTGCAAATAATTATCTGCAGTTAAAGACAACATATCACCGATTGAAAATCGCGCAGAAAAATTTGCAAGTACAACGCGATATTTTAAAACTCGTTAAAGATAAGTATAAAAGCGGGTTGGTCGGAGAAGAAGATTTGCATCAGGCACAATATGTGGTTGAAAGTACAAAATCAAAAATTCCTGATTTAGAGCAGGAGGTAATTGTTTATAAGAGTGCGCTGGCATTATTGGTTGGAAAACTTTCAGAAGATCGATTAAACGGGAATGATATTGGGGATGAAACATTGGTGTATAATGTAGAAAAACTAAGACAATTTCCTGTAGAAGTTATCAGGTCACGACCTGATGTACGTGTGGCCGAAAATATGCTTAAGGCTAAAAATGCTGAAATAGGAGTAGCTTTGGCTGAAATGTTTCCTAATCTAAGTTTAAGTTCATCTTTGGGACGTCAGGCACATAAGGTGAATAATTTGGGACATTCAGTATATGCTGCATATGGATATACGTCCATGTTGAATGTTTCGTTTTTGCATTGGGGAGAACTGTTGAATAAGTTTAAGCAAAGTAAAGAAGTTAAGGAAGAATATTTATATGCATATCAAAATGTTATGCTGAATGCTGTGAATGAAATAAGCAAAGCTATGTCGGCAGTTGAAAAAGAATATAGAAAGAATAGGGCTCTGAAAAATGCTGCAACAGATATGGAAAAAGTTGTTAACTCTATGAAAATAAAATACAAGGAGGGGCTGATCGAATTTAATGATTTGCTGACAAGCGAGCAGAATTTATTGCTTGCTCAAGATAATTGGGCCAGTAGTAATGGAAAAATATGCCAAAATATTGTTGCTTTTTATAAAGCAATAGGCGGTGGTTATTGATCCCTATCCCTGCGCAGATAGATGTTGGTAACTTCCGGAATGTTATAATTACGGATAGTGTAGCCACGATTGGTCATACAGTCGACATATCGGCGCGGGCTTATGTCATCATCTTCTTCTCTGGTAGGAACATTGACCATGATCGGCTGAGCTCCGTCGTAGGGAACAAAACTTGACCAAATACCGCTTTTGCCATTCCAGTCAGCGAGGACTTCAAAATGTTTTTCTTCGGTGAAGAAAATTTTATGAAAAAATTTCTTAGATGCCGGAAAGATCTTGAATGTTTTGGCTTTTTCCATGCAATATTTATGATCGATAGAGAATTTTTGAACTCCGGTATGAGGGCGTTGCCAATGAAAGATATCTTGCCCGTTGCCATGAGCTCCAATCCAGTTGAATGGGGCTGAATTCCACCATGGTCTGTCGTGAACAATTTTGTCTTTTCTAAAAGGATTCTGCGAGCATGCACCCAGTAAAATAAGTATGGCTATGAGTATGAAATGTTTATTTTTCATGACTAAAAATCCAAATTGCTGTAATGTTTGGATGGCAAAATGCCTTTTATGTTGTCTTTTAGTATTTCTTTGAAACTGGGGCGCGATTTCACTTTTGAATACCAAATTTTGGCATTTTTATAACCTTCCCATGGGACATCGCCTAAATAATCAATTATTGATAAATGTGCGGCGGCGCTGATGTCGGCCAAAGAAAAGTGGTCTCCGGCCAGAAAGTTGCGGTTTTCACAGAGCCAATCAATATACTCAAGATGAAAATTGAGATTGTATAGTCCTGATTTTAATATCCGTGAATCGGGAGCAGTTCCGGATGTAAAACGTTTGAAAACTTTTTCGTTAACAATAGTTTTGTACACTTCACGGTAAAATTTGGTGTCGAACCATTCTGTTAGACGACGTATTTCAGCACGCTGTTTGCAATCACCATTAATTAAAGGGAATTCTTTTGGGTGGTAAAACTCATTCAAGAACTCACATGTGGCATTGTTGCCGGCGATGACGTTGCCATCATAAATGAATATGGGGAGTTCTCCGGCGGGATTAAAACGCAAAGCTTCAGCGGACAGATGCCATGGTTCTTCTTCTTTCAAAACAAACAGAACACGCTTTTCACTAAGTAAAATGCGAACTTTTCTTGAAAAAGGAGAAATCGGATGATGTATTAATAACCCCATGTGTTTTGCTCCGCGTAAATAATTGATGCTATCAATTTAGCAACTTGTTATGGCTTGGTCAAGTCACATATTGGATTTGTTGATGTTATAATATTCCGGCACTGTACCGCTATTGTCTTCGGCCAGCTGTTTGAGGGCTTCAAAAGCGGCATCTTTGATCTTTTGTCGGAGCTCGTCTTGGCTAATCCATTCGGTAAGATAATGTAGTAAGGCAGTGCGTGATGATGACATTTTGGAAACTCCGATGAAGAGTGGCATGGTCCAAACTCCTCTTTTGGAAAAACTAACCATATCCGTGATACCAAGTTTTATGGATTCAGCCATTCCGTACCAGTAGGTAATGAATATATAATCAATTTCTCCGGTAATAAGTTTGCGAAATAACTCGTCGTTATTGTCAAATGTTGTAATGTCAAAATTTTTCAGTTGGACATTCACATATTCATTAAAATGGTCGTGACTGCTTATGGCTCCTTTAAGTTTTGTGAGGTCATCAACGGACTTGACTTGGTTAATACGCGATGGAGTCATGACTAAATGTACCGGATTATCAATGATTGCAGGGTAGACAATCTTCCATTCATCATACAGAGAGTTGTCAGAGTACATGCCTAATATAATATCGGCATCTTTTTTAGCTCCCATTTCTACAGCTTTTTTGTACGATGTTGTGCAATACGGAGAAATTTTGTTGATGGATTTTTGTTTGAGAAGATCGATCAATTCATTAAAAATACCAACATTTCCGCATTTATTATTGCTACTGATAGGAAAATAGTCATAAAAGGCAACAAATTTTATGTTAGAATCATTAAAGCGGTAGTTATCTTTAATCCTAACCTGTGAAACAGCGTGATTAGTACCAAAAATAATTAATGTAATGAGTGCAGATATTACAAAAATCTTTTTCATTTCCGATCTCCTTAATGGTTGCGCTCGATTATGTAGTGTGCCAGTTGGCGCAAGTTTTCGGCTTGAACACCAAATGTGGCTAAGTCTTTGATGGCGCTGTTAATCAATTCTAATTCAATTTGTTGTGACATCTCAATTCCATACAGATTGACAAAGGTGAGCTTGTTTTGGTCAGTGTCTTTATGTAAGGTTTTGCCAACCAGTTTTTCATTGCCGGTCGCATCAAGAATATCGTCAGCAATTTGAAACGCAATACCAATTTTTCGAGAGTAGTCAGACAGTTTTTGAAGTTCTGAAGCTGAGGCTCCGCCTAAAACAGCTCCGGCTTCAACAGCATAGGTGAGCAAACGTCCGGTTTTCATTTCTTCAATATGTTTGATTATGCTTTCTGTTTCTTGATGTTGCAGATTGTAGGTAGAAGCAATTAAATCAAGCATTTGACCGGCAACCATCCCGTCAAATGCTCCGGCTGCTCGCGCCAGCATTTCAATAAGGCGGCAACGGATGGCCGGATCAGGAGTGGTTTGAGGGTAACTCATAATTTCAAAAGCATAAGTTAAAAGACCATCTCCGGCGATGATGGCGGTTGCTTCGTCAAATTGTTTGTGGCAAGTCGGAAATCCTCTGCGTAAATCATCATTATCCATTGCCGGAAGATCATCGTGGATAAGAGAGTATGTGTGCAACATTTCAAGTGCCATCGCCGTATTGATTGATTGTTCAAAAGGAACATTATATAACCCTGCGGTTTCATAGACCAAGAATGGGCGAAGTCTTTTTCCACCTCGGCTTAATGAGTAGTGCATAGCCTCGCATACTCTTTTTTCGTCACCTTGAGGAAAAGTAAAGAAACGTGAAATTTCTTGATTAAAACGTTGTGAATAACTTTTTAATGTTTCAGTAAAATCAGTCATTGTTTTCCATCTTGTCAAGCGGGGTTAAAACTTGATTTCCGTCTTTTTGGGTTTCTATTTTTTCAATTTTTAATTTAGCGGCATTAAGTTTCTTTTCGCATAAATTTTTGAGAGCAACAGCTTGTTCATATGATGATACGGCATCGTCAAGTTTTATTTTACCGGCTTCGAGTTCTCTTACCAAATTTTCAAGTTTGGCAAGGGCTTCTTCAAAGCTTAAATCAGATAATTTTTTTTCTGGCATTAATCGTCTCCTTTGTATGGAAATGATATTAAATTGTTAATCTTTAAATTTCAATACCAATGTATATTTTATAAGTGCCAAATCAATTAATGCGGAGAAAAATATGAAAATTAAGAAGATTATTCGGGGTGCAAAAATTCTAAAGTCTCTTGGTAACAGTAAACGTTTGGAAATAGTTTATAATTTGCGCGGAAAGGAAAGAAAAGTCAGTGAACTTGAAAAAATGATGAAAATCAGCCAATCGGCTTTGTCACAGCATTTGGCAATATTAAGAACGACGGGAATTGTTACAACCCGTCGTTCAGCTCAATCAATATATTATTCTCTTGCTGATGATAAATGCTATAAAATATTGGCTCTTATCGATGAAATTTATGATTAAGAGGCTGCATTATCATCTTCAAGTCCGAGTTTGGCAAGCATATTGTCGTTGATATCTTCGCGTTGCGCTACTATCCACTCCGGAACGTTTGGTGCAGGAGGTATCTTGGCCATAGCTTTCATCTTAGGATCAAGGTACCAACGAGGAGAATCAGCCATAATCGGGTGGTCAATATTACTTTGCATAAGCACAACTTGTTTCAGTTGCGGCAAGCTTAGTAACTGTGAGGTTGTGATTACGGACACTCCTTGCAGAGAATAGGTGGTATTCTTGGCAAAAGGATTGGCTCCTTTGGCTGCAAATCCTTCTTGTTTAGAGAAAGATGTGGTCTGTACGGTTTTGTTACCAACCATTTTAGAAAAACGTTGTGCAGTTTGTTCGTTGTTTTGTGATAAAATAACTTTGCACGCAGTGGTTGAAATAACGGTTTCAAGGTCATCTTTTCCGTATTTGCCGGAGATTTGTCCTAAGTCTTGTCCAATTAGCAAATAAGCAACTTTCTGACCACGTCCGACAGCAGGGCCGTCGATTACAGCCTTTAATTTAGGCATTTGTGGAAACTCGTCCAAAACAAACATAGTCGGGAACGGTCCCATTTTGCCGTCAGATGGGTTGACGTAGTTGGGCGGGTTAGAAATAAGATATGATGACATAAGCTCAATGAAAATGCCGTTAATAACACCCAAAGCTCTGGCATCTACCTGATTAACCGACAGGTAGACGGAGATGGGTTTCCATTCACCGGTGATTGGGTCTTTCATACCGCGCAGGTCTTTGAATTGAATATCTGAAAAGCTGGTGCGTGCTACAACGGCTGAGTTTTTGAACACGTTGATGCCGGCAAATGCTGTTGACATTACGGATCCGCGCTCTTTATCAGGCATGTTACTGAGAGATGAAAGTTCTGTATATGCGCGTTGAGTGTATCCGTATTTACGAGCTTCTTCAATAGCGGCCTCGAGCAAGTCACGCATCGGATCTGCCATGGCGGCCATCTGGTCGCCTTCGTCCATACGGCGGCGGATTTCTTGTCCTTGTTTAATCTGTGCTTCTGTCAGCCATTCCATAATCATGGCAATACAGGCTTCACGTCCGACCCATTTTTCAGGTAACAAATCCCAAGTGCCAATAGGCACATAGTTTTCAACGGTCAGGTTGTTATTGCGAAGATCGGTAATAGCTCTGACTGCTGCAGGATTATGCAGTTTAATGTCTTCATAATATCCCTCAAGAACACGGCGATCTTCAGCATCAAGCTTGCCCTCATAAATGCGACTGATAAAGTAGTCATTGGCACGGGCTTTTTCACACTTTGATGCGATGAAGTGAATAAAACCGGTTAGAGCAGCACGACCGGTCTGTGACCAGTGGGGATCTGCACCGCCTTTAGGATCTTCTACCAAAATGTTGCACATTGAGTCAATGTACATATCTCGAGCAGGACCGGCCATAGGGATACAAGATGGTGACAGAGGGTTCCAGCTTGGGTAGTACAATCCCTCTTCAGGTTTGTCTTCGGCACCCCAGTTAATGATGAATACAGGCCCTTCTTTTGCGCGTGCGCCGGATGTGCTATAACACAGCTCAGGTTTAGGGTCGTTAATAATCAGACTCAATCCCTTAGAGTTAAAAATTGTAGGAATAACAACGCCTGCGGTTTTACCGGTTCCCGGAGGTGCGCAACAGAGAGTAGACAGAGTTTCGGGGAGTTTTAGGTAATGGCCTTGAAATTTGCCGACAACCATGCAAAAACCGTCTAGCAATTTCATGGCTTTGACGTCTTTGAGAGTGGCCATACGTCCTGAACCGTGAATGTTAGATTGAAAACGGTAGGGGTTAGAAACAGCACCGATAATCAGTCCTATAGGGAGTGTTAGTATAGGCAAAATCGGTAGCCACATTCCAACACTAAAGTCTCCCTGATGGTTGGAAATTTGATGAAACCAACGTCCGTACTGGTGGAAAAGATATGCAGGATTCCCAACAATTGTGGCTAAGAACTTTCCAACAGTGGTCATAGATTCTTTTGAAACACCGGTACCAATCAGGTAACCGAGCGGTAGCGAAAGTGCTGCCAGTAGAATCGTGACTAACAGGGTTATTATCACTGTAAGAGCCATCCATTGGACGGCGTGATCATATTCTTCCCATTCTTCTCCGCGCTTTTTCATATTATTTCATTCCTTTGGTTACTTTATAGAATTAAGAACATTAATCAATTTGTCAAGTTTGCCGGGGGCAATCGGTTTGTCAGCTTCAGGAAGAGCCCGAGCAAAAAGTCTGATTTCTTTTGGTGTACCACGGTCAATACGTGTAACATTGATTTCTTGCTCAGCCCAAGTATCAAACATATCTTCAGCGTTTATGATGTTGCCAATTTGTACGATAACAAACGGCACAACTGTAAAGTTCATATCAGCTGCAGCTAAAACGGCATTTACGGTCTCACGAGCTAAATAAAGTTTGCGTACAGGTGAAATGCGGTGAGAATTTTCTGAGAACCATAGCGGTTCTTCATCATTAAAGCGTTCTTCATCGGCTAGCCAATCACCGGGTTCGCGATCAAGCATACATAAACAGATGCGATCTGCCGATACGGCAACATAATCGATAATGGTATTTTTGACAGCAACGTGACTGATGACTTCATACCCTTTTTGACGGATTATATCGATACAAGAACCACTCGGTGCTCTCGGAGTTTGAGTAGCACTGTTGTGTTCTCTCGTTTTTGCGGTATTGCGCGAATCCTGTTTGTTGCTACCAGAGTAGTCACGGGGAGTGTTGCTTCTTTTTTCATTGTTTCCGACAGATGGGCGTTCATCATCTTCATCAAATGTTCGCGGAGTCTTGTTGTAGCTTTTTTGTGGTGGCGGTGTCGGATTAACATCAAATGAATCGATATCAAAGTCTATGTCATTGCTGTCATCATCAAACTTAAATAGGGCATGCTCAAATTGTGTCGGTGTTGGTGCGGGGGTCGGAGCCGGACGTGGGGTTGGTGCAGATGTCTGCGTAAAATTAGCTGAAAAACTAGGTGTACGCACAACATTGGCTGATGATTGTGAGCTCATTGCCGGTTGAGGCTGTAAGGTGATCTTTTCTTCAATCGGCGGAGGAGTGCCACGTAAGGCACGCGGACGAATTTCTTTATATGATTGACGCCGTTTGATTGGTGTTACGCCGGTATTGGTGGTGATAATTTTAACCGGTTTGTAGAAAAAGTTGCGGAACAATTTCCAAGGTAAGGAGATTATAGACCATATCAATTTTCCCCAGGATACGAGGCTCAGAGCAATCCAACCGGTGAACCAAAGCGGAATAAATGAGACAATGATGAGAACAAAAGCCCATTCCTTGGGTTCGGATATGACCCAAGTTGTTGACCATAAGTCCCATGCAATTTGCCAGTGATCAAGATTGAGGATGTCAAAGTGCCAGTTGCGGAGCATGATAACCCTGATGCTTTCCATGAAGAAAACACTCCAGATAAGACCTACGATAATGATTCTGGCCAATATCAATAAGGGTTTCAAATAGTTCTCCTACTCTTCTGTATCAGCTTTTTTATGAAAGCTACGACTCTTTTCCTCAAAATTACTACGAATTTTGCTGGAATTCAAATCTTTTTTATCTTTTTCTTTGGGCATCCGACTCGCAATCATATCTTCCATTGCCTGCTGAGGTGAGCGGGTACCTACGGAACCTCCCATGTTTTTGAGAGTGATTGCCTTAGGGGCACGTGAATATTTGCGCTCTTGATAGCTGTTGTACCAGAAAAAGGGGAAAAATATGATTTTTACTACCGAGAGCTTATTGGCTTTTACCCAGCCCCAAATCCAGAAGGGGATAACTGCCAGCAGAACAAATAAAAAACTGTACTCTTGGAAAGAATTGATTACGCCGCCTTCATCCCAAAAAGCGGAGATAATGTCCCAGTATTTTTTATTGAAAATATCAAATTTCCAGATGCTTTTGATTGCAAAATGGACAATGCTAAAGTATAGCACTGTCCATATAATGCCGATAAAACAAAAGCGTATAAATTTCATAATTTTTTTATACATTTTCATCTACCGTGTACGATCTTTGTTCAATTGTACTTGAGGTTGAACTTGTGGGGCGCGATTGTCTTGTTGCCTGTTTATTTGCGGATTACGGCTGTTATGTTGTTGTTGCTTTAAATCTAGTTGTTGTTGCGCTGCATCTAGTCCGGCTAATATACGTTGGATAGTTTCATCGCTTTGTTGATTTCCTTTTGCAGCATCCTTTAAGGTACCATATATAGATGACGGGGTCGAGTATTCTGCAGTGACTTTTGTGTTGTCCTTAGCTGGATTATGAATGTCAACAGTGGCTTTATTGATAATAGAGTTGCATGCTGCAAGATATGGGTTTTCAAGTGCTTTCTCACCCATTTCAGCTGTGCGACCGTGTAGTATTTCTTCGCTGCTAAAATCAAGTGCTTTTTTAGATGTCCATAAAGCATCCTTGATAATTTCGTGAGCATTGGGGACATAATGGGCAATATTAAATGTGTCTGCTGTGTCAGTGGATAGCTGTCTGTCATAAAGTTGTTTTATATCTTCATTTGCAAGGCGGTCAGGGTCTTTAGTCATACGTGAGAGAAGTGTTGCTGCAGTCAAAGTGTTGGCTGTAGCGAATGCCATGTCTTCTGTTGCAATTCGTTTATTAGTAGCTTTTCCAAAATCGTGAGCTTCCCGATATAAATCACTTAAAACTTTTTTCTGTTCGCTTTTTGATGTTGGTGTGCTGTATTGCTTGCACAAGGTTTGTACTTTTTCAATCTTCATGTCAGCATCCGATTCAGATACTCCGTTTTGTAGCATGTGTGCTTTGTAATTTTGAAGTAATTTTGCATCGGATGCAATGCTACCATCTTTTATTTTTGTGTCAATTGTTTTAAGCTCGGCGGCAATATTTGCCTGTGTTTCCCTTCGTTCATTCATCTTTTCATTAAACAACTTCATAACATTACTGTGCTTATTATAGGTTACAGTCTTTACGTTTTTGGCTTTTTTCTCTTTGTTATCATTTATCCAGTCTCTGAAGTTTTGTTCAGCTGCGATGATGTTTTGTTCAGCCCTGCCAGCTAAAAACTTAGCAAAAGTTCCGGTTAAGTCGAAGCCTTTGTATAGTGAAGCCTCAAAAACATGTTCGTAGAGATAATCAATAATGTCTTTACCTTTATCCGGTTTGCTTTCGTCCTTTTCTCCATCAACGGCAGGATTTGCATTTTTTTGTTTTAAGGAACCTTGAGCTTTGTTTTTAAGATCGTCAAGCTCAGCAGCTTCACTAGGGGTGAGCATACGGTTTTTTTGCTCAACTTCAAGGTATTTTAAACGTTTGTCAGGTGTGCTAAATTGCTCCACAGTTATTGGAGAAGAAGAATTTGTCTTGAAAGATGAACGATCATGCGCAGTTTCATGGGTATACGGATCAGATGCATTGCCTTTAGTGTATTCCGAGACGCTAGGAGGTGTAGGATCTTTTGTGCCATAATCCTCTTTTGGTTTTGATGTGTAAGATGTTTCGGTTGCCATTTTCTTTCCCCTAGATGTAAAAGTTCATTTATTGTCTGTATAGTAGCACTATTTTATGGTTTTGTCTACAATTTTCGCAATTATGCCTTCAATTTTTTTAGAAACTGCCCAATCTTATAATTGTACATCATTCCGGCGTTTGGCGATGGCTTTATTAAACCGAAAAACTTGGGCTTTATTTTGTCAACCTCAATCGGGGCAAAAATAGCCGGGTTGTTGGTCAAAGCCTCAAATGATCCCTCAGGATCTTTGTTAGCAACTTTGAAATAGTTGGTGATAAGTTTTTCAGCGTTAATCGGAAAATGTTTCTTTTCAATAGCTTCAATGTAACGTCTGGCATGTTCGGCACGACGACGATGTTCTTCTTGAATTTCTTTTTCTATCTGCCGGCGTTCATGGTCAAGAAGTCTTTTTTCATACTCAATTTCGCATCCTTCAATTTCAAATAGAATTTCAACATATGAAACAATGCTTAGTTGCAGGTTTTCATCAGTGTGCTGTTCTGCAAAATCCAACAGATCTTCGTCAGAGGCGTTGGGTTGAATTTGTGCAATATCATCAGGGAAGGCCTCGAACATGATATCCCAACCTTGCAATACATCCATGCTAATCAGGTTACCGAGACCGGGGGTGTATTTGGGGTAGAGGGTTTGTGCTTTGATGTGAAATTTCGGATTCTTAATGCCGTGGCTATAAGCGATTGCCTCAATTGCATCAACGTAGTTGCGGTATGCCGCATAAAGTTTTTGTTCTGATACATCAAGTTGATCGGCAACTTCAGTATCGGTTGCATCGCTTTCAATAGGAGCAGGTTCAGGTTCGTTTAACATGATACGGGTGTTTTCCTTTTCCGTTTCAATGTCAGAGAGTTCATTTTGAATAAATTGATCAAGCAATGCATCAAAATCATCTTGTGAAGATGTGTTTTGAATGTCTGGCGAATCGTTAGTATCATTATTCTTGCTCATTTTAATCCTCAATAGGTGATAAGGTTGGATACAATGTTGTTTTTCTTGGAATCGAATATAATAATTTTATCTGCTTGATTCGGTGCTGAAACTAAAATGTAAAGCAGGTTACCATCGGCAGTAATTTGTTTGATTGTTGCTGATGGTGGTTGTTGCAGGTTGTTTTCAGTAATTGCAGAATGTGATTGCCTAGGTGTGTGGCGATACATCAATCCAATCATGGTCAAACACCCCATAATCAGCAAAAATGTAAAGATAAACACCGTAATCTTTATTATGCGAAGTTGGTTCATAAATTTAATATCCTTGCAATTTGAAACTTTAATCTTTATGGTATTATATAAGCAGTTTATTTACAAAGTATGAAAATTTATGAAAAATAGTGACAGTAATATATATTTTTCACCGTCTGTTGATGACTTGCAAGTCGGAATGAGGTTGGATAAGTTTTTGAGTAGCAACTTGCCGGATTTGTCGCGTTCAATGGTGCAGAAGCTCATATGTTCCGGAAATGTCAGTATGGATGAAAATGTAATTACCGAAAACGATTTTAAGGTACGTGTCGGTGATGGTTTTTGTGTGATGATGCCTGAACCGGAGGAAGCAGAGCCAAAGCCGGAAAATATCAATCTGAATATTGTTTATGAAGACGATGATTTGATTGTTGTTAATAAGCCTGCAGGTATGACTGTACATCCGGCACCCGGGGCTTGGAGCGGAACATTGGTGAATGGTTTGCTGTTTCATTGCCAAGATAATTTGTCAGGCGTAGGAGGGGTAAAAAGGCCGGGAATTGTGCACCGAATCGATAAAGATACAAGTGGTTTATTGGTTGTGGCTAAAAATGATATGGCTCACAAAGGATTGTCCGAACAGTTTGTAAAACATAGTATTGAGCGCACGTATTATGCAGTAGTTTACGGCTGTCCGAATCCGCTAAACGGTGTGATTGAAGGAAATATTGCCCGTAGTCGATATGACCGCAAAAAAATGGCAATGGTTGTTAATGGCGGTAAGCATGCGGTTACTCACTATAAAACGCTTTGTACCAATAATGGTGCAGTGAGCTTGATAAAATGTAATTTGGAAACCGGGCGTACGCATCAAATAAGAGTGCATATGTCATCAATCGGTTGCAATTTGGTCGGTGATAAAGTGTATGAGAAGTCCGGAAAAACGCAAATAAAAGGGTTGGCTAATGAGGTGAAAAACTTTATTAATTCTTTTCCGCGTCAGGCACTGCATGCGGCGTCACTCGGTTTTGTGCATCCGAGGTCAGGTCAGCAAATGCAGTTTGAGTGCGACTTTCCTCCGGATATGACAGAGATTTTGGATCGCTGTGAACTAAAAATGCCGTCTACCGAATAGTGTAAAATCATTTTATATATCCTTCCTGTTGCTCAAAATTAGATAAACAGGAGATATTGAAATGGATAATGAGACGTTGCCGGATACGGGGGAATTTTCTCCGGAGGTAAATCTGAGCAGGTATCTGCAAAATATTCGACAGTTTCCGATTTTGTCACCTGAAGAAGAATATGCTTTAGCCAAAGAGTATGTTAAAACCAAAGATAAAAAAATTTCGTATAAGTTGGTTACTTCTCACTTGCGGCTTGTGGTCAAAGTGGTATCTAAATTTAAGGGATACGGGTTGCCAATGTCAGAGATGATTTCTGAAGGCAATATCGGTTTGTTGTACGCAGTTGATAAATTTGATCCGGATAAAGGTTTCAGGTTTTCTACTTATGCTTTGTGGTGGATTAGGGCTGCAGTGCAAAAATATGTGTTGAATTCGTGGTCAATGGTAAAAATTGGTACGACTGCGGCTCAAAAAAAGTTATTTTTTAATCTGCGTAAAATGAAAAATCAGTTCAAGCTAACCGATGACAGGGAAATGTCGCATGAGATAATGAATGCAATTGCACGGATGCTCGATGTCAGCGTACAAGATGTGACAGATATGAATATGCGATTGAAAGCCCATGACGGTTCGCTTAATATCCAGCTGGACAAGGATGCAGAGGGAGGCGGAGAACTGATGGATTTTATTGCCGACAGTAAACCAAATCAGGAAGAGGTAATAAGTCGTAATGAAATTATGAGCCAACGCAAAGTGTTGTTTAGTGCAGCTTGGAAATGTCTTAATCCGCGGGAAAAAGATATTTTGTTTAAACGCAGATTGTGTGAAAAATCGGTTACATTAGAGGATTTGAGCAAACATTATTCGATTTCAAAGGAACGTGTACGACAGATAGAGCTGAATTCTATCCGCAAAATCAGAAATAATATTATGCAATAGTTGAGGTTGTTTTTGGAAAATATGCACCAATATTGTTATGGAGAGCAAAGGAGGTTGCTATGGATGAAGAAGAAAAAGCCGAACTAAATCATAGGGGCGAAGTTACAAATGAATTGCGAAAACCACGGCGCGAAGATACGGCTTGTATGTATGATGATGAGAGTGGTTTGGTGAGTTACTACTTGTTTGAAGATCGATTGCAAACGGCAATCAATTATGAAAGTCATAAAGATGTGCGAGTGAAACGTGATAAGATAGTGGTTTTGGGCATTAATGTTGAAAATCTTAATCTTTTTGACAGTCCGGAAAGCATTATAAGGGAAATTGCAATACGAATGAAGATTTATTTGCCGTCAAATTATACATTGGCACGAGGGATCAGATATACCTTTTGGTTGATGATGCCAAGGCTTAATACGGGTGAAGAAATTGATTTGGAATTGGCAAGAGTTCGTACAATTTTTCGTACTCCGCTTAAAAACAATGAAAGATTGGTGACCAGTATGGGAGCCAGTATTTATAACGGAGAAGATACAAGGGCGAAAAATTTGGTTGAAAAAGCAATTATTGCATTACAACGTGCACAAATGCAGGGAGAAAATAATTTAGTTTTTTACAGCGGAAATTAGTCAAACAGGCATTGACCTTCACGCAGAATTTTTTGTGCTTTTGCTGTGTAAGAGCCGGTTTCTCCATGAATTGTCAGTGGCGGCAAAATGCGGGTGGGGGTATGCACTCCTTTGCGAGCGCAGATCAATACCCGTTTTGCGTTTTGACCACGTTTTGAGCAAAGCGGAACAATGGTGATTGCGCCTGTGCGACTGTGAAGAACAGATAGGATTTCATCAATGGCAGAGGCGCGGTTGATAATGTAAATTCTGCCTTGTGAACGTAGGCACTTTAATGCCAGATTCAGCCATGTGCTTAAGTCAATATGCTCAAAATTATGAGCAGTGGCCTTACCAAGGTTAGGCGAAGGCATATCGTCTTTTGCATAAGGTGGATTGGTAATAACATGATCATATTTTCCAAACCATGTACTGTCCGGTTTACAAAGGTCACAGTTGATAAAATTCAAGTTTTTGTAGTTATTGGCTTTTGCGCTCATGTTTGAGAGCGCAACCAAATCATTCTGAATTTCGAATCCGGTAATGTTTGCTTGAGGAAAACGATGAGCCAAACATAGTGATATTGCACCGGTACCGGAACCGAGATCGAGAATTGTTTCTCCGGTCTTTACCTTCTGGATGGCAGAAGACAAAAGTACAGCATCGCTTGACGCTCGATAGCCGTCTACAGGTTGAAATATCTTGATTTTTTTATCAAGAAGGTAGTCGTTTGTATATGCCGGCATTGCCAGAGTTCCTATTTAAGAGATTCTATAACGCTGCTGACGATGTTCATGCTTTGGGTTTCGTTGATTGAACTTCCCGAGATATTGAGTTCTTTTTCACAAGTATCAAGAATATTGCGTGCGGTTGTCCATGTGCCTGACCGGAAAAGTGTGCCGGCATCTTTCATGTCGTATACTTTGGTAAGCATGCAGCTATTAAGTTGTCCGATTTTGGTTTGTGGCGTTTTGCCCTCATCCTTAAACAATGAAGAACAAGCGGCGACGGCCAAGGCAAGTCCCATAACTGAAATTTGTTTAATCATAGTTTTTCTCCTTCAATTTTAGAGTGATTATAAAGCTAAAAGATTAAAGTAAGATTAAACATATTATCGTCGCAAAAAGCTCATTTTTTGGTGGATTTTTGAATCGTAGCGTGGTATATAGCGGGCAGAAATTTTTTTCTATGTTGAATAACTTAATTAAGGATATGAAATGTCAGAAGTAAAAATGAAAATGATGGATGGTAACGAAGCGGCCGCTTCGGTTGCCCATCGTATGAATGAGGTCTGCGTTATTTACCCAATTACCCCGTCTTCACCGATGGGAGAATGGGCTGATGCATGGTCGGCTGCAAAGCAAAAGAATATCTGGGGCGTTGTTCCGGAAGTTCAAGAAATGCAGTCTGAGGCCGGTGCTGCCGGTGCTTGCCATGGTTCTATTCAGGCCGGTGCTTTAACAACAACATTTACCGCATCTCAAGGTTTGTTGTTGATGATTCCGAATATGTATAAAATCGCCGGTGAACTTTCGCCATTTGTTATGCATGTTGCGGCACGTTCACTTGCTTATCACGCCTTGTCAATTTTCGGCGATCATACAGACGTTATGGGTTGCCGCCAGACAGGTTTTGCAATGTTGGCTTCAAATTCTGTGCAAGAAGCTCATGATATGGCTGCAATTGCACAAACATCAACATTGCGTGCGCGCGTTCCGTTTATGCATTTCTTTGATGGTTTCCGCACTTCACACGAAATCAAAAAAATTAAATTGCTTTCTGACGATGATTTGAGAGCAATGCTTGAAGGCGTTGATTATACATTTAATGCAAAACATGCCTTGCGTCCTGAGGCTCCGGTTGTTCGCGGAACAGCACAAAATCCGGATGTATTCTTCCAAGGCAGAGAAGCCTCTAATCCTTATTATAAAAAGGTTGAAGGCATTGTTCAGGAAGAAATGGACAAGTTTGCAAAAATTTCCGGTCGTCAATATCATGTTGTTGACTACCATGGTGCAAAAGATGCCGAACAAGTTATTGTTATTATGGGTTCGGGTGCCGAGACAGTTGAAGAGACTATCGATTATTTGAATGCCAAAGGTGCAAAATTGGGCGTTATGAAAGTTCACTTGTATCGTCCGTTCCCGGAAGAATCGTTCTTGAAGGTATTGCCGGCAAGCGTTAAAGTTGTTTCGGTACTTGATAGAACAAAAGAATCGGGTTCTACCGGTGAGCCTTTGTATTTGGACGTTGTTGCTACTTTGTCTCAAGCCTTTGCTAACGGCAAAATTGCTACTATGCCGAAGATTGTCGGCGGACGTTATGGTTTGTCTTCAAAAGAATTTACTCCGGGCATGGTTAAAGCTGTTTATGATAACGGCTTTAGTGCTAAACCGATCAATAGTTTTTCTGTCGGTATTGTTGATGATGTTAACAAAACATCTTTGCCGTTTGATGACAGCAGCATTGATACCGAGCCGAAAGATGTTGTTCGTGCAGTATTCTTCGGTTTGGGTGCTGATGGTACAGTCGGTGCAAACAAAAACTCAATTAAGATTATTGCTGAAGATGCCGGAAAGTACGGGCAAGGCTATTTTGTTTATGACAGCCGCAAGTCCGGTTCTATGACAACTTCACACTTACGTTTTTCAGACAATCCGATTAAATCGGCTTATTTGATTAATAAGGCTGATTTTGTTGCTTGTCACCAATTTCCGTTTATGAACAAAGTTGACATTTTGAAAATTGCCAAAGAAGGCGCAACTTTCTTGCTGAATGCGCCGTACAGTGCTGAAGAAGTTTGGAATCATTTGCCGAAAGAGGTTCAAGAGCAAATTATTTCTAAGAAGCTCAAGTTCTATACCATTAATGCGGTAGAAGTTGCCCGTGATACAGGTATGGGACAACGCATTAATACAATCATGCAAGCCTGCTTCTTTGCAATTTCTAATATTTTGCCGAAAGATGAGGCTATTGCACAAATTAAAAATGCAATTAAGAAAACATACAGCAAAAAAGGCGATGCCATTGTTCAAAAGAACTTTGCCGCTGTTGATGCCTCGTTGGCTCATTTGCATGAAGTTAAATATCCTGATCATGTTACATCAACATTTAATCGTCAGGCTCCGGTTCCGGCAAATGCTCCGGAATTTGTAAAGAAACTGACTGCAGAGCTGATTGCCGACCGTGGTGATCAATTGCCGGTTTCTGCTTTTGGAGAAGTTGTTGACGGAACATGGCCGACAGGAACAACTCAATATGAGAAACGTTGCATTGCAACCGAAATTCCGGTTTGGGATCCGAGCGTTTGTATCCAATGCGGTAAATGCTCTTTGGTTTGCCCGCACGGTGTTATCAGAATGAAAGTTGCTGATGATGAGCAGTTGAAAAATGCTCCGGCAACTTTGAAGACTGCTGAATATAAAGGTAAAGAATTTGCCGGCAAGAAGTTTATTTTGCAAATTTCGGCAGAAGACTGCACCGGTTGCGGTATTTGTACATCGGCTTGTCCGGCAAAGAACAAAGAAGATGCCAGCAAAAAGGCTATCAATATGGATCATATTGAAAATCATATTGAGGCCGAAGTTGCAAATTGGAAATTCTTTGAGACCTTGCCTTATGTAAAACGTACCGAAGTTGTTAAGAATATGCCGAAGACAACCCAGATGATTCAACCGTTGTTTGAGTTCTCAGGTGCTTGTGCAGGTTGTGGTGAAACACCTTATGTTAAATTGTTGACTCAGTTGTTCGGCGACAGAATGGTTGTTGCCAATGCAACCGGTTGCTCTTCAATTTATTCAGGTAACTTGCCGACAACTCCGTATGCAAAAGATGAAAAAGGTCATGGACCGGCTTGGGCAAACTCTTTGTTTGAAGATAATGCCGAGTTTGGTTTGGGTATGAGATTTTCTATCGATCAACAGACAGCTTTTGCAAGATCTTTGTTGGAAGGTTTGAAAGACAAAGTCGGAGCTGTTGCTGACAAGATTTTGAGTAACCCGCAGTCTAATGATGTTGAGATTGATGCTCAACGCGACAATGTTAAAGAGTTGCGTGCAGCTTTGGCTAAGATTGATACTGAAGAAGCCAAACATTTGGATAAACTGGCTGACTACCTGATTAAGAAATCTTTGTGGATTTTGGGTGGCGACGGCTGGGCCTATGATATTGGTTTTGGCGGCTTGGATCACGCTATTGCTTCCGGCAAGAACATCAATATCTTGGTTATGGATACAGGTGTATATTCTAACACCGGCGGTCAACAGTCAAAAGCAACTCCGATGGGTGCAAGTGCAAAATTTGCAACCGCAGGAAAGGCTTTGCCGAAGAAAGATTTGGGCATGATTGCTATGTCTTACGGTAATGTTTATGTGGCTCAGGTTTCGGCCGGTGCCAATGACATGCAGTTGATTAAGGCAATGAATGAGGCCGAGGCTTATGATGGTCCGTCTTTGATTATTGCTTATTGCCACTGTATTGCTCAAGGATTTAACTTGAACGACGGTTTGGATCACCAAAAAGCCGCTGTTGAAAGCGGAAGCTGGCCGTTGTATCGTTATAATCCGAATAATATTGCCGAGGGTAAAGCTCCGTTGATGCTCGACTCTAAGGCTCCGTCTCGTCCGTTGTCTGACTACTATGGCAATGAGACTCGTTTCCAGATTGTCAATAAGGCAAATCCGGAACGTTATGAGACCTTGCTTAATAAAGCTCAGGAAGGCGCAAAAGAAAAGCGTAGCTTGTTAGAGCATATGGCTGAATATAAGGTTGAGGTTGCAGAGTAGTCTGCAGGCTTGATTTTGGTCAAATAACCCCTCGCTTTGTATAAGGCGAGGGGTTTGGCTTTTTAAAATTTGAAGATCGCTTGACCAAAAGACTTACGCTTTTGGAGCGATGACAGTTGTTTTTAGGATTTAAAAAGTCATTCCTCGCATGGCGCGGCGCGTCCGTGCGTCAAGGAATCTTGGCTTCAGTGCTTTGCACTGCTTCAATATTCTTAAAAAATTTGTAGATCCTTGGACGATTTTGCAGGCAAAATCGAGGCTTACAATTGGTTTGAACAAAAGTTAGGGGTGGTTATTAAATATTGACATTTTTGACAAAAAGTGATAGAGTAGGGCAAAATTTATTATTAACATATCTTATTATGGAAGAGTATAAAATTATTGAACGCGATTTGCGTAATGTAGGCAGGACTATCTTGGTTATTGCAATTGTTGTATTGTTTGCGACATCATTACATGATGCCCGCAATGTGCCGTTAGCACTACAAATTGGTGAGATAGTGGCAGCCCCGGTAGGAATTATCGCCTTGGCATCCTTGGGGGTGAGTTGGATGTATGATAGTAAAAAAGATGTGCAATTACCTTTCTTGGACTATAATGTTCCTTTGTTGATCCTCGCCTGTACAGCATTTTCATCGGTATTGTTGTGCAGTTACAAACCTATTCTGGAGATTGTATGTACATATATATCTTTGATTGTTACAATTACAGAGATTGTCCTGATTTTATTGTATTACTATAAAGAATCAGTGAAAAAGAGAGCCGGAAAATGAAGTAGCAGAAAGCACCTTGTCTTGTAAGAGGCAAGGTGCTTTCTGTATTAGAGGAACTATGTTGACATTTTGTTAAGAGATGATATAGTGCAAAAAATTTTATTATTAACGTTATAATATTAATGATTATGGGTAAATTAGAGATTTTTATTAATGATGTACGGTGTGTCGGTGTGATTCTTTATTGTATCGCACTGTTTGTTGGAGCACTGTTAGCATGTATGATGTTTATGGTGCCGATTGAACAATTGGCAAATGGTATGCAAGTGCCGAAGCCTTTGGAAGTTGTGTTGTACATAGACATAGCAGTGCTAGTTCTGTCTTTGTTCTGGGCAATTTGTGACAAGGAAAGAGCTGAAAAGTATTGTCTTCCAATGATGGCAGCGATAGGGTATTGCTGGTGTTTGGGATATTCCGGAGTTGACTGTTGGAGTTGGAATCTTAACATTTGTGTTATTGTTGCTGCAATCCCGCTGTTTGTCGTGCTGATTTGTTATGTCGGTTCGATATGGGTGCGAGATGCATATGGTTACTGATTTTGCTAAACCCCTAGCTTTGTATAAAGCGAGGGGTTTAGCTTTTTAAAATTTGAAGATCGCTTGACCAAAAGACTTACGCTTTTGGAGCGATGACAGTTGTTTTTAGGATTTTAAAAGTCATTCCTCGCATGGCGCGACGCGTCCGTGCGTCAAGGAATCTTGGCTTCAGTGCTTTGCACTGCTTCAATATTCTTAAAAAGTTGTAGATCCCTGGACGATTTTGC
>JBGULQ010000004.1:0-2258 GCA_045116295.1 Alphaproteobacteria bacterium
CAATTCTCGGGGAGGCATCGCCTCATGAGCGACACGTCTTTAAGTTTTTTGTTATTTTTTTCGCCATAATCGATTGTAGTTTGTAAAATTTTGTTTATATTTGTAGTCTCAATCACTAAACAGTCTAATAGGTGCATAAAAACTGTAAAAAGTCTACACACCTCCCGCGGGTAGGTGGCGCCCGCGTGTCTCTTTAGATACATAATCCATGCAAAATTATTCTTTTCCTATGAAATTACAAAAAAGAATAGCAACAATCTATATGTTTTTATTGTTTTTTAACAACCCCGTTAACATTAGGGCTTTTTGGAGGCGGTTTAAAGGGGCGAAAAGCGTCTTTTGGCCCTAACGAATGACTGGTTGTATATTCTTGCAAAAGTCGCTTTTATTTCATGCAAAAAGGGGTGTGAAAGACAACAAAGAAAACAAGTGACAACTTTTTGTATTCTAGTGCATTACAGCTCCACGTATCTCGAAGATCACGAGTATGTTTTAAACTTGGTGTTTTGATTTTTAAACGAAAACCATAAAAACTCCTTCATAAGATAGCGTCTCTTGAATAGAGACATAACACCATTAGCAGCAATACTGCTTGTACGCAAGTGTCCAGACAGCATTGCTACTAATACTGTAACTCCTTTGGAGCCAATCTTATGAAGGCAAAAACAGAAATAAACATCTCGAACTCTCTGCCTCCTTGTCTCCTTAGACATGCGAAGGTTGAATAATTGTTTTTAATGTTTTTGTGTAAAAAAAGAATCTGCGTAATCTGTGGATAAAAGTAAACAACCAGAACAACATGAACCGCTCGGCGACGTAGGAGACGCTTTCATTGCATTCGCGGAGAAAGAACATAGCCATTTATGTAAAATTCGTGGTTAATTCATGTTGAAGTTAAGACAAAAGTGCCGTATTTAAAGGGATTCTGCATATACGAAATTTTTCGTTGCGAAATTTTCGCAATGGCAGATATCGTAGATAAAATAAGGACGATACTTTGGTGACGACAGCAGCTGCAGCTGCTGTCGCTTTCGTAATGGTTATTACTTGTTGTTTGCTGAATGCTTATGCCACACTAAACAAATCGAATATTGAATATACCCGAGTCATGTTCTCAAATGTAAAGTACTGGTCATCAAGCACCATCCATTTATTGCGTTCCTTCACTGACATTTGCTTAATGTCTGGGAAGAAAGAAACAGGAATGATAATCTCTCTTCCGTCGGTCAGCCGTACAGCCATCTTACCCCTGTGAGAGGTAAAATCTATATCTTTAATTCCTACATTTACTCCTTTTTACTTTGCACATAGTCTGGTCCTCCTTAAATAATGGCTATAATATCGTAGATGGCACATGTGACCTCTTGGGAGCTTTCATCAGACCGTTTTGTGCCCGCTCGGCGACGAAGGAAACGCTTTAATGCTAAGAGATAGGCTTAACCACTTCGACCCTCATTCCGAGGGCGGCAATGATTCGATAAAAGACTCCCACGCTGGGTATGATGACACCATTCTCAATTTTTGAGATGTATGACTTCGTGGTTTGTGTGCGCTCAGCTAATTCTTTCTGAGTCATCTTTGCTTCCTTACGGGCATCCTGCAATATCTGTCCGGAATAGAACGAATATGCGGCTTCTTCTGCCCGAGCCCGCTCTGGCGTGCCTTCCTTGCCAAACTTTGCATCAAGAACGGCATCGTAGTCAACGATTTTGTGATTGTTTGTCTGCATAATATGCCTCCTTTATTTTTATTGCTTTTTCTATTTCATTTGATGGCGTCTTTTGGGTCTTCTTTTGGAATCCATTAAAAAGAACCACGATTTTTCCTTCGTCAAAGATAAAGAACACACGAAAGATGTTGTTGCCATACTCTGTTCGGAGTTCATATACCCCATCCCGAATGTGTTTCACGAATTTCTTAGACAACCGAACTTGCGTTTTCAGCAACAGGAGTCCATATTGAATTTTTTCCTGTTCTTTCTCTTTCAAAGTCTCCATGAAGGCCTCAAAATAACCGCCGTATGTCAGAATCTTACGTTCCATGGGTGCAAAGATAGTAAAAGTTGTCGTATCATGCAACTTTTTCTTAAGAATTTGTATTATTTAACTACAACAGAAACACTGCTACGCACGAATATTGAAGCATGAACTACTTTTTTCTAAAATTCTATTCCATTTACACTAAATCTTTCAAACCATCTTTATTTATTATGGTTTCAGAAGGTGTAATAGACTTTTTCTATTACACTCCTCTTACAC
>JBGULQ010000005.1:0-117311 GCA_045116295.1 Alphaproteobacteria bacterium
CAAGGAATCTTGGCTTCAGTGCTTTGCACTGCTTCAATATTCTTAAAAAATTTGTAGATCCCTGGAATTTTTCGACAAGTCGAAAAACAGGGATGACTGGTTAATAAAATTTGAAGATCCCTGGACGTTTTCTGGCGAAAACGAGGGATGACCAGTTAGTTTTAGAGATGACTGGTTTTATCATGGGATGACTTATTTGGTTGGAAAGGTTAGAGATTACGTATAAAAAAAAGCCTCCCGAATAAGGAGGCTTTTTTTTGAACTCTAAAAGAATTAGAAGTTGTATCTGATACCAACAGAAAATTCGTCGATAGCGTCAACATAAGACTTCTGAGTATATACGTGATGGTACATACCACGGAGAGACCAGTTCTCGTTGATGTTGTACTGAGCACCGGCATTCAAACGGTAGCCTGTAGAGTGGTCTTTTCCTGAACCATGACCAACCTGTCTTCCTTTGAAAATGTATTCACCAATACCGGCACCGGCAATCAATTCAACTTTGCCTTCGCAGCCCAACGGCAGATAACCGAGAGCGTCTAAACCATAAGCGGTGAAACGGCTGTGGAAGAATGCAGATTGTTGACCATTAGATATGCTGTTCTTCTCACCACCAGAAAGTTGATAGAAGGCTTCCAAACCAAAGTTACGAACAACTTTAGCACCGGCAACCAAAGAAACAGATTGATAATCATCTTCAAAGGCTTGTTCAAGGTTATAAGCCCAGTCAAGAGAAGAATAGTTGCCGTCCAAACCGATGTAAGGTTTAATTTCAGCGTTAGCGGCAGTAGCGAACAAAGAAGCTACACCAGCCAATAATAAAGCTTTTTTCATTTACATTTGTCCTTTTATAAAAGTTCATCTAAAATGTTTGTTAGTCATTAATGACATATCACGCATATATAAAATACGTTTTGAGCCGGTTTGTCAAGCGATATTTGCTATTTTGTGGTTTGTGCGTTGATTTTGTTTGTTTTTTGTGTGGCTAAACGCAACATATAAGAGAGTCGGAATAATTGGTATAAAATTACGTTTTTTAAACATTTTCTTTAACTTTGTGCTCTAAATTTTTTTAAAAAAAGTGTGAGGAATTGAATATGATTAGTTTTAGTTCAGATGATTTAATCAAAATATTGGGTTCAGAATCCGAGATTGTTTCTGTGTCAGTCAATAAAATTATAACAGATAGTAGAAAAGCCGAAAAAGGTGCGTTATTTGTAGCTATTAAAGGTGAAAAATTTGACGGGCATGATTTTGTAAAAGATGTGCTTGATGGGGGATGTGAGTTGGCGGTTGTTGACCATTTGATTGAAAATGTGCCTGCGAATCGTCAAATTGTAGTCAATGATACGGTTGAGGCTTATGGACGTTTGGGGGCTTATAATCGCCAAAGTTTTAAGGGCAAAGTTATAGGGTTGACCGGAAGTGCCGGAAAAACAACCACTAAGGAAGAAATAAAACATGTGCTGTCTGCATTCGGCAAAACTTATGCAACCGGCGGCAATCACAATAACCACATCGGGGTGCCGCAAAGTCTGCTTGAGATGGATATGGATGCCGAATATGCAGTGATTGAGATGGGAATGAGCTCAAAAGGTGAAATTTCAAAACTGACTTCGTATGTTAAACCGGATATTGCGTTGATTACCAATGTTTATCCGATGCACATTGAGTTTTTTGATAGTTTTGAGGGGATTGCTGAGGCAAAAGCCGAGATTTTTGAGGGATTACCAAAAGGAGGCATTGCAATTATTAATGAAGATACCAATTTTGCGGATATTTTGGAAAAGAGAGCCAAAGAGCATGGCGCAAAAGTGGTAAAGTTTGGCAACAAACATCATTATAATGGTGATTTGGAGCTTGAGCAAGACGGTGAAATTCAGCGTTATAATGCCTGGGCGGCACTTGAGGTGGCAAGGGCTTTGGGGCTTGATTGTGATAAGGCGGCAAAGGCTTTGAAAAATTTTGGGGCGTTGGACGGCAGAGGCAAAAAACATGTTTTGCCGTTAAAGACAGGCGGAACATATACGTTGATTGATGACAGCTATTCAGGACAGCCGGAGGCAATGAAAATTGCAATTAAGGCACTTGATGCAATGCCTTGTCAAGGGCGAAAAATAGCTGTTTTGGGCAAAATGGCAGAGCTGGGCGTGACGTCAAAAGCGCAACATATCGCAGTGGGAAAACTGTTGGCAGAGTGCAAGATTGATATTGTAATCGGCGTAAAGCCAGAAATGAAGGATATGTTGGCGCAGTTGCCATCAAATGTTGAGCAATATTATTTTGAAGATCGAAACGGGGTGGAAGATTTTTTGCAAAATAAATTGTTGCAAAATGGTGATATTTTACTTATAAAGGGGGCAAGATATTCATCAGAATTGTATAAAGTTACTGAAGCATTATTGAAGGGTGGCAATTAATGAAATGTCCGTTTTGCGGCTGTTTGGACAGTCAAGTAAAAGACTCTCGCTTGAGCGAAGACAATACATGTATCCGCCGTCGGCGTGAATGTCCGGAATGCGGTTCACGTTTTACAACATTTGAAAGAGTGTTGTTGCGTGAGCTGACAGTAGTTAAGAAAAACGGCGAAAAAGTTCGGTTTGATCGTGATAAGTTGTTGCATTCAATTCAGTTGGCAGTGCGCAAACGTCCGATTACGCCGGAGAGAGTTGATAAAATTGTTAACTCTATTCAACGCAGGTTGGAAAGTTCAGGTGAGGCAGAAATTTCATCTACCGTAATCGGTGAATATGCTATGGAGGCGTTGGCAAATTTGGATAATGTTGCATATATCCGTTTTGCCTCGGTATATAAAGATTTTTGTGAGGCCAGCGATTTTGAGGACTTTGTAAATAAAATTGATGAGTTGGCTAAAAATAAAAAAGAACAGGGGAATAATAATGGCTAAGTTTGTCTCTGAAAAGATAAGAATGAAAAGTTCTGCACGTCTTGCCGCAGTTCAGGCAACATATATGATTGCATACAGCCAGTTGCCGGTTGATGAAGTAATCAAGGATTTTGTAAATGGTGAAGTAGGACGATATGTGATTGCCGACAAAGCCGACGGAGGAGAAGAAGCGGTTGCGGTTGAGCCAATGGATGTCAAGTATTTTGAAAAATTGGTGCGTGGTGTTCATGCTGACAAAGAGCAGCTTGAGAAGTCTCTGAATCTGTTCTTGACAAGTGGCCGTAGTTTGGAACGTTGTGACGGTACATTGCAGGCTTTGCTGTTGTGCGCAATGTATGAAATTGCCAATACAAATGATGTCGATACCAAGGTGATTATTCAGGAATATGTCGATATGGCATATGCTTTCTTTAGCAAAAATGAGCCGAAAATGGTTAATGCTCTGCTTGATCAAATCGCAAAACAAATAAGAGAGTAGAATGGCAAAACTAAAAATTTATGAATATCCGCATCCGATTTTGAAGCAGAAAGCCGAACGTGTAGAAAAGGTTGATGATAAACTGCGCAAATTTTTGGATGATATGTTGGAGACAATGTATGTCGCGGACGGTGTCGGTTTGGCCGCACCGCAGGTCGGAGTTTCAAAAAGAATTGTTGTGATTGATGTCAGCCACCCCGATGAAGGTGAAGAGCGGGCTCCGATATATTTGATTAATCCGGAAATTATCTGGCATTCAGATGAGCAGAGTTGCCAGTTTGAGGGCTGTTTATCAGTGCCGGAACAACGTGCCGAGGTTGACCGTTATGTGCAGGTAAGAGTGCATTATCAGGACTATAACGGACAAGAACAAGAGATATCGGCGGACGGATTGTTGGCGATTGCGTTGCAACACGAGATAGACCATCTCGACGGGATTTTGTATATTGATCGAATCAGTCGTCTGAAACGTCAAATGCTTCTCAAAAAGTTGCAAAAATTGCGTAATGCGGAAGAGGAAAAATAATGAAGATTGTGTTTATGGGAACGCCTGATTTTGCGTTGGAAGCGTTGAAGGCGTTGGCAACCGAACATGAAATTTTGGCAGTATATACCAAAGAGCCGAAGATTTCAGGTCGTGGCAATAAATTGCTGAAAACTCCGGTGCATATGTGGGCAGAAGAACATAATATTGAGGTAAGAACTCCGAAAACACTGCGTAATGAAGAAGAACAGCGTAAGTTTGCCGAACTTAAGGCTGATATTGCGGTGGTGGCGGCATATGGTTTGATTTTGCCACAACCGGTTTTAGATGCTTATCCGTTGGGCTGTATAAATATTCATGCGTCATTGCTGCCGAGATGGCGCGGGGCTGCTCCAATACAACGCTCAATTGAGGCAGGAGATAAAGTCAGCGGTGTTACAATTATGAAAGTTGCGGCCGGACTTGATACCGGAGATATGTTGTTGAAAGGTGAGGTTGAAATTACTCCCGATACTACCGGCGGAGATTTGCATGACAAATTGGCGACAATCGGTGCTGATTTGGTGATGAAGACTCTGCGTGAGTGGAAAAATATTAAACCGCAGGTTCAAGATGACAGTTTGAGTTGCTATGCGGCCAAGATTGAAAAAGAAGAGAGTGTGCTTGATTGTGAGCTTAATGCAGAGGTTTTGGCACGTAAAATTATGGCTTTTAGTCCTTATCCGGCAATATATTTTGAGCACAAAGGCGAGCGTTTTAAGATTTTGCGGGCAAAAGTTGCCGATGAACATATTGAAAAAGGCTCAATAAAGCAGTCCGGAAACCGCTTGTTTATCGGCTGTAACGGCGGAGCTGTCGAAGTCAAAGAAATACAGCGTCAAGGCAAAAAAGCCATGGCGACAGAAGAGCTATTGCGCGGATATTCTTTTAATTAGTGCGGTTGGCTGTTTCTTCAATCAGCTTAATCCACATATCAATAACATTTGCAGGGGCGTATGCTTTTACGTCTTCGATAGCGTTGCGCCCGAGTTTTATGCGCAGTTCTTGATTGCGCATGAGTTCAGCAAGCTTGTTGGCAAAGTCATCGAGGTCAGAAGCTAAAAGCCCGTTGTGGTTGTCAATGATCATTTCATTAACCGACGGAGATTGAGCAAAACCAAGGGTAGGAAGCCCGACAGCTTGTCCATCGGCAATAGCAAGGCTGAATCCTTCATATTTGCTTGGAAATGCGTGGATGTCTGCACTTTTGTAAACGGATAGAATGTCAGTGGTATAGCCTTTGATGATAACGCGGTCTTCGACATTGTAGCGGCGTGCAATGTTCATAATTTCAGCTTCGTACTGGGGAAATTTTTGTATTCCCCAAAATTCAACTACCCAATCAGGAAAATCTTTAGCAATTTTGCCAAAGGCTTCAGCCAAAAGATGCTGGCGTTTCATATTTTGTTCAATACGGGCAACATAAATAATCTTTTTCTTTTCTTTTGATAAATCGGCGTAGTCTTTAGGAGCGATTTGTTGTACCATATTGGGAATAGAAATGGCCTTTTTAGGAGCAAATTCTTTTGATATCATGGGGATAAACGATGAGAGCAAAGTCTGCCAAACGGTAATTTGTGAGAAGCATTTGTGGTGCAGCATTCTCAGAGGCAGGATTTCTTTTTTGATGTTTTGATGATTTTCATCCAGTGGGGCATATTGGTATTTGCCAACAATCATTTGCGGTGTGCCGTGAATCATCATAATAATCGGAATATTGTGTTTTTGAAACATGGTGACGTTGAACAAGTCTTTCGGAAAATAGCAGATGATGATGTCCGGCTTTTGTTGTTCAATCAGTTTTTTGTGGCGAAAATAGGAAGGGGTTATTTTGCAACGGATGCGGTGATATAGATTGATGAGCGGATTATCGGTTTTTCCGTCAAGGTTAATAAGCTTTATTTTAGGGTTAAATGTCAGTTCGTTGCCCACTTTTTTGTATGTGTCACAGACTACGGTGATATCGTAATCGGGGCGTGTTTCTTGCAAAGCATTGATATATTGAACTAACCACTTTGTATTTAGTACATTGCGGTTGCGGATGAACATTATTTTCATAGCATTAACCTTATCAAAAATTATAACTGATGGCGGTATATTATGGTATGGTGTCCTAAAGTCAACGTTATTTAGATTTTTGGTCACAAAAAAGCCCACTGTCGGGCAGCGGGCTTTGATGTGGTAATTTATAATTAGAAGTTGTAGGTAATGGAACCTGCAACAATGTGAATTTTGTTATTATATTCGGCACTTATGCCATCGCGTCTTTCGTCGCCAAAATGGTCGCCACGAAGGTTGACTTTTGAGTCATCAGCCACAATGTGGGTGTAACCGACGTTGAAGGTCAACTTTTCGTTATACTTATATTCCAAACCGGCAGAATACCAAGTACGGTTGGCATCAGGAATACGCGGGGTGCGATATTCATTGCCGACGGCGCCTTTTTCGTAAGCAACACCGAAACGCAGTTTCCATTGCGGGTCAAGTTGTTTGCTGATACCTAAAGCATAAAAGTCAGTATCTTTCCACTTTTCGGCAGTGTAACTCAGCTGTCCGTCGCGAGCACCGTTCATAATCAGGCGGTTGAAGCTTGACCAATAAACACGGCTGTATTCTCCCATGACAGCCCAGTCATCATTAATTTGATGATAAACACCGAGGTTTAAGGTGGCAGGTGTGGTCAAACGGCATGATAAATCCTGATTCATAAAACTAAGCGGACCGTCAAATTCGATTTTGCCTTTGATTTTGTGACGAACCTGACTACGATAGCTGGCACCCAAGCGTGTGCCCTTAAGGGGCTCGTAAATTGCGCCCAATTGATAGCCGACGTCA
Source organism: Alphaproteobacteria bacterium (assembly GCA_045116295.1). Taxonomy (GTDB): domain Bacteria; phylum Pseudomonadota; class Alphaproteobacteria; order RF32; family CAG-239; genus JAFUYI01. The sequence continues at coordinate 6,745 of JBGULQ010000005.1, forward strand.
ATGGTGTCACCATGAACGGTTGATTTGTCCTCCATTGGTGTGCCGGCCAAAACGCCGTTACGCAATGTGGCACGAATGTATTGAATTGGAAGACCAGCACCAAAAGACAATTTGTCGTTGAATTTATAGGCAACCATTGGGGTAAAAGTGGCACTGATAATTTTTGACAATGTGCCATGGTTGCGTCCGGCCCAGTCATCAGCGTATTTGGTAATCATACCGAACGGAGTGTTAAGAGAAATGCCGGCAGTGACTTTGTCATTTATCTGATGTGAAAAATATGCTTGCGGAGAAGCTGCCGGATGAATAATGTCACCAATATAATCGTTGTGTTCACCAAAGGTGTTGTTGGCATTTTTGGCGACGGATTTCGGTGAAATCCAAGTTCCGCCAAATTCTGCCTTGGTACCTGAGTGATAGGCAAGGGTGGCAGGGTTGAAGTAAGAATAAGAAATATCTTCAGCACCGGCGGTTGCACCAGCATAAGCGTTACCTTGTGCAGCAGCAGACTGCTCTTTTAAGTAAAATCCCGATGCGTTGGCATCAGAACAAGCCAAAACCGCTCCGAGAGCAGTCAAAGTCAATAGTTTTTTCATGAAATTTTCAGTTTTAAAAAAGTTAAACTAATGTAGCATTAAAGTACAGCGAAAGCCTAAGAGTTGAAAGTTATTATTGATTATAATTAGGCGTTTAGTCGTTGTAACAATTTGAAATTAAATGTTACAGGTGATGTTTTTAACAAATAAAAAGTTAAAATCAAGTAAAATTTTATTCATCAAAACGTTGTTTTGTTTTTATGAGTAAAAACAATTGATTATCTCAAAAAATAGTGGTGCAAAAAGCACAATAATAATTTTCTCTTTACAAAAAAGCAAATGAGGGAGTAGATTAATTCAACTAGTGTTAACTTGGAGACTAATGTTTTGAGAAAATTTGTCAGGTTCTGTTTGAGGACAATCTTCCATATTTTTAAGGTAAGATGCTCGATTGATTTTGACGAAAGCAGAACTCCTAAAAAAGGTGTGTATGTATCTAACCATGTGTCCTATTTGGATCCGATTATATTGTTTGCTTTTTTGCCGGGTGATCCGGTATTTGCTTTAAACGGACATTTGTATCGCAGCAGACTGATCAGATTTTTGATGCGTACGGCGGATATAGTGCTGTTTAATCCGATTGAGCCGGGTGATATTAAAGAATTGATTGCAAAAGTTGACAGCGGGCGTTTGTGCGTGATTTTTGCAGAAGGTCGTATTACCGAAACCGGCGGTTTGATGAAAATTTATGAGGCTCCGGGTTTGGTTGCCGATAAGTCAAAAGCTCCACTTATTCCGGTGTGGATTGATGGTCCGCAATATGGATATTTTTCTAAAACAGCAGGCAAATTGCCTCACCGTCCGTTACCGAAGGTTCGTGTTGTAGTCGGTAAGCCTCGTCCCTTTAAGTTAAAAGACGAGTTGCGTCGCCAGCGTGACCACATCAGCAACGAAGTTTATATTATTTTGCGCGATATGGGGTTCGAGATTAATTATAATCCTGATATATCACTGTTTGCTATGCTGATGAAAGCGGCAAAAGTGCATGCCAAAAAAGGATTGTTCCGCAGACCTAAGTTTGTTGAAGATGTTCAACGCAAGCCTAATTCTTATCGTGATATCATTATTAAATCGTTTGTGTTGGGTAAGTATTTTAAGCGTCGTACTGCTCCTGAGGAGCATGTCGGTATGTTGCTACCTAATTCTATTGCGGCAATTTGCACATTTTTCGGGCTGACAGCATATAGCCGTATTCCGGTTATGCTGAATTTTTCAGTTGGGGCAAAAAATATGCTCTCAATGTGCAAAACCGCAGAAGTTAAGATGGTGATTACTTCTCTGACATTTATTAAAATGGCAAAAATGGAGGAGTTTGTTGAGACTCTGGAACAAGCCGGTGTCAAAGTCGTGTTTTTGGAGAAACTTGCAAAATCAATTGGATTATGGGAAAAAATCAATGCTTTTCTCCGTTACAAGATTAAGAGGGTTCCGCATAAACGCGGTGGTAGTAGAAAAGCGGTTATTTTGTTTACATCAGGTTCAGAAGGTGCTCCAAAAGCAGTGGTGCTGAGCCATGCTAATATTATTTCCAATATTAAGCAAATTTCCGCACTCGAGACGGTTAATAAACGTGATATTGTGTTTAATGCTCTGCCGATGTTCCATAGTTTTGGGCTGGTTGTAGGTACGTTGTTCCCGTTGTTTGAGGGGGCAAAGCTGTTCTTGTATCCGTCTCCGCTACACTATCGTGTCATTGCGGAGTTGGTATATGAATTGGGCGCAACCATCATGTTTAGTACGGATACGTTCTTCCGCGGTTATGGGCGTATTGCACATCCGTTTGACTTCCATAATGTCCGCTTTATGTACGGCGGTGCTGAGGCAATTAAGCCTGATACGCGTAATATGTGGATGGAACGTTTGGGCGTCAAAGTGATGGAAGGATACGGAACCACTGAATGTTCACCATTGGTTTGTGCTAATAACAGCATATTTAATCGTTTTGGCTCTATCGGTAAGATTATGCCGGCAATGGAATATAAGATTGAGCCGGTTCCGGGGATTGAAAAAGGTGGAGAGCTGGTTGTTCGCGGTCCGAACGTAATGTTGGGATATATTATGCCTGATAATCCGGGAGTTTTGGTGCCGCTCCAAGATGGTTGGTACCATACCGGAGATGTGGTTGATATTGATGAAATCGGATTTGTGTACATTAAAGATCGTATTAAACGTTTTGCTAAAATCGGTGGTGAAATGGTATCATTGAATGCAGTCTGCGAGATGGTGTGCAACGCTTATGCCGGTGATGGTGAATATCAGTACGGTGTTGTGGCTACTCCGCATGAAAGTAAGGGCGAGCAGATTGTTTTAGCGACCAATAATCCGAATGTTACTCAAGAAAAACTGCATAATTATATTAAGCAAAATGGTATGTCGGAGTTGTATTTGCCTAGAGTTGTTTTGTATATGGAAAAACTACCGGTATTTGGCACCGGAAAGATGGACAATGTAACCTTGAAAAAATTGGTTTTAGAAGAGCTTGATAACGACAGATCACAAGCCGCTTAAATAAAAAAGCCTCGCAAAGTCGAGGTTTTTTTATACTTGACAATTGGACAACGTCCCTTGAGCATGAAGATCCGGAATGCCGAGAGAGTGTTTTCCAAAGTCTTGAGGTATATTCCGGATGGTGTTAAGAAGGAGTTGATAGCGGAGTATTCCGCAGAAATCTGTCCTGAAAAATATTATCTGCCAGAATTGGAAGACCAAGAAAATCGAGCAGCAAAGTGGATTGTCAGTCTGCTAGAGGAAAAGCAGCAGGAGGTAGAGTCCGAAAAAGAATGACGAAGGGAGGCGAGAAAGTGAATAACTTTCTCGCCTCTCGCGTTTTATACTTGCGTTTTTTACATTTTCTATTAATCTGGTGGCAGAAATTTTGAAGGAGAAAACTATGAAAAAACTTATTGCTATCACTATTTTGACAAGTATGTTGTCAGCCTGTGCAACCGACCCTTATACAGGAGAAAGCAAGGTTGCTAAAACTGCTTGGGGAACGGGAATCGGTACAGCTGTGGGTGCCGGAGTAGGAGCTTTGATCGGTGGTGAAAAAGGTGCATTAATCGGTGCCGGTGTCGGTGCGGCTACGGGTGCAGCAACCGGCGGATATATGGATATGCAAGCTCGTGAATTGCGCCAACAGTTGCAAGGAACAGGCGTTCAATTGCAAAAATTGGATAATGGTCAAATTTTGTTAGTAATGCCAAGTAATATTACTTTTGCAACAGATTCAGCTGTTTTCCAAACCGGTTTTAATAATATTTTGGACTCAGTTGCAATTGTATTGAAAAAATATGACAAGACTTTGATTAATGTTACAGGTCATACTGATAGCACCGGCTCTGATGATTATAATTTAAAATTGTCACAGGAACGTGCTGTTGCAGTCGGAAATTATTTGAATTTGCGCGGAGTTAATGCTTCTCGCCTAGTGGTAAGAGGTATGGGCGAATCGATGCCGATTGCTTCAAATGATACTGAAGCAGGACGGGCACAGAATCGTCGCGTTGAGTTAAGTATTCAGCAGATAAACTAAAGTATCAGCAGGCTCGGGATAAAAACCGAGCCTTTTTGATATAAATGTGTGTCTTGAATTGTCAAAAATTAATACCATATCTGTTTTTGGTGGATTAATAACAGATGAGGGAAGTAAGATGAAAAATATTGCAGCCTTAATTATGCTGACTTTTTTGGCAGTTACAGGATATTATGTCGGGGCGGCAGTGGCAATGAACCATAATGCCGGTGATACTCCGAATGAGCCTGCCGGTGTGATGGTTATTGAAGAAGGGTATGGAGTTGTAGCAAATCCTGATACTCAGAACCAAAAACAGTCTGCTGATAAGACAAAACAGCCGCAAGGAAATAATGCGAAAGGCGATAATTCTGATAATGATGCCATAGTGGTTGAAGAAATTGATGAAATGGAAACGGCAGAATAATTAAAGCAGATTAGTAAAAAAGCCGCTATTAAGCGGCTTTTTTGATTAGAAAGTGTATCTTAAGCCCACAGTGTACTCTGTCAGATGGTCATAATATTTGATATCGTCAGTATGAATGTAGCGGGCAATGGCACGAGCAGCCCAGTGATTGTCAATATTGTACTGTAATCCGCCACCGAATCGATAGCCCCATCCATGGTCTTTTTTGTGATGGTCGTTTAGCAACTTGTTGCGAAAGGTATATTGCCCAATACCGGCAGTAACAAGGGGAGCAATGTGCCCTTCACAACCAAGAGGCAAATATGCAAGAGCATCAAGACCATAGGCGTCAAAATGAGTGTTACGTATGGTATTGTGTCCGAGAGTGTCCTTGTCAGCATATTGATAGAAAACTTCAGTACTAAAAAAACGATTGTAAGTTGATCCCAAAACGGCACTCAGAGAGTTATGATGCGGGTGCAAGCTTTTGGCCGTAACCGAGGTATAGCCGTAATTTAGAGCTAGGTAGGGGGTATATTCGTTTTCAATAGCTTGTGCCGAGGTCGAAAACATGGTGATGGTTGCTAAAAGTGCAATTTTTGAGGTCAGATTGCGCATTTTTTATTCCTTTCTTCATTATTTTTTAGTATAATATAGACTATACATTTGAAATGTGAAGTAAAAATTACCTCAATATGTGGAGGCAGAAATGAAAAATAAAAGTCATCAGTCAGGATATACAATGCTGGAAGCTATTATGTATATAGCTTTGGTTATATCGGTTGTTATCGTGTTTATGAGTGTGGTTAACAAAATGTGGGGACGATATAAAATCAGTCGTATGACATCGCAGGTAACCGAAATTGCAAAAGCTATCAGTGATAGATGTGTGGCTTCGGCATCATATGCAGAGTGTATCGGCGGGACTATCAGTGCAAAGATGGGAAAATTTTTGTGTGATCAAAACCTACAGCCCAAAGATATGAGTTGTACAAGTGATGGACATCTAAGGTACAGGAATGTAGAAGTTGTTTTTACCGATTGGGGTGATTTTAGTTTAGGCAGGAAGGTTCCCAGGGGGCAATATTATATGATGGTATTTACTAATCTTACTAAACAAGAATGTGTTGAGTTGGCAACTTATGATTTTGGTGATAGTCCGTATATAGATTTAGATTCAATGCATATTGGGCCAGCTACGGCGGAGCCGGATAATGCCTTCAGATGGCCTGTTGATGCATACACAATTGGCGAAAAGCGTCGCGAGATGCCGATCGCTCCAGCTTTGGCAGCAGAGTGGTGTGAAGAAGTGTGTGAAGGATCAAATCCGCGCTGTATGGTTCATTGGACGTTTAACTAGAAAGGCTTTAAGGAGAATAAAAGATGAAAAGTGGTCGACAGTCCGGATATACGATGCTTGAAGCAATAGTGTATATAACTATATCTGCATTGTTGGTTGTAGGGGTGTTCAAAATTATGAATAATATGATTGAGCGTTACAAAATCAGCCGTATGGCAATGCAAGTGGAAGAAGTGCATAAGGCGATTGTAGACAGATGCGGTTCATATAAAAATTATGAAGATTGTGCGTTGAAACATGGAAAAAATTTGAGTGCCGGACTCATCGCGTTGCTGTGTAATGAAAAATTGGCTCCTAAGGATATGCGCTGTACCAGTAAAGTTCTTTTTTATCGTAGTGCAGCCATAGAGTTTGATACACTTGTGACTACTCCGGGACGCCACATTCCTTCCGGTCGCAATTTAGCAATCATGTACAATCGTTTGTCAATGCAGGAGTGTATAGAGTTGGCTTCGCATGATTTTGGAAATAATCAGTATTTTGATTTGGATTCAATGCAAGTTGATGCAACGGTCTTTAAGTGGCCGGCAGATATAGGAGAACAAGATGATAGAAAAACCAAGAAGTTACCGGTGTCACCAAGTGATGCGATTAAAGCTTGTGTTGAGAAAAAAAGTAAAAATATGGTGATGTGGATTTTTGGTTAGAATAAATAGTGATTTTTGCTTGAATATGTGGTATAAATATATAATGTTGTCTGTAATGATAAATATGAAGGAGAGCTAAAATGGTAGAAACTTCAGTAATTCTTCCTCCAGACTACAAACCGTCGGCTGATGAGGAATATATGAATGAGTTGCAGTTGGAGTATTTTCGCCGCAAACTCGAGGACTGGAAAAAATCGTTGGTCAGTCAATCGGAAGATACGTTGGAAGATTTGCGCCAAGGTGGCTTAAATCAGCCTGATGATATTGACCGTGCCTCGCTGGAGACGGACAAAGCTCTTGATTTGAGGACCAAGGATCGCGCACGTAAGTTGATTTCCAAGATTAATGATGCCCTTAAACGTATTGAAGACGGTGAATATGGTTATTGTGAGGAAACGGGAGAACCAATCGGTATCGAGCGTCTGGAAGCTCGTCCGGTAGCAACCCTTTGCTTAGAAGCGCAAGAGCGCCATGAAAGAATGGAAAAGACTTATAGCGAGGACTAATATTTTATAATGGCGACAAGTGATTTTATATTGGCGTCCGGTTCTCCGCAACGAAAAGCACTGTTAGAAAAAGTCGGCTTTGTGCCTAAAAAGATTGCACCGGCCGATATAGATGAGGGGGTGCATCAATACGAAAAACCTGCGGCATATGTTAAGCGTATGGCCAGAGAAAAAGCTCTGAAATCGGCAAAAGATAATCCAAATGAGAATATTTTGGCAGGAGATACCGTGGTTTGTGTCGGGCGAAAAATCTTGCATAAGTCACGCAGTGATGATGAGCAGCGTGGGGTTATGCAATTATTGTCGGGCAGAGCATGTAAGGTTATAAGCGCAGTTTGTGTTATAAGGCGAGATGGCAAAATAGGACAAAGATGCGTTACTTCAAGAGTAGTAACAAAAAAGTTGAGCAAACAAGAGATTGATGACTATGTCAACGGACACGAATGGGTTGGCTGTTGCGGTTATAAAATAGAGGGTAGTTTTGAGGCGTTTGTACGCCAAATTGTCGGTTCTTATAGTGGTGTTGTCGGTTTGCCGCTGTTTGAGACCGTTAGTTTATTGAAGGGAATGGGAATAAAATGAGTATAGATACTATCATTTACGATAAAAATAGTCAGGTTACGGGTATTGCAACACTAGAAAATGGTGTGGTTCGTGATATAGAAATAGTTGGTGGAAATCAGGCAATAAGCGGAAATGTATATTTGGGAAAAATTACCAAAAAGGTTACACTTGCGCAAGATAAAGAAGGCTTTTTTGTAAATATCGGTGATGGAAAAGAAGCTTTTTTGAATGGTGATGAATATGGTATGAACGAGAGCAAACTGGTTGAAGGACAAAGTGTTGTGGTTCAGGTTGCTCAAGAACGTCATGCCGAAAAAAATGCTAGATTGGTACGTTCAATCCAATTGGTTGGTACATATTTGGTGTATTGTCCGTACAGAATGGACGTTGAGGCTTCAAGCAAAATTGAGGATAAAGCAAAAGTTTCTGATCTGCTTGATGCCGTAAAAGAAAATATTACCGGACAAGAAGGCTGGGTTATTCGCACTGCGGCGGGAAATGCAGATATAAAGGCTGTTACAAATGAAATGGTAGAGCTGCGTGATACTTTTGAAAATATAAGGGTTAAGGCTCGTAACGGACAGGCTCCGGCATTGTTGTACAGTAAGCCTGATACTGTGTTTGAGTATATTAATCATTATAAGAATACGAGTTTGAAAAAAGTAATTACAAATTGCCAAAACTTGGAAGAAGCCTTGAAAGACAGTAAAATTGAGGTCGAAATTGTTAACAGTCCGTTTGAAGATTGCGGTATTGATGAAGTGATTGGTGAGGCTTTAGAAAAAACAATCAACTTAAAATCCGGTGGTAGGGTTACAATTGAGGAGACACGTGCTTGTGTAGCAATTGATGTTGACAGTGGTCATGATAACGGAGGTGGTGCACTAAATCGCCTTAATGAAGAAGCCGCTCATGTGATTGCAAGACAAATTAGGTTACGCAATTTGGCGGGAAAAATTGTGGTTGATTTTGCTGGACATTCCGAGTTTAGGTTTATTAAGCCGTTGTTGGAAATTTTGGAGCAAGACTTGAGTGATGATCTGACAAAAAGTCGGGTTATCGGTTTGAGCCACGGCGGATTGGTTGAGATTGTACGTGTACGCAAACGCCCATCATTGCTCGAGCTGATGAGTGAAGAATGCCATACTTGTCAAGGGACCGGTCGGGTTGAAAAAGGTGCGTAAATGACCGAAGTTGTTAAGACGCATTGTTGCCCAATTTGTAAAAAGATTTTTACGGATACAAAGTATCGCCCGTTTTGCTCAAAGCGTTGTGCTGATATAGATTTGGGAAACTGGTTTAACGAATCTTATCGTTTTGAGGCAGAAGAGGTAGATGAGCAGGATTTGGAAGAACTGGCAAAGGCAATTGAAGAAAAGACTGAAGAAAAAGGTTGATTATTTTATTGCTTTGAGGTATAGCAACGAGTGTTGATGGGGGTATAGCTCAGTTGGGCGCGAGAAAAAAACAACCTGTGAATGTTGTTTTTTTCTTCAGCGGCGAAGTTTGTTTATCGAACAAAGGAAGCAATAGTGAATGAAGTGAGATTAGCAAACGAGTGACCGAAGCGAGTTAGCATTTTTTGCCATAGGCTATAAAAATGCTTATCGAGCAAGAAAGCGAATGGAATTTGCTCGTTCGATGATGATTAATTATTTGGAAATGTTTAAGCATATGGGGGTATAGCTCAGTTGGGAGAGCGAATGGTTCGCAATCATTAGGTCGTCGGTTCGATCCCGATTACCTCCACCAGGTTTGATAAAAGAGGCAAAAATAATAACAAAAAATAAAAATGAGTAATGCCGATAACCAATTATCCCCGCCAATGTTTTGGCGGGGATAATTTAATTCATGGTGCGTATTGATGCTTCAGCCTCATCAGACCAGACGTAACCATATTGCTCCATGGTGCTGATCAGAAGCGGAGATTTGGTTTTGATTATAGCCTCCTCAATTTCGAGTGGCAAAAGCCTGTTCTGGTAGAGTCTTAGCAACTCTGCGCAATATGTGTCTGCTAGCGACTTAAATTTTCCGATAGTAGCAAGAGCTTTCGGAGATTGATAAAACCGAGGCACTGCTTCCTTAAATCTCTGACCGGGAGCGAGTATCGATGTTTCTTTTACGATTTCATACAGAGGGTCAGGTCGCCTTTTAAGAAATTTGGGAAATTTAAATATCTTCATAATACAAATAAAAATTGGTTTGTGTTCATATTATGGACAAAAATATTAAAATGTCAAGTAAAATTTGTCTCAGAAGCGTATAACTGAGAAAAGTTAATCGCGATTCTCTATCTTGTCGGCGCGCATTAGGGAGGCGGCAATACCGACAAATATAACACTAAAAGTTATGCATAGAGATTGCAAAGGTGTAACAGTCCACCCGATGTGTGGTAAAAAGATTTTGATACCGATGAAGATCATGATTACGGACAGTGCCGGTTTGAGATAATAGAATTTGTGAACGGCAGCTTCCAGCAAAAAGTATAAAGCTCGTAGACCCAAAATGGCAAAGATGTTACTGGTGTAAACAATAAAAATGTCTTGTGTAATCAGAAAAATGGCCGGAATACTATCGAGTGCAAAAATCACGTCCATTATTTCAATGGTCAATAGTGCAAAAAATAGCGGTGTAATGTAGTGTTTACCGTTTTCTTTAACAAAAAAGTGTCCACTGTGAATGCTGGTAACGTGGAAAAAACGGTTGAGGGTTTTGTATAGGGTCGAATCTTCAAATTTTCCTTCTTCTTTTTGGGGGAGTACCATCTTGATACCGGTATAAAGCAAAAATGCTGAAAAGACGTAGAGTACCCAGTGAAAATTGGAAATCAGCGTTTCACCGACCAAAATCAGGATAGCGCGCATAACAATGGCTCCGAGAATGCCCCAGAACAAAACTCGGTGTTGATAAATGCGTGGTATACCAAGTGAGGTGAAGACCACAGACATGATAAAAATGTTATCGAGTGATAAGCTCTTTTCAACCAAAAATCCGGTGAAGAAGAGCATCCCGTCTTCTGTGCCGTGCTCATACATTATGAAAAGACCAAACAGCAGACCGGCGGCAATGTAAACTATGCAAAGCAGAAGTGTGTGAGAAAATACCGGAACTTCATTTTTGCGGTTGAGAAAGAACAAGTCCCATGCAAGAAGTATAAATACGGCGATACCAAAAATTGTCCACATGGCAGTATCAGACATGTGCGATAAAAACGATAAAGACTGTTCCATCTCAAAAAATCCCTTATTGTTATAAACACAATGTTTTTTACAATGTTATTTGGGTTTTATCAATCAAAAATTTTGAGACGATCGTTTAGAGGTGCAAAATTTTTAGGCTGTGGTTCGTCAGCTATTGATCCAAAAGGCATTTGGGCAGTTAAATACCAGTTTTTGGAGATTTTGAAAATGCGATGAATATCTTCATCAATCAGCGGATTGTAGTGTTGTAGTGACGCGCCGATTTTATGTTCGGATAGTGCAAGCCATATCATATATTGCAACATGGCGTTGCCTTGCTCAGCCCATTTGGGAAAAGTTTCAGTATAAAGAGGATATTTTTTTTGCAGTTTTTCAATGACTTTTTGATCTTCAAAAAATAGAATTGTTCCCAATCCCTGTTTGAATGCGTTGATTTTGGTAACAGTTTGCGGAAATTTTTCCGGAGGAGTTACTTTGCTTAAGGCACGTAAAGTGATATCCCAAAGTTTTTGGTATGATTTTCCGTATAAAACAGCTAACCGCGATGATTGAGAATTGAATGCACTTGGCGCATATTTTAAAGCATGAGCGATAATGTCGGTTATTTGTGTCTCGGTCAATATTTTTTTTGAACCGAGAGCGTAAATCGAGCGACGATTTGAAAAAGCCTGTTCTATTGTCATGTTTTTCTCCCTGGTTAATCTGCAGAATATGTATGAATTCTTGCAAAAATATCAAGGATGTTCGGCGTTTTGGCGCATTATTGCGGTAATAACATTTATGTCATCGGGTTGGCGAGAATCTTCGCTGATTTTGTTGTTGCGTTCAAAACCGCATTTTTGACAGCGGTGAACTATCTGGTAACCTTTTTTAGAATTGTAAATAATCTTAATCGGTTCCATTAAACCGCCGCATTCGCAAGCACGATCGCCGGGGGTGATGTCAATATGCAATGAATATAGGCAAAAAGGACAATGATTGCGGTAACTGCCGTCGGTTAGGGGCAAAACCTCTTTTCCGCAATGTTTACATATAAATCCGCTGTTTTCGGTTTTATGACTCATTATTTTTTCCTTTAGCTAAAAAAATTGTGCCAGATACGTTTTCTCCGTCTTCAGTGCGTAGTATACAGTCTTTGGATGAAATATCTTGATACCCGCATTGAACAAGAAGCTTATGGATGTATTTTTTGTTATAAATATATCGTCCGTTGGGCAAAAGTACACAATCAACGTCATCGTTGCCGGTGGCAACAGAAAATGCAAATGTGTGCGGATATATTTTTGAAAATAAAATTTCAGGGTTGCCGATATAGCCGATAACGTCGGCTGCCGTGACGAAACTTTGGGGCGGAAGGTTGTTGCAGTAGTCAATAATGTCAGCTTGTTCAAGTTTGTCATATATATTTTTATTTTTGGCTTTTTGGAGCATTTGTGCTGATATGTCAACACCAATAAGGTGATTGTGCGGTTTTTTAATTTGTTCGCCTAACAAACCGGTTCCACACCCCAGATCAATGATTGTACCATTGATATCTCCGATAAATTGTGACATTTCGTGGGGTAGGTGATATTTTATGTCGCTCATGGTTTGTTCGTAGCTTGTAGCAAAGACATCAAACAGCTGCCGGCTGTATTGACTGTCGGTATCGGTAGCCTTATTTGTAAAGGCGGCGTTTATTCTTTGTGCAAAAATATTATCAGGATATTGATCAAGCCAGTTTTTGGCGGCTAACTCCGCTTGTTGCGGTTGGGTGCGGTGCATAATGGTTATGGTTTCAGCGATATCCAAAGCATATTGCGGGCTATCAGGATTGAGAGTAAAAGAGTTGAAAAACAGCCCTAAGGCTTGTGAAAATTCTCCGTTTTGACGTTGTAAAATGCCAAGATTGTGGCTGACTTCAGCTGAATCAGGATTAATAATTACAGCTTTTCGATATTCTTCAAGAGCTTCAGGCAAGCGATTGTTATTGTGCAGGAGTACTGCATAATTGAGGTGGGCATCAAAATCTTGAGGAGATATATCAAGAGCTTTTTTATACATCTCTTCTGCGGCTTTGATATCAGGTTCGCCATTGGCAAGATTGATCAGGGCAGAAACAGATTTTGGATTGAGTTGCAAGGCTTCAGAAAAATAAACTTTTGCAGTTTCAGGGTGGTGATTTAACAGATGCAGTTCGCCAGCCAATAGTTGATAACTCTCAAGCGGAGTGTTTTGCGCGGCTTTGACGGCGTAGTTAAGTGCTTCATTAAGTTGTCCTTTTTCTTTTAGAAGTAGGGCTAACTGATAAGCAGGGATGGAATTTTCGGGGTGCTTTTGGCAAAGAGATTCGAGTTTCTGGAGGTCGTTATGTAAATAAGCAAGATTGCTTTGGGCGTCAATATAGGCGGGGTCAAAATCAAGCGCGCGAGAAAACATTTTTGCAGCTTTTTCAGGTTGTTCAATCAGTGCATATATTTCACCCAGTGCGTTGTATGCCTCTTTGATATCAGGTTTGAGTTTCAGTACTTTATCATATGCCTCAATTGCTTCTTGGTATTTGCCCAGTGCTGAAAGAGACCATCCGAGATTGAAAAAAGTTTCAAAATTGCTGAAATCTTTAAGAATAGATTTTTCAAAATAAGATACAGCTTCTTGGTGCAAACCTTTTGATTGTGCAATCAGCCCAATCAAATTTAGGACCTGCGGGTGGTCAGGTGTGGTTTGTAGGATCTGGCGGTAGAGTTTTTCGGCCTCATCAAAATTGCCTTGTTGGTGCAACTTGAGAGCCTTTTGAAGCATGTTGTCATAAGACATTTAGGCTCTCCCTGATTTTTGCAATAATCTGATCAAACATGGCAGAAGTTAGCACACCGGTGTTAATATTGTATCTTGAGGTATGGTAGGAATCAAAAAGAGTAATATGTTGTTGCGGCAAAAAATGTTTGGTTCCATGAGCAAATTTGAAAGAACTTTTTTTATAGCCTAATGCAGAGAGCAAAGCGTTATGAGCAACGGTGCCGAGAGTGAGAATAATTTTGAGATTGGGCATAGAGGCAATCTCATCAATCAAAAAACGGCGGCAGTTATTGACCTCATCGGCAACCACTTTGTTTTGTGGTGGAACGCAACGCACTGCGTTGGTAACACGACAATTAATCAGCTTGAACCCGTCATCGGCACGTTTTTCGTAGTTTCCGGCGGCAAATCCGAATTTTTTGAGAGCCGGATATAAAATATCGCCGGCGTAGTCGTTGGTAAACGGGCGACCGGTTTGATTGGCACCATTAAGTCCGGGAGCCATGCCGATGACTAACAGCTCAGCATTAAGGTCACCAAAAGACGGAACGGGAGCGTTAAAGTAGCTCGGAAATTTTTTTTGATTATCATGACGAAAAGCGTTAAGACGCTGGCACAAATTACAATCAGAAGCCGGGCAAAGCATGTTTTTCTCCATTTTTGTTTTAATTTATCATATTTTTTTTAATTTGCACCCTTTAATTTGAAATGATGTTGCATACATTAGAAAACGACTAGATAAAAATCTGTTTAATTAAATGGAGTTTGAATATGAAAAAAATATTACTTTTAGCCGGTGTTGCGGCTATGTTCTCAATGAATGCTAATGCTATGAACTGGATGCATAATGATTTGAAACCTTATGTAGGAATGGATTATATTTATTCTTATGCCGGATATAAAGATGTTGAGCGTAAGCCGCAAAGAAGCTATAACTCAATTTCAGGCAATATGGGTGTGAGAATGTGGAAATATTTCGGCCCTGAGTTTTATTATCAGTATGCCTTTAAGCGTACATCATTTAAAGGTGAAGAAAAATTGAAAAATCGTTTCTTCAGCTATGGTATGGACATGATCGGATATATGCCGCTCGGTTGTGATGGAACATTTGATTTGTTAGGTTCTGTCGGTTTGGGTGGATATAATGTGAAGACGAAACATCGTACTTTTTCGAATGATACCAACAAGGTCGGCTATCGTTTCGGATTGGGTGCAATGTATAATATGACCGAAAATTTGTCAGCTCGTATTATGGGGCGTTATGATTATGTCGGCACCAGATATCTCGATGATTTGTGGGAAGTTACCGCCGGTTTGAGATATAATTTCTAAAGGTGATATTGGTTAAACGCCCTGTTTATGCAGGGCGTTTTTTTATGGCATAGTTTTGTATATTTGGGCAGAGTGCTTTTGCCATCCACGATTATGTGATGTGTCTGAAAAGGTGGTAATGAGTTCGTCTTTGCCGATAAAATTACGAGTGATTTCCGGTGGTACGATGTTATCATCAGTGCCGATAAAATGATGTTGAGGAATAGAAGCAAATTTGTCTTTGAACTTGTTAAGGTCAAGGGATTGAGTAAGGGCTGGAACTTTGTGATATTGTGTCCATGTCGGGTGATCAAGATTGCCGGCAATGGTTATGACTTTAGATATGTTTAAATCGTTATGCAAGACAGCAAGCAGTCCGGCAATTTGCGCTCCCCCCGAAAATCCGACTAAAGTTATTGGACGATTTGCGGCTATGTCTTTGAGGGCGAGATATTCGGAGTTAATGATTTCAGGTGCAAAGCGGGCAGTGCTCCAATATTTCTTTTGGCAGTTTGAATTCATAACATATTGGCAGGGGCGGGCAAGATAAACGACATTTGGAGCAGAATCGTTGAATGCCAATTGGCGCATCGTGGTGTCGTGAGGCGTTGGGTTGGACGATACTTTTCCCGATGCGGTAAAGGAATGGCCATCACCTTCGATATAAATATGAAAAGGAGCTTGGGTTGAAGAGATTTTTTGCCACGAGGCTATGGTAAAACCATCGGCAGGAATTTCTCGATATTGAAACTCTTGCGGAATTTTGATTGAACTGCAAGCGCAGACAGTCAGCAATGCGGATAATATGTATTGTAGCTTTACCATGAGCCGCCGCCACCGCCGCCGCCACCGCCACCGGAGAAACCACCGCCTCCACTGCTTGAGGAATGAGAAATGCCTCCGTTGGTGGTTGTGGGTACGGAAAGATCGTTGAATGAGTTGGCAAAATAATTAAAGGTGTCGGAGTTTAAGCGACCGCCGGAATACCATTCGGGAGCGATTTTTGTAATGCTTTCAAATTGTTTTATCCATTTGTCGGAAACACCTAAAATATAGGTTAACGGTAAAAGGTTATAAAAATATTGGGGATCTTGTTCAACAAGCTGTTCGAGTTTTGGCTTTTCAGCCACTTCAATAAATTTCTTTAGCCCTTCAAGGTGATTTAAGAATCTTTGTCCGCGTGGGTTACGTTTGGGAAGTTGATAAGTGCAAACAGCAGCAACAATCAGGCAAAATACACCAAACACAGTAGTTGGAATGGTGTTGGAAGATAAACCTTGAGATATAAGTTGTGAAAGAGGCATGCCACCAAAACCGGCCGCCCAAAGAAGCAGAAAAATTGACTGAACGCCCTTTCGAAATGTTGAAATGAGTATTAAAATGGCAATAGTCGGGAACAGTAATAACGGAAAATTGTCCGCTAACTTAAATGGGCTAAAATCAAAGATTGATAAAGCTGTCAAAAGTAGCAATCCAATTGTGCAAAGATACATTAAAGCTCTTATGGGAAAACTGATTGATGATGCATAAAATATTTTGTTACGCTTTTTATTTACATTTTTGATGATATCTTGACAGTCTTTGTAAAAGGTGTGAGATCTTGCAAGCTCACTTTTAGTGACTTTGTCATTTTCTTTCCAAAACAGAGCATTTATTAAATCACGTTGGTTGTTATCAGCTTCTGCTGGTTCTTTAAGTTTATATAAAGTCCAATTTTTACCGTGGGTTTCAATTTTGATATAGCCTTTTTGGGCGAGCTCTATCAGTAATGCGACAATTCCTTGGGTTGAAGCTTTGCCTTTATATGCGAGTTCGTTTTCAATGGCATTAAGTCCCTCGGGCGGATAAAAATTTACAAATGGTGTTACCGGTTCGTCTTTGCCGTATATAAACCAAATCATAAAAGCAAGTAAAGTTAATAAAAATATAGCAGGAATCGCAATTTTTTTTACGGGGTTTTCCTGAAAAACGAAATATCCGTGAGGAACCTCTACTCTTATGGTAATACCCTCGTTAGCTGCAAGCGGTTGAGTAGTTATACCGGAAATGGTGCTGCCGTCGACACGATAAGTGGCATTGCCGTTAAAACCAACCGTTCCATGTTTGCCAATCGAAAGTCCGACTTGTGACGGATTAATGGGCTCCGGAAGGGTAACTCTAAAACTGGCTTTATTTATGTTAGTTTTCCATTCGGTTCCGATAATGTTATGATAAAACTCATCTTTTTCATCATAATAATTATATTGGTATTTAATAATATATCGATGAGGTCCTATAATTGTTTCAAAGGGATCACCAATTTTGATGTTAATTGTATCACCACTATGTGATTGTTGATTTTGTTCGGAAACACTAACGTTTGTAATTGTGGCGTTTTTGTGTGGAATTTCGCGATATATACCATGCGACGGATTGAAAAAGTTGACATCAATTGTCTCGGTAATGAAGGCTGATTTGTTCTTGTCAACCAGGATTTCAACATCATAATTAATAATATTAAAGTTTTCCGCGGCAGCGGTGGTGGCAAAGCCAAATACCGCCAATGCAAGTATAAAAGTCGCTAATTTTTTCATCGTATTAGAATTTTACCTTTATGTTTTGTCTTTCCGAATCGGCAATTTCAAACAGCTTTTCGGGTTTGAAGCCAAAGAAACTACAGATGATGTTTGAAGGAAATACCTCGGTGAAAGTGTTAAATTTACGAACGGTGCCGTTGTAATATTTGCGAGCATTAGCGATATCTTCTTCAACAGAAGAGATGTCGTTCATCAAGGTGTTGAAGTTTTCGGAGGCACGCAGGTTGGGGTAGTTTTCGGCAACAGCGAGAAGTTTGGGCATAATACTGCCAAGTTGCATGTTGGCTTGCAATTTTTCAGAGGTTGACATATCTGCGTAATTTTTAGTTCTGAGTTCAGTTAGTTCGGATAACAACCCTTTTTCGTGTTCCATATAGCCTTTTACCGACTCAATAAGGTTGGGGATTAAATCCCAGCGTTTTTTCAAATATACGTCCATGGTCGAAAAGGCTTCACGGACATAGTTACGCAGGGTTATGCCATTGTTGTAAGCGCTGATGACATAAATAACGATGGCGGCAATAATGACCAATATTGTGATTAAAAAAGGACTCATAATTTTTCTCCCGAAAAGTGACAATTATGGTTAGCTTACAAGCTGTTAGTTAAATTTTGTTTAAGAGGAAAAAATGTGAATGATGTATATTTTTTTGTAAATGTATTATATAGTGGTTGTAGTTGAGGGAGGTGCAATATGCCGGAAATAGGAAGCATTTACAGACACTATAAAAATCATCAATATTATCAAGTGATAGCCATTGGTAAACATTCAGAAACGATGGAAGATCTAGTCGTGTATAAGGCTCTGTATGAATCAAGCAGTTTTCCATATGGTCAAATATGGTGCAGGCCATTGAAGATGTGGCAAGAAAATATTAATGGAATTCCTAGGTTTGAAAAGGTTAAATGTGATAATATATAAATTATGATTTAAAACAAAAAAAGCACCACAAAACCACTGATGATTTGGCGGTGCCTTGTTTTTGCGGAAAAGTTAGAATTGGGATGGAGAACAATCTTGGTTGAATACACAGTTAATTATTTTACCACTATGATATTCATATTTGATAGTGTCTCCTTCACTAACAAAATGGAGTTTGTCGGGACGGCCGGTAATCTGAAATTCGAGCATGTCTCCATTATCGAGAAGCAGCTGCTTGAATGTCGCAGCATTGCTGATTCCGTTTCCTCTTCCTTCTACACATAATACTGTTCTAACTACAATGCCCTCTTTTTCGAGATAGGGGGGCTGTTTGTCTTTGTCTTTTTTAAATAAAGCCATGATAATCTACAATTTATATTAATAATAGTTCTAATGTGTTGTTATGTATAGCAAAAGGTGAGAAGAATGTCAATGAAAACAAAAAAAGCACCACAAGGGTGCTATTTTGTTTTAAATGGCGGAGAGTTAGGGATTCGAACCCCAGGTGGGAGTTACCCACGACGGTTTTCAAGACCGCTGCATTAAACCACTCTGCCAACTCTCCATTTATATTCACAATGTAATTCGGAACTCCGTTCCGACGACGGTTTGCGGCGCGACACTTCGGACTTAAAAGTCCTCGCGCTTACCGATCTCCGCTACGCTACGATTCCAAGACCGCTGCATTAAACTTTTCCGCCAACTATCCATTTATATTCACAATGTAATTCGGAACTTCGTTCCGACGACGGTTTGCGGTGCGACACTTCGGACTTAAAAATCCTCGTGCTTACCGATCTCCGCTACGCTACGATTCCAAGACCGTTGCATTATTGTATCAACAGACTCTTTTTCGGTTGCTTTTCGTTTGTAACCAAAAGCAACCGAAAGGTCAAGAGTTTTTTTGTAAAAATTAAATTTTTAGGATAAGACGAATATAGTCAACAATAAATACAATACCTAAGAAGCCGAAACCTCTTACGCAGGCTCTGTACAAGTCAAGGTTTGACATTGAGCCTGAAAAATAGATTTGTGCTCCTAAAGTGACTACAACGGCACAAGCAAGAATGCTAAGCCAGTAATATTTTGATTTTGCAAATACAATACCACAAATTAAGGCTAAAACCCAAATCGGCCATTCGTTAACCATGTCACGCATGGTGTCAAGAACTGAAACAATAGGTTTGATGTTTAATAACACGCCGGCAACAGCAATAATGATGGCAGCTACTAAAATTGAAAAATATGTACTTTTTTTAGTCATTAATTTTTCCTTTCAAGAAAGTTATTCGTCAAAATCGTATCACGATAAAATTATTTATCAACAAAGATTTTTTACTGCATATCTTTGCACAATGCCTTTACGAGCCAGAAAAACTATTATAGTATAGTGCAGAAATTAAGAAGGTGAAAAAATGAAACTATCTGAAATATTGCATTTTTTGGCTTTGTCTGGAGTGATTGTGACAGTAGTTGCGTGTAGCAGTTCTTCTCCTGATATTACTGATCCACCGCAAAAACAGGCGGCTGCTATTCTAAACCAAGGCGGAGTTTATAAGGTTGGCAACCCATATAAAATTTTAGGTCGTTGGTACTATCCGAAAGAGGATTATAATTATAAAGAAGAAGGAACGGCTTCGTGGTACGGACCGGATTTTCATGCAAAACGCACGGCTAATGGGGAAAAATACGATATGAATGCTCTGACGGCCGCACATCGTACATTGCCTTTGCCATCAATAGTCAGAGTTACTAATTTGGAGAATGGTCGTTCGTTGGTGGTCAGAGTCAATGATCGTGGTCCTTATGCTCGTAACCGAGTTATTGATGTTTCAAAAAAAGTGGCACAGTTGCTGGGCTTTTTGGAACAAGGTACGGCTAAGGTCAGAGTTGAGGTGTTGGAAAAAGAAAGTAAGAATTTGAAGGCCGCTTTAACCGGAAGTCCGCTGTATGAAGATATAAGTGCGGCTCCGGTGACAAAAATAGAAGCGTCAAGAATGGCTCCGCTTGAAGGGGCTGCAGTTGCGGCATCGTATGATAAATTGAGCCCAAATTATAATTATGAGCCGGCAGATAATTCTGATGTACCGGCGTTGACACAAGACGAGGTTGTCGGAGAAGGTGGTTTCTTTGTTCAGGCAGGAGCATTTACTGATGTTGACGCTGCCGAATCGCTCAAAAAAAGGTTAAGCTCGTTTGGACCATCGTCTGTGTCGGTGGCTAAGGTTAACGGGCAAATGTTTTATAGGGTTAGAGTAGGGCCGTATAGCGGTCAAAATCAGGCAGTTGATATGCTGTCACGAATCAGAGATTTTGGAATACAAACTGCTCATATTGTTGAAAACTAGAGGTAAGAGATGAAATTTAATACGTTGTTATCAGTTTTTGCTGTTGCTGCAACATTGTCGGCTTCGGCTAATGCTATTGAAACTAAGGCTAAAAATGTTTTGATTATGGATTATGATACCGGTGAATATTTGTATGAAAAAGATGCATATGTTCCGGTAGCTCCGGCATCAATGAGTAAGTTGATGACAGTTTACTTGCTGTTTGAGAAAATCAAAAGTGGCGGTTTGTCGTTGGAAGATACTTTTACGGTAAGCGAAAATGCATGGAGAAAAGGTGGATCTGCAAGTGGCGGATCTACGATGTTTTTGCCGCTGGGGTCTACAGTTACGGTTGAGGATTTGATTAAAGGGATTTTAATTCAATCGGGCAATGACGCATGTATTGTTGTGGCAGAAAATATGGCTGGTTCGGAAGAAGACTTTGCCGAGTTGATGAATAAAAAGGCTGAAGAATTGGGGCTGAAGAATTCTCATTTTGAAAATTCTACCGGATTACCTTCACCAGATCATAAAATGTCGGTAGAAGATCTTGCTAAATTGGCGAGAGCAATTATTCACGATTTTCCAGAGTTTTATCCAATCTTTTCGCAGAAAACTTTTACATATCATAACATTGTACAAGGAAATAGAAATCCTTTGTTATACAGCATGCCGGAGGCAGATGGTTTGAAAACCGGACATACTGATGAGGCCGGTTTTTGTCTGACAGCATCTGCAAAACGTGGTGACCGCAGAATTATAAGTGTTATGAGCGGTATGAGTTCTAATAAAGAGCGCTCGGAAGAAGCCGAAAAGATGATGAATTGGGCGTTTAGAGAATTTGATAATTATAGGGCGTTTAAGCAATATGAACGTGTTATCTCGGTTCCGGTATATATGGGGACTGAAAAAACGGTTGATTTGGTTGCCGGTGAAGATGCTATTGTTACTTTGCCGAAAGCAGAAGCAAAAAGTGCAAAGATGACGGCGATTTATAAAAAACCGATTAAGGCTCCGATTGAACAAGGTCAAAAACTGGGTGAAGTGCGTCTTGAAATTGACGGACATGAGCCAAAGATGATACCTTTGTATGCTGATCATGCAGTTGCTAAGTTAGGATTTTTTGGAAGAATCAAAAGCAATATTATGTATGCGTTGTTTGGAGAGTGATGATGTCCGGACGTTTTATTACCTTTGAAGGCGGTGAGGGAACCGGCAAAAGTACACAAGTAAAACTGCTTGCTGAGTACTTGCAAGGTAAGGGCATCAGTGTTGTATTGACCAAAGAACCGGGAGGAACTCCGATAGGGCAAGAGTTGCGCTCTATGTTGTGTACCGGCGATAAAGACAAGTTTGATGCGGTGGCAGAGGCTTTGTTATATTATGCTGATCGGCGCATTCATATGCAGCAAAAGGTATTGCCGGCTTTGGAAAAAGGCTGTTGGGTGATTAGTGATCGTTTTGCTGATTCAACAATGGCTTATCAGTATTATGGTTATAATAAAAGAGTGCAAAAGCAGATGCTTGATGAACTGTATAAGATGACGGTAGGGGATTTTTATCCTGATTTGACGATTGTCTTAGATATTGATCCTGAGATTGGGTTAGCCCGCTCGATGGCGGTAAACAGTACTTATGCAGTGCAAGAAACAAGGCATGAGAGCAGGGGAATAGAATTTCATCAAAATTTACGCAGAGGCTTTTTGGAGATTGCAAAAACGGCTGACAGATATGCGGTTATTGATGCTAATAAAACAATTGATAGCCTTCATAGTGATATTGTGAAGTTGGTTGAAGAAAGGTTGTTTTAATGCCTGAAGATGAGATTGTAACGCCACAAAATAATTTTTTTCTGCTGGGACAAGAAGAAGCAGAAAAGGTTGTTTTGGATAGTTACAATAATCATACGTTGCACAATTCGTGGCTAATCTCGGGAGAAAGAGGAATAGGCAAGGCCACTTTTGCGTATAAGTTCGCTCGTTTTTTGCTTGATCCGAATCGTAGTTCGAAAACTTTGAATACAAGTCCGGATAGCCAATCAAATCATTTGGTCAGCAGTAATTCTCATCCGGATTTAAAAATCATTGAACGGGACTATATTGAAACTGATCGTAAAAAGGTTTTGAAAGCTATAAAAGAAGGGGAGGCAATGAGCGAAAGCGAATTGCAAAACCTGAAAAAGTCCGCTTTTATTCGAATTGATGATGTGCGGACGATTAATGATTTTATGGCTAAAAAATCATCTCAGGACGGTTGGCGAGTGGTGATTGTTGACAGTATTGATGATATGAATACTGCAGCAGCAAATGCTTTATTGAAAATTTTAGAAGAACCGCCGGCAAAGAGTGTGATTATGCTTATAAGTCACAATGTCGGGAAATTGTTGCCAACTATAAAATCTCGTTGTTCAAAATTAGTTTTGCGTCCGCTTGATGAAAATAATCTGATATGTCTGTTGCGCCGGTATCGTCCCGATTTGGAAGAAAAAGAGATTAAAGGCATTGCACACATTGCATCAGGCAGTATAGGTAAGGCACTGGCTTATGCGGATGGTAATGCATTGGATATGTATGAAGGTTTGCAAAAAATAGTGTTTACGGGGGCCGGATTTAAGCTATCAGAGTTGTTGGATTGGGTCGATACTGCAGTTGCCAGTGAAGAAAGCTTTTCTTTAGCGCAGGAGTTGATTTTAAAATTTTGTTCGGATAACATTGTAGGAAGTCGCGATGTTGAAGAAACTGCTAAAGTCTGGGAAAATGCAGTAAAATGTTTTAGACTGACCGGTAGTCTTAACATGGATAAACGGCAAGTTTTGATAAATGTGATCGGACAATTGTGTAAAATAAATTGAGGTAAAAGATGTTAGTAGACAGTCATTGCCATATTGATTTTAATGACTTTGAGGATGATATTGAAGACATTATACAACGTATGAAAGATAGCAGTGTCACAGCGGCTCTGAATGCCGGAAACGGTTTGGAAGATTTTGAAAATCAGCTGAATTTGTCAGATAAGTACCCGTTTATTTATACAGCAGTCGGAGTACACCCGCATAATGCTGATGAGTATCCTGATATTACAGCCGGAGATTTGCTTGAAAGAACACAGCATAAAAAAGTTGTAGGAATCGGAGAATGCGGTTTGGACTATTACTATGATTATAGTGAAAAGGACAGCCAAATAAGACTGTTTAAGGAACACATTAAGGCGGCTCAGGAATCAGAGTTACCGTTGATTATTCATACACGTGAGGCTGATGAAGATACGATTTCAATCTTAGATGAAATGTATAAGAAAAAAACTTTCAGCGGTGAAATTCATTGCTTTTCTTCGTCGAAAGAGTTGGCTGATTTTGCCTTGTCAATCGGGTTTTATATTTCGGCATCGGGGATTATAACTTTTAATAAAAGCGGTGATTTGAGAGATATTTTTGCAACTATACCGGATAATCGGTTGTTGGTTGAAACGGATTCACCCTTTTTGGCCCCCATACCGTTGCGTGGGCATCGTAATGAGCCGGCAAATGTAAAATATGTTGCAGAAAAGCTAGCGCAGATTAAAAATATGCCGTTTGAAAAAATGGCGGAAATTACCTCTCATAATTTTTATGAGTTGTTTAGAAAGGCAAGTGATAAAGGGAGGTATAATTATTAATGTATAAAATAATTATTTTAGGGAGTGGTGCTGCTCCCGGAGTACCGGCAATAGCAATGGGTTGGGGACGTTGTAATCCTGAAAATCCAAGAAATTTTCGGACACGTACAGCAACTTATTTAGAATATAACAATACCAAGCTGTTGATTGATACTTCTCCGGATTTGCGCGGACAAATGTTACAAAACGGAATAACGTCATTAGATGCGGTATTATATACCCATTCACATGCGGATCATCTGCATGGTATTGATGATTTGCGAGAAATTAATAGAATCAATAAATCAAGTTTGGATATTTATGCAAGTGCTGATACAATACGCGTGATAAGGCAAAGGTTTCCGTATTTGCTAGCCAGTCATGAGTGTGCTAATAATGTTTCAATGCAACCGAGCTTGGTGGCAAATGAATTGGAGTATTATAAACCTTTTTATGTTAATGATTTAAAAGTTGTTCCAATAAGGCTAATCGGGCACGCCATACCATCTACCGGTTATATTTTTAATGATGGAGAGGTTGTGTATATCGCCGATTATCGTAAACTTGAGGATGAGGCTTTTAGCTGCATAAGTAAGGATGTACAATTGATTATATTGCCGATGACAACAATGGAAGGGTCGGAATTTCATGCAGGAATTGATGAGGTTTTGCGTGATGTTGAACGTTTAGGTGGAAAACAAGCCGTAATAAATCATATGGCAGCAGAGTGTGACTATGATGAAGTGATGCAAAATACACCACAAAATGTGAGTCCGGCTTATGACAATATGATTATAAAAATTGACTAGGAGAAGACAAATGTTGTGCATATATCATATTGCAGATCATGATGGAAAAGGCTCAGGAGCTATTATAAAAAGTGTGTATCCCGATATTGATTTGTTGGGGCTTAACCATGATATGGATGTGCCATATGATGAGATTATGAAACATGATAAAATATTTGTCTGTGATTTTGCTCTGCCGATGGATTTTATGTTTGAGCTGAATGAAACAAAGGACTTAACGTGGATTGATCATCATGTTTCTGTAATTGAACAATATAATCAAGCGGTGGAAAAGGGAAAGCCTCAAATTAAAGGTTTGCGAAAAATAGGACAGGCAGCAATAGAGTTGTGTTGGCAATATTTTTATCCAAATGATCCCGTGCCTTTGGGGGTGCAACTATTGGCTAAAAATGATCTGTTTGATCTGAGTGATCCGCGAGTGCGCCCGTTTGAATTTGCAATGCAGTCGATGGGAGTAAATAAGCCGTCAGATGATATTTGGAAAGATTTATTTGCGAATAAAATTGATATTGATAAAATGGTTGCAGAAGGAAGGCGTATTCTGGGATGGATTAATGTTCGCAACTATCGTCTGGTCAGAGGAATGTCTTTTGAGGCTGAAATTGATGGTCTGAGGTGTATTTGCGCAAACATGGCTCAAGGGTATTCTTCATTTTACGATTCATTGCCTAATCGTGATGAATATGATGTTATGATTAATTTTTATATGAACAAAAATCGTAAGTGGAATCTGTCTTTCTATTCGGCGAAAGAGAGTGTTGATGTTTCAAAACTGGCAGCAAAATTCGGTGGCGGTGGTCACCGAGGGGCGGCGGGAGCATCAGCCTTGGATGAGTTGCCTGATTTTTTGCAACATAAAATATCTTAAATCAAGTGTTAGTTTATAAATGTGAATGTTGGAGAAAAATATGACAAGAAGAAAAAAACGTAAAGATGAAGATATAAGACATATATCCGGTTTGGCGGGTCTTATTAATAGAGTAGTGATGTTTGTTACTTATCCGTTTAGACATCCGTGGAGGCTGTTATCTTTTATATTAATATTATGCTTATTCTTGTTTATGATACCGATTTTGTTGGGAGCCAAACCGGCAGATGTTTGTGCGTGGTATAAACATCTGGTTTACGGCGATGAACCGCAACAAAATGCCGTTATGGTGTATGTTCCAAAGAAAGCATCTGATTTTTTAGAAGCAGATGAGAATAATAACTATGCAGTTGGCAGGCAAGTATTTACCGAGGAATCCGGTGAAGATCATCAACGCGTTGATGTATTAAAAGAATCCGCTGCTGATGTAGTTGATATTAAAAATGTAAATTTTGAGGATACTGTTGCTCCCACGGTGCTTGAAGATGTATCTAAAAATGTGGAAGAGATAGCTACTAAAGCAGATGAAAATATTGAGAATACAGATTGGAAAAACTATGTCGAATATCATGGAGAATATTCAAATTTGGACTATGTAAAAGTTCCTCTGGAAATAAGAGGCGAAGCAAAAGTGCATAATGTCAATGAATTGTCAATTGATGGAACGTACATGTTCTTATACGGAATTTATTCTAATCCTCTGACCGAAAAAGGTGTGAGAGGCGGTGTATTCCTTAAAGAACTGATCAAGAATAGTCGTGTAAATTGCAAAATTTTGGCATATACAAAGAGTGATAAAGTAGCTACTGCAGTATGTTATGTTGGGGAAGATGAAATTAATAAACTGTTGGTAGAAAAAGGTTTCTCAAGCAAAGTTCCGGCCAGATAATTGAAATATAGGATAGAGATATGTGGCAATTGGTGTTGATGATTAACGGATATTTTATCAGTGTCGTAGGCTGTACGATGTTTGCAGTGGCGGGCTACGACATGTATATCAATTCATCAAACTGGTCATTGTTTTTGAACTCCGGTTTGTTGACAATGTTTATCGGGTTGTCGCTGTTCTTGTCAAATCGTACGTCGGTAAACAATATTACCATGAAACAAGGGTATTTGCTCACTACGACAAGTTGGCTGAGTATTGGGTTATTGTCAACATTGCCGTTTATTCTTTACGGATGCACGGACAATTTTTATGATGCTTTTTTTGAAGCGATATCCGGTGTTACGGGGACAGGTGCAACTATATTTGCTGATGTTGAGAGTCTGCCCAAGCCTATCTTGCTGTGGCGCTCGGTTCTTAATGTAATAGGTGGTATCGGTGTAGTTATCTTTGCATCGGCATTGTTGCCATTTTTGGGAATCGGAGGAATGCAGATCTTCCAGCGTGAAAATTCGGATATTAATGATAAATTTATGCCGAAATTTCATTATATAGCCAAGAGAATAATTCTAGTTTATCTGTTTTTTCTGCTTTGTTGTATCAGCTGTTTGTATTTTGCGGGAATGAGTTTATTTGATGCGGTTAATCATGGATTTTCAACCGTGGCGACGGCCGGTTTTTCGACAAAGAATAATTCAATAGGGTATTATGATAGTGCGCTTATTGAGGGAATCGTAATTTTATTTATGTTGTTGTCGGCATTGCCAATGACTTTTTTTGTAATGTTAATGCAAAATAAATTCAGACACTCGCTTAGAACGGCTCAAGTAGTGGCGTTTTTGAAAGTGGTATTTTGGTGCGTTCTAGCAATGGCTGTCTGGTTGAGATTTAGCGGTGTTTATGAAAGCTTTATTAAAGCTTTGCGTTATGCAGCTTTTAATGTCGTTTCAATTATTACAACGACAGGACTTTCATCCGCAGATTATTTGTCATGGGGAGCTTTCGCGGTAATTGCCTTTATGATGATTGGTTTGATTGGTGGATGTTCAGGATCAACAACTGGATCCATAAAGATTTTTCGTTGGCAGGTAATAACGGCATTTTTACGTCAGACATTGGCTTTGGCTGTATCTCCGAAACGTATGGTACCACTCAAAATCAAGCAGTTTGTGTTAGGAAATGATGTGGTGATTTCGGTGCTTGTGTATACTACATTGTTTTTTATGGTAGCTGCTTTTTTGATATTGTTGCTTACATTGAGCGGGGTTGATGCTTTTACGGCTTTTGCCGCAGTTATGGGATGCATAACCAATGTAGGACCCGGTGTGGCAGAAAGTATAGGTCCAAATGGTAATTTTATGCTGTTTACGCCATTTGTAAAATATGTGTTGGCGGTTGCTATGTTACTGGGACGTCTTGAAATTTTGACAGTGCTTGTGGTTTTTACCAGAAGCTTTTGGAGAAGATAATTCGGATTAAAAAAATAAATCCCGATGTTGTTATCGGGATTTATTTTTTGATTATTTTTTTGTAGTTGGCTTTACATATGCTAGAGCGGCATGTTCATCACAATATGTTTGTCCGACTTTGACTTTACGTCCGCAAAAATGAAAATTATCGTCTTTGGGGTCTCCGAGAGGCCAGCGGCACGTGTGATTATCTAAATCAGTTAATTTGGCGTTGCCGTTATAATTTTTGGCAGGTTGTTTAGGTTGGGCAGTAAAAAAGTTTTCAGAAACATAAGGAGTCTTTTCAGCAACCGGTTTGATTGGCTTTTTTTCAGAAGAAACGGTTTTAGGGGCACTAACAACCTCAGCCTTAGGAGTCACAGCTGCTTTAGTTTCCTTGACTTCCTTGGTTTGAACAGTTTTGTTTGTAGCTTTTTTGACGGAAGGTTTTTTGTCTTCCTCAGTTTTCAGTTTAGTTTTTTTTTCAGCCACAGAAGATTTAGTATTTTCAGTTTGGTCACCTTTCTTTTTGATTGGGGATGGGCGTGCATCGAGCTGTAAACGATGAACTTTTCCAACGATAGAATTTTTTGAAACACCAAGGCGTTTGCCAATTTCTCCGGTCGTAAGTCCTTGTTTCCACATAATTCTTAGGTCTTCAACCATTTTCTCTGTCCAAGCCATAGACGTTCTCCTTAAATGTTATGAACAAGTTGATATTAATGCAATAATTTGTGCGAGTCCAGAAAATTTTTAAAATGTTACTTTTTATTAAAGATATTGCGATATTTTTCAATAAAAATGGAGTTGTTTTTATGAGAATCAAAGCAATTTTTGGCGGAATACTGATATGCGCACTTTGGTGTGGAAGCGTGATGGCTATTGCTCCAGCAGATTTTGCGGATAAGCTGAAAGTTAATTTAAATGAAGATATTCCCCCACTACAGGAATTGCGTGAACAGTTTCGTCCTGCACCGGTCTATGATCGTAAATATAAATATTATTGGCAGATTGGCACAAAGTTTGACACTGACTTTGCTCAAACCATACGGCGTTACGGCAGTCGTGACAGGCGTTTGAAATGGGCAGGAGAAGACGAACTGTATGGTATGATTAAAAATATGGATCCTAAAATGTATCAGTATATCGGACCGTATTTGCACACAGTTCCGGGAATTCCGGAAAAAATTTTGAATATGCCGGGGATTAAAGAAACAAAAAATAAATTCCCTACGCGTATAGCCCCGCAGGTTGCCGATATAGAAGATCTGGAAATGATGTCGCCAATCTTTTATTTTTTGCTTATGCCGGAAGCGTGGGCAGAAAACAGCAAGCATGAGGAAATTACAATTCCAAGAAAATTGCCTGAGCCGACAAATAAATATCATTCTAAGATGATTGATGACATTGCCAAAGTTGTACGTCCGCAAGATTACGCTCCGGGGGCGGTTGTGAAAAATCCGATAGAAAAAGAACTGAGAACAATTCAGATAAGCGAAAGTTCTCCACTTACGAGTCCGGATATTGAGGCTTTTGTCAGCACAATAGATGATATTAATCGTTTTGGAGAAGATATCAATGTGCAGATGCGATTGATTGAAGCAACAGGTTTGTTGGAGGCATGGGAAAACGCACAGGGAAAAGGTTCCGGTGTTCCTGGGCTGAAGGATATGGTATATCCGTGTTCAAGGTTGGTGCAAAAAGTGAAAGTTGCCGGCTTAATAAATGATTTTAATGAAATTATTGCTAAGCAAGGATTTGATGAAAAAGAATGGGCTTATACATGTGATAAAACAATGAGAGCATATCGAATGTTAAATATGTCACAGGCAGAGGTAAGAGCAGTGAGATTATATAGAAAAAATGCTTTTGGCGATATGCTTGCTGCATATGATTATAACTATGGTGTGTTGATTGCTACAACAATGCAGGCGTTTGTTGAAATGTATACGGCTCCGCTTGAGGATATGCTTGAAGTTAAGAAAAATCATAAGTCAATCGAAAACACTTTGAAAAAGAATAGTCAGCGAATCGTGATTCAATCAATTTATTTGAAGTAAAAACAATGCGTTACAATCTAAAATGTGCGATTTTTCTTGCCGAAAGTGAAGATATGGAATATAGTGTCGCCAAAAATGTGTTAACAACAAGAAAAGGTTAAAAAAATGGCAAGAGTTACTGTTGAAGATTGTATTGATAAAATTCCTAATCGTTATGATTTGGTAATGATTTCAACTCAGCGTGCAAAAGATATTTCGTCCGGTGCACCGATTATGGTAGAACGCGATAATGATAAAAATCCCGTGGTTGCATTGCGCGAAATAGCTGAAGAAAAAGTTAATATCGAAGAATTACAAAAGTCTTTGGTGATGGGGCTTCAAAAATATGTTGAAGTTGAGGAGCCTGAAGAAGAAGAAATGGAAATTATGGCTGCAGAAAAAGAGTTGTCTGAAATGGATGAACAGTTTTCAGGTTTGTTGCTTGATAATGAGGTGACAGATAATATGCAAGTTCATAGCGGTGATGATGACATTGACTTTGATGCGGCAATGGATGGCGAACTTGATGATGCCGGTGATTTGGATGATGAAGATGATCAGGACTTAGGTTTTGATGACGGGGCTGATTTCGGTGGCGATGAATTAGATGATTTTAATGAAGATTAAAGCAAGAAAGTAAGTGAACCGAATGCTGAGACAGTATGAATTAGTGGATTTGGTCAAATCATATGACCCGGATGCTGATGAAGAAGCATTGAACCGAGCATATGTGTTTGCCATGAAAAAACATGGTGCTCAGTTGCGTGCATCGGGTGATCCGTACTATTCGCATCCTGTTGAAGTTGCCGGTATTCTTACTAAATTTAAGCTTGATTGTAATTCGGTTATTGCCGGTCTTTTACATGATACAGTAGAAGATACAGACACGACAATTGAGGAAGTGCGCTCTCTGTTTGGAGATCAGGTCGCAGCATTGGTTGACGGACTGACTAAATTGGCAATGATTGAGCAGAAGTCGGTTTATACCAAACAGGCAGAAAATTTCCGTAAGTTACTATTAGCAATGTCGGAAGATATTCGAGTTTTGCTGATTAAATTGGCAGACAGACTCCATAATATGCGTACACTTAATTTTCTGAAGCCTGAAAAGAGAACTCGTATTGCTCGCGAAACCTTGGATATTTATGCTCCTTTGGCGGAGCGTATAGGTATGCAGGAAGTCAAAAGCGAGTTGGAAGAGTTGGCTTTTAGGGAGTTGTATAAAGATGCGCATGATTCAATTGTAGCGCGATTGAATTTTTTGCGTGAGAAAGGCAGTGATATTGTTCCGAAGATTATTGATGCACTTAAAAAGGATATGGAAGAGAACGGAGTTAAGTGTGTGGTTACCGGACGCGAAAAAACTCCATATTCGATTTGGCGCAAAATGCAGCAAAAAAATGCTTCTTTTGAACAATTATCGGATATTATGGCTTTTAGAATTTGTGTTGAAGATGTGGCAGCTTGCTATCAAGCACTCGGTATTGTGCATAGCAAATATCATATGGTTCCGCGCCGTTTTAAGGATTATATATCAACTCCAAAGCCTAATGGGTATCGATCATTGCATACCGGTGTAATCGGTCCGGAAAATACAAGGATTGAAATCCAAATCCGAACTTATGAAATGCACGAAATTGCAGAAAAAGGTGTGGCTGCTCACTGGGCATATAAACAAGGTCAGAAGGCAGAAGGTAAGAACTTCCGCTGGATAAGAGAATTGTTGGAAATTTTGGATCAGGCGTCTAATCCGGAGGAGTTTCTTGAAAACACAAAACTTGAAATGTATAATGATCAGGTATTTTGTTTTACTCCTAAAGGTGATTTGATAGGGCTTCCGATTAATTCTACACCGGTAGATTTTGCCTATGCTGTTCACTCATCGGTTGGTGATACGTGTGTAGGAGCAAAAATAAATGGTGAAATCAGACCATTGCGGACAATATTGCAAAATGGTGATCAGGTTGAAGTACTGACTTCAAAAGCTCAACACCCATCAACCGAATGGGAACGTTTTGTGGTAACCGGAAAAGCTAAAGCTGCTATCAGACGCTATGTTCGGGCAAACAAACGTGATCAATTTATTGTGCTTGGACAAGAAATTTTAGAAAAACTTTTCAAAGGTGAAAGCCTTGAATTTTCAGAAAAAAATCTGGTAAATGTGTTGCCGACCTTTGAGGCGGAGTCAATAAACGATTTGTATGCCAAGGTAGGTGAAGGGATTGTTACCGGCTGGGATGTGATGAAGGCGGTTTATCCTGCCTATAAACAATCGAAGCTTGAGAAAGTTGTTCAGGCAATTAAAGTTCCGGCGTTTAAGAAAGTTAAGAAAAAAGATCAAAATCCATTACGGATTGAGGGGCTTATTCCAGGTATGGCAATGCATTTTGCAGGGTGTTGTCATCCACTGCCCGGTGATAGAATTGTAGGTATCGTGACTACCGGAAAAGGGGTGGCGGTGCATACAATAGACTGCAAAGTATTGGAAAAATATGCAAAAGAGCCTGAGAGGTGGCTGGATATTTCTTGGGGAAAAATCGATGATGCCGAGACTTATACCGGACGACTGAAGGTTATGTTGTCAAATGAACCCGGAAGTTTGGGAGAAATCTCAAATATTATGGCAAGACATAACACTAATATTTCAAATCTGAATATTGTATACAGAACGGTCAGCTATTTTGAGATAGTGATTGATTTGGATGTTAAAAATGTTCAACAACTAAATGATGTTATTGCCTCACTAAAATCATGTAAGGCAGTAAGTTATGTAGCGCGTGCAAATTAGGGAGAGTGTAATGTTTAGAAGAAAACAAAAGCCTACCTTTTTACAGCGACTAAAATTATGTTTCTGGCCGTCAATAGGTTGGAAAAAATATATGAAATATTTGGGATTGCGTTTGAGCAGACTGGGAAGCTCGCCGCAGTCGATTGCTGCCGGTGTTGCTTGCGGAGTGGCAGTTTCTTTTACGCCGTTTGTTGGATTGCATTTTGTTTTGGCAGCGATAACGGCGTTTTTGTGTCGGGGAAATGTTTTGGCAAGCGCAATCGGAACTGCTGCCGGCAACCCGTGGACTTTTCCGTTTATATGGATGTCGGTGTTTTATACCGGTAGATGGTTTTTGGGGGCGGAAGGTGAAGTTAGTGTTTCGTTTTTAACGATATTTGAAAAATCAATGCATGCACTTATGACATTTGATTTTTCTGTTTTCGTCAGTGATGTATGGCCGGTGTTTTTTCCGATGCTTATAGGCTGCATTCCGTATTATGTTGTGGCATGGATTGTGACATATTATGCAATCAAGAAAGCCATGATAAAAGTTGCTCAAAGAAAAAAAGGAATTTCTAAATGATAGCAGGAATCGGTTGTGACATTTGTAATATAGAGCGTATAGAAAAAGTGTGGCGTCACTTTGGCGAGAGGTTTGTGAACAGAACGTGCAGTGTGGCAGAGCAAGCCGAATTGATTGGTACAAAAAATTTTGAGCAGTATATTGCAGGTCTGGCGAAATTTTTTGCAGCTAAAGAGGCTTTTGTAAAGGCCATTGGAACCGGATTTAGGTATGGAATAAAATTTACAGAGATAGAAGTTTTGCCCGACGAACTTGGAAAACCGGAAATTAAGGTAAGCGGAGTAGCTGCTGAGTTTGTTGAGAAATTGGAAGTAAAAAATATGTTAATCAGCCTGTCAGATGATTATCCGTATGTGCAGGCTATGGTTGTTTTGGAGAAATAGAGAGGACGTTATGGAAGAAAAAGAAAATTTATCAGATACGATAAAAACTATTGTTTATGCGATTTTGATAGCGGTGGTAATAAGGAGTTTTTGGTTTGAGCCGTTTAAGATCCCGTCGGGGTCGATGTATCCTAACCTGTACGTGGGAGACTTTCTTTTTGTAAGTAAATATACATATGGTTATTCTAAGCACTCGTTTCCTTTCAGTCTGCCACTGTTTTCGGGGCGAATTTGGGCAGATGAGCCTGAGGTGGGCGATGTTGTGGTGTTTAAGTATCCGCAGGATAACAGAACCGATTTTATCAAGAGAATTATTGGAAAACCAGGTGATAAAATCAGGCTTGAAGGTGGCAGATTGTTTGTTAATGGCAAAGAATTGCCGCGCGAAGAAAAAGAAAATTTTGTATTGAGAAATAACTTTGGTTATGCAGAGCGTTTTCATCAGTATACGGAAACGCTGCCCAATGGAGTAAAACACGATATATTAGAGATTTCGGATGAGGAGAGCGAGGATAATTTTGAGGAAGTTGTTGTTCCGGCAAATAGTTATTTTGTAATGGGCGATAATCGTGATCGCTCGGATGACAGCCGTATTCATGTCGGTTTTGTTCCTTTTGAAAATTTGGTTGGAAAAGCGAGAGTTTTATTCTTTTCATATGATCCGGACGAAGGTGCATGGTATAAGCCATGGACTTGGGGAAAGAAAATTCGTTGGAGCAGGTTGTTTAATAAAATTTCGTAGTGCGGTAGAAAGTGATGGAAAAGTTAGAACAAATCATCGGATATTCGTTTAAAAATAAACATTTGCTTGAACAAGCAATTACACATACCAGTATTACCGGTGATTTGGCACAAAATTATGAACGGCTTGAGTTTTTGGGCGACAGAGTACTGGGAGTTTCGGTAGCATCTTTGTTGTACAGACTTTTTCCTGCTGAACCGGAGGGGAGTTTATCGCAGCGTTTTATGGCTTTGGTGTGCAAGGAAACTGTCGCCGAGATTGTGCTGGATATGGGAATAGATGAGTATATCAGAGCAGAAGGTATCAATGTAAGGCACAATGACAATGTTTTGTGTGATGTAGGCGAGGCTATTATCGGGGCTATTTTTCTTGATGCCGGAAGTGTTACTGCTATTGATTTTGTGCAAAAACATTGGAGTGAATTGATAAATACTCATACCAGACCGCCCAAAGATGCAAAAACATCATTGCAAGAATTTGCTCACGGAAACGGTTGGCAAACTCCGTCTTATGTTGAAGTAGGACGAGAAGGAAGCGAACATAACCCGCAGTTTTTTATGAAAGTTATAATTGATAAACATGGTGAAGCTGTAGGGCAGGGACATAATAAAAAAATGGCGGAGCAAGACGCAGCAAAAAAACTGTTGCGTGAATTTGGGGTGCAAAATGGTAGAAAAAACTGATACAGAGGCTACGAGATGTGGTTTTGTAACCTTGCTAGGTGCTCCAAATGCCGGAAAGTCGACCATTACTAATGATTTTGCCGGATCAAAGGTGTCAATTGTCAGTCCTAAAGCCCAGACGACTCGTACAACAATCAAAGGAATTGGGATTTTTGAGAATACCCAGATAATTTTTCAGGATACACCCGGAATTTTTAAGCCCAAGAGAAGGCTCGATCGCTCTATGGTGGCTTCTGCTTGGGGAGGCGCCAAAGACGGGGATATTTTGGTGTTGGTGGTTGATGCCAAGCGTGGTTTTGATGCTGAGACCAAAGCGATAATTGAAGAACTAAATAAACAAACACGGCCTACGGTGTTGGTTTTAAATAAAATTGATATGGTCGCAAAAAATAAGTTGTTGTCATTGGCGGCAGAGATAAATGATGCAGGAAAGTTTGTTGAGACCTTTATGATTTCAGCAACGACCAGAGAAAACATTGATGAATTTTATAAATATCTGGCTGACAATTTGCCCTTATCACCATGGTATTATCCTGAAGAGCAAATGTCGGATATGCCGCTGAAGTTGTTGGCGGCTGAGGTTGTACGAGAAAAATTGTTTTTGATGCTACAACAAGAGATTCCGTATGCTTTGACAGTTGAGCCTGAACTATGGCAACGTCGTGATGACGATTCTGTACGCGCAGAAATGACCATTTATGTTGAGCGAGAGGGGCAAAAGAAAATTATTGTTGGTCAGGGCGGAAAAATGATTAAAAAAATCGGTGAGAAAGCCCGTCACGAGCTTGAGGAGATGTTGGAATGCCGTATCCATTTGTTTTTGTACGTAAAAGTGCGTGAAAATTGGGGTGATGATCCGGCAAGATACAGTGATTGGGGCTTAAATTATAACGTATAATTGCGTCTTGACAAAAATTGATTTTTAATATATAAAGATATCCTGATTTTTAATTATTAATCTAATAATTTTAGTGTTTTCTTATGGTACCTGCAACGATTGTAGACTTAAAAGTGTTGAAGGATGGAAGAATCCATGTTACCGCGGATCTTGAGTCTGGTGCCCGGGTGCATTTTTTTATGCCGGAGAAATTATCGGTTGCTATTGACCCGAGCGTTTTGAAGACGCCATCTACTGAAATCTCAGAACCACATAACTTCCACTTCCACAGAGGAAGAAAGTGGTAAGTTATTTTGTGCGATTTATCGAAGGCCTCCAACTAAAAATGGAGGTCTTTGATTTTTTAAATATTGAAGATGCCTTGACCTCGGACAGCTGTCCTCGGAGGCATGACAAGTTGTTTGTTGTTATAAAAAAACAAAACAGTCATCCCTATTGTTCGACTTGTCGAAAAATTCAAGGGATCTTCCTTATTTTTTCTTGTTGATATGCATACGACGGCAGTTACCGTGCTCACCATAAACGATGGTTTGTGGTGAGCAGTATAAAGCCCAATTTTGATGACCACGTTAATACACTAACACATTGAAAATATTATGTTTACCTTTGCGGTAAGAGGGTAAAAAATTGTTGATTTAAACCATCGTTTATGGTAAAATATAAACATAAGTATTAATAGCAATATTAATACTTGCGCATTGCCGTATAATGCGATTTAACAATTATTTTTAGGAGAATGGCCATGAAAAAAATATTGTTAATCTTAGCATTGGCATTAGTATATAGCTTTAATGCCAATGCACAGTTCGAGAAATATATAGGTGATAAAATATCTAAGGATCCTACTCCTGTTCCATCACACTCTGGTGGATCAGACAATGGAATTGTAGCAAATCTTGAATCTTCAGAGCCTTGTGTTACCTATACAGCAGAGCAGGCATTAGACGCTACAACAGATGGCAACAATAATACTTTTGCTGCTGTATACTCAACCAACGCAACACGCAATTGTAATGGTAACAGACATACACAGCCAGAGGCACCACTTTGTAAATAATCCAAAAATGATTATTTCATTTAGCAAAAAGCCTCCCAAACAAGGAGGCTTTTTTTAACATAAAATCTTATAATCTCTTATCCGAACTATGACAATAATCAGATATCGGACAGTTTTTACAATCCGGCCTCTGAGCTTTGCAAATATATCGACCGAACAAAACCAACCAATGATTAGCATACATCAAATATTTATCCGGCAAGACCTTCAATAAATCATTTTCTACATCAAGCGGAGTTTTCCCATCGCTGAAATCAAGCCGATGTGCAATTCTGAACACATGAGTATCAACTGCCATCGTTGGCTGATTATACCATACATTTCTTAACACATTTGCAGTTTTACGCCCAACACCTGCCAACGATTCCAAATCTTTTTGTGAACTTGGTACTTCACCGCCGAATTTTTCAACCAAACTCTGGCTCATACTCATAATGCTTTTAGCCTTGTTATTAAACAAACCTATGGTTTTTATATATTCTTTTAGTCCATCAACTCCCAAATCAAGCATTTTTTGCGGTGTATCTGCCACCTTAAACAATTCCTTTGTCGCCTTATTAACACCTTTATCAGTGCTTTGTGCCGACAGTATAATTGCCACCAAAAGTGTATACGCATTTGTATACTCAAGCTCACTTTTCGGGGCCGGATTCGCATCAGCAAAAATCTGCATAATTTCCAAAATTTCAGATTTTTTTCTCATGCTTTTACTCCTCCTGCTCCGGCAGCTTTTGGTGCATTTGCATCCAAAGGCCACCTTGGTCTTGGCTTAAAATCCAGGCCATCAACATATCCTTTTTGAAAACGCTCCAACCCAGCCCAAGCAATCATCACACCGTTATCCGTACAAAGTCTGACTGGTGGTGCCGCAAAAATCAACCCTTTATTGCTGGCCAATTCTTCAAGTTTTGCACGCAAATATAAATTTGCCGCAACGCCGCCGGCAACAACAACGTGCTTTCCATTAGGATAATTTTTCTTAAAATAATCAGCCGCTAAAAGCAATTTATCCAACAAACACTCACAAGCTGTTTTTTGGAAACACGCGCAAATATCCGCAACATCTTTTCGTGGTAAAACAGTTTCATCAATATCACCGTTTCCGTACGATTCGATAATTTTTCTTACTGCTGTTTTAAGCCCCGAAAAAGATAAATTCAAATCACCTGATCCGCGCAACGGATGTGGCAAACTAAAACGATTTTCATCACCTATTGCCGCCATTTTTTCAATCATCGGACCACCCGGATACCCGAGTTTTAGCATTTTTGCTACTTTATCAAAAGCCTCACCGGCAGCATCATCAATTGTTGTGCCAAGTCTTTCATAATCTCCGGCAGTTTTTACCACCAAAATTTGACAATGCCCACCTGATACCAACAGCAATAAATAAGGATATTCAACATCATTTGTCAGTCGTGAAACCAGCGCATGACCTTCTAAATGATTGACCGCAACAAACGGTTTATTTAATGCCAAAGACAACGCTTTTGCCGCCATTACACCAACAACAACTCCGCCTATCAGCCCCGGTCCAGAAGCTGCTGCGACAGCATCAATATCTTTTGGTTTTATTTTTGCCCTATTAAACGCCTGTTCAATAATATCATCTATATGATCAAGATGTGAACGCGCAGCAATTTCCGGCACAACCCCGCCAAAAACCTTGTGTTCTTCTTGCGACAACACAACATCTGATAAAATCTCTTTTTTATCATTCACTATTGCTGCTGCTGTTTCATCACAACTACTCTCAATACCTAAAACTATCATCTTTCATTCTTTTGATAAAATTTTAACCATTATTGGCCTAATATAAATCAATAAAAATTTTTTTACAAAGGAAATAACGATGGTAAAAAATAAATCGTCTTTTCTTGCCAAGACCGGCAAAATTTCTCTGTTTGTTTTTAGAACATTTGAAACAATTGTTTTTCTATCAGTTATCGGCTTAGCTATATTTATCTGGCAAAAACCTCAATATTTGCACAAACTGATAAAAACCGGCGACAACAATTTATCATCAATCAACGCTGCAAAAATTGATGAAATAAGCAACAAACTTGAAACTCTAACTCTCATCACCAAAAGTGACGCCGAAAAATCAGATTTATTGCAACAAAAATTCGAGCATTTTGATAAAGCAAAAGTAAATAGCGAAGAAATCATTTATCTCAACAATCAAATAAGTTCTCTCAACGAACAAATAAATTCCGTTCGTAACTCTACAAAAAAACTGTCGCAAACATCAAACAGTGGAGCTTTGCTCCTCACATCTGCAATGCTGATTCGCGACAATGTTTTACGCGGCATAGATTGCAAAAATGAATCTGAAGGTATGAAAATCTTAGCGCAAAACATTGATAATCTCACTCAAGATATTGATTTTGTGACCTCTCACTGCAATCTGAATTTTGTTTCAAATAAAACTCTTGTTGCTAATTTTGATACTATTTATAAAAAAATTGAAAACAGCATGAAACCCGAAGAAGCACAAAACTGGAAGCAACGCCTTTCTGCAAAATTAGGAGAATATGTGCAAATTTCAAACCACAATCAACAACCTGATAACTCATATAATCCACTGCAACAACTACAGCCTATTAAAAGCCTCGTCGATAACGGCGACTTGTTAAAAGCAGCGCAACAACTATCTGCTCCAGAATATCAAAATATTATGACAGACAACGACATAATGAACTGGGTCAATCAAGTTAAAAATCAAGCAGATTTTCATAAATCACTATCCAATATAATCAATGCATCATTATTAATAATGAAGGTAGAAGATGCCCAAAACACAGCTGAATAATATTTGGAATAAATATTACCAAAAAGCACCGGAAACACTTTTAAAAATATCAAAAATTAACCGTGTTGCCTGCGCGTTTAACAGTTGTATAGATTCTGTTGTAAAATTATCCGGCAAAGAATTCGGAAAACTTTTTTTGCAACAAAAATCTTCATTAAAAGAATTAAGAAACATTGTTCATTATTCTGTAAATTCTCCTCTTGATATACTCCGCGGAATTTTTCGTTGCTTCACTAGCGGAATAGCTGAGGAATGGGTTGCAGATAAACCTGAAATGTTCGATTGGATGCTCAACAACTTAGGCACAAAAAAAATACAAGTAGGAGGTCAAGGCGGAATTATCGCAAACACCTTGTCCCTTACCGATATCAAACAAATAATTGTTCACAGTAACGCCTTGAGCAAGTTACAGGCAAGTATGTTCTTTGATCGCAAAAACTTACTGTCTTTTGATGCTAAAGGATCACTAAAACAAGCATCAAAAATTGATCGTGATAAAATCTCATCAATTCACTGGATTGTTGAGTTTGATAAAGGTGATAAAATAACTCTGGAAGGACAAGAATTTATATGTCCTAAATCCAATCGTTTTATAATCACCTATGATCCTCCTTTGTTCAATTTTGTAATTGATAAAAATTTTATTGATTATACCAACAACAATAAATTTGATTATTTTATCCTCTCCGGATATCAAGCATTAAGCTCAAAAAATAACGCTCTCGCACACATTAAAAACAGTGTTAAAATTATTGATGATTGGAAAAAACAAAGTCCGCAAGCAATTGTTCATCTCGAAATCGCCTCAACTCAGGATAAAAAAGTTCTTAAAAATATTACACATTATATCATTCCAAACATTGACTCTATGGGAGTAAATGAGCGTGAAACAATGGATGTTTTAGAAGCTCTAAACCAAAAAAGATTACTCGAAAAATGCAAACAAAATCCAACTTCATCAAACCTGTTTGATGCAATACTAAAAATAAAAACAAAACTTAAATGTCCGCGCATTCAACTGCATATGTTCGGACTATATGTTACAATACAAAACAAAAATTATCCTCTTTCTCCGACCAAGAACCGTAACGGCATGATTTTAGCCGCAACAGCTGCTGCCAGCAAAGCATCACACGGACAACTCTCCCAACCTGATGATATTTTAAAATCATATGGTATGAGTGTATCCGATATTGGTATAAAAGAGCTGAAAAACCTTAGTTCTCATCTAAAAAAAGAAGAACTTTTATCAAAAGGAATTTGT
Organism: Alphaproteobacteria bacterium; assembly: GCA_045116295.1. GTDB lineage: Bacteria > Pseudomonadota > Alphaproteobacteria > RF32 > CAG-239 > JAFUYI01. The sequence goes on from JBGULQ010000005.1 coordinate 48,324, forward strand.
GAATACAAAGGTTTTAATATTATAGCTGTTCCGACAATTTTAATTGATCAACCGAGAACATTGGTTGGCATGGGAGATACAATATCATCATTTTCCCTCATCGGTGCCTGTTGATTCGTCAGACAACCAAATTGAGCCTTTAACTTTTGTTTCTAAAAATTCACGATGATTTTTTTCTTCTTCTTCACTGATTGGAAAAACTCTCGCCTCGTGAAATACCCTGTCTCCGGAAAAATTTACAGTAGAATTATTATCTGCTTTTGTTTGATTAGATTCGCCAAGCATAGACGGCTCATCACCACCCAATAATTCCAAATAAACTTTTGCCAACAAATCAGCATCGAGTAATGCTCCATGCAATGTACGATTACTATTATCAACACCAAAACGCTTACATAACGCATCAAGATTATTTTTTGCGCCTGGGAACATTTTTCGTGCTATTTCCAGAGTATCTATAACCCTGTCAAAATCATAACCTTCTCGCCCTATTTTTTTGAGCTCATAATTTATAAAATTCATATCGAATTGTGCATTATGCGCCACCAAAATACCATCATCACCGACAAAATCTATAAAGTCTTGTGCAACATCGGCAAACACCGGAAAATCTTTTAAGAATTCTTCGGTTAACCCGTGTACGGCAACCACTTCCTCGGGAACATCTCTTTCCGGATTTATGTATTGATGATAAGTTTTTCCCGTAGGTAAATGATTGATCAACTCAACCGCACCTATTTCAACCAGCCTATCACCTTTATCCGGTGAAAGCCCTGTAGTTTCAGTATCAAAAACAATTTCTCTAACCATAGTCTAATAGCCTTTTACATAGTCAATCATAGTTATAACATCAAGTTTGAGCAAATTGAGTGATTTATCGGTATTAATAACAATATCGGCTTTTTTCTTTTTCATTTCATTACTCATCTGAACATTATTTATTTTATCAAAATCTTCAGCTTTTACATTATCTCTTTTCATTACTCTTTTCTTTTGTATTTCATAATCAACATCAGCCACCACTACAAAATCACAAAATTTATCCAACTTCATCTCGTATAATAAAGCCACATCAATAAAAAAGCAGTCATTATACTTACTGTTTTTCTTTATCACATATTTCAAATATTTCCGCAAAAACGGATGTGTTAATCCTTCAAGTTTTTTCAACTGCTTACTATCATTAAAAACTATATTTCGCAGTTTGCGTTTATCAACACACCCATTTTCGACCACACTTGGAAAAACTTCTTCCACTTGCGCAATAAAAGATTTTTGAAAATACATTCTGCGTACCCATGCATCGACATCAAAAACAGTATATCCCTGCTCTCTTACAATCTTTGCAATAGTAGTTTTTCCGCAGCCTATAGAACCGGTAATTGCAATCAGTTTCATGACAAAAATTCCAAGTTATAAACATCCGTTGTGTATAAAATTGCTCACTCTCATCAAAAGCAAGATTTTATCCAGACAATTGATACAAAGTCACTCAAGATAATAACAAGTTGATAAGTTTTGTAAACATATTTGCAATATCTTAATAACTACAAAATAAACTTTTTACAAAACAAAACTGTTTACAAATTTTTATCTCACCCACAATACGAGTCCCTGAAAATTCTTTAAAATCATAAACTGAATGATAACATCATTATCAACATCTGCATAACTCAGTGCATAAAAAATAATCCCCAAAATTCACGGTTATCTACAAAACACAAAAACATTTTAAAATATATTATTTGGTCAAATCATCCTGTTGATAAAAAGAGCCATAAACAAACATTGACTTTTTTTCAAAATCGACATATAAACAATACGTATTAACTAATACTTCTTATATAAATTTCCAACCCAATCCTAATTTATTTTTCCAAACAGGTACACATGCATTTAAAAGAATTGAAAGAAAAATCACCGGCTCAATTGCTTGAACAAGCAGAAGCTTTAGGTATAGAAGACGCATCATCAATGCGCAAACAAGATTTAATGTTTTCTATTTTGAAAAAAGTCGCATCTGACGACAATATCATTTATGGAGACGGAACTATTGAAGTAATGCAAGATGGTTTTGGTTTTTTACGTTCTGCTCAATCCAACTATCTTGCCGGTCCAGATGATATTTATGTATCTCCTGCTCAAGTCAAAAAATTTGGTCTTCGCACCGGTGATACTATTGAAGGTGAAATTAGAGCTCCGAAAGAAAATGAGCGTTATTTTGCGCTGACAAAAATCAATCGTATTAATTTTGATGATCCCGAAAAATCCAAATTACGTATAAATTTTGATAATTTAACACCTTTATACCCTACTGAAAAACTTGATTTTGACGTTATATGCGGTGATAAAGATTACACAACAAGAATAATTGACTTAATATCTCCGCAAGGCAAAGGTCAGCGCGGATTGATTGTTGCCCCTCCCCGAACTGGTAAAACCGTTATGTTGCAAAATATTGCTCATGCTATTTCTACCAATCACCCTGAAATTTATCTTATGGTTTTGTTGATTGATGAACGCCCAGAAGAGGTTACAGATATGACCCGTTCGGTTAAAGGTGAAGTTATATCATCAACTTTTGATGAACCGGCGACACGCCACGTTCAAGTTGCTGAAATGGTTATTGAAAAAGCTAAACGATTAGTTGAAAACAAAAAAGATGTCGTTATTTTGCTTGATTCTATTACTCGTTTAGGTCGTGCATATAATACGGTTATTCCTTCATCAGGCAAAGTTTTAACCGGTGGTGTAGATGCAAACGCTTTACAACGTCCAAAGCGTATTTTGGGTGCAGCACGTAATGTTGAAGAAGGTGGTTCTTTAACAATTATTGCTACCGCTTTGATTGATACCGGATCTCGTATGGATGAAGTTATTTTTGAAGAATTCAAAGGAACAGGTAATTCCGAAATTATCTTGGATCGCAAACTAACCGACAAACGTTTGTTCCCGACAATAGATATTACCCGCTCCGGTACCCGTAAAGAAGAATTGCTTGTTGATAAAGCAACATTAACCAAAATGTGGGTTCTGCGTCGTGTCTTGATGCAAATGGGTATGACCGACGGTATGGAATTTTTGCTTGATAAACTAAAACAAAGCAAAGACAACAAAGACTTCTTTAATAATATGAATTCTTAAAATTAACCCCCTTATCCAAAAAAGATAAGGGGTTTTCTTTATTTTGAAAAATCAATTAAAAATCTTTCTACATCTCTCATTTTAAAAAATATATTTTTAACTCCTAATTTTTTGACTTTTTCAATATATTTATTGTTATTATTCATTTCACATCCCAAAAAAGCCACAACCGTCATTCCGGCTTTTAATCCGGCAGTCATACCTGCAATAGAATCCTCTATCACCACACAATTTTCAGGTTTTACCCCCATTTTTTGAGCTGCCAGTAAAAATAAATCTGGTTCCGGCTTGCCTTTTTTAACCAGATCAGCAGTAAAAAGACAATCATTAGGAATATATTTTTCAAGTTTTGCTGATTTTATTTTGAGTATTGTTTTTGATAAAACACCGCCGGTTGCTACACATTGTAACAATGACTTATTTTTTAATATTTTAACTATACCATATACAGGTCTAATTCCGCCGTTTAATTTTTCCACATCGATTTTTATAGCTTCTGCCCAGAAGTCATCACTTGTTATAATTCCGAGCTTATCAAGATTTTCTCGTTTGGTTTTATCGCTCATTCCGCCGCAATATTGATTTATGGTATCAAAATCCCAGTTTAGAGAAAAATATTTATTGAGCATATCAAGTCTTGTTTCAAGCCACAATTTTTCCGTGTCGGCAATAACGCCATCAAAATCCCAAATAATTAGTTTTTTCATTTTTACTCCACCAAAAATTGAATCCGTCAGAAGCCCGTACAGAGGAATTTTGATTATTTTATGATACAAGTATTAAGAATAAATAAAAATACTCTCCAGAGTCAAAAAAACGCCTTTTTTACCATCATATAAAAAATCAAACAATAATCCCCTCACCGTCAAAAGTGAGGGGATTATTGTAAAATTAGTCGCTACCTTGTACTCTTTATTTCATATAAAAAATCTTTCTTCAGTCCTACAGATACTATATCATGATTGACAAATCTGTATTTTATGGAATCGCCAGCACTAACATAAAGGAGCCCGTCTGAAAACGTCAATTTTTTTCCTCCCTCAATGTAAAAAGTATATATACCATTCTTAACAACCAGCTTTTCACCTCCATATGTATAAACATATTGGGTACCAGACGCGTTTTTATTACACTCCACTTTATTAATTTTGTGAAAAGGCTGCTCATAGAAATTATTTACTTCTTTTTGATAGACAGTTTCTGCATCATAAAATATAATAGCAACATAACACAAAAACACTACACAAACAAATAAACCGGCAGCAATTTGATCTTTATCATTTATAGTATTGCTAAACCCTGTTACAGGCACCACAGGTACCATTAGAATATTTATAAAGAACCAATGCCATACCACAGAAATAAATAATATTGCCAATACTTGCCAGAACCCGATGCCAAACAACAACAAAGATATAAAAAATATATCAAATGTCGTTGTTATTAACACTAATTTTTCTACGGGTAAAGTCGCTTTAAATAGTGTGCAGGAGTTTGGCAAAATAGTTGTTAATGCTACAAACGCAGCAGCAACAAAACTTATTACCAACATGTAAAAATGCGGATAAACGCCATCAAACAACCCTACTTTCGTACAGTAAAACATTACGATAGTCAAACAACAGCGAGAACTGTGCTAATTGATTTGAGCACAAACGATTTTTTAATGTAATCCATAATGATATCATTTTTAATAAATTAATAATTTTTATTTATCATCAAGATAGCATAAAAATATAACCAAGTCAAATATTTTGTCAAATTTTGTAATTTAATCTTGCATAAAAAATCAAACGGTTTATAAATATTTTCATTGATAAAAAGGAATTTTAATATGGACAATAAAACCATTTATGCCCTATCAACCGTTTTTGGAAAATCAGGCATTGCCACCGTTCGCATTTCCGGAAAAAACGCTCTTGAGGTCTTAAAAAAACTTTCTGATATTGACACAAAAAACGTTATTCCGAGACATGCTTATTTTTCAAAACTCCACGGAGTTGATAATATCCCGCTTGACCATGCTGTTGTCATATATTTTCAAGCTCCGTATTCTTTTACCGGAGAAGATATTGTTGAAATAAGCTCGCACGGCTCAAAAGCTGTAATATCATCTCTTTTATCCAACTTATCACAAATTGACGGTTTTCGCCTTGCTGAAGCCGGAGAATTTTCAAAACGCGCATTTTATAATAACAAAATTGATTTGACTGAGGCTGAAGGATTGGCCGACCTGATTGATGCAGAAACATCTGAACAGCAAAAATATGCTTTACGCCAAATGGATGGTGAACTCAAAAATTTATACGATGGCTGGCGCTCAGAACTTGTTAATGTTTTATCTCATCTTGAGGCTTATATTGATTTTCCTGATGAAGAATTGCCCGAAAACATTGTTTTAAACCTTGAAAACACTGTATTTAAAGTCAAAGAATCAATCAAAACACATCTTTCACAAAGCAATTATGGTGAAAGACTAAAAGACGGGTTTAGAGTTGTAATTATCGGTGAACCGAATTCCGGAAAATCGAGTTTGCTTAATACACTTGCCAACCGTGAGGCTGTAATTGTATCTGACATCGCCGGCACAACCCGCGATGCTATAGATATTCATATGGATATAAATGGTTATCCGGTTGTATTTACTGACACAGCCGGACTGAGAAATACAACAGAAACTATTGAGAAAAAAGGCATAGAAATAGCTTATGAAAAAGCTAAAGATGCAGATCTTATACTTGCAATGGTTGATGGAAAAAATCCTAATTTCGACCAATTTAATGATATTGCTTCAACCTGCTCCAAAAAAATTATATATGTTATAAATAAGTCTGATTTGCTTAATGAGAAACAGTGTTCTGAATACAAAAAATCCGGATTCATTGTTATTTCAGCCAAACATAAAAACGGAATTGAAGATCTTATTTCCGCTATTAATGAACGTATATCTTCAGAGTTTACTCAAAATTCTTCTGCTTTAATTACAAGACAGCGTTATAGAGAGGTTTTGAACGATGTATTTAAAAATCTTAATGACTTTAATCTTAATAAATCCATAGAGTTAGCCGCCGAAGATATTCGTCTTGCTGCCAGAAGCATTGGCAAAATCACCGGACATATTGAGGTTGATGAAATTCTTGATAAGATTTTCGGGAGTTTTTGTATTGGAAAATAACACTGTATTTAAAGCCTGTAAATATATACATTCTTAAACAAAAGCTTTTTCCCGGTCTTAATTTCCTCTACAAGTGGCAAATTTGGAATCTTAAATGTGTTGGAAAAAATAATCTGAGACTTTTTATTGTCATGCAGTACTTTTTCTCCAAATTTTTTCATTAACGGATCCATCAAAAAACAAGTGATAATATCGGCTTCTCCAAAGTCACAATCAAACATATTATTACAAATAAATTTGATATTTTTAAGTTTTCTTGCCCTCATGCGACATATAAAACACGCAAATTTATTCCACTCGATTCCGACAAAGTTATGATTCTTATATTTCTTAGCAAGGCTCAACAACAATGTTCCTGTACCGCAACCCGGATCAAGCACAGTCATTGGATTTTTGCTGCTATTGAGTATTGATCCGACTTTTTCAATAATAATTTTCTTTTCTTTTCCAAAACTTGGAATATATGGCGGACATTCACGATATTCCTTGCTGATAAACAGTTTGATAATAACAACCCACATCCATAAAACAGCGGCCATAATTATCAAATTTATCACCGTAGCAATATAAAAAGTAAACATATTTTTCTCCATATAGTTGTCTATGTTCCATAATAAACGCCGCATCTATAAAAAAAGGTTAATTTTTACCTTGCCAAACGTGCAAAACTATAATAAACCAATGTAATTCATTGAGGTGTATAAATGCAGAAACATTATGATGTCATAGTAGTCGGCGGCGGACATGCCGGCTGTGAAGCATGCGCAGCATCGGCTCGCATGGGAGCTAAGACTCTGCTTATTACACACAAAAAGTCTACCATTGGTGAAATGTCATGCAACCCTGCAATCGGCGGACTTGGTAAGGGGCATTTTGTACGTGAAATAGACGCTCTTGATGGCTTAATGGGGCGCGTTATTGATAAAGCCGGAATACAGTTCAGAATGCTTAATATGTCAAAAGGACCTGCAGTCCGCGGACCGCGTGCTCAAGCAGATCGTGATTTGTATCGCAAATATATGCTTGAGGCACTTAACGCGCAACAAAATCTTGAAATAATGGAAGCAGCAGTTGAGGGACTGTTGTTTAACAATCATAATGTCAATGGCGTAAAACTTTCTGATGGTACAGAAATATTGTCTTCATCTGTTATCTTAACTACCGGAACTTTTTTAAATGGTGTTATGTTTATTGGTCACGAAACTACTGTTGGCGGAAGAGTTAACGATGTTTCATGTGCTGGTATAACACCGTATTTAAAGTCTATGGGTATTAAAGTTGGACGCTTAAAAACTGGTACGCCTGCTCGCTTGAACGCTGATTCAATAAACTGGGATATACTCGATGTTCAGTCAGGAGACAATCCGCCTCAACCATTTTCATATTTAACCAAAGAAATCACAAATCCCCAGATAAACTGCTATATAACTCACACCAACGAAAAAACTCATAAGATAATTCGTGATAATTTTGAAAAATGCGCCCTTTTTTCCGGATTAATTAAAGGCGTCGGTCCAAGATATTGTCCCAGTATTGAGGATAAACTGGTAAAATTTGCAGATCGAACCAGTCACCAAATTTTCCTTGAACCCGAAGGTTTAAATAGCAAAGTTGTTTATCCGAATGGACTTTCAACCTCGCTTCCTGCAGATGTTCAGGATGAATTTTTGCATACCATAAAAGGACTGGAAAATGTAGAAATAATACGATATGCCTATGCAATTGAATATGATTATGTCGATCCGCAAGAACTTGATCATTGCCTGCAGGTTAAAAAAATACCAAATCTTTATCTTGCCGGCCAAATCAATGGAACAACCGGTTATGAAGAAGCCGCAGCACAGGGAATATTGGCGGGTATAAACGCCGCTCTCAACGCCACCGACAAAGGCAATGAGTTTACTATTGATCGCAGTCAGGCATATATTGGTGTTATGGTTGATGATCTCATAACCAAGGGTGTTGACGAGCCATATCGTATGTTTACATCGCGTTCTGAATATCGCTTATATCTTCGTGCTGACAATGCTGATGCCCGACTAACGGAAGCCGGCTATAAAATTGGTTGTGTTGGTCAATATCGTTATGATGTATTCAAAACCAAACAAGAACAAATTTCAAGGCTCAGAGCAATGGTTGACGAATTATCTATACGACCTCTTGATATGGAAAAATACGGCATCAAAAAAGATTCGCGCCGCACGGCTTTCAATTTAATGTCTTATGAAGATGTTTCACGTGAAACAATTTTAAAGATATGGCCACAACTGGCTGATTTTAAACCCGAAATTTACGAAGCTGTCGAAATAGAGGCAAGATATTCCGGCTACATAAAAAGACAAATGGCAGATATTGAAGTATTTAAAAAAGATGAACAGCTAAAAATTCGTGATGATATAGACTATAGCAAAATAGGCGGATTATCCAACGAAATGGTGATAAAACTTAGTCGAGTTCGCCCCTCAACTATTGGTGAAGCATCGCGAATTTCCGGAGTAACACCAGCGGCAATAATGGCAATATTGGGATACATGAAAAAATGAATAATTTAGCAGAGCAAATTATTGACAACAAAGGATACCCGAGCAAAGAGCAAGCGCTTAAAATATGGGAGGGCGGAATAGTTTACCGCCTTTCGCGCCCATACGGCTTTACATTTGAAAACGAATATCGCTTTCACACCATGGGCGTTGCTTCCGCTGCGGAAAAAATCGCTCGCTATATTCCTTCCATGGATCCCGAAAAAGCCTTTGTTCTCGGATTATTGCATGATTATGGCAAAAGAATTAACGAGCGCATAGAAGGGAGATTTCATGGGCAAGAAGGTTATGAGCAAATGCTTAAAGCCGGTTATCCTGATGTTGCAAAAGTTTGCTTAACTCATACATTTGCAAAACCGGATTTTCCTGACGAAGAATATTCATATCCGCAGGAATGGAAAGATTGGGCTCGTAATATACTAAAGAATATAACATATGACGATTATGACTATTTAATTTGTCTTTGCGATAAATTTTTTGAAGGGCTTTCAATAGTTTCAATTTCAAATCGTGTAAAGGGTATTGTTAACCGCTATCGCCTCAGTAAGATAGAAGAAAATTACCTGCTTGCAGAGTCAATGCAGCTTAAAGATTATTTTGATAAAAAGACCGGTCAAGATATATATAAAATTTTGGATATAGAGGACTAAAATGCAACTGTTCAGCTATCATACTCATACAAATTTTTCAGACGGCAAAAACAGTATTAAAGAAATGATTGAGCAAGCCGTTTCTTTAGGTTGGAAAGAGCTTGGAATCAGCGATCATTTAATAGTCCATAAAAATATTCCTAACAGTCAATCATGGCCAAGATGGAAAAAAGAGCCAAATATATATTACTGGGACTTTAATAGTATATATGAAAAATTTGCTCGTCACATTGAAGAAATACGCAAAATATCTGCAAATTTCCCCATAAAGGTGAGGGTAGGTGCCGAGGTCGATTTTTTCACTTACGATGGTTGGCTTGATGAATTTACAAAACTCCGTGAAAAGCTGGACTTTGACTATTGTATTTCCGGCAATCATTATTTATTCTTAGATGATGCCGGTGAAAATATCATTGAATTCAAAGATTCTGAACTCCTACCATTAGATAAACAAATAAATATGATTAGGCAACATTTCAAAATTATATGTCGAGCCGCCAGCAGTGGTTTGTTCGATTTTATTGCTCATATAGATTATATCAGAAAAATGCCAATTTATAACACAACCGACTTTAGTAACGAAAAAGCAGAATTAATAAAAACACTTGCCGCACATAATGTTGCTACCGAAATCAGCACTAAAGGTCTCAGAAAAAGTGATTATTTTTATCCTGACAGCGATATGCTGAAAAACGCAATTAAAAACAATGTCAAAATAGTTATAAGTGATGATGCGCACCGCACAAACGAACTAGGATATAGATTTGACTATGCTGAAGATACTCTTCGCCAATACGATTGCACTTCGCGATGGAATTTTGTTGAGAAATAGATTCCGCTTTGTTTTGTATGTTACTGTTTTCTTTTAATAATTTATTGAGTTGTTAATTTTTTGATTCATTGTGTTTTGGTAATGGCTTGAATTAGTGCCATATTTTTATGTGTTTATAAGTCGTTTTTTTATTTTTAAAAAATGATTTTAAAATATATAAAAAGAGTATGAATAATTTTTGCGAAAAATATAATGTTTCACGTGAAACATATTTAAAACTTGACCGCTACTGCCAATCATTAACAGAGTGGCAAGAGAAATTTAACCTCATAAGCAAAAACACATTAAATGATATTTGGAATCGCCATATAGAAGATTCGGCGCAAATTTTTGAGCACATTCCATCAAAAGCAAAAAAACTTCTCGATATTGGAAGTGGAGCAGGATTTCCCGGAATGGTGATAGCTATTATAGCATCTGAAAAAACACCGTATTTAAATATTACTCTCGTTGACAGTATACATAAAAAAACACTGTATTTAAACCACGTCAAAGAACTAAACAACCTTTCAAATGTTGAAATTTTAAACGATAGGGCTGAAAACATCACTGGCTCTAAGTTTGATGTTATAACTGCACGTGCCGTAACTGCTCTTACGGAACTGCTAAAATATTCCCACCCGCTGCTCTCAAAAAACGGCGTGTGTATATTCCTCAAAGGTCGCAGTTATAAAGATGAAATATTTACAGCAAGACAAAACTGGAATTTTGACTGCAAGGAAATCAACAGCCAAACATCAGACGAAGGAAAGATTTTAATTATCAGCAATATTGCAAAAAAAGGAGAAAAAAATGCCTAGAATAATTGCGATTGCCAACCGCAAAGGCGGAGTTGGAAAAACCACAACCACGGTCAATGTTGCCACAGCAATGGCTGCCACAGGCAAAAAGGTATTGGTCATTGATCTTGATCCGCAGTGCAACGCCACTACGTCGCTTGGGTTTGATAAACACAACAATGTTGTATCTTCATACGATGTTATTATCGGAGAACGCAGTTTAAACGAGGCTGTTGTCTGGACTGAAATTCCAAATTTTTCTCTCATTCCATCGTCACCCGATCTCGCCGGAGCAGAAGTTGAACTTATTGACAGAGAACGTCGTGAATTTTTTCTCCGCGATGCACTGAACAAAACCATTGGTAATTACGATTACGTTCTCATCGATTGTCCGCCGTCGCTTAGCTTAGTAACAATCAATGCTCTTGTTGCCGCAGATGCGGTTGTTGTCCCTCTGCAGTGTGAATATCTTGCACTTGAAGGCATGAGTGATTTAATCAGCAACATTAATTTAATTAAAAAACATTTTAACCCGAAACTTGAGTTACAAGGGGTTGTGCTAACAATGTATGATGGTCGCAATAATTTGACGCAGATGGTTGAAGAAGATGTTCGCGGATATTTCGGCAAAAAAGTATACAAGACCGTTATTCCGCGGAATGTCCGTGTTTCTGAGGCTCCATCACACGGAAAACCTGTATTATTATATGATTTTAAATGTCCTGGCTCACAAGCATACATAAGTTTGGCCGGAGAAATGTTAAAAAGAGAAAAGGAATTATTGGCATGCTAGAAGATAACAAAAGAAAAAGTTTAGGTCGTGGGCTTGGTGCTTTACTTGGTGAAGATGCATTTTTACTGACAGAAGAAACACCTATAGTTGAAAATACACCAAAAGACGGCATTAAAAAGGTTTCTGTAAAACTTTTATATGCAAGCAAATATCAACCTCGCTCTGAATTTAATCAAGAAGCACTTGATGCCTTGACGGTATCAATAAAAGAAAAAGGTGTCTTGCAACCGCTGTTGGTTCGTGCAAAAAACAACGGAAAATACGAAATCATCGCCGGTGAGCGACGTTTTAGAGCGGCATGCCAAGCCGGACTGACAGAAATTCCGGTTATAGTAAAAGAAATGGCTGACAAGGAAGTTCTTGAAGTTGCGTTGGTTGAAAATCTTCTGCGTGAAAATTTGTCTGCCATTGAAGAGGCCGAAGGACTGCAACGCCTAATTAACGAATTTTCTCATACTCAGGAAGCTCTTTCTAACGTGATTGGAAAATCACGTAGTTATATAGCTAACACTTTGCGCTTACTTTCGCTTCCATCTTCAGTTCAGCAGATGATTCGTGATAACAAATTAACCGCAGGTCATGCCCGTCCGTTGATTGGTTTGGAAAATGCCGAAGCCATAGCCGAAAAAATTGTTGCTAAAGGGCTAAGCGTACGTGAAGTTGAGCAGCTTGTTCAAAAGGGCAAAGAAGGCAAAACTAAAGTCACCAAAAAAACAAATTCAGATACTGCAGATATTGAAAAAATGCTCCGTCGTGATTTAGGACTGAAAGTAAAAATCTCAACAGCATCAAACGGCAGTGGTAAAATTGTTCTTTCTTATGCAGATTTAGCAGAACTCGACCGCATATTGGATATACTGAATAACAGCAAAAAAAGTCAAAATGCTTAAAATCTTCAAAAAGTAATAATATTTTTACTCTCAACGTCTAACATATGTTCATACTCGACACATAAGAGGGGAAGAAATGTTATTCTTAAAAAAGGTTTTTCTCGGCTTAGCTGCAATATGTTTGATAATTATTGGCGGTAGCGGAACTCAAAGCACAAATCTTTTGACGCAAGGTGGCGGAATAGTAGGTATAGCTGCCGGATTGGTCGCCTTGTACATTTTTGGAAAACTTGTATGGAAAGCCATGGGGTGCCTTCCGTCTATATTGTTGCTGGCGGCATTTTGCGTGTTTGTTCTCTACGCAATAGGTGCCTTTAATGGTGGTGTCGAAAATGTTGTTCCTAACCTACAAAGATTTATCGGTATAGGAAACTCTTCTTCTGCCGAAGATGACCATGAAATAATACAACTTGAAGATGAAGATCCTGATGTAAGCATAAGTGAAAATTTTGAAGAAATAAACATTAACAACACCCAATCTGATGAAGCCAAGCAAACCAAACAACCTGAGCTGGAAACAAATCAAAACAGCAACGGAATAACCGAATTAATAAAAGGATTTTTTGCCGGAAACAAATCCGAAGCCAGTGATAGCTTTAATCCTAAAGATTATCCCATGATTTACGGTCAAGTTGCAGTTGTCAGCGGTGATACCATTGTTCTAAACGGCAGATATGTGCGTCTATATGGCATAGATGCCCCGGAAATAAACCAAAAATGCGCTAACTCACAAGGGAAAAAATATGCTTGTGGCATTGAGGCTGCCAATTGGCTAAAAGAGTGGATACAAGACTATGAGGTTGAATGCAACGTTCTCAAGCAAAACAATCGCGGAAACATGGTGGCTGTTTGTTCCCTTGGTGAGTATGATATAGGAGCAGCGCTTGTGGCATCAGGCTGGGCAATAACCTTACCTAACAACGACGTATACATTCCATATGAACAACAAGCACAAAAAATGCGCCGAGGAATGTGGCAAGGGAGTTTTTATAAACCTTGGGATTGGGTAAAAATGCAGTCTGTAACTCCAAAACTCAAAATTATCAAACGTAAGAAAAAGTCTAAAAAAACAAACCGTTTATGGGATTTTTTGTAAATGAATGATATAGAATTTATATGCGCTACCGAACAAGATACTGCAGATGTCGGTAAAAAACTTGCCGGCATTGCTCGCAAGGGCGACGTGTTTGCCCTTTTTGGCACACTGGGAATGGGCAAAAGTGTATTATCACGCGCTTTTGTTCAATCACTTACTGGTGCTGAAGAAGTTCCAAGTCCGACCTTTACTTTGGTACAAACGTACGAAACAGCAAACTTTGATATATACCACTTCGATCTCTACCGCATAAAGTCACCGGAAGAAATATTTGAACTTGGTGCTGAAGAAGCCATTTATGAAGGCGTTTGCCTGATTGAATGGCCGGAAAAGATGGGAGCATATTTGCCTAACAATGCATTTCATGTTCGCATAACTCCGTTTGCCAGCGGTAGAAAAATAACCATAGAAACCAAAGATGTTAACAAACAAAAGAGGCTTGAAACTCTTGTCGATTGAGAACATTCATACCACAGCGGTTGCTATTGATGGGACTGCTGTTTTGTTAATAGGAGCTCCGGGGAGTGGAAAATCAGATTTAGCTCTGCGCTTAATTATGAACAAAAGCGCAGTACTGATTGCCGACGACCGTGCGGATATTTCTGTATCTAACAATTCCTTAAAAGTATCCTGTCCAAAAAGCATAAGAGGATTGTTGGAAGTTAGGGGAGTTGGTATTTGTAAATTTCCATATTTGACATCTGCAAAAGTAAAATTGGCTGTTAAACTGGTTCCGTCGTTATCAGATGTGGAACGTATACCCGAGCCAAAGACGGCAAATTTTTTAGGTATAGAAATTCCGCAAATAGAATTATACCCGTTTGAGGCATCTGCTCCCGATAAAATACTCGCAGCTTGTTACCAAAATCGATAGAACTGTTGCATTTTCCACCCTGTTAATTTATTATTCGGCTATGATTTTATAAGGAATAACCGAATGAAAAAACACATAGAAAATTTCTTACGTACCCTAGGTAAACCACTTGTCGGCTTCATTTCTCGCCTTGGTGAACTGTCATTATTTATTACCAGAGCTCTATATAACTGTGTAACTCCGCCTTTTTATCCCAAACTTTTGCTTCGCCAAATGATTGATATCGGCTTTTATTCCCTGCCGGTTGTCGCTTTGACGACAGTTTTTGCCGGCATGGTAATTGCCCTGCAAACCAATGCAGGTTTTTCGAGTTATGGAGCAGAGAGCGCTGTTGCCACAGTTGTTCTTATCGCCGTCACACGTGAACTTGCTCCGGTGTTTTCAGGCTTGATGGTAGCAGGACGCATTGGTGCAGCAATGGCGGCAGAAATTGGTACTATGCGTGTCACTGAGCAAATTGATGCCTTGTCAACACTTTCAACAAACCCGTTCAAATATTTAGTTACTCCTCGCCTGCTGGCCGGAATTTTAGTTTTGCCGCTCTTAGTATTAATTGGTGATGTCATCGGAATTTTCGGCGGTTATACAATCGCCATTTATCAGCTTGAATATAATGCCGCCAACTATATCAACACCACCATAAACGAGCTGGCATTGATAGATGTTACCACCGGTCTTATAAAAGGTGCCGTTTTCGGTTTTATAATCGCTTTAATGGGGTGTTACAATGGTTATAAATCAAAAGGCGGAGCCCAAGGTGTAGGAAATGCTACGACCAATGCTGTGGTTTCTTCATCAATCCTTATTTTGATTTTCAATTATATAATCACCGGTATGATTTTTACGGATTAGGAGTAAAATATGGCAAACAATAAACCTGAAATAGAAATCAAAAATCTGCATAAATCATTTGGTCACAAGGTGGTTTTAGACGGAGTTGATTTAGAAATAAATGAGGGAGAGTCTCTGGTCGTAATCGGTGGCTCCGGTACCGGCAAATCGGTTCTGATCAAATGCATTCAAGGACTGATTGAACCAGATGAAGGCTCAATCAAAATCAACGGAAAAGAAACTGTCGGAATTGACCGTAAAGAAGCCGAAAAGCTTTATTCCAAAATGGGCATGTTGTTTCAGGGCGGAGCTTTGTTTGACAGCTTGAGCGTTTGGGAAAATGTTGCTTTTGGCCTGATAGAAAATCAAAAACTTCCGCGTAAAAAAGCCAAAGAAAAAGCCATAAAATACTTGCATCAAGTTGGGCTTAGTGCTGATGTAGCAGATCTTTCTCCGTCAGAACTTTCCGGCGGTATGCAAAAACGTGTTGGTTTGGCCCGTGCAATTGCTACCAAGCCGGAAATCATCTTTTTTGACGAACCTACAACCGGACTTGATCCTATAATGGCCGACGTAATCAATGATTTGATAATTGATTCGGTCAAAAAAATTGGTGCCAGCGCCCTTACTATCACTCATGATATGGCATCAGCCCGCAAAATTGCCGACCGAATTGCTATGCTTTATCAGGGCAAAATCATCTGGCAGGGAACCGTAAAAGAACTTGAAAAAACTGATAATCCATATGTTTTACAATTTGTACATGGCAATTCACAAGGTCCTATAAAGGTTGAAATTTAGGAGTAAACATGGCTAAAAAATCATCTGTTCAATATGTGTGCCAAAACTGC
The DNA here is from genome assembly GCA_045116295.1 of Alphaproteobacteria bacterium. GTDB lineage: Bacteria > Pseudomonadota > Alphaproteobacteria > RF32 > CAG-239 > JAFUYI01. The sequence continues at coordinate 64,779 of JBGULQ010000005.1, forward strand.
GGTTCTGCCTATCCCAAATGGCAGGGAAAATGTGATTCCTGTGGTGAATGGAATACCATAATAGAAGAGCAGGTCGGCGGCGAAGGTTTTTCAAACTTCCACCCCAAACACAAAGGCAAAATGATAGATTTTGTTTCTTTGAGCGGAACATCACAAAATATTGAACGTATTTCAACCGGCATAAAAGAACTTGATCGTGTCAGCGGCGGTGGTTTGGTTGCCGGATCGGTGATTTTGGTTGGCGGCGACCCCGGTATCGGAAAATCAACCCTTTTGCTACAGGCTTGTGCAAGCATCGCCTCATCGCCTACCCACCCTGAATGCTATTACATATCAGGAGAAGAAGCCTTAGATCAGGTTCGTATCCGCGCCAAACGTTTGGAACTTGAACAATCTCCGGTCAACCTTGCCTCAGCAACAGATGTTAAAGATATTGTTGACACGCTTGAAAAAACAAATGCCAAAATAGTGGTTATTGATTCAATCCAAACCATGTATCTTGAAGAGGCTGAATCAACCCCGGGAAGCGTTTCGCAAGTGCGTGCCTGTGCCTATGAACTCATCAAAATTGCCAAGCGCAAAGGTTTTGTTTTGTTCTTGGTTGGTCACGTAACCAAACAAGGCTCAATAGCCGGACCGCGTGTTTTGGAACATATGGTTGATACAGTCTTGTATTTTGAAGGCGAACGCGGACACCAATTCCGTATTTTGCGTGCGGTCAAAAACCGTTATGGCGCAACTGACGAAATCGGTGTTTTTGAAATGCAAGACAAAGGTTTGGTTGAGGTCGAAAACCCCTCAGCTCTGTTCTTAGCAGAACGCCAAGGAAACATATCCGGCTCTTGCGTTTTTGCCGGTATTGAAGGCTCAAGACCGGTTTTGGTAGAAATTCAGGCGCTGGTTAGCCAAACCGGTTATGCCAGCCCCAAAAGAGCGGTGGTCGGATGGGATTCCGGACGCTTGGCTATGGTGTTGGCAGTATTGGAAGCCCGTGGCGGACTAAACCTAAGCAGTCAAGATGTTTACTTAAACATTGCCGGCGGTCTAAAAATCTCCGAACCTGCTGCAGATTTAGCCGTTGCAATGGCAATTATTTCATCATTAACCAACCGCCCGCTTCCGGCAGATATGGTAATCTTTGGTGAAATCGGCTTATCCGGTGAGGTTCGTGCTGTGAGTCAGCCCAATTTGCGCCTTAAAGAGGCAAGCAAACTCGGGTTTAAGAGTGCTATCGTGCCATCACAATACAAAAATGATAAAAAACTGTCTGCCAAAGATATTTCTCTTCACGAAATAGGCAATGTTCAAAAACTTATTAATTGGTTTAATTAAGGAATTTTAGAAAAATGAATAATTTGGACGTATGTATACTGGTCATTGTTGCGGTTTCTGCTCTCATTGCAGTAAACAGGGGATTAATAAAAGAGGTTTTATCAATCATAGGCTGGGTTTTATCGGTTGTTGTAGTAGTTTTTGTGTTGCCGATAGCAGAACCTTTGGCACAAGCTTATATAGAAGATAAGATGATAGCAAAAGCAATATCTTCTGCACTGATTTTTATAATTTTTATGATAGTTTGGATAATTTTAACCTCTGCGATTGTTGATAAAATTCGTGCCAGCAAACTTAGTTCGCTTGACCGCATACTCGGGCTTTTTTTCGGCGTCGTAAGAGCATGTATTTTAGTAATTCTGTTCAATATTATGGTCGGATGGATAATCCCTGCTGATGAGCAACCGGAAGTATTCAAAGAGTCAAAATATTTCCAACTGGCCGGCAGCTTTGCTGAACCTATAGAGAAACTCCTGCCCAAAGACATAATATCTAAAGATATTGAAAAAGAAGATCAAGAAAAGAAAGATCAGAAAAAAGAACAAAAGGATAAAAAAGAAGCAAAAGAACAAAAAGTAATCTCCGAAGACATGGATAAGCTTTTTGACAAACTTGTTCAGCCAAAAGTTGAAAAGAAAAGCGACAAGGATAATGCTTCTAAAGAAAAAAATTCTGACGGCTATAATAAATCAGAACAAAACAGTCTTGACCGCTTGATAGAAATGAATGTTGAATAATTTAATTTCATAATTTAAAAACAGAACAGCACCTTTTTAGGGGTGCTGTTCTGTTTTTTGGATTAGAGATTACAACAGTTCGTAGATTGTTGTACGTCTGAGTTTTGAGACATTGACTTTCATTCCGGGTTTTGCCTCATACCAGAATCCGTCTTGCGTTACAAGTATGGAGGCATGGCTGCCATCGGTGAAAGTAACGTTAGCGACAGTGTATGTTCCTCCCTGAAAACTTCCCGAGACAGAGCCTTTGGCTTTGCCACCACCACCACCGCCTAAAAGACTGACAAAGGCAAAGAATGAATTGTAACCAAAGCTTCCGTTAATAGAACCGCTATATGCTCCTTTGATTTCACGGATGACGACATTTTTGATTACCACCTGAATAATTGCCGGTGTGATAGATGAGGTCTCCTTGTTTGAGACGTCTGCCATCAGTCAAATTGGTCTTGATATCTCCATATGACGTTGCTTTGTACAACATACAAGGAGACCCATAATGATTGCCTACAGGACATAGGCTGGTTCCATCAGAAAGAATTACTTTGGCGAATTCTTTTTTCTTGCATGGTACTGAAGTACTAGGTCGAAAAAGACGAGTTTTACTGTGATCCGCCACACAGATTTTTCTGTAGGTCACATCCTCTACCGTGAGGAATTCTTGCGCACCGACTTCAAGAGAGAAAATCAAAGCAATCAATAAAATAATAAACTTTTTCATAATGTAAAGATTTTAAATAATTGGAAAAAAATAAAATAACAAGACAAAAATACCACGCTTTTGTCAATCTGTCAACAAAAAATAACACCACAAAAAAACCGGCGTTTTTACGCCGGTTTTGTGCTCCTAAAAGCTTTACTAAATATCAAGATTGATAACGTTCAGAGCGTTTTCTTGAATAAACTCTTTACGCGGCTCAACCACATCACCCATCAATGTCGAGAATACCTGATCGGCATCATCAAGCATATCAATTTTAACCTGTAACAATGAGCGAGCCTCTGGATCAAGAGTTGTTTCCCACAACTGTTCAGGGTTCATCTCGCCCAAACCTTTATAGCGCTGCAAGGTAATTCCCTTACGCCCCATTGCCATAATCGCATCAACAAACGAAACCGGACCATGAATTTTCTTTTCTTCCCCGAGTTTTGGAGAAGAAAGTTTTTGGTCTTTAGCATAGTGTTCTTCCAAAAAGGCCTTCATTTCATTCAAAGCTTTTGCCTCCGGACTATCCAAAACCGAAGCCCCGATAACGTGCTTTTCTTCAACACCACGCAAAGTACGGTGAAAACTTACGCTTCCGTCTGACAAAATGTCTGCTTTCCAACCCTTGTCATATTCTGCTTCTTGATTATCGAGCTTAACAGCGACTTGTTCTGCTTTGGCTTTCAAAATATCAAGATTATCAATGACATTTCGGTCAAACATACCATCAACCGCCATTTGTTCAACAATCTTTTCCGGAGCTTTTTTGTTCAGAGCAGCAATCAGGTTGCGCGCCTTACGAGTATTTTCAACCATTGCTACCAAATCTTGTCCTGCAATCTGCTCACCGGCATCTGTTTGCAGAACAGCGTCTTCACAACCGCCACGGATTAAATAATCTTCCATTTCTCTGTCATCTTTCAGATAGAGGATGGAATTTCCTCTCTTTGCCTTATACAAAGGCGGCTGAGCAATATAGACATAGCCTTTTTCAATAATTTCCGGCATTTGACGATAGAAAAATGTCAACAACAATGTACGAATATGGCTACCGTCGACATCAGCATCGGTCATAATTACAATCTTGTGATAACGGCACTTGCTGACATCAAATTCCTCACGACCGATGCCTGTACCAAAAGCCGTAACCATTGTGCCGATTTCGGCGGAATTAAGCATACGGTCAAAACGAGCCCGCTCAACGTTCAAAATTTTACCTCTCAAAGGCAAAATAGCTTGGGTACGACGATCACGTCCTTGTTTAGCGGAACCGCCCGCAGAATCTCCCTCCACGATAAATATTTCTGACAGGGCAGGGTCTTTTTCTTGGCAGTCAGCCAGTTTTCCCGGCAGTGATGCAATATCCAAAACACCTTTTCGTCTTGTGAGCTCACGAGCCTTACGAGCGGCCTCACGAGCCGTTGCAGCTTCAATAATCTTTCCGACGATAATTTTTGCCTCATTCGGATGTTCTTCAAGCCACTCTTGTAACTTGTTACTGACAACACTTTCGACTACCGGTCGAACCTCTGATGATACCAATTTGTCTTTTGTTTGGGACGAAAACTTTGGATCCGGCACTTTAACCGACAAAACGCAAGACAGTCCCTCGCGCATATCTTCTCCGGTAATCATATCCTTGTCTTTACTCTTAACCAGACCGTTTTCATTAATGTAGTTATTGATAGTTCTGGTTAACGCTGCACGAAAACCGGCCAAGTGAGTACCGCCGTCCTTTTGCGGGATATTGTTGGTAAAACACAACATGCTCTCATTATATGCGTTGGTCCACTGCATAGCGGCTTCAACTTGGATATCTTTATCTTCTCCGGCAATAGAAATAACATTTTCATGCAATGGGGCTTTTGATTTGTTAATGTGGTTTACAAAAGCTTTCAAACCGCCTTCATAATGCATAACAACTTCACGTGGTTCTGTCCCGCGGTTGTCAATCAGCTTAAGATAAACGCCGGAGTTCAAGAAAGCCTTTTCACGGATTGCTCTTTCCAAAACATCAAAATTAAATTCGGTCATAGTAAAAGTTTCTGGTGACGGCAAAAACGTAACTTCGGTACCATGACGTCCGTTAGCATCACCGACAACTTTCAGATGTTCGGTAACATTACCATGGGAGAACATTGCTACATGTTCATGTCCTTCACGCCAAATTCTTAAACGCAACCAAATCGACAAGGCATTTACTACCGAAACACCAACACCGTGCAAACCGCCTGAAACCTTATAAGAATTGTTATCAAATTTACCGCCGGAGTGCAGTTGTGTCATAATAACTTCAGCCGCAGAAACGCCCTCTTCCTTGTGCATACCTACAGGAATGCCGCGCCCGTTATCACGAATTGTTGCCGATCCGTCAGGATTTAAAATAATCTCAGTTTTGTCACAATATCCGGCCAAAGCCTCGTCAATAGCATTATCCAAAACTTCATAAATCATATGGTGTAAGCCGGTGCCGTCATCGGTATCACCGATATACATTCCCGGACGCTTGCGGACAGCTTCCAAACCGTGCAGAACTTTGATTGAATCTGCATTATATTCTTGTTCTTCTTTGGCTATTTCTGCCTGTGACATTTCTACCATAATTGATATTTCCTTGTTATTTTTTATAGACTGAATTTAAACTCTCATCACTATACATCATTTTGAAAAAAAACATAGCAAAAACTCACAAAAATTAACCATTTTGTGTATATTTTTACTGGTGTTTGGCGGGTTTTTAGTGAGCATCACGCCAATTATTGCCGATTCCCACTTCAGCAGTAAACTTTACGTCATAATTTACCGCACTTTCCATGGTTTGCTTTAGCAGTTTAGCAACAATTTCAACCTCATCTTCCGGCGCTTCAACTACCATTTCATCGTGGACTTGTAACAAAATTTTTGACTTAAAATTACCTTCAATCAACGCATTATGCATATTATTCATAGCTCGTTTCATAATATCAGCAGCACCACCCTGCAAAGGTGCATTCATTGCAGCTCTTTCCGCAAACGACGCAATTCGTTGATTTTTATCATTAATTCCGGCAATCGTGCATTTTCTGCCGAAGGGCGTAACCACATATCCGTGTTTGTGCGCAAAATCTATGCTTTTTTCCATAAAAACCTTTATCTCAGGCATTTTTTCAAAATAAGCATCTATATACTGTTTTGCTTCTGCCGGTGAAACCCCGATTTGCTTTGACAATCCGTATTGTGAAATACCGTAAATAACCCCGAAATTAATCGCTTTTGCGTGACGCCTGATTACCGGTGTAACTTCTTCCTTTTTCAACCCGAAAACACGCATTGCTGTTGCCGTATGCACATCAATTTCATTTGCAAAAGCTTCTTTTAAGGCTTTTACATCAGCCAAAACCGCAAGCAGCCGCAATTCCACTTGCGAATAGTCGGCAGATATCAGTTTGTGCTTTGGTGCAGCGACAAAACATTGTCTTATCTTTTGCCCGTCATCACTGCGAATGGGAATATTTTGCAAATTCGGATTATTTGAAGACAACCGTCCGGTATTAACATTGGTCTGATCATAGGTTGTATGAATGCGGTTGTTTTTATCCAACTGCTGGAGCAGGGTGTCTGTATAAGTTGTTTTAAGCTTATTGATAGAGCGCCACTCCAAAATCTTTGCCGGTAAAGGGTGCTCTTCTGCCAGTTGTTCCAAAACATCTGCACCGGTTTGAAAATTTCCGCTGCTATGTTTTTTTGACTGCAGACCGAGCTTGTTGTATAAAATCTCGCCGATTTGTTTTGGTGAACCGATATTAAATGTTTCGCCGGCAATAGAAAAAATTTCTTGTTCAATATCCTGTTGGCGTTTTTCCAGTTGTTTACTAAAATCGGAAAGCTGTGCAACATTTACCGTTACTCCATTTTTTTCCATCTCAAACAAAGTTGCAACCAGCGGGCGATCAAAATGCTCATAGATGGTTACCATATGTTCATTTAACAATCGTTGCCTCAAGATGCCGCAAAGCCTAAAAACAAAATCAACTTGCTCACACATATAGTCGCATAATACGTTCTCATCGGCATTATCTGGATTAATTCGCTGTTTTCCCACCCCAAAAACTTCATCAAAGCTTTTTCCTTTAATATCCAGAAACAATTCCGATAAGGTACCTATGTCGTGGCTGTGGCTTGAAGAGTCCAAAACATAAGACATAACTTCAATATCATCATAAGGAAAAATCCGGCACATATCACCACTTAACATATCCAAAAAATGCATATCAAGTTTGATATTGTGTCCGATTTTTAAAATCGATTGAGAGTTTAATATCGGCAATAAACAGTCAAAAACTTTTTTTGCACTCATTCCGTGTTTTTTACTTGTTGTCGTACTAAACAAATCAAATGTTTGATTTTGTTGCTCTTTTTCTAAGGGAATATAAGCCGCTTTCCCGCTATCAATTGCCAACGCTATACCTAAAGGGACATCAAAAACCGGATTATTTCCTGTTGCCAAAACTTTTATTGCCAGCATCTGACTGTTCAGATTTTTCAGCCACAATACTAAATCCGCTTCATTGTCAATTAAGCGATAATCGGTCTTAATTTCAGGAGTTGCCGCTTCTGTAACAACACCGGCTTTTTTGCATTGCTCTTCAACCCATTTTGCCAACCGCAATTTAAGGCTGTTAAAACCATATTTCTCAACAAAATTTTGTACCACCGCCAAATCCGGACAATGAAATTTATAATAAGTCACCGGATTTTCTACCGGAACGTTGCTTTTCAGAGTAACTAATTCCAGCGATATTTTGGCATTTTCTATGTTTGCCAATAACGTTTCCCGCCTTTTGTTCTGCTTTATCTCGCCGGCATGAGCCAAAACCTCATCAAGTGAGCCGAAAGTATTCACCAGTTCTGCCGCAGTCTTGGGACCAATCCCCGGCACTCCCGGAATATTATCAATACTATCTCCCGAAAGTGCTTGCACATCAACAACTTTTTCCGGATAGACTCCAAATTTTTCTTTAACATCATCAGGGGTAAAAAACTTGTCTTTCATCGGATCATAAAACATAACCCCCGGACGAATTAACTGCATCAAATCCTTATCGGCCGAAACCACAATAACTTCCATACCGGCATCTAGTGCTTGTTTTGCATAAGTTGCAATCAAGTCGTCAGCTTCATATCCCTCAATTTCAAGATGATTTAGATTAAGCACGTCAACTGTTTCACGAATAATCGGAAATTGCGGAATTAATTCTTCCGGAGGTTCGGCTCTATTTGCCTTATAATCGGGAAAAATATCATTACGAAAATTTTTTCTTTTGGCATCAAATAACACCAAATTGTACTTGCAATCAAATTTGGCTGACAGCTTCATAAACATATTGGTAAAACCATACACGGCATTAACCGGAGTGCCGTCCGGAGCCGTCATCGGCGGCAGTCCGTAAAACGCTCTGAAAATATAGCCCGAACCATCGACTAAACATATTTTTTCAGCCATTGCAAATCTCCTTGATACAACCTGCTATAATATAATTTACAAATGCTTTTTAGCCAAGAATTATTATTAAGTTTTTCTATCTCCGCCAAGCATCAGCTATATGCTTAAAACTCATTTTTGAACTTACCAAAAAAGCATCAAATCTGATATCAAAATCACTAAATTGCGGGTGGTTTTTAACAAAGTTTTCCGCTGCCTTCCAGATTCGCTGTTGCTGTTGTGGCAAAATTGCATAAGCTGCACCATCAATGCTTGAGCGCTTTTTAACCTCAACAAACACCAACAAATTATTTTTTGCCACAATCAAATCAATTTCACCGGCGCCGGTTCTTCTGCCGGTAACGTAGTTGCGCGCAACAACCCTAAAACCATGCAGCAAAAAATATACAGCCGCAAGTATCTCCGCAATTTTTCCGCTAACTCTGCTGTTCATTTTTTATTTTTACCGCCAGTTTATATACATCATTTTTATTGAGTTTATATTCGGTAACAACCTCTTTTACGGCCGTTTTTAATAGCATGTTTTTCATTTTACTCCGCAAAATTTTCTCAACATCAACAGTCGGAGCGAGATTTTCAGTCGGCGGAGCAACCATAAAAACAATTTCTCCCTTTGGTGGATTTTTTTCAAAATAAGCTATTACATCATCAGCCGTTCCGGTTTTACATTCCTCATGAATTTTGGTGATTTCCCTTGCTACTGCAAAATCTCGATTCGCAAAAATTTTTTTAGCAACACCAAGTGTTTTTAGTAATCTTGGAGCCGTTTCATAAAACACCAATGTCGTATCAATTCCCGCCAATTCTTCAAACAAATCTTCACGTGCCTTATCTTTATTAGGTATAAAACCTGCAAACATAAAACGATTAGTCGGCAACCCTGACATCTGTAATGCGCAAATTATTGCGCAACACCCCGGCACCACTGCAAACGGAGTATTTTGTTCATGACACTGCTTTATCAGTTTGTACCCCGGATCTGAAATCAATGGCGAACCGGCATCACTCACTTGCACCACACATAAACCCTGATTGACCAAATCAATAACCTCCTGAGATTTTTCCTGTTCGTTATGGTCATGCAGGGTAATAAATTTTTTGCCGCTAAAACCTATGTTAAGCAACCCGAGTAATTTTTTTGTTACTCTTGTATCTTCACAAGCAATTACATCTGCATCGCTTAACAATGTTTTTGCTCGTTCGGAAATATCTGATAGGTTTCCGATAGGTGTTGCAACAATATACAATCCGCTAGTCATTTCTTTGCTTTACAATCCATGTTTTTTAATTTAAATTACAATCATTGTTTTATATTTTAGGATAAAATGCAAGTGTTTAAAAAGATACATATTTTGGCATTAGCCTTATTAGTTGCCTCCTGCCGCTCGCCGATGGTAACTTCCACAAGTCATTTTTCTGATAACAACACTCAAGTCAGTGAAGATGTTTTTTCTGCAAAATCAAACTTTAGAGTCGGTGTTTTGCTCCCGCTCAGCGGGGAGGCATCTAGTGTAGGGCAGGGGCTAAAAAACGCAACAATGCTTGCACTTGAAGACATAAATAATCCAAATCTTATATTGCAATTTTATGATACCAAGAGCACTCCCGAAGGGGCTCGTATTGCAGTTGAAAACGCTATTAATCAGCGAGTAAAAATGATTGTCGGACCTTTGATGTCAAGCGAGGTTGAAGCCATATCTTATCAAACCCGCAAACACGATATACCTGTGGTTGCTTTTTCTACTAATGAAGCGGTACTCCAGCCTCAGGTTTATACCATCGGCCTGCTCATAGACGAACAGGTAAGTCGCATAATCTCGTACGCGTCACAAAAAGGACGTAGCCGCTACGCGCTTCTCTTGCCTGACAATCCTACTGGAATTGCGGTTGCAAAATCTGCAGCTAAAGCTGCAAAAAGACATGGTGGCACTGTATCAAGGATAGCTTTTTATCCACCAAATACAACAGATTTCTCAAACATCGCCGGCAAACTTAGCAACGGCAAAGAAACAGGCTTTGATGCAATAATTATTCCTGAATCCGGCAATAGTCTCAAATCAGCTACAGCAATGTTAGGTTACTATGATGTTTTTTATCCAGATGTAATGTTTTTGGGAACATCTGTATGGGAAAACACAAGTTTGAACAAAGAAACCACACTTAACAAAGCTGTATATCCGGTTTTATCGCGTAGCCACAGCTCTTATTTTAACAAAAAATACCAATCAACTTATGGCAATTATCCCAACAGCCTTTTTGCATTAGCATACGATGCGGTCGCACTAGCATCTGCAATTGCCAAACGCAATCCTTCTAATATAGATGAGGCAATAACCAGTCCAGATGGATTCATCGGTATTAATGGAGCTTTCAGAATTTTTGCCAATGGTAAAAATCAACACAGCCTTGACATAATGCAAATAACACCATCCTCGGATGTTGTGGTGGATTCCGCTCAACACAAATTTGTTTCAGGCCCTGAATATTCTGATGATATGGATATTGCATCTATGTATGATGGAAATTCTCCTTTGATATTTGGCAAAAACCAACAAGATGCAGAGGTCCAAATTTTTGGTCGCGCTCTCAACGGATACGCCTCGACGGATTCAATATATCAATATTAGTTGGATATGGCAGATTTTTTACTTGAAATTAATAACAAAATCTGCCCTTATGTGAATAAATGCTATGGAGGGCATCGGGTCAAGCGTTCGCCAACCCGGTCAGGTTCGGAAGAAAGCAGCCGTAACGAACCAGCCTGAGGTCGGTGTTCCTCCGCCTTTTTATAAACAGAGCGAATTATGGCAGAAGAAGAAAAACAAGATAACTACGTAGTTTTAGCACGAAAATATCGTCCGCAGAATTTTGAAGATTTACTCGGGCAAGACGCTTTGGTACAAACTCTGACCAACGCCATAAAATCAAATCGCTTGCACCATGCATACATTTTAACCGGAATTCGTGGCGTAGGCAAGACCACCACTGCCCGTCTGATTGCTAAAGCCCTTAACTGCATTGGCCCTGATGGCAAAGGTGGACCGACAACGCATCCCTGCGATGTTTGTGAAAACTGTAAATCAATCGCCGCCGGTCGCAATATTGACGTTTTAGAGTTGGATGCTGCATCACGTACCGGTGTTGATGATATCCGCGATATTTTGGACGGTGTTCGTTACAAACCGACAAACTGCCGATACAAAATATACATCATCGATGAAGTTCATATGTTGTCAAAAAACGCCTTCAATGCCTTGCTCAAAACTCTTGAAGAGCCGCCGGCACATGTCAAATTCATCTTTGCTACAACCGAGATTCGCAAAGTTCCGATCACTGTCCTTTCTCGTTGTCAACGATTCGATTTACAACGTTTGCAAATTGACGACCTTATGAAGTTGTTCAACAAAATTGTTGCTGCCGAAAACCTCAAAGCTGATGAAGAAGCTCTGCATATGATTGCTTCTGCCGCAGATGGTTCGGCTCGTGACGGTTTATCATTGCTGGATCAAGCAATTTCGCTCGGCAGCGGCAAGGTTCGCACAGACATTGTTAAAGAAATGCTCGGCATGGCCGACCGTGGTCAGGCATTTGAAATTTTTGATAATCTCATTAACGGCAATATGAACGACCTGCTCAAAAAACTCCAAGATGTATATAAAAATGGCGCAAATCCGACAGCAATACTTAATGACCTTATAAACATAACTCATACATTAACCAAAGTTTTGCTTATACCGGCATTCTTAAACGACGAAAAAATTTCTGAAACCGAACGTGAATTTTTCAAAAACACTGCAGCAAAAGCCAACGTAGCACTATTGTCCAGAGTTTGGCAGATGTTGATAAAAGGTTTAAATGAAGTGCAAAACGCTCCCGTGCCGATAGATGCGCTTGAGATGGTTTTGATACGTATAGCTTATTCAGCCAACCTACCAACTCCGGCAGAACTGCTTGAGAGCGTAAAAAAAAAATCTAGCCTAAACGCTGCAGATACTCAAGGTTATCGACCATCGCGTCCACAAATTGAAGTACGGACACCTAAAAATGCACAACAGACATCGTTTGATAAAATAACGGATTTCATCCGTTACCTTGAAGATAACAAACAACCACGTTTGGCATATACACTGAAAAACGACGTTGAGGTAGTCGATTTTAGCGATGGTGTCATGCGTTTTAAGGCCACAGACCATATTTCTGCAGACACGGTGCTTACCATTGACAGATTTTTGGAGAATTCGACTGGCAAAAAATGGAAGACGGAACTGGTTCCCGGCGAAGTCATTTTAAGTATTGCCAACATTGAAAATGCTCAAAAAGAAGCTGATCGTAAAAACGTTGCTGACAATCCTTTGGTCAAGGCTATTCTTGATGAATTCAGAGGAGCAAAAATAGAAACATTGACACGAAAAATTATTACAGACGATGAAGGAAACTTTGAAGATAATAATGAAGAATTTAATGGGGAGGATTTTAACTGATGATGAATATGCAAAGCCTGATGAAACAAGCACAAATGATGCAAAAAAAGATGAATGAAGCCCAAGAAAAATTGGCGCAAAGTGAAGTTACCGGCGTTAGTGGCGGTGGTATGGTAAAAGTTACCATTACCGGAAAAATGGCAACCAAAAAAGTTGAAATAGACAAGTCTTTATTAAATCCGGAAGAGTCTGACATTCTTGAAGACTTGATTGTAGCGGCCTGCAATGATGCACAAAACAAAGCCGAAAACATGATGAATGAGGGCTTAAAAGATGTTACCGGCGGCTTGAATCTTGGCGGTTTAAAACTTCCTTTCTAATGGTGATAACCATGGCAGGTCAAGATATCGAAAAATTGATAAAGCTAATGTCAAAATTGCCGTCACTTGGCACCAGATCGGCACGCAGAATAGTTTTGCACCTCATCAAAAAAAGAGATACGGCATTGCTCCCGCTGATTGATGCAATGCAGGGCGTTGCAAACAACATCAAAACCTGTGAAATATGTGGCAACTTCGATACATCTTCTCCTTGCTCGATATGTTCTTCTGAAAAAAGAGAAAAAAATATTATTTGTGTTGTTCAAGACGTAGCCGACTTATGGGCAATGGAACGCACAGGTTTTTATCATGGGCAATATCATGTTTTGGGCGGTGTTTTATCAGCACTTGACGGAGTTGCACCTGAGGACTTAAACATAGATTCGCTTTTTACCCGCTTGGAAGAAGAACCGATATCAGAAATTGTTTTAGCACTTCCGGCCACCATTGATGGTCAAATTACCTCGCACTTTTTGGTATCAAAATTAAAAAACAGCAACGTTAAAATCACCACACTAGCACAAGGAATTCCGGTTGGTGCAGAGCTTGACTATATGGACGAAGGTACAATCCAACTGGCATTAAACTCACGCAAAGAAATGTAAGTTACTCGATTCCCATAAAGCCTGAAACCTGCATATTATAAAGTTTTGCATAAACACCGTTTTTATTGATCAACTCCTCATGTGTCCCGTCTTCAACAATTTTTCCCTTTTGAAAGACAAGGATTCTATCCATCTCGCGCAAGGTGGACAGACGGTGAGCAATCGCCAAAACCGTTTTTCCTTTCATAAGTGTCTGTAAAGACTTCTGAATATGCAACTCACTCTGACTGTCAAGAGCAGAAGTTGCTTCATCAAATACCAATATCGGAGAATTTTTCAAAATTGCTCTGGCTATAGCGATTCGTTGCCGCTCGCCGCCGGATAACACGATTCCCCGATCGCCGACTTTAGTTTGATACTTTTTTGCAAATTTATTTATAAATATATCTGCATATGCTTTTTTAGCCGCCGTAAAAACCTGCCTGTCGCTGGCTTTAATGTTACCATATCGAATATTTTCCATCAACGTTCGATTAAACAAGCACACATCTTGAGGTATAACAGATATATTGCGGTGCAGGGATATTTGTGAAACTTTTCGAATATCATAATTATTTATTTTTATACTGCCTGACAATACGTCATAATATCTGCTGATAAGTTTGATAAAAGTTGATTTTCCGGAACCGGATAACCCGACCAACCCTACTTTTTCGCCGGATTTTATGTTAATACACAGATTGTCGAACAAAACATCGCGGTTAGGATAGGCAAAAGTAACATTTTCAAAACTTATTGTTGCTTTTCGCACATGTAAATCAATAGCGTTTTTACAATCAATTATCTCCGGATCGACAGCAAGAGTTTCAAGGGCCGAAGATATATTGCCAAACATTTTTGAAACATTGTTATATGCCCAAGACATATTAAAGACGGTATATGACACATTCATGAAAACACCGTTTACAAAAATAAACTGTGTTGCATTTATTGAGCCAATTTTTAGCAGATAGATTGAGAAAAAAATAAACACGACCATTGAGACATTACTGACCAACAGTTGAGCAATTCGAACACAACCCATTACATTTTTTTCAGTAGTTTCCGCTTTCCGCAGCTGCCGTAAGGATTTTAACAAATTAAACCGTTCAAAGCTGAAATTTGCAAAACTTTTTATTTCGCTATAATTAGAAATTGCATCAACCACCATACCGTTTGCAATGCTGCTCAAACGACCGGTTTCCTTGCCCCAAAATCGTCGGATTTTGCCAAGTTTTATACTAATTGCGGTCACGCCCCCGATCCATACAATTACAAACAAAGTGTAATATAAACTAACGCATGACAAGACAACAAAAGTTGCCGCCAGTCGAAACAACATATGCATAATTTCAAAACAAAAATTTATAAAATCTGTTGTACTGACAGCCAAAATATTTACTTTGTGGGAGATATTGCCGGTCATCTCATTTGCAAAATATGCCATCGATTGTTTGTTAACATACTCAAAAGTATCGCGTACAACCATGGTTTTAATCTTGGGCAAAAACTTGGCAAGTACAAACATTGAGCTATCAGAAATTATAACCGTTGCAAACATTATTACCGTAAGAACGCCGGCATAAAAAATAATGTCACTCCAATACGATTCGCTAATATTTTGTCCGGCAACAATGTTGTATATCTTTGCCAATATATACGGTTCGGCAACTTCTGAAACCTGACGCACGATTACACAAAAGGCAAGCAACAAAAAAGCTAATTTAAAAATTTTTAGGTATTTCCAAACAAAAGCAAAAGCAGTCTTTTCCATTTTTTTAACTCAAAATTGACAGTTTAGAGATATTATATTATCATCTTTTTTAAGATAAGTTTAATTAGAGGGAACCTAACATGGAAACACAGTATTACACAGTTATTGAAAAACAGGACTTTTTTGAGATTATTGAAAATAAATACGGAGAGCTCGCTATTTTTATAGATGCACGAGAAGGCTCTCCCGTAAACCCGATTCTTGAATTTGACGGCAAAAAAACCGCACTTTTAAAACGAGATGGCAGACTTGCTGTAAGACTTGATAACATAGATGACGAAACCAAAGGCCCGCTTGCTGAGGCAGAATTTGTTATGATTGTTGAATTACAAGGCAAGACCGTTGAACGCGTATACGCGGTGCAAGTTGATAATGTTGAAGAGATTGTTTTCAAAGGTCGCCAAACACGAGCAGATGAGCTTGTTCTCGCCAAAAGCAAAGAAGATGTTATCAAAAGCTTTGGTGCTGTTCGCAGTTGGACCGGCGGTAGCTCAGAAAAGAAATAAAGGCAGAAGTAATGCTTGGTTTAGTTTTAGTTACACATGGCAATTTGGCCAAAGAATTTGTGTCGGCAATGCAACATGTTGTTGGCAAACAAGAACAAATAGAAACAGTTTGCATAGGCCCTGATGACAATATGGAAGAACGCCGCGGAGAAATACTGAGTAAAGTAGAAAAAGTAAACAGTGGCGAAGGAACAATAGTTCTTACAGACCTTTTCGGCGGAACCCCTTCCAACCTCGCCATCTCAATTATGGATAAAGCAAATGTTGAAATCTTGGCCGGTGTAAACTTGCCGATGCTTATAAAAATCGCCTCTCTCCGCAAAGAAAAAAATCTTAAGGATACTGTTTTAGGTGGACAAGAAGCCGGCAAAAAATATATCAATATAGCCTCTCAACTGCTTGGTGAATAAAATGAGCATAACCAAGGAACTTGAGATAAAAAATCGCAAAGGATTGCATGCCCGTGCAGCCGCAGCCTTTGTAAAGGTTGCAGAAAATTTTGCCGCAGAGATTAAGGTAGAAAGAATTGGCCAAACAGTCAGCGGCTGTTCCATCATGGGGCTTATGATGCTCGCCGCCGCCCAAGGTACAACCATAAAAGTATCTGCCGATGGTCCCGATGAACAAAAAGCAATAAAAGCCATAGCCGAACTTGTCGACAATAAGTTTGGCGAAGACTAGTCAAAAGATTTACTATCATTGAAAAAAACAAAAAGTAACCTATATCCATTTTGGATTTAGGTTATTTTTTTAGGAGTAAAACATGAGTACATGCAGTGAAACAAAGAAACCTACTAAGGATACCAACACCCAATCAACCGCAAAACCAGAAAGCAAGGAACAAGGATGCGGGTGTGGAAACAAAAATAAATAATCAAATAAAACCTCTCGAAAGAGAGGTTTTTTGATTATTTGAAAGCATCAACCCCGATTCTTCCGATTAATGGCAATTTTATTGCCGGTCGATTCCAATCAATTCCAAAATTCAACCCTAATAATCCTATTTCGATTCCCTCAATCTTTCCTATTTCAAAAGACAATATTCCCCATAAAGAAAACTTGTAACCGGTGCCACTCGCTGTCGGTACTAAAAATGTTTTTGAACCGATATAATCCTTACCGATAGCCGTAGGCGGAAGTTCTATCGTAAGCTCGGGAACATTCCTGATAATGTACTCTACAAAAGTATTGCTATTTGGTCCCGGCCACAATGTGTATGTTGTCTTATACGGATAGCTTTTAACGGCGGCCTCAATTTTGGGAATAGCAAGTTCTGCCTTTTCTCCAATCAAGCTCTGCAACAATTGAGGTTTTCTTCCGTACCAATATCTGTCCGGTAAATCCGGATGTGCATAGACAGCGGTTTTTTCATAAAACATATTCCAACCGGTAACCTGATATACCGTATAATGATCATCTCCTTTTTTCTTTACAGCCACCCAAGGATGTACAGCAAAATAGCCACGCCAATTATAGACCCTTGCGGTATAAACCTGAACCACAGCCTCATCAGTATCTTCAACTTTTGGAGCAATACCTGCACTACTGCGGTTTGCGGTTTGCCAGTTAACATAATTAAATATCATATCGTACATTAAAAATACGCATATGCCTATAATTGTCAGCCAAATCATGTTTTTTTTACTAACTTTTTTCATACCTGCGTAACCATATTATTTTTAATTTCGAAAAAATCCGCCTCCTTGCTTAAAGAAGTAAAAATATCTCGGTTTGTAGAAGTAATCCATGCCTGAAGCCCGAGATTTTTTATCTTGTCGAGCAATGCTTCGCGCTTTATATCATCGAGATGTGCCGCAATCTCATCAAGCAGCAAAACAGGAGCAAAACCCTGATACAAAATCTGGCATTTTGTTTGAGCCAAAATAATGCTTATCAGCAGAGATTTTTGCTCGCCGGTTGAACAAAGCTCTGCCGGCATATGCTTGCGCTTATATGTAACCTTAAAATCCGTGCGATTTACTCCGTCAACATTATCGTTATACAAAACATTTCGTCGCTCGTTTTTTAGCTTATTAATATAAAAATCTTCGACATCAACCGCCGGCATCTTATCAAGCATTTTTTCAATTACGCCGTCGAGTTCCACAATCACATTAGGAAAAACATCATCAGGCTCATTCTCAATAAAACTATTCAGACGTGCAATTTGCTCTCGGCGTGCCGCAGCTATTGCCACACCGATGGCTGCCATATTTTCTTCGATTCCCTCCAACCATGCATTGTCTGCGCGCCCATTGGTGCTTTTAATCAATTGGTACCATTGTTTATAGAGATGCTCAAAATTTGCCGTTCTCTTAGCGTGTTCATTATCAAATGCAAAAACCAAACGATCCAAAAAACTCCTACGTGGCTGTGATCCTCCTCTGAATAATCTATCCATTTGCGGAGTAAGCCATATTGCGGAGAGATAATGCCCCAACTCGCCTTGAGATGGTGCTTTTTGCCCATCTATTTTTACGATTCTTTTGTTATAACCGCCGACATCATCATCTTCTTCTGATCTTGGAGTATTTTCGACAGCGGTGCCTATTTCAAAATCTTCGCCGTTTTTATATACAGTAGCCGATACTGCCCAAGAACTGTTTGACGGCGCATAATCATTACCAACGACTGCAGGGGTAAATCTCCTGATGTCCGTCAATCTTGCCCCTCTTAAACCTCTTCCCGGTGTTAAAAAGGATACTGCTTCTAATATATTTGTTTTTCCGCTTCCGTTTTCACCGGTAATAATTATCGGGCGCAGGGTCGTATTCAGTCGCAAAAAAGCATAGTTCCTAAAGTCAGTTAAAGTCAGGCGTGTCACACCTGACTTTTTGCTGGTAACTGTCTGTATGTTTTGCGCTAAGCTGTCCACTTATACCCTCATCGGCATCAATACATAGATAGCACTGGAATCAGAAGTGTCGTGAATAATTGAGGGAGAAGATGCATCAGAAAAACTGATTTGAACCGCTTCGCCTTTAATCTCAGATAAAATATCCAATAAATAACGGAAATTGTAGCCAATCTCAAGAGATTCATTGTCATATTTTGCATCTAACTCTTCCGATGCTGATCCCAAATCAGGACTTGCGGTTGTAATAACAACTTTTCCCGTCTCAGTAATCATCTTAATAGCGCGTGTTCTTTCTGCAACAACCGAAACACGGTCAACGGCATTAGCCAACTCTTTTACCTGAACTTCAAGCAATTTATCTGTATCCGTCGGAATAACCCGCTCATAATCCGGATAAGTTCCATCAATCAGTTTTGATGTAAGAGTAACTTCTTCAAGCGTAAAACGAACTTTGTTATCTGACAATGCTACAGAAATATTTTCGGCTTTTGTATCGTCAAGCAACTTACGGACTTCGCTTACGGTTTTTCTCGGAATAATAACGCCGGCAATTTTCTCGGCACCGGCCGGTAACGGAGATTCTACACAAGCCAAACGATGTCCGTCGGTGGCAACAACGCGCAATACTTTAGTTGCTCCTTCGCTTTTTGCATGGACATAAAGTCCGTTCAAATAATATCTTGTTTCTTCTGTTGATACGGCAAACTGTGTGCGATCAATAACGTCTTTAAGTTCTTCTCTTGCCATGCTGAAATTGATCGGCAACTTATCTCCGGAAATAACCGGAAAATCTTCAACACCGATAGTAGAAAGCGCAAATTTTGAACGTCCTGAAGCAATGGTTAACTGCCCTTTGTCATCAGGAAAAGTCAACTCAACCTCTGATCCGTCTGACAGCTTACGAACAATGTCATACAGCATATGAGCCGGAGCGGTGGTGGCTCCTGTTTCGGCAATTTTAGCATCAACAATCTCAGTAATTTCCGTATCCATATCGGTTGCCTTAAAGCTTATGCCGTCACCTAGAGCTTCAATACGTACATTTGACAATACCGGAATGGTATTGCGTTTTTCAACAATACTTTGAATATGACTCAAAGTTTTTAATAAAATAGCGCGTTCAATAACAAATTTCATAGCATTATTCCGAAAAAATTAAACTCTGGGTAGATTCCTACCCTCTGCAATAATATCACAAGATATTGCTTTCAAAACTTAAAAGAGTAAATATTCAACAGCTTTTTTGCAGATTCGCTTACAATTTGTATTTGTTCAAAAAATTACAAATCGGCAAAAACAAATTATCCGGCAACTTATCTTTTGGAAACCATCGCCACTCTGCACATTTATCAGGCTCTTTAACCACCGGCTCTCCTAAAAAATAAACTGTCTTTAATATGGCAGTAACATAGTGTTTTCCGCTTTCTTTGAAAAAGTCATTCGTAACTCCGCAGACCGACAAATCCTGCTTGTTCAGTATCAAACCTGTTTCTTCTGCGGTTTCACGCACGCCCGCCTCTTCAAAACTTTCACCATATTCAAGATGTCCGCCCGGCGGGCACCAGGTTCCTTCTCCATGCTTAGATTTTCTCAGCCCCAGTAATATCTCGTTCTTGTTGTTATAAATCAGAACGCCGACACCGACTTTTACAATTTTTTCTTCCATAAAATCCCTTACGAAAAAAGCCGGAACAAGTCCGGCTTTATTTTTTGTTATGCCTCTAAAGACCGACGTAAAACCTCAACGCTCTCAGCAACGCTCGAATCTTCTTTTATAAGTTCCTCAACCTTGCGTACCGCATGCATAACCGTTGTGTGATCGCGGTCAAATTTACGACCGATTTCCGGCAATGAACGCAGAGTTAAAAGCTTGGCCAAATACATGGCGATTTGACGAGGCCTTGCAACCGTTCTTGCTCTACGGGAAGACTGCATCTCTTTGACCGATATGTTAAAGTGTTCTGCAACTTTTTTCTGAATTTCATCAATAGTTGTTCTGCGGTCATAAGAACGCAACATGTCTTTCAAAACATCTTGTGTGTTCTCCAGAGTTATTTCTTTGCCCGGCAATAATTGTGTATGGGCAATAATACGGCGCAAGGCTCCTTCCAACTCACGAATGTTTGACGTAATCTTTTGAGCCAAAAATTCAGCAACCTTTTGTGGCAATTCGCAATTCAGCTGTTTAGCTTTTGCCTGCAAAATACCAATTCTCAAGTCAAAATCTGTCGGATGAATATCTGCAACCAAACCGCAACCCAAACGAGAGCGCAGGCGGGTTTCGATTCCCTCTAAATCAGATGGCGATTTGTCTGCTGAAATAATTATCTGACGACCTTCTTCAATCAATGAATTGAAGGTATAGAAAAACTCCTCTTGTGTGGTATCTTTTCCACCCATAAATTGAACATCATCAACCATCAGTACATCAACGGATCTGAATTGTTCCTTAAAAGCGGCAGTATCTTTGTAGCGCAAAGCTCTAACAAATTTATACATAAATTTTTCGGCAGAAAGATAAACAATGTTTTTATTCGGATTTCTTTGCTTAATTCTCCAAGCAATTGCGTGCATAAGGTGGGTTTTACCCAAACCTACACCGGAGTATAAAAACAGCGGATTAAACGGAATGTCATCGGATTCTGCCACCTTTTTTGCAGCAGCATAAGCAAATTCATTGGTCTTGCCGACAACAAAATTTTCAAAAGTATACTGAGGGTTGAGCGGCACGGACAGAGACTGGTTAGCGTCAGAAACATATCCTGCTTCCGAAGAAATATTGCCGATACCGGATTGATATATATTTTGCGGTGCCGGACTTGATGAAATTTTCTTTAATAAAGATCTGCAAGTAGAGTTATGAACGCCGGTTGCAATACCCTCATCTGCAGCTTGAACGATAAAATTAATGCTTTTAATGTTTGGATTCTTTTTCCCCCAAATTTTATGGATTCTGTCAGAATAATTTGTGATCACCCAGTTGCGCATAAAACGTGTCGGCACACTTATATTCATGACACCGCTGGAAAAAGAGCTGACACTCAATGGCTTTAGCCAACTGTCAAAAGCTTTTTCTCCGACTTCTTGTTTTAATTGTGAGCAAATTTGTCCCCATTCGTTTTGGACAGCTTCGTTATTGTTTGTAGCTGCTTCGCTAACCATTATCTTTGCATCCTCATAAGTAATAGGTTAAACAATATTTCATAGTCGATGAAATTTTGTGACCGGTAATCAAAAAACATTTCTTTTTTTAATGATTCTGATTTTCGGATTCTTTGAGATTCTATTTATATACAAACAGCGTTTACATATTAGAACTCAAAGCTTTCATCGATTTGATGGTCAAATCATAAAAGGTTAAAAAATAAAAAACAACAGAACAATTACAGAACATTGCAATTAAATTTCTTGACAGGCTTTTTATACTGAGTCGCCCAGATTCTCTAGTGTTTAGGATACAAAAAGACAAAAAACCACACCCTCGATTCTACGCAGAGGGGTGATTTTTTGCCAATAGATTTTTATTAAAATTAAAGAGCTTTAATTTTAGCAGACAAGCGAGAAATAGTTCTTGAAACAGTGTTACGATGCATAACACCTTTATTAACAGCTTTCATCAATTCAGATTCTGCTGTAATGAAAGCAGTCTGAGCCAAAGCCTTGTCTTTAGCAACAACAGCTGCTTCAACTTTTTTAACAAAAGTGCGAACTCTGCTTCTGCGAGCGCCGTTAATCATACTGCGCTTATTATTTCTTCTAATTCTTGTTTTTGCCGATTTATGGTTGGCCATTTTTCTTTATTCCTTAAAATTAAGTTAATTCAAAAATTTTCTGATATGCTTTATAAACTCTTATATGGCTTTAAGTCAACACAATTTTTTTCAAAAAATGTTTTTTAAAACTATTTTTCCAGCATTTTTTCAAGGTTAAGTTTATATTCATCGGATTCGAGTGCTGTTTTGTATACTTGCTTTTCAATATCCAATCCTTCTTCCAAAATTGTGTTTCCCACAGCGGTTTTGACTAGTTCTTTTGATGTAAGCAAAGCATTTTCAGGCATAGAAGCTATTATTCCGGCTTCTTTCATGGTCTCATCGTGCAAATACATTAACGGGATAATCCTGCTTACCAATCCGATTCTATCTGCTTCTGCTGCCCCCATTGCGCGTCCCGATAAAATCATCTCCATTGCTTTTGCTTTGCCAACGGCCTTTGTCAGTCGCTGTGTTGCGCCAAATCCCGGCACTGTGCCCAAGCACAAATCTGGTACGGCAAAATATGTATTATCCGAACAAAATATCATATCGCATGCCAAAGCCAATTCAAAACCGATTCCCACGGCATAACCGCTGATTTCTGCAATCAAAGGTTTTTTTACTTCAGATATTTTATCAAAATCATCAAGCATACTTTCAAGCATACTGGTGTTGACCGTTTTTACAAATTCCGTTGCATTAATTCCGGATGAAAAATTTTTTTCAGATCCTCGCAGCACAATTACTCTTACATCGTCATCAGCATCCAGCATCGAAATTTTTGTAGCCAAAGTTTCCAATACGTTTTCATTAATGGTGTTCAAACCGTTATGGCTTGACATTGTAACCAAGCCAATCTGATTTTGTTTTTCAACAAATACGTCTGTCGTACTCATATCTTAATCCTTACTTTTCAGAGTTACTCTGACCAAAAGCGGTCTGTTTTTTTCCAGTACTATATCCAAAACTTCCATATCACGCTCAAAATGTAAAGAGGTTTCTTTTTTGCCAACAAATTTCCATCCTAATTGTGGTAATGTGTTTTGATAAAAATCATTAATTTTGCTAAACTTAATTTTTTGAGAACTTATATATGCCTCATCAAAACGGCTTTCATCGTTTCCAAAAGAAATATTTGCACTATGAATTTGTTTTACTCCTTCCGGTAGCGGAATATCATCCATGCCCTCAATGAACTCTCCTCCCAACGCCGGAGATGATAACAATAACAACGTAATGCATATTATGTTAAATATTTTCATTTTTCCTCACTTTTGCAAAGTTGGACAATAAAAAGTTGATCGTCCGGATTGAACTATTTTATGGATTCCTCCGGTTTTCTTAAAATTGCAAGTGCAATTCGGGCAACGTTCACCGGTTTTGTTATACACGCAATGCAGATTCTGAAAATATCCCAAACTCCCGTCAGGTTTGTGATAGTCTCTCAATGTTGAGCCGCCGTTTTCAATAGCTTTCTGCAAAATTGTTCTGGTATTATCAATAATGTTTTTGCACTCACTCACTGAAATCATGTTTGCCGAACGCAAGGGAGAAATTCGTGATGCATACAAAATTTCCGAAGCATAAATATTCCCGATTCCATTAATAATTTCTTGGTTTAACAGTGCGGTTTTAATTGGAATTTTCTTTCCTTGCAAATGTTCAAACAAATATTCCTTGTTCAAAGTTTTATCAAAGGGGTCTTTACCCATGTTTTTCAGCCCTCTGAAACTTGATATTTCAGCCGTTGGACAGTATGTAAACAGACCAAACCGTCGAGGATCATTATATACCAAATATCCCGCGGTGGTCTGCAAAATAATGTGGTCATGTTTTTCCAAAATATCAGGCTTTACCTTAAAAGTCTTGATTCTTCCGCTCATGCCCAAATGCCATATTACGGATATTTTGTTATCAAAGTTAATAACTATATATTTGCCGATACGACTATAGCCGACAATCTTTGCTCCGACTAATCTGGATTCGATATCTTCAGGCACAATCTCACGAAACCGCCTGTTTCGAACTTCCAAGCTCAAAACTTTTGCCCTACCGATAAAGGCGGCGATACCGTTTTTGACTGTTTCTACCTCTGGCAATTCAGGCATATTTTATCCCTTCTTAAACTGACATTCAGTATAAAAGGTTAAGACATTTTTGCAAACACTTATTTGCTGATTATTGAATTGTTGTTACTATCTCGTTTATAAAAGATTTGCTACCGATTCCATGCCGTCTGGTTTTTATATCTCCGAGCGACGATTTATTATAAAAATATAGCATGATAAAGAGTCGGGTGTAGTACGTAAGCCCGAGCCCGCAGTGATTACTGTTTTCCATAACTTCCAAAAAGTCGTTTCTGGATATTTGTTCGCACGAGCAGATCAAATCTAACAATTGCCACTCTTTTGAGCACAATCTCATGCTCGTTCGTCTGTTATTGATAAATAAAACCTTATTTAACAGTTTGGTCATTTTTCTGCCCTTACAACAAATGCTATTGCTATTATCATTCTACAATAGTATATTAAAACGATATATTAATACAACTAAAAAAAGAAAAAAAATAACAGCAAATGCTAAAACGTGTAAAAAATATTAGAAGCAAATACTACAATCCGCAACGAGAAGACAGCGAATGTAAGTGCGATTTTCCCGGCTGTAACAAGCCTGGAGAATTTCGTGCTCCCAAAGATCGTTCTCTTAAAGAATATTATTGGTTTTGTCTTGAACACGTGCAAGCATATAATGCAAAGTGGAATTATTATGATGGTGATTTTGATGAAGAAGCCGATAAAAAAACAAAATCACGAATGCATTTCGGACGTTTTAAATCTCGCGTAAAATATCAGTTCGGATATGATTTTAAGGATGAATTTGAATTCTTTAATACATATTCCGACGACTATCATCCACGAGCCGGATATTCATCATCGCATAACGAATTTTTACAAATTATGGAGATATCTGAAGAGGAACTTTCTTTGCCGCTGCTAAAAAAACAATACAAAAAATTGGTAAAAAAATATCACCCCGATGTGAACCACGAAGACAAAGATGCAGAAGAGAAATTCAAACGCCTGACAATAGCGTACCAAACACTCCTTAAAGCACTTTCTTAGCCGCGCCTTCTTCGCAGTAAAATCCTGATTACTCCGCTTCCGCCATCTTTTTGTTGAGGATGATCAATAGCCAAAATAAGCGGCCTGATTTCCGGTAGATTAAGCCACTGGGGGACGCGCTCCTTAAGCACTCCTCGTGTCTTAAAAAGCTCGCTTTCATTTTCAACATGTAGACCTTTTCCGGTAATGATTGCTACACACCTTTTGCCGGATATATAAGCATTTTTTATAAAATTTATAACTCTTTCAAAAGCAATATTTTCTGTACAGCCATGAAGATCAAGCTCATCCTCAATCTTAAAACTACCGCTTCTAAATCTTTTTGCCGTATTTGCATCAATATTTGCTGTTTTTCCAAACTCCAGCTCACCAAGAGCATCACCGCTATACACTTTACCTGCAGAAATCTTTGGAGTTACAACTAATTTTTTGGCTTTCCTGCTCGTATCGCGCGCATCTTTTTTTAGCGGAACCACGCTTTGTACCAATTCATTCCACGATTCGCCATCGTCAGATACCATCGCGCTGTCCTTTAGGCAATAATATAAAATATTTTCCGCTCGAGTTCATGCTGCCGGCCTGTGCAAGTACGTCATCTCCGCCGCTTCCCCAAAAATAATCAGCTCTCACAACCCCCTTAATGGCACTGCCTATATCCTGCGCCAATACCAATTTATTAATTGAAGAACCATTCGGAGATTTTGTTGACAGCCACATCATACTTCCCAGTGGAATAACATCACGGTCAACGGCGATACTTCTACCCCCTTGCAAAGGCACACCAAAAGCCCCAAGAGGTCCTGATTCCTTTATAATCCTATGGAATATATATCGTTTGTTTTGCTGCATATATTCTTTTGCCTTTTGAGGGTGTGTGTTCAACCATTTTTTTATCTCAATCATATTGGCTTTTCCTGCAGGCAGTTCTTTATTTTGCAGTAATATACTGCCGATTCCTCTAAACGGAAAGCCATTATTATCAGCGTATCCTACACGTACTTTTTCGCCGTTATCCATGTTGGCAACAGCCGATCCTTGAATTTGCATAACATGTATGTCGACCAAATTGTCTGCCCACATCAAAACCGGAGCCGAAACACCGCTGTCTTCAATATATCCGCGCTCATAATAGGGTACCATCTTTTTATTGTTTACACGACCGACCAAACGGCGATTAGGCAAAGACTTGTCAAAATCCTGAAGATTAATTTCTACAAAATCATTCGGCACCCCGTATACCGGATAAACATACTTACCATGCTTACGAAAAGAGGCATTTATTTGCGATTCGTAATATGACGTAAATTTTCCGTTTGCATCACCGTCATTTAGAACTAAGAACGGTTGAAAATTATTTTCAATAAACTTTCTTAAATCACTATCAGAAACAAACTTTTCATTCTCAAATTTATGGCATATTTTCTTATATAGTTTGGTATCAACCTTAATAATACTGTTGCCAAGCCAATCTGCTTTTATTTTTTCGATTCGATGGCAGTTGGCAACAATACTTTCACGCATTTCCAGAATATTATCATTGCGCCAACCATCAAGTTCATCAAAAGCCGCCGTTTGTAATTCCGGCTTCATTCCCGATACAGCAGATGGCAGCACCGGTTTATGCTCTTTTTTTTGCGGACAAGCCGTCAGCAAAAGTGTAATAAGTAGAACAGCTAGTTTTTTCATTTTTTTGTAGACACCAAAAGCCAATTAGGATTGCTAGAATTAATGTTTTTCTCAAATGTCCAAACATCGGTGATTGATTGGATAAAGTTTTCATCTCCTTCAACAATTTCGCCCTTAGCATCTTTTAACACGTTTGCCTGCTCGCTTACAAATTTTACCGAAATCTGCGCTTTATTTTTTTCATCTATTTTTGCATTTGTAATTTCAACTGAATTGAAACCGACAAAATCGGTTTCAGCACTGATTCCGTCAACTTTTCGCTGATTAACTATCTCCTCAAATTTTTTGAGCAAATTTTTGCCGACGAGAGTTTTGAGCATTGCCAAATCACCTTTGGCAAAAGAAGTAACAATTATTTCAAAGGCCTTTTTTGCCCCTCTCAAAAACATATCTTTGTTAAAATGAGGAATTTGTCTCAATGCTTTTTCGACATCGCTCATCTCCGCGGTGGATTCGGCATTAAGTTCGCCCCCATCCAAAGGCTGTTTTTGAGCGTTTTTTAGATTTTCTTTTACCAAAATATCAAAAATTTTTGCGGCACTTTCCTGACTTATGGGGTGTGTTTCAGTCGGCTTTGTTCCTAAAACGCTCCACAATTTTTGAAAAATAACCGCGATTACAACCAATAAAATTATAATATCAAAAGCCATAGTTTCCTCTTTTTACAAATAAAACAATGCCTATAATATAGCTAAAATGTTAATATTATCAACCTATTTGTTTGACCTGTAAAAAATATTTATTATACTCGATACAAACAATAAAGATATAAGGAGAATATATATGGAAGAACAATCTGCAAAACCGGCAGTATTAATTCACGGGCAATACATCAAAGATTTATCTTTGGAAATTCCTCATGCTCCCGAGATTTTCACCGAGATGAAAACCGCCCCTAAAATGGATGTACACATTGATGTAAAAACCGATCCCAAAGGCAACGGAATGTATACATCGCAACTTGACATTTCAATGACCGGCAAAGTTGAAGAAAAAACCCTTTTTATTCTTGAGCTCTCATATTCAGCCCTTGCAGAGGTTAACGTTCCCGAAGAACATCTGGAGCCTGTTTTAATGGTTGAGTTGCCGCGTTTGATTTTTCCGTTTGCACGCAACATCATAACACAGTGCCTTACAGAAGGTGGTTTACCGCCGTTTATGCTCAGCCCGATAGATTTCGGAGCCATGTACATGGCACGCAAACAAGCAGAAAACACTAAAAAAGACGCATAAACTTTTCACACAAAAAACACCCGCTTATTGCGGGTGTTTTTATTTTTTCTTTCGATGAGTAATCTGCGGTGTATTTTGATGATTGTTTTCAATATGCTTTTGAGATCCTATCTGTAAATTATCTTCCTGACTTAGCAACGAATTTATAATATCCATTGGATTCTTGCCCTGCATCAATTGTTGTTTTGCAACTTCGGTTGCTACAGATTGGACCACTGCATTGCGAAAAGCATTTTGTGCCTCAATTTTGCTTTGCTCAGCTATCTTATTTTCTTTTTCGGTAAATTTACGGTGAAAGCGCGCAAATTCATACAGAGGATCACCGCCACGCTGATATGTATCCAAACCGGTTAATCTGGTCTTTTCGTCAACCAATGCCTTAATACCGCCACACTCATTATCTCTATACAATTTCCAATCTTCAATAATTTCCCAATATATTGCATCTGCCACATTAAACGGATCGAGTGCTCCGAAATTAATTTCCTTAACATTGTTTGCATGATTATAAATAGTAATGTTTTTTTCAAAAAACTCTTTGTTCTCGCGGATTTTTCTTCTTGGATTGGTCAAAGCCTGACATAGGCAGATAGCAACCAATGCAAGCTTAAACTCTTCACTGCTTTTATATATAATTTTTAACGGATCGCGCATAACCTCAGGTGTTTGCAAAACCAAATTTACGCAATAGTCATTAAGGTTTTGCAAAGCATCCATCTGTTGTGGATGCAGCTCCACGCTGGACACAATGGTGCAGCTCATCGCCTGATCAATCAAACTTTGAATGTTGTTCTGATCCATTTACATTTCCTTCTTTAAATATGGTCGAAATGTCTCAACCATTTTCAAATATACCTCTTTCTTAAATTTTACAATTTTTTTAGCAGTTTCGTCAATATCAATCCATGTCCAGTTTCTAAATTCGGGTTCATGCGTGTTTAAATTAATTTCAGATTCCTCTCCCTTAAAACGGAACAAGACCCAATTCATGGCTTGACCTTTTTTATTGAAACGTGCGGCAATATCGGGAGGAAAATCATATTTCAGCGGTGTATCAATTTGAGCAACAAACTCAACAGAAGTTACGGAAGTTTCTTCCTCAAGCTCTCTTTTCGCCGCCTCTATAATCGATTCCCCTTCCTCGATTCCGCCTTGAGGGAATTGCCATTGTCCTCTCAAATCTTTTCGCTCGCACCACAGCACAAAGTTTTGACGATTACATAGCACAATCCCCACATTTCGACGATATAAATCAGCCATACCATCTGCCTACTGTTTGTTATAAATGCTTAATGCTCTTATTGTATCGACAGCTCTCAACAGCTGATAATCTTTTTTCAAGTCCTCATCTTCGGTCAAATCTTTTTGACCATCCTTTTGAGCATTGTCTGCATTTTCATTTTTCAAAGCGTTTTTCAGCTCTGCTTCACTTATGGTTAATCCATCGGTATTCAGTTCTTCGACTTTTGCAGGTTTAACTTCAATATCCGGCTCAATGCCTTTTGCCTGAATAGAACGTCCCGAAGGAGTATAGTAGCGCGCGGTGGTTAAACGGATTGCCCCATATTTTCCAAAAGGAATAACGCTCTGTACCGAACCTTTACCAAAAGACTTTTCACCCAAAATAACTGCACGTTTATGATCTTGTAACGCACCGGCCACAATTTCTGAAGCGGAAGCAGAACCATCATTTATCATAACCACAATAGGCAATCCGTTTACAATATCACCTTCCGTGGCGTTATATTTTAGTGAGTCTTCCTCGTTGCGAGCGCGCGTAGAAACTATCTCTCCTTCATTTAAGAATAAATCTGAGATTGCCACAGCTTGATCTAATAGCCCGCCTGGATTGTTACGCACATCCAAAATTACACCCTTAATACCATTTTTTGTTTTCTTTTGCATTTTTGCAATTTCTTTTTCAATGGTTTTATCAGCCTCCTCACTGAATGACGAAATTCTGACATATGCAATATCTTTTGCTTTAATTCCGGTTTTTATGGATTGAATTTTTATTTCCTCGCGTTTCAAAACTACATCAAACGGCTTTTCACTGTTTCTACGAATGGTCAGCTTAATTTTTGTTCCCGGTTTACCGCGCATTTTATCAACCGCCTCGTTCAGCGACATTCCGATAACCGGAGTTCCGTCAAGCGAAATAATATAATCCCCCGGTTTCAAACCGGCTCTGAATGCAGGTGTATCATCAATTGGCGATACCACTTTTACAACACCGTTTTCCATGGTCACTTCAATTCCCAAACCACCGAATTTGCCCTGAGTTTGCTCATTTAAATACTTAAAACTTTTAGCGTCCAAAAAACTCGAATGCGGGTCCAAAGAAGACAGCATTCCGTTCATTGCTGATTCCAATAACTGTTGGTCACTTACTTCTTCTACATATGACACCTTGGTTCTTTCCATAACCTCGCCAAAAAGATTGAGCATCTCATAAGTATCAAAATTTTCTTCTTTTGATTTTGCGGCTTGTTTGTCTGCAGCTGTGACACATCCGGATGCTATCAACAGACTGAAAGTTAAAGTAGAAATCATGAGTTTTTTTAACATTGTTATATTCCTGTACTAAAAGTTTAATTTGCAATCCACGCCAATGGGTCTATCGGCTTGTTGTTTTTTCGCAGTTCAATGTATAGATGTGTGTCATTACTTTTTGGCATTTGACCAACCGGTTCACCTGCCAACAGCATTTGCCCGACATCACAATCAATACTTTCCATTCCGGCCAACAAAGACATATATCCGTCTCCGTGTTCAATAATAATTAATTTTCCATATCCACGGAACGGCCCTGCAAAAATCACCGATCCGTCATATGGTGAAATAACTTGCGCCTGAGAACGCGTTTTTATAGAAATACCCTTCGAGGTCACACCTTTTGATGTTTCTTCACCATAAGAAACAACAATCGGACCTCTTGCCGGCATTGGCAATCTTCCTTTGGCTTTAGCAAAGTTTTTAGCCGTATTCTTCATAAAGCTTTCAGAAGGTGCTGGAGCCGTTTCAACAGGCTCTGTTGTCGCTATACCCTGTTCTCTGCGACGTGCTTCTTGCTCTGCACGCTCTTTTGCCTCTTTTTCGCGTCGCAATCTTTCAGCTTTTTCGCGAGCTAACCTTTCACGCTCCAATTTATCCAATAATTCCTTAACATCTTTTGCTTGTTCGGCCAAGTGCTTAATTTTTTGCTTTGTTTCCTCTGACTGTGTTTGCAAGTTTTTCTGAACAGCCGATTTTTGTGCCATCAATTTTCGCATTTGTGCGTGTTCTTTTTCTAAAGACGATTTGCTTGCGGCTATTTTAACAAGTTGAGCTTCAATATTTTTTTTCTTATCTGATATATCATTCAGTTTCATGCGAATTTTTTCAGCTTCTTCAGATAGATAGGCACTCGTTTCCCGCAACAGCATTGCACTTCGTATAATATCAACCGGTGACAAAGGTTGCACAAACAACGATTCGGTAGGTTTTAAAGCCAAATTCTGTAAAGCATATAATGTTTGTATCAAATTTTTATCTTCGGTTGTAAAATTTGCTTCTGCAATTTTCAAATCTTCTTGCAATTGCAACAAATCTTTTTCCAGAGCTGATGTCTTGTCCTCAATGTTTTGAATTTGCTTTGCCTTTGTGACCATTGTTTTGCTAATTTGTGACAACTCACGTTCGACTTTTTTGCTTTCTTGTTGCAATAATTTTTGCTTCGTATTTTGCTGTTGAACCTGTTTTTGTACGTTTTCCAAATCCTGCTTAGATACAGTTTTTGCCACAGCACTGTTCGACAACAGTGCCATGGCAAAAAGACATATAAACAAGGCTCCTTTTTTCACAATGCAATCCTATTCTTTGACCAACAAAGATTTTCCGGTCATTTCTTTTGGTTGTTCGATTCCCAACAAATCAAGCAAAGTTGGTGCAATATCTGCCAACTTTCCTTTTTGCAGTGCGGTTATATTTTTGGGCGCATTAATCAACACTGCCTGCACATCACCGACAGTATGAGCTGTATATGGCTGACCGGTAATTTCATCGACCATTTTTTCAGCATTTCCATGGTCGGCAGTTACCAAAATTACACCGTCAACCTTTTTAATTGCCTCAACAACTCGTCCCAAACATTCGTCAACTGCGGCAACAGCCTTTAATGCAGCTTCCATAATTCCGGTATGTCCGACCATATCACCATTGGCAAAGTTGCAAATAATTACATCAAATTTTTGATTTTCAATGGCATCTACCAAATTGTCCGTAACTTCATAGACAGACATTTCCGGTTTTAAATCATAAGTTGCTACTTTGGGACTTGGAATCAAAATTCTCGATTCTCCGTCAAACTCTTTTTCCTCACCACCATTAAAAAAGAATGTTACGTGAGCATATTTTTCGGTTTCGGCAATACGCAACTGTGTCAAACCGTGCTTTGCAATAACATCGCCAAAGATGTTTACCAATGCTTCCGGAGGATACATAGTCTCCATAAAGCGATTATGATCAACCGAATATTCGGTCATGCCGACGGCCATAGACAGATTAATGGTTTTCTTTCTTTCAAATCCTACAAAAGTTTTATCAGCCAACGCGTACAAAATTTCTCTGGCTCTGTCGGCACGGAAATTTGCCATCAAAACGGCATCACCGTCTTCCATACCTGCATAATTGCCGATTACACACGGAACTACAAACTCATCGCTCACCTTGTCAGCATAAGAAGATTTTATTGCTTCATCAGCAGTATTAAATCTTTTGCCGTCGGCGATGACAAGATTGTTATAGGCTTTTTCTACCCTATCCCAACGTTTATCTCTGTCCATTGCATAAAAACGACCAGAGAGTGTGGCAATTTTTACCGAGCTTAATCCTTCGATATCTTTTTCAAAGTCTGCCAAAAAATCAACAGCCGATTCCGGAGGCGTATCGCGACCATCCAAAAAGGCGTGAACATCTGTTTTAATGCCGTTTTTATTTAAAATCTTTGCCAAGGCAACAATATGCGCTTGCGATGAGTGCACGCCGCCCGGCGACATCAAACCCATCAAATGACAAGTTTTTCCGTTGTTTTTAAGAGCCGCAATCAGTTTACATAATACGGGATTTTTCTCAATACTGCCGTCTTTGATAGCCATATCAATCTTTGGCAAATCTTGCATAACTACACGACCGGCTCCCAGATTGGTATGACCCACTTCTGAGTTCCCCATTTGTCCTTCCGGCAATCCAACGGCAAGACCTGATGTTTGTATTAAATTGTGCGGATATTTTTTCAAATACTCGTGCCAGTTAGGAGTATGCCCTTGTTCGATAGCATTGTCCGGAGTAATTTTTTCACGATAGCCCCAGCCGTCAAGAATTAACAGCATTACAGGTTTCTGTTTCATTTCTTTTTCCTTTTTTACGATTCTT
Source organism: Alphaproteobacteria bacterium (assembly GCA_045116295.1). GTDB lineage: Bacteria > Pseudomonadota > Alphaproteobacteria > RF32 > CAG-239 > JAFUYI01. The sequence continues at coordinate 98,763 of JBGULQ010000005.1, forward strand.
TTTGTTCAAGATTATATATAATTGCAGAAAGAATAAAAGTATAAATGTGCGGTTATTCAATTTGTTGCATAAGTTCTTTCCATATCTGCGCAGGCAAGGTTCCTCCCCCCACATTTTTCATTGGAGAATTATTGTCATTTCCCAACCATACAACTGCGGTATATCCTTTTGCAAAGCCGACAAACCATGCATCACGATAATCCTGAGATGTTCCGGTTTTTCCGGCGGCAAAGCCTGACAGTTGTGCTCTTTTTCCGGTTCCGGATTCGACTACCTTTTGCAGCATATAGGTGATTTTTTCTACGCTTTCCGGCGAAATGATTCGCTGTTTTTCATCAGCGATTCGCTCATATATTTTATACCCGTCTTTAGAATAAATTTCCGTAATTGAATATGGCCAATTAGCATAACCTCCGTTGGCGATGGTTGAATATGCTATTGCCATATCAATTATCTTTACTTCTGAGCTTCCCAAAGCCATTGCCGAACTGTTCTCAATCGGCGTTGTAATTCCCATTTTATGAGCCAAACTGATAACTTTTCTTTTTGAGATTTTTGAGCTCAAGTCAATTGTTGCCAAATTCAAAGAGCGCCGAAAAGCATCAGCCAGAGTAACTTCGCCATAATATTTTTTATCATAATTTTCCGGCTTCCATTTTCCTACTGATATTGGCGTATCTTCAATAACATCATCAGGTTCAAATCCGCTTTCCAGAGCAGTCAGATAAACAAAAGTCTTGAAGGATGATCCGGGTTGCCGTAATGATTGCGTTGCGCGATTAAATTGGCTTTTGCTATAATCAACTCCGCCGACCATTGCACGCACGGCACCTCCGTTATCAATTACGACAATTGCGCCGTTAGTCACGTTTTTATCGCGATTCGCGGCAATTGTTTTTTGCAAAATTTCTTCAGCAGCTTTTTGAATTTTCCCGTCAAGCGTTGTATACACGTTTACATCTGTGTCACGATCACCGATATAGGCGTTTACTTCACCATAAACCCAATCACCGAAATATTTACCGATTCCAAAACTGTATTTATTATTGCCGATAGGCATTTTCAGAGCTCTTTCTTTTTGCGATATCGTTATTTTTTTATTATTAACCATATTTTGCAAAACAACAGTTGCCCTTTCAACAGCTCTTGTTCGATTAGATACCGGATTATATCTGGCCGGAGCTTTTAACAATCCGGCCAAAATAGCGGCCTCCATCATATTGATATCGCGCGCCGGTTTATGAAAAAATTTTTGCGAAGCAGCCTCGATTCCATAAGTTCCTGCTCCCATGTATACGCGATTTAGATAAAGTGTTAAAATTTGATCTTTGGTAAAATGTTTTTCTAACCAAAAAGCCATCAACAGTTCTTGAACTTTTCGTTTGATACTTTTTTGTGAGCTCAAAAAAAGATTTTTGCTTACTTGCTGCGTAATCGTGCTCGCGCCCTGCACATATCTTTTGTGAATTAGGTTTACCACCATTGCTCTCGAAAAACCGATAACATCAAACCCAAAATGCGAATAAAAACGCCTGTCTTCCGTTGAAATAACCGCATCAATCACATACTGAGGTAAATCTTTTGCATAGACTATATCAGAATAAACACCGCCGTATGATTCGATTTCTTGCCCGTTTTCATTCAAAATAGTTGTTGCCGGCAGTCTTGTGCGCTCAATTGATTTTTTAATGTCAGGCATTGTCAGCCAACAATAAAAAACATATACGCTCAGCGTTAATACAATTGCCATCAACAAAAACAACAACGGCTTCAACCACCATCTGCGGTGCTTGTTTTTTTTGCTCTTTGTTTTTTGCGTTGATTTTTTCTTTGATAAAACTTTTTTAGCAGAGCTCTTTTTAGTTGTTTTCTTGGGTGTTTTTTGTGTCATTTTTACCTCTTGCGATTCGTCGGCAATATAGCAAAAATAGGTTAAAAAAGCCTAACCTTTTACACAAACATCAGGGGAGCGCAAATATAATGGCTTTGGATAATCTAAAGTTTTTTTAATATAACGATTCTCACCGCATCTGGCAATGGCTACAATTGGCGGCAGTTCTTCCATTTTAATGGCGTGCAAACTCAGTCCGGAAGGCTGATTCAAAAAACGTTCTACGCCGTCACCGGTAAACGAGATTTTATGATTTCTTAGCCGACTTATGATATCATCATATATCAAGGCTTGAGGATCGCAGATAGGTTTTTTGTTCTGGTCAAAAGCCTGAAAATAAAAATCACTTCGTTTAGTTTCAATAATTACGGCATTGACTTCGGCCAGTTCATCGGGCTGCATATCTTCAATATATGCCTCAAAAGCCGAAACTCCGGTAAGCCCTATATCAGGCAAAGCCAATCCTAGTGTTCTTGCTGCAGATAGTGATGAGCGCACACCGGTAAAAGAGCCCGGCCCCGTGCAAACAGTAATCAAATCAACGTTGTCGATCGTCAGCTTATTATCGCTCAAAAGTTTTTGTATTGCCGGCATTAATGCTTCTGCTTGTCCAAAATCCATCTTCTGCACTGATTTTGCGATTGTAGAACCATCTTTTGTCAGGACAACGGAACAACTCTGTGCGGTGGTATCAAATGCTAAATTAATCATCTTTCTGTTTACCAATTTACTTTTATAATTTACTTACAACTTCATTAACTTATATTATATACAACGAAAATAACAATATTTTTTTGAATACAGATGAGTAAAGAACTGCTTTTGAATATGTTTTATGCGGCACCTGAGTTATGGTATACTCTTTTGGTGCTATTGCTCATGCTAGTCGCAGTTATTGTTTTTTTGTACTACAACATATTGAAACTCCGTCGCAAGAACTATTTTATTCAACGTAACGAAGACCGCTATGCCGAAACAATGAATGCGTGCAAAGACGGCTATTACATTTTTATCTATCCTGATGATCGCATAAACGATTCGCAGCAGTCAACATCAGAACATTGCTCGCGCCGTTTGGCAGTAATCCTTGATTTGCCTAACGGGATAAATTCTTCCTTTGGCGAGGTTATGCATCATTTTTACAAAGATGATGCTGAAAAAATTCGTAAATATGTAAATCTGTTGCAAGAAGACGGAGTATCTTTTGAAAATAAATTTGTGCTTAAATCTGGCAAAACCCTAAATTTAAGCGGGGCGCGGATAAGCGGATCCGACGGAAGTATTTACGGCGATATAGTTTGGTTTCGCGACATTAGTGGCGAGGCAACCTATGTTGATAGAATGGTAAAAGAGCAAAGCAAACTAAAAAAACAGCTCATACATCTTGAAGCCTTAATTGACAATTTGCCCTATCCTGTATGGCTGAGAAATTCAGATTTAGACCTTGAAATGATCAACAGAAAATATGCAGATTTTGTAGATTGCTTTGACAAGAGGGCCGTTATTGCCGGCAAAATGGAAATCGATAGCGGTAGTGATGACAGTCAAATCAAGCAGCTTGCCGTTGCAGCACAAAGTGATAATCGTCCGCACAGTTGCCACATCAGTCGCAATCGCGACGGCCGTCGTTTTTGTTTTGAAGCTATTGAAACACCTTTTCATACCGAAGATAGCCTTGATAAGATTGCAACTGTCGGTGCCCTTTATAACATCAGCGAACTTGACGAACTCAAGCATAACATAAAAGAAAATCAAAACTCCAACCTCGAGATATTAGGAACACTTGGAACGGCATTTGCTGTTTTTGATAACAACTTTAAGCTATCATTTTACAATCAGGCATTTAAAACTCTATGGCGATTTGACGATGAATGGTTGAATACCGGAAGAACATATGGCAACTTCTTGGACAATCTGCGTGAACGTCGCCTTCTTCCTGAAGTCCCTGATTATCCTTATTTCAAAAATGAAGAGCAGAAAATGTTCAGCACCATTATCGAGCCTAAGGAAGACTTATTGCACCTGCCTGATGGCAGATCTCTGCGGCGCGTTCGAGCGCAGTATCTTAAAGGCGGGCTTGTTTTTGCCTTTGAAGATATTTCAGACCGTCTTGCCGCAAGTCGTGAATATAACTCACTCATGAGTGTCCAACAAGAAATACTTAACAACATAGAAGAAGCCGTGCTGATTTTTGGCGGAAATGGCCGCTTAAAACTTTACAATCAAGCATATGTCGAACTCTGGAATGCACCTGTGAATGAACTTGATAATGAGCCTACATTTAATGATTTGATAGAGATGCAAAAACCGTTCTTTAGTGACGTTGCCAACTGGCAAGAACTCAAAAAAGACATTGTAAAGCATCTTTTCAGCAACAATACCAAGACTTTCAGCCTGCGTCGCAATGGCGGTGATACGGTTGAATGTTTTTCAACATTGCTTTCAAATGAGTCAATTATGGTTTTGATGCACAAGCTTGCTGAGGTTTAATTATTTGACAAATGTCTTAATTTTTCTTACACTGTAACAAAACATATTTAGGCATTGGTTATGGACGACGATATTTTTTCTGACCCTAAAAAGGCACAAGATAACAAAGAAGATTCCAACATGGATTGGAAAAAAAGCGGCATTGATAAAAATGAGCGTATAACACGAAAGATTGACGCTCAAGAGGCCAATGCATACAATGCTAACAAAAGTCGTGATACAAAGCCTAAAATAAAAGCAAGGATTCCCGTTGATGTCCCGAAGGGCTTTAAAAAAATTCGCAAAAAAATCCGCGATGTGTATGATGAAGAAGAGGACGATGACGGCGACTATATTTTAGTTCCGGTTTTTGAGGATAGGGAAATTTCCTCTCTTGAGCGCGCTCTCACTCCGCAGGAAAAGAAGCAGCTTGCACAGATGGAAGCGCAACAGCCTGAAGATATAAACATCCGGCAATCAATTGATCGCGATATCAAACTTCGCCAGGTTGAAACGACACTTAAAAAAGCGGGTATTGAGGTCGCGCATAAAACCATTGAACAACAACGCACACAAGCAACTAATGTAGACGCTAAAAGTCTGGCAGAAGAGGGGCTTAAAAAACGCCGCAAGCAAAAAGAAAAACAAACACCTGTCATTAAAAATGATGCCACAGTCAAACCCGCCAAAGAGCTTCCAAAGATCAAAGATCCTGAAACAAAAGAGATTCGCAAAGCTTTAATTGATGATGCTGAAAAAGACAAACAGTCAATCCAAAAAAATATTGAACGGAAAGAACAAGAAAAATCAGAAATAAACACTGTTACAAAAGAAAAACAAACCAAAATTCAGGAAGCAGAAAAAACTCAAGTAAAAGAAGAACAAACTCCAACCAAAGGACCAGAAAAACAACCGGAAGAACCACAGCCTGAAAAAGATATCCAGCCTGATAACAGAAAAGATATCCAGCCTGATAACAGTAAACCATCTGCAGAAAAAACTCAAACTTCTGATGAAGAAGCAGTTCGTCGTCTAATATTGGAAAAAAGCGGCCGCATAACACCGGAACCGGAGCCCGAAGAGAAAAAAGAACAATTAGAAAGAGAAATAGCGCAAAACCAAAGACAGCTCAGGCGAGATGACTACAGCAGATAACTATAAATATTCGTTTGCCTGATTTGCACTGACTTTTTGGAGCAGATTATCAACGATTGCTTCCATATTTTCATCTTCTTTTGATTCTATTATATAAACGATTTTTGTTTCTCTCTCAGTAAGAGGAACATTAATGCCCATACCATCATAAAATCTTTGGCTTTTTTGTGCCATTTCATCAGCATTATGCCGTTTTCCTTGTTCATTATACAGCATTGCCAACATTTTATTTGCATTTGCAATTTGTTGCGTGTAAATTCCCTCATCGGCCAAATTTATGACATTAGAATATGCCCAAACAGCCTTATCAGTCTTTTCGGTTTGAACATACATATCCCCAATTCTTCCCCACGCGGTAATATTTCGAGGATTCAACTCTATAGCCAACTCAAAAGCTGCGGCCGCTAGATCTTTGTTTTCAAACGCGGCTAAAGTGCCGAATATAGTAGCACAGTTTGATGTTTCACACCACCTTCGCTCTTTTTCCTCAGGATCCGGAATACGCTTAATTTTTGCAATATTGCTGTCAATCAACGCCTCCAACAAGACCAAAGCCAGCGAGCAATCTCCTTTTGCAATATGAAAAATTGCGGCATTTTCTTGAGGCAACATTTTATCGGTATCTATTTTTTTGAAACGCTTGTTAAGACACAAATAAATAAAAAACTTAATTGCTGTAATCGTTTGGATTATATCATCTTCAGTGTTAAGGTGCTGATTTTTATACATTATTGTCTGAGCTATTTTGGGTTCGTCAACACCTCTCTGCAACAAATCAACAATTAACCCTAATAATTTTTCAAGTTTTTGCGGTTTAAGTCGATACTGATAATCACCTGATATTTTAAAATCTACATCAGAGAACGTAGCGTTCTTATCCCAATCAAAATCGATTTCCTGTGAGTACTTTATATGATTATTATTTACAACTTCGTCATCTTCTGTCGTAACTATTTTACGGTCTAATCGCGGGTCAATACCGGCCAGTATTTTCTTTTTTGCTCTTCTTTCGTTCCGTGCTGTCCGCAAAACTGTTTTTATGTACCAAACAAAAATTAGCACAAAAAACAGCATTATTGTTGCCAAAAACAGCGATACGGCAAGTAACTTTGCATTAGGCAAAGAATACATATAGTTTACAATGCATTTATATGCTTTTTCTGTGTGCTCTGTAATGAAAAGCATAATCTTAGAAAAATCAAAAATGTTATTCATTGCCTGCCTGCGATTGTTTACAAAAAGCTTTTTTCAAGATATAAACTAGTATATTACTTATTAAAATACAACAAAAAAGAAGACAAGGATCATGAGATATTTAGCAAACAAAAAACATCAAGCTCATATCAATACTTTTTTGAAAATATTTCTTGCGGTTATGACGGCAATAACCTTTGCATCATTCTGCAAGCACATATTTTGGCAATATCTTAATGAATTTCGCTTACAAATGTTTTTACTGCTTGCTGTAGCCCTCATTTATACATTACTTCGTCGTTTTTATCTTTATGCCACGTTTTTGTTTTTGTTGCTGATGATTAATTTTTATGCCATATCATCGGTGGCTGTTTTTCGGGGAGAATTTCCGTCTGCCGGCACCAAACTTTTGTTTGTTCCCACTGTTACTGATGCGAACAAATTGTTTGATGACATAATAAGTCAATCTCCTGACATTGTTGCCGTTTCCAAAGTAAAAACAGCATATTTTTCTGCCAATGAAATGATTCCCGAACAATATCACTTCTTGCATCCTGCCGACACGGCTGAAAATGGTTTTATGCTTTCTGCAACAAAAGCCGTTCTTTCCGGTCGCATTAATCTTGGTCATAACACCTATGCAGAATTTGCCAAATTAAATACCGGTCAAAATCAAACAGTTTTTGTTGCCGTTGATTTCTCGCAACGTAACCTTCTTGAAATTGACAATTTGCTCGGCAACCTCTCCACATTTGTAGCTGAGCAGGATGATCCTGTTGTAATTTTTGGTGATTTTAATATTGTCGCGTGGTCTCGTCCGCTGAGCAAATTTATTTCTAAACATAATTTAGTTATCAAAAACGGATTGTTTGACAACTTATGTAATATTTTTATTCCGCAAAATCACTATATTTTAGCGTACGAAAAAACAGATATTTCGGGGCAAATAGCTTTGCCGTATTTAAATTCTTTGCCGTTGTTTACCAGATTTTAGCTTTTAGCAATATATATCTTAAACAAAATAATTTTCGTTTGAGGATATGTCAAAATGAGCATTTCAAAGTTAAAACCGGGACAACTTTATACCACTTGCAACCCACAAAAATTTGATTTTACAACCACTGCAGAGCTTGAAGAAAGGATGTCTGCACTTGGTCAAGACAGAGCCATCAGTGCGGTTGAACTTGGCATAAACATCAAGTCAAAGGGCTATAACCTGTTTTGCCTTGGTCCGGAAGGAACCGGTAAAACCAGTCTGGTAAAGCGAATTCTTGAAGAAGAGTCTAAAAAACGTCCTACCCCATGTGACTGGGCGTATGTCTATAACTTTGAAGAGCCATACAAACCTCATAGCATAAGTTTTCCGGCCGGACAGGCTTGTGAATTTGCTAAGGATATAGATAAACTGATAGACGACTTCAGTGTTGCCATTCCTGCTGTCCTCGAAAGTGACGAATATAAAGCCGGCGTAAGTATAATTCAGGAAAAATACAAACACAAAAAAGACGAGTACCTTCGCATCTTGCAAAAAAAAGCCAAAGGTAAGAGTGTATCGTTATTACATATGCAGGTCGGACTTGTTGTTGCCCCCGTAAAAAATGGTGAAGTTCTGAGCCCCGAGGTTTTTGACAGCCTTCCGGAAGAAGAGAAAAAACAACTTCTTAGTGATCTCAACCTTATGCAGGAAGAAATTGAAAAAGTTGCCAAAGATCTGCCCGAATGGGAAGACAAACAACGTCACGAACATAACCTTTTGCGCGAAAAATTTATAAAATTAGCGGTCAAAAAACCGATAGATACACTCCGTCAAAAATACAAAGGTCATCGTGAAGTTAATGATTTTCTTAAAAACATACAAACACATATCATTTCAAACATAGATGATTTTCTGCCCGCTGAAAGTGAAAATAGTTCCACTGCCGCTGAAGAAGATGCGTTGACGGCACTTTTATCTAAAATGAACCGGCAGGAAGAAGATAAATTTGCAAAATTTAAGGTCAATGTAATTGTTAAGAACGAGCCTGATTCTGGCGCACCGATCATACACCTTGACCACCCGACACAAGGCAATTTGGTTGGAAGAGTAGAGCGTATACAACAATACGGTGCCTTATTAACCGACTTTACCTTAATCAAAGCCGGAGCCCTACATCATGCAAATGGCGGTTTCTTGTTGATTGATGCCCGTAAGCTCCTGCTTCAGCCGTTTGCATGGGATTCTCTAAAACGTGCCCTAGCGTCAAAAAGCATAAAAATTGAATCTCCGGGAGAAGAAACCAGCTTTACTACCATTTCACTCGATCCGGAGCCGATTCCTCTTGATGTAAAAGTTATTCTGACCGGTGACGAAGAGCTTTATGATTTATTATCCGAGAGAGACCCTGATTTCTGTGATTTCTTCAAGGTTGAAGCTGATTTTGGAACAATCATGGATCGTAATGACAAGAACGAGATAGAATATGCCAAGTTGATAGGTTCTCTGTCAAACAAGAAAAAACTCCGTAGCTTAAACAAACAAGCGGTTGCTCGCGTAATTGAACACTCATCGCGTCTTGCAGATGATGCCAAAAAATTAACCGCTCATATCGCCTCAATTGGCGACTTGTTACGTGAGGCAGATTATTGGGCGCGGGAATCTAACTCAAAACAAATCGGCAAAAAACATATTGATATGGCAATTGATGCCCAAATCTATCGTAGTGACCGTATCAAACAATCTATGCTTGAGCAAATTGATGATGGCACCATATTAATGGATACCCAAGGTTCCAAAGTAGGGCAAATTAATGGCCTAGTTGTTTATAATTTTTCACGTTTTTCATTTGGCAAACCGGCCCGTATTACGGCTCAAGCCCGGATTGGTAACGGAGAATTTGTTAACATTGAACGCGAAACCAATATGAGCGGTCCGATTCATACCAAAGGCGTGCTAATTTTACAATCGCTTATAGCCAATCGATTCGCTAAAAATTCACCACTATCTCTTTCTGCTTCAATTGTTTTTGAACAATCATACGGTGGGGTTGACGGTGACAGCGCATCATCAACAGAATACTACTGTCTGCTGTCGGCAATTGCTAACATTCCAATCAAGCAGAATATCGCCGTAACCGGTTCTATCAATCAATTTGGTGACATTCAGCCAATCGGTGGCGTTAATGAAAAAATTGAAGGCTTTTTTGATGTCTGCAAACATCGCGGTTTAACTGGTGATCAAGGTGTAATCATTCCGCGAACCAACATTGGTAATTTAATGTTGCGTGAAGACGTAATTGAGGCCGTAAATGAGGGCAAATTCCACATTTATGCCATTGATAATGTTGACGACGGCATAGAAATTTTGACCGGTATAAAAGCCGGCAAGCCTAATGCTAAAGGCGAGTTTCCTAAAGGCAGTATCAACTGGCAGGTTAAACAGAGCCTAGACAGGTTATATGACCTCTATGCTAAATATGCCAAAGAAACATTTGGTCATATTGTTTGCTAAATCTGTTGCAACAAAAACAACATTATATGACGAAAATCAAGGTTTGACAACTTTGCTTTTCTATATACTACAAACGTTATTTACAAACGATACGCATTATTTCCTTTTTGTCCATAGAACTTTTGTTCGTTTTATCATATAAATTAACTTGGCGTCGTTCTACTTTCATATTTTCATTCTTTTTACCAAGATACTCATCCAGACCAGCATCGTGTAATTTTTTTTCCACATTCAGCATTGTTTCTCGCATTAATTTAACTTGATTCTGTGCCAACGATGTAGCTGATTCTGCTTCCCCGCTTATTTCTGCGTGACTTAGCATTCCCATACAAAACTTAGCGCTACAAAAACCTAGACCTTCGCAAGATTTATACCCTTCAATGGTAGTGCCACAATGAAAAACCGTTCCTTTAGTATCGTAGAAATTAATATCATCACGCCCGTATAAATCAATCTTGTTTACAGCATTTCCATTCTTAGCCAACACCATAACAATCTCAGGTGGAGTGGGCATCTCTTTTATAATCTCAGATAATACTTTATATTCTTTACTATCCTTAACATTAATTCCAGTTTTATATCCCAAATCGGATAATCTTGATGCATTTTTTTCAACTTCATCAAGATGTCTCAATCTTGTTTCAATATTGGTACGCGTTTGGGTCATATAATCATATTCAACCGCCAAATCTTTTTGTAAATCTTCCGGGATGGTATATACCGCCATATATATCCCTTTTTCCTCGTCAGACATAAACATATCAGCCTTCGAATACAATGCCTTCCAACCTTGTTTCATGCTCTGACGATTTTCAATTTTTTGTTGCTCCGCTTTATCATTATGATTCTTAATTCCTCCACAGCTACCAGCCACAATTGCTGTCGTTGCAAATACTGCGGCAGCCTTAGTATGAAGCTTTTGACGGATCTTTTCCAGAACAGTCGTTTTACCCATATTTTCCCCCCATAGCAAAAATAAACAAACTGTACGCCAACCACCATGTGAATTCTTATAACATGAAAATAGTCAACCTACATACAGGATAACATATTCTCGATTACTAGTCAAGAACACCAGAAAATATTAAAAGCATGATTAAAAAGCACCACCTCTGCCTCAATCATATAGAAAATATCAGGAGATTTTACTGCTAAATCTGCTTTAACAATTCATCTCTTGATAGGCTGAAACCACTGTCAATCCACTCTTGTTTCAGTCTGTCAAGGGTTGCACCAATCAGAGAATTTTCAGTTTTTCCGGCTTTGATAATATCTTTGCCACTAACAGGAAAAATAGGTACTATTTCATTATAGATACTTTCTTTCATATCCACCAAATGTTCCGGAACAATCTGTTGTTTAGAAGCTTCTATCAACAATTTATCAAGACAAAACTCTTTACCATATGTAAAAATCACTTTTTTACGCAATTCTGGTTCAACAATATTTTCAATTCCAACTTTATCGTTAGTCCATGCCACCAACATTTCCTTTTGGCGTTTAGTCAGATGCAAGCGCATCGCAATATTTTCAGCCAAACTTTTGTTGGGAAAATATAACACAAAGAGCCTGCGCATAGCATTTGGTGTAATATTGCACGATTTTTCCAGCTTGCTCAAAAAATCAAGATTATCCGTGTACTCAGATTTTCCAAGCCAGTTACCCAAAATTTCATTATCAAGTATAACCTTAACAACATTGGCAGCATTGGGCGTCAGCAGTATCTTTATAAACTCATCACGGATTCTTTCAATTGACACGTTTTTCAAACCGTCTTTGTTATCGATACAAGCCTTAAGGGCTTTTTTATCCATAGGTGTTTTAGCAAACAAAGAATGAAACCTGAAAAACCTCAAAATACGCAAATAATCTTCTTTGATTCGCTGTTCCGGCTTGCCGATAAAACGCACGATTCCCTTTTCCAAATCATTAATTCCGTTATAATAATCAAAGACATTTCCTTGCTCATCTGCATAAATAGCATTAATTGTCAGGTCGCGCCGCATTGCATCTTCTTCCCAGTTGTCGGTAAATTCGACCTCTGCGTGTCGTCCGTCCGTTTTTACATCTTTTCGCAAGGAGGTAATTTCAAGCAATGTGTCATTAATCAAAACTCCGAGAGTTCCGTACTTTAGCCCGATAGGGATTGTTCTTACACCAGCGTCTTCACAGGCCTCTGCCAGCTCATCGGGAGACAAGTCGGTAGACAAGTCAAGGTCAAATCCGGTTTTTCCGCTCAAAACATCACGCACGGCGCCACCGACAAAGCGTATTGTTCCACCATGATTTCGTACAATGTCAAATATTCTTAAAATATGATCGTCGGTAGTAATTTTGCTTATATCCAAAAACCTGTCTTTAATCATTTTAAGCCTGCTATAAAATACGTGTTGTAATGTTTAATATTTTTTTGTATTTATATAACCAATACCTAACCACAAAAAAGGATAAACACAATGAAAAAAATCGGATTTCTCACTGTTTCATTTTGTCTTTGGGGATTTTGTGCGCAAGCGAATGCAGCCCAGACAATAGGTGAATATAATGACTGGTCGGCTCTTTTTGACCGCGAAGGCAAAAACATTGTTTGCTACATGGCCAGCACACCCCAAAAATCCGAGGGAAAATATACCCAACGAGGCAATGTTTATATGGTTATAACCCATCGTCCGGCCGATAAAACTTATGATGTTGTTAACTTTGTTGCCGGCTACACATACAAAAACAGTGCTCCGGTAACAGTCAAAATCGGCAAAGACACAATCACCGACTTGTTCGTTGATGGAGATAAAGCATGGGCGATGAATGCCGCCGCTGATAAAAAATTGGTAGACGCCATGAAAAAAGGTGAACGCCTCATTATTGAAGGGACCTCCAGTAAAGGCACTCTAACCAAAGACACATATTCTCTCAAAGGCTTTTCCGCAGCCTATCGTGCCATCAGTTCAAAGTGCCGTCGATGAGTGATAAAATTGAACTCATAGGTCTCTCTAAAGAAGAACTCCAAGAGCATTTTAAATCTCTCGGAGAACCGGCATTTCGTGCCAAACAAATCTGGCAGTGGGTGTATTTTTATGGTAAAACCGATTTTGCCGATATGACTAATTTATCTAAACCCCTGCGCGAAAAATTGGCTGATTATTTCGAGCTTTCCCGCCCCAAGATTGTCGATGAACAAATTTCCGTTGATCGTACTCACAAGTGGTTACTTGAGTTCAAAGACGGCCAACGGGTTGAAATGGTTTATATTCCTGAAGAAGACCGCGGTGCTGTCTGCATATCTACACAGGTCGGCTGTGCCATGGGATGCAAATTTTGCCATACCGGAAGCCAAAAACTGACTCGCAACCTGACTGCCGGTGAAATTGTTTCGCAGTTTATGGTTGCCCGTGATGTTTATAAAGAATGGAACTTGAAAGAGCAGGCACGCATGCTTTCCAACATTGTGGTTATGGGCATGGGTGAGCCGTTTCAAAACTATGACAACCTCTGCCGTGCAGTCAAAATCATTTCTGACGGAGAGGGTATAGCTTTATCAAAACGGCGCATAACTGTTTCCACCTCAGGCATTGTTCCGCATATTCCCAACTTTGACGCAGAAGTTGGCACTCGTTTAGCCATCAGCTTGCACGCTCCTAACAGCGAGTTGCGCTCTCAAATAATGCCGATTAACAAAAAATATCCTTTACCTGAACTTATGCAGGCCTGCCGACAATATCAGGATAACAACGGCGGCTACATTACTTTTGAATATCTAATGCTTAACAATTTTAATGACACTTATGCCCATGCTGCTGAGTTGATAAAATTGATGAAACAATACGGTATCAACGCCAAATTTAACCTTATTGGATTCAATCCTTGGCCGGGGTGCGATTTTACCCCCAGTTCAAACAACCGTATCCATGCATTCTCCGAAGAACTGCAAAGACATGGCTTTGCTGCCCCGATCCGAACCGCCCGTGGTCAAGACATCCTCGCCGCCTGCGGTCAGCTAAAATCCAAGAAAACAGTCCAACAAAAAACAGGCACCGTTTGAACGATGCCTGTGGAATTGGTGGAGCTAAGGAGGATCGAACTCCTGACCTCTTGAATGCCATTCAAGCGCTCTCCCAGCTGAGCTATAACCCCAAGATTAAGACATTTAATAAAGAAATTCCGCTTAAATGTCAAGCATTAAATATCCAAATCATCAACGAACTTTGCACGCTCGACAATAAACTTAAAACGCAACTCCGGATTTTTACCCATAATCCGCTCAACTTGTCGTCTGGTTTCAAAAGCCTCTTCTTTGCCTTCTTCGGTACCGGTATCCGGCAACATAACACGGAGCAGGGTACGTTTCTGTTTATCCATAGTTGTTTCTTTAAGCTGTTGCGCACTCATCTCGCCCAACCCCTTGAAACGGCTGATATCGGCTTTTGTATTACCTTTTGTAACTTTTTTCAAAATCAGTTCTTTGTCATCATCATCAAGGGCATAATAGTTTTTTCCGCCGGCGGCAATTTTATAAAGCGGTGGTGTTGCAATAAACAAATGTCCGTTTTCTATCAACTTTGGCATTTGCTGATAGAAAAATGTCATCAACAGCGACGTAATATGCGCTCCGTCGACATCGGCATCGGTCATAATAATAATTTTTTCATAGCGCAAATTATCTTCTTTATAATCATCTTTAATTCCGCAACCCAAGGCTTCAATCATGTCTTTAATCTCTTGATTTTGTGCAATTTTATCAAGAGAAGCGGCGGCAACGTTCAAAATTTTTCCTCTCAAAGGCAAAATTGCCTGAGTTGTGCGATCGCGCCCTTGCTTTGCCGAACCGCCCGCGGAATCACCCTCAACAATAAAAATTTCGGTGTCATCGGCACTGTTGCGTGAGCAGTCAGCCAATTTCCCCGGCAAACGCAGACGTTTAGTCGGGGTTTTGCGCATTTGCACTTTTTCTTCTTTTTTCTTGCGCCTAAAGTCAGAACGTGCAATCACATATTCCAACAACGCCGAGGCATTCTCCGCATCAGAAGACAGCCAGTGGTCAAAAGCATCTTTTACCGCCTGTTCAACCAAGCGTATAGCTTTTGTAGAAGTCAGTTTGTCTTTGGTTTGTCCCTGAAATTCCGGATCTTTGATAAACACCGACAGCATAATGCAGGCATCACCCAAAAAATCCTCATTGGTAACATTTGCGGCTTTTTTAACATTAGCCATATCGCCATATTCTTTGAGTCCGCGAAGCAGTGCTGATTTAAAACCAATTTCATGCGTACCGCCCTGCGGTGTAATCACGGTATTGCAATATGAGTGGCAAAATCCGTTTTCGTCTTCCGGCCAGGTAACAGCCCATTCAACTTTACCCTCATCGTTTGCCAACGGCATTTCGCCGGTAAACGCCGAGCGGTTAATAGTTGTTCTGGTGCCGATTTGATAATTCAAAAAGTCTTTTAGCCCGTCGGGGAAATGCAATTCACACTCTGTCGGTGTTTGCTCTCCCTCGCCGATAAGCTCGCTGGCGCATTTCCACATAATATGAATACCTTTGAATAAAAACGCCTTTGAGCGCGCCATGCGGTACAATTTATTGGGCACAAAACAACAATTTGTACCAAAAATCTCCGGATCCGGTCTAAAAGTAATGCTTGTACCTCTGCGGTTAGAAACCGGACCTACCAACTCCAACTTATCCAAAGGCTTTCCTTTTGCGTAATGCTGTCGATACAGTTTTTTATCTCTTGCAACTTCAATAGTCATTGTCTCAGACAAGGCATTAACTACCGACGACCCCACACCGTGCAAACCACCCGAAACTTTATATGCCCCGCCGCCAAATTTACCACCGGAATGTAGCATGGTCATAATAACTTCTAAAGCCGATTTGTCAGGATATTTAGGGTGTGGATCAACCGGAATACCGCGTCCGTTATCCGTAATAGTCAAAGAGTAGTCGGGGTTAAGAGTAATTTCGATTTTGTTGGCAAAGCCGGCAACGGCTTCGTCCATTGAATTATCAATGATTTCTGCCGCCAAATGGTGCAAAGCCTGTTCATCGGTGCCACCGATATACATACCTGGTCGAGCCCGTACGGCTTCCAACCCTTCCAAAACCTGAATATCTTGTGCGGAATATGAACTTGTGGCGGTAGTTGCGCCATCAAACAAATCAGTCATTTTTCACCCTTAAAAACCATCATAAATTAGCGTAAAAATATTATAAAACCCTAAGTTTTGCAAGTAGAAATAACCAGTCATCCCTATTTTTCTACAAGTCGAAAAATTCAATGGATCTACAAATTTTTTCAAAACACAAAATGCGCCAACTCAAAAATTCATAAATAAACGCAAAAAAATTTTGTCAGGTGCATAAATTTTTCAAAAAAATGATACAAACGACTCCATAAAGATAATTTTTTTAAAAAAGAATCACCTTAAATCAATAAATTACACAAAAAATACAAAAATTTTACAATATTCGTCATTTTTTGTCTTGACAGGCGGTCTAAAATTTGTTACATTGCTTTTACAAACGCATTATTAATCAATTTTTATCCCGCCTATGTTCATCCACATCAACATCCGCCCGCCACGAGGCTACATCTAACAGTCTTAGATTGCAGTCTGGACCCGCTGATTTGAATTTTGTATTTTATTAAAAACCAGCCCTCACAACGTTCCTCCTGCAACGACGCGTGAGTGCAAAAAAAAAGATGCAATGGAAAAACGAAATCCACGCATCCGAGACTACATCTAGGGTCTCAGGATGTATTGTAAAAACCCGTTGTTTTTTGTAGTACATGGGCAACCCCCTGTAAAGGCCAACTACGGCAATCTTTGCAGGAAGAAATTACAGGAACACGATCAATCCGCCTCGTAGCAAGCGAGGCCAAGAGCCGGAGCACGCGCCAGGGAATAACCCCGCCGCCCAGCCCGACCACCAAGCCAAATGCCACGACAGCAAGAGCATGCGCGCTCCCACGCTAGTCGCATGGCAGGCACTCCCGCCACTGTTCCTTGCCGCCCCCCCATCACTTTTGCCCGATGTGGGGGGCGGATTCGTTTTAAACACTTTCATTCGTTTTCATTAAAACAGCAAGTCATACCCCGATTTTGTTAAAATAGAAACGTCATCCCTAGTTTTCGTTAGAAAACGTCCAGGGATCTTCAATGTTCTTAAAAATTTGTAGATCTTTGATATTTTTTAAATTCAAAGCGGCCGTCCATAAACAGACAGCCGCTCTGAGTTAATTGATAATCAGTTTCATAAGAAAATCTTGATCATCTTGAGGAATAAGCTCCATAGTACTTGATATTTTGCCGAGGAGCATCTCACGAAACTTTTCGCGAGACATATAAGGATCACTTTTAAATTCAGGCTTTCCATTTATTGCATCCAAACGAACTTCTTCAAGAGTTTCATCCAGAAAATGCTGATATCCTCCATACCCTTCGTCATTATACAAACGAAATGCCTGATAGAAATTAACCAAATCAAGGTTTCTCCCTTTGAGCTTTGCCTTATTAGGAAGTTGCCTTTTGGCTTTTTCGTACATTCGTAAACGTTTTTCTAACGGAAGTTTTTGAAGGACATTCCGCCAAGTATTGCCTATAATACAATAAGCCCAGTCAAAATAGTCATACTGAATTTCTGCGCAAAACCGATGTGGCAAATGACGAATTTCATCGAGTGCCCTGTCACTAAACGTGTTGCCTCGGTCCATGTAGAGTTGTATCAATTCACCAAAGTAATCATATAGATAATCACGAATACCGGTATGCCCACAGGAATCGCCTTTAAATGATTTGATCAATTTAACCTCTACATCATCAGGCAATGGATGAGACATTTTAATGTACAGACCAATAAATCTCCCCTTACCGTTTTGATCTCCGAAGGCGTTCAGCAAAACCTTTTTGCACAAATGATATTTCGAGGGATAGCGCATATACGAAGCAAAGACATCCGCGACTTCATCTGGAGGCAAGGTTCTTAAAAGCCTAAGTTGCTCTTGTTTTGACCAATTTTTCATTTTCTAAATAATTTGATTAATAATGTTAGTTAATTACCGACACTCTATCATAAACTAACGTTTACGTCAAGATATTTTGTCAATATTTCTCGAAAAACACAAAAATGAATCATGCGCTAATACAGTTTGTAGACTTAAATAACCAGTCATCCCTCGTTTTCGTTAGAAAACGTCAAGGGATCTACAAATTTTAAAATAACAAACAAAAACACCTCCCAATGTTTCAGGAGGTGTTTGCAGTTATGTAATAACTTATTTTACCAAGCGTAGTTAAGACCTGCGCCGATACCAAATGCATCATAGCTTGAGCCAAAGGTATAGTTTGTCCAAGC
>JBGULQ010000006.1:0-56068 GCA_045116295.1 Alphaproteobacteria bacterium
TCAAAAAGCTGATGTCAAGACCGATGATGGTGTAGCCAAATTTGATACTGACGGTGTTGAATTTGGAGCCGGAATTGAGATTGGACGTACCATTCCGTTGGCCAGTGATTTGACATTGGATCCGAGTATCGGCTTGTACTATACACAAGTCAACTTTGACGATGCCGATGACAATGTTGGCAAACACTATGAATGGGACGACATCAAACATTTGGAAGCCGAACTTGGAGCCAAACTCGAGAAACAGTTTGATAATGCCAAAGTTTATGTCAAACCGAGTGTAATCCAAACGTTGACCGATGATGATAGTGTTGTTATTACCGGACTAAACAAAGCTGATACATACCATGATCAGACATTAGGACGTATTGAAGTCGGCGGACGCTATGGCTTTACTGATGCATTATCGGCATATGCTTGGGCTAATTATACCTTTGGTTCAAGTTATGATGCGATGGGGATTGGTGCCGGCTTGAATTACGCTTGGTAGAATAAGTTATTACATAACTGCAAACACCTCCCGAAACATTGGGAGGTGTTTTTTGTGTGTTATTAGGAAAACAATAAACAACCTGACATGCCTCCGAGGACTAATGTCCGAGGTCAAGGCATCTTCAATATTTTTTAAATAAGGTAAATCCATTGAATTTTTCGACTTGTAGAAAAATAGGGATGACTGTTTTTTATTTTAATGACAATAAACAGCTTGTCATGCCTCCGAGGACAAGTGTCCGAGGTCAAGGCATCTTCAATATTTTTCTTAATAAGTTGTAGATCCCTTGACGTTTTCTGACGAAAACGAGGGATGACTGTTTTTAAGACCTCGAGCGACAACAAAAAACACCCGAAGCTAGTCACTTCGGGTGTTTTTAATGGCGTCGACGAGAGGACTCGAACCTCCCACCCACAGTTTAGGAAACTGTTGCTCTATCCTGATGAGCTACGTCGACAACAATTATATTTCTCCTTCAATCCACGCTTTCACCTCTCGCCAGCAATACGAAAAATCTCTGCGGCAACGACGTCTGAAAACTGCATAGTTGGTATCTTTCAGAGTAACGATCAACCAATATCCGCCAACTATCAAAATTATCAAAACTCCTACCATCAAGAGCCCTGCCAAAATCCAAACCACAGTCATCGCCATGGACAGACAAATCAGCAGTAGCCATGAAGAATTTACACCTTTGATAAAATATATGGAAAACATAAACATCGCCAACAAGACACACGGTCCAAACAATGCTGTCATCCGGCAACATCTCTCAAAACGCCGCACTTTGAGATTTATCATCCAAATTGAAGCGCCAATCAACAGACTGACAAACACCAACAATATCGAAAACCACGTACTCATTTTATGCTTTCCTGTAGTCAACAAGCAACATATACACTATCGCTCAACGATTGTCCAGCAATTATCGACTCTTAATAAATTTATTTTTTACTTATTTGGCTTAAAAACAATTTTTGGATTTCTGCCAATTGTTCAACGGTATTCCACTCAACATATTCCCCCGACGCGTGCATACCATCGCCACTGCCAGAGTGCATAATCACCACTGAGCCTTTTTCCGCAAAAGCTCTTGAGTCCGTAGCTCCACCGATATATTCAAACTCTATTTTTTGTTTTAGTACATCTTCTGCCAGCTTTTTATAATCCGTAATATACGGATTTTTTTCATCCATAACCACCGGATGCGACGATGTTACAATTTTATACTCAACACCATCAACCAGACACGACGCAAGTTTTTTCTCCAACTCTGCAACAGAAGATTTTTCAGTCAGACGAAAGTCCAGCAAAGCCTCACAATAATTTGATATGACGTTTGCAACATTGCCACCTTCAATTTTTGCAAAATGCACAGTATCCACCCAAGTATCGGAAGGCATAGCTTTTTCTTTTGAAAAATACGGATAAATTTTGCGGATATTACCCAGTACTTGCAGCATTTTCTCATTTGCATCAATACCGTTCCATGGAGTTGAGCCATGAGCTTCCAAGCCATGTGCAATTATTTTTACAAACACCGGATTTTTGCATTTTGCCACAATTTTTGTAACATCACCGGCAACATCCACATCGAGTACTATTTTTGACTTAATCTGCGAATATTCGCGCAAGAACGCATCCAACCCAAAACTTCCTTTTTCTTCATCAGTTGACAACAGCACTCCGAATTTTATCGGAAGTTCTTTGTCAATCACATATTCCAAAGAATTTAACCCCACAGCCGCAAATGATTTCATATCGAGTGTTCCTCTGCCGTATAATTTATTTCCTTCCCAACGACAATTAAACATATCATCACTTGCCGGCACAACATCTAAGTGCCCGACAACCAACGCATCAAAATCCATCGATTCGCAGTTTGACAACAAAATCACCGGAGCCAAATTATCTTTGCGATACACAAGCTTTTTAACCTTTGCTCCACACAATTCTTCTACATATTTCAAACATTTGTTTATTTCTTCGACATTGCCCGTTTCAGTACGAAATTTAATCAAAGTCTCGGCGGTTTTGCGTAAATCCATTTTTTTCTCCTTTTTTACCTTTTATTCATCATATTGCCATATCTTAACCTTATTATGATAAGAAAAAATTAATAAAGGAAAAATAATGAAAAAACTATACCTGTTTGTCTTAGCTATGCTTATGGTTACCGCGCCGGCACTGGCACAGGAAGAAGAAGGCGACACGGGGCACTCTCTTCCTCGAATGGTTTCTTTACGTTCCAACCTTATAAACGCACGTTCCGGCCCCGGCTCTCGCTACCCAATAGAATGGATTTACAAGCAAAAAAACGCTCCGGTAGAGATTGTTGCTGAATTCGAACTTTGGCGCAAAATAAAAGATTGGGAAGGCTCTGAAACTTGGGTTCACAAAGCCATGCTTGTAAACAAACGCTGGATCAAAATGACCAAACCGGGAACCGCCAATGTATATGCC
The DNA here is from genome assembly GCA_045116295.1 of Alphaproteobacteria bacterium. GTDB lineage: Bacteria > Pseudomonadota > Alphaproteobacteria > RF32 > CAG-239 > JAFUYI01. The sequence goes on from JBGULQ010000006.1 coordinate 2,957, forward strand.
AAACCGCAAAACGATTCCCGCGTTATTGCAAAAGTAGAAGACCAGGTTATCGGCAAAGTTGAAAAATGCCCCGAACAAAAAGATTTTTGCCTTATTCGTTTTTCTGCTATTGAAGGTTGGGTAAATCGTAATGACTTTTACGGAATTTACCCCGGAGAAGTTATCAACTGAATTTAGGAATACTAAGATGAGTACCGTAACTGAAACAGAATTTTCTGACATTTATATCACACCATCTCGCAACGCCTATATACCGGACAATCGCACCCCGAATGGTTTAGCATTGTTTGAACCAAGTGATCTTATGACATTTATAGAAAAAGTTGAAAGAACCTACAGCGGACAAAACCCTAGCTATTCCGTTTTATATAACGGTGTATTGTACCGTGTTGAACGTTCTGTAACTATCTACGGAGTTCAATACTGCGCCCGTAGAATGCCTCCTGAAGTCCCTGCCTTTGCCAGCCTTGGCTTTGCTCCTGAGTTACGCCAATACCTGCTATCACTCAGCAACGCTGCAGGACTTATTCTTTGGTCTGGCCCTACCGGTGCCGGTAAGACTACTGCCATATCATCACTAATGAAAGAATTCTTATCCACAGAGGGTGGCTTTGCTTACACTATTGAAGACCCGTCAGAAATGCCCTTAGATGGACTGTATAACGCCACCAACGGCAGCCTCGGTCTTTGCAAACAAACACAGCCTATCAATGGCGACTGGGGAGGAAGTCTGAAATCCGCACTGCGTTCAAAACCGCGCTTCATTATGGTCGGTGAGATTCGCACACCTGAAACCGCCAGTGAAGTTTTACGTGCCTGCACATCCGGACACCTAGTACTTTCGAGTATTCACGCTAACAATGTAACCGATGCCATTAATTCGGTTGTAAAATATGCTCGATCCACCGGCATGACTGAAGAATTGGCCTATGATCTGTTCTCACGCGGTATGCTGGCAGTAATGCACCAAACTCTTATTGGTATCAAAAACAAAATGCCTCAGGTATCATTCTTGTTTGCCAACCCTGACACCACACAAGGCGACCAGGTACGTGCAATCATTAAAACCGGAAAACTTAATTTGGCCACTCCTATTGAAACTCAAAAGAGCCGCCTGACTTTAGGAAAAGAACTTTTTCCGAAACTACGTATACAAAGCTAACCGTTTTCGGCTTTTAATTTGTATATATATTCAATATTATCGGGCTTATCCCACTTCATGCTTCCGCGGATACGCCCGATTTCTTTACCTTCTGTATTTATCAATACGCTGATCGGTGAAGAAAAAATACCCAACGCCGAAGCAACGGCCTCTTTCTCATCAAAATACGCTTCAAGATTATCCGCCTTGAATTTATGCAAAAAATCTCTCTGATCAACAAAACTTCCTGCCCACTCGCTTTTCGGGGAAATCATAATTACACGTACACCGTTATTTCGAGTTTTTTCAACAAATTTGCTCAAACTCTGCAATTCACGGACACAAGGAGCACAATAGCGTGACCAAAATACGGCAATTACGAATTCTCCCTCAAAGTCATTGAGTTTAACTTGCTCTCCTGCCTCATTAATTACCGCTTTAGTCGGAACTTTTCTTGCATGCACATAAATATTTGCTTTGTCCTTAGCGCACACCCCGGTTGCCGCTAAAAGTAATGATAACGCAATAAATATTTTACTTCCTATTTTCATCTTCTTATTAACAACCATATTTTATTTTTTGTATTTAATCTGATTTTATTATATAACCATTGTTATGAAGCATACAATAAAAAGGTAAACAATATGCAAACACCGAACAAATTATCTTTTATCATTTTGCTTTTTGCCATTATTATCACCATAAGCAGTTGTGGCAAAATTTCACAACCATCGGTCATCGAAGGCAGTGGTTACCCGCATAGTTACCCTCAAAAATAAGGACACCGTTAAATGAGCGCTGAAAATAATTTTATAGATGAAATGATACCTTATGTCGAATTCGCCGACAACGCCAATGAACGCACACCTTGTGTTTTGGTTTTGGATTGCTCCGGCTCAATGCGTGGAGAACCGATTAGACAGCTAAATGCAGGTCTTAAAGCACTTGAGAGGGAACTCAAAGAAGATATCGACGCCAGTTCACGCGTTCAACTTTTGATTATTAAAGCCTTCGGAAAAGATGAAACCGAAGTATCATCTGATTGGGTAGACGCCATGAACTTCAATGCCCCTGAGATGGTTGCCGGCGGTCTGACACCTCTTGGCAAAGCCATGGAACTTGCCTTGCAAAAAATCGAGGAACAAAAATGTCTGTATGACAGTTGCGGTATAACCTCTAAACGTCCATGGATATTTTTAATCAGCGATGGCGAACCAACTGATTACGACTGGGAAAGCATTGCTAAAAAATGCTGTTTAGCGCAAAAAAACAAAAAAGTTGTTATCCATGCTGTTGGCACGGAAGATGCCAACCTTGAAAAACTTTCTAAATTTTCCCTCAACGCACCAAAACGTCTCAGTGGCCTAAAATTCACCGAATTTTTCTTATGGTTAAGTCGCAGCGTTTCATGTATTTCCAAAGCCGCTCCCAACACTTCTGATTATCTTGAAGACACAGGAAATTGGGATGAAGAACAACACTAATCACATAAAAGTATTGTCGGCATGTGTTACCGGTCCGCTGCACAAAATAAGAAATTCGCCATGCCAGGACTATTGTCGCCACTCCACCAAGGGAGAAAACTTTGTTGCGGTCATCTCTGATGGTGCAGGATCAGCCAAATACGGTCGCATCGGTGCCAGAATCGTATGTGATACCTTGATTGATTTATTGTCCAATGTACCGTTTGCCGATATCAAAACATCAATCATCAACTCAATCGAAATCGCTCGTGAAAAACTTATGTTTCACCGTCTGAATTCTCACAACAATCGTAAAGGTCTTATGGCTTTTGCCGCAACACTGGTAGGTGTTGTCTGCAACAAAAATCAAGGAATATTCTTCCACATTGGCGACGGTGCCGCCTTGGCTTTCACCGGCAATGACTTTTCGCATTATATTACTTCCAAACCTGAAAACGGGATTTTTTCATGCGAAACTTATTTTTATACCATGGATGACTGGCGTGACTGCATTAGATTCACTACATTTGAACAAGCCCACACCATTATGATGATGAGCGACGGTGTCACCTGCTTTTCATTCTCATCAGACTATAATAATATTGAGGACCGCTTTTTGTTACCTATTGATAATTTTTTAAGCAAAGAACCCATCAAAAAGCGAGCCTCCCGTGCTCTATACAACACCCTCAGCACTCCGCAGGCACAAAAGATCAATCCTGATGACAAAACATTTCTCTGGGCAAAACTATGACTGAAAATGTTGGTCAAATATATAATGCCGTATATGGCGACGGAAGCTTTGAAAAGATCACCATCGGCAACCTTGTAAACAAGGGCGGTGCCGCTGGAAGAATTTTTGAAATCAAAGAACACCCTCGGCTTGTCGCAAAAATATTCCATAGCCTTGCCAAAAGCAGCACCAATCGCGAAAAGTTGCAGGCCATGTTACTCAACCGCCCTGCATTTTCTCCGGCCCTGAAAAACGGCAAAGAATTTGTTATGGACGACGGCGAAAAATATATACAAATAGCTTGGCCTGAAGCCTTGCTTGAAAACGAGAATGGTTACTGCGTCGGTTATCTTATGCCCCGCATAGATTTAAGCCTTGCCGCATCTCTTGACCATTTTATGCAACGTGCAACACGTCAAAAATTAAAACTGCCGGAAAATTACGAATATAGGATTCGCATTGCCTGCAACCTGAGTTCTATGGTCGCGGCTCTACATGAAAAAGAGCATTATATTGTCGACCTGAAACCATCAAATGTATACGTCTACAAAGAAAGTATGCTGATATCAATGCTCGACTGTGACGGTTTTTCCATCAAAGGAGAAAAAAATCGTTACCCCGCAGAATATGTAAGTGAAGAATATATCTATCCTGAAGGCATGGATCAAGGATGCGACGAAATGGGAGAGGAACAAGACAAATTCGCCCTTGCCGTAATCATCTTTAAACTTCTCAATAATGGTATTCACCCCTTTTCGGGAACACCGCGAAAAGCTAGTGCTCCCAACCTTACTATACAGGAAAGAATTACTCAAAATCATTATGCATATGGCTCTTGGGCAGATCTTTATCAAGCACCGCACCCCTACTCCATCCATGACTACTTTGACAAAGAAACTTTAGAGCTGTTCGATCGTGCTTTTGTCCGTGGTCTAAAACGCCCATCCGCTCAAGAATGGGAACAACACCTGCGCAAACTCATATCAAATTTACGTTACTGCAAAAAGAACCACAACCATGTTTATTTTTCTGCCAAAGGATGTGGCTTGTGCATGATGGAAGAAAAATTTAAAGCCAATTTGAGTGACATAAAAAAACAGTTTCAAAACCCTAAGACCATCAGAGGTATGACCGTTGACAATTTAATGCCTGAAAAAATTGCTCAGGCAAAAAATGAGCAGATGAAGAAAATAAGAACCATAAACCAGATAAGTATCTGCTTCATTGGCATTTATGTTTTGTTTTGGAGCGTTTTATACTTAATACTTAAACCCCTAGCTGCACAAATAACAAAAGTTGGCATCGGAGCTCAGTTTATAGTCATAACTTTGATAATGTTATTAATCTGGCATGGATTGAAAAAATTTTCCACATACATTCCATTGCTCAGCAATCAGTCAGTTTCCATGGCATTATTTATGTATCCGCTTCTTTGCCTTTTAATTTGTTTGTTTGCCATTAACAACATACCTCTTGAACTATTCATGTTGACTAAATAACTATATACAAAACAATTATTTAGTGTTAATGATAAAAATTATCAAAAACTGAAAGGTGAAGCTTTGTTAAATTTAAAACCGATTTTAATTTCAGGAAAAGAAGTTCTTCCCCTTGTCGAGGGAGGAAAAGGCATTAATGCCAGTGATGGTCGCAGCAGCGGTGCCTGGGCACACGAAAACTGCGTCGGAACTTTTTCCGGTGTAAGTCCTGATTTTTATGATGAAAAAGGCAACGTCGTCGCTGAAATTTTCACCCGCAAAACTCGTGCCGAACGCCATCAGGAAATGATTGACATGGCAATCAAAGGCGGTATTGCACAAGCCCAAGTTGCTCATGAAATTTCCAACGGCAACGGACGTATCCACATGAATATGCTTTGGGAAATGGCAGATTCGCAAGCTGTTTTAGAAGGAGTCCTGTCCAAAGCCAAAGGGCTGATTAACGGCATTACATGTGGTGCCGGCATGCCCTACCACTTGGGCGAACTGGCCACCAAGTTCGGGGTTTATTACTACCCGATTATTTCATCTGCTCGCGCCTTCAATATTCTTTGGAAAAGGGCGTATAATCGCTTTACCGAGTTTTTAGGTGGTGTTGTATATGAAGATCCATGGCTTGCCGGCGGACACAATGGACTTTCTAACGCCGAGAACCCTGAACAACCTGAAACTCCATATAATCGCATTGTTGAGCTGCGACGCCTGATGAACAGTTACGGCTTGCAAGCTATCCCGATTATTCTTGCTGGTGGAATTTGGAAACTTAAAGACTGGGAAGACTACATCGACAATCCGGAAATTGGCAACATTGCCTTTCAGTTTGGCACGCGCCCGATGATTACCAAAGAAAGTCCGATTAGTGAAGCATGGAAAAAAGTCATGCTACAGGTAAAAAAAGGAGACGTAATTTTACAACGTTTCAGCCCGACCGGATTTTTCTCCTCCGCGATCAAGAACACTTTTTTGGAAAAATTAATTGAACGCAAAAACGGCGAAATTGCATATAATGAAACATCAGATTCTGATTTTACCGAACCTCTGATTATCAATGAACATAAAACTATATTCATAAAACCATGTGATAAAGAAAAGGCAATGAACCAAATCAATTCCGGACTTACTGAAATCAAAGAAACACCGGATAAAACCATTGTTTTCATGACACCGGAAGATTGGAAACAAATGAAAGAAGACCGTAAAAATTGTGTTGGTTGCCTGTCGCAGTGCCAATTTTCAACTTGGTCGGCAGCATCACCTACTAAATCAACCGGCAAAATTCCTGACCCACGTACTTATTGCATACACAAAACTTTGTATGAGGTCGGTCATGGCGGCAGCGTAAAAGACCACCTTTTATTTGCCGGACACCAAGTTTATCGCTTTGCTACAGATCCTCTTTACCGTAACGGATGTATTCCGAGTGTAAAAGAACTGATTGATAAAATCAAGAGCGGCGACTAGCCATAAAAAAAGCTCCGAAAAATCGGAGCTTTTTATTTTATCTTCGATCACCCATCAGACGTAGCAATGCAATAAACAAATTAATAAAGTCGAGATATAGACTCAATGCCCCGACTACAACCTTACGTTCTTGCGCATCTGCACTGTCTGCTGACATATAAATTGCGCGAATTTTTTGAGTATCATAAGCGGTCAACCCAGTAAAAACAAAAACACTTACAATTGACAAAGCAAAGTCAAGCGCACTGCTTCTCAAAAAAAGATTGACCAACACTGCAATAATAATTCCCCACAACCCCATCTTGAGAAAAGCTCCAATTGAGGTCAAATCACGCTTTGCAACATATCCATACAAACTCATTCCGCCAAACATTGCTGACGTAATCAAAAAAACACGTGTCATACTTGCACCGGTATAAACTAAAAATATCGGAGCCAAAGAAACACCCATCAATGCCGAATAGCCAATAAATGTTGCTCTGACCTGCGCCAGAGTTCCTTTTGCAACTACCCATCCGAAAGCAAAAACCACAAACAACGGGGCCAACAAAAACAACCACCCCCAAAACGACATTCCGCCTTGCGCACTAAACATCATATTTATCAATGGTGTATTAGCCACAACCCATGCCATCAATGCGGTTAGCACCAAACCGCCGGCCATATGATTATATACGCTCATAAAATAACTGCGCAAGCCTTCATCAATTTCTGTCTTCTCAACTGCAGATGTATAATTTCTCTCCAACATTTTTTTCTCCCGTCATTTATAACAACTAAAAATAATATAGTTTTTTCTAACACCGAAATCAAGTTGATTACACATACTCATTCAATTCACTGCCGTGTTTTTTCAACCAATTCCTTCCAAAGGTCATATCATCGGCCAAAGTATCAACACAATTCCAAAATTCATCTGAATGATCCTGATGCGCCAAATGTGAAACTTCATGTGCGACCAAATAATCAATCACCTCGTCCGGTGCCAACATGATACGCCAGTTATAATTAATATTCTGTAAACTCGAACAGCTGCCCCATCGCGACCGAGTATCTTTTATGACGACGCGATTAACTCTTTTACCGATTCGCGCAGCTTTTTCAATCGAGCGTTCATACAAAATTTTTTGCGCCTGTTCCTTTATAAAATCTTTCACTCTGCGCGACAAAAATTCAACATCTCCGCTGACCAAAATTTTATTATCTTTCAGCTGAACACCACCGCGCAACTTAGCATCATGACTGATTTCAACCTCTGTACCATTAAAACTGATTTTATCGCCATCTGCAAACTGTCGTTGATACGGCAATTTGCTTAATTGAAAATCAATCCATGGCTTTTGTCCCTGCACAAATTCCACAGCCTGTTTTTTATTGCAATACTTGGGTACGGTCAACACTGGAATCCTTTTTTTTGCATCGATTCGCAAGCTTAATCTCCGTGCCTGTTTTGAGACAACCACTTTCAAATCAAAGCCGACTTGTTTTGCAATATCAAATGTCTTTCCAGTCAACAATGTAATCTTCATATTCGTCATCTTTAATTTCTGTTTCCGAAATAATCAATCTCCCCTGCACCGACTGATGAGCATAATGCACGCTGTTTTTATCTCCGCTTATCAAGGGGTGCCAGTCCGGCAGATCTTTTTCCTCTTCCAGCAAGCGATAGGCACAGGTTTTCGGCAACCATTTCGGACGTTCTTTCAGTGCTGCAAAATTAACATTGCGGCAATCAGGCACTTTGGCAAAACGGTTTTCATAGATTCGGCACAAACAACTTTTGCTGTCCAAAAAACGGCATTTAACACATGTAAAATATATTTTTCCACCAATATCGAGCTTATTCAGACAGCATTTTCCGCAACCGTCGCAAAGCAGTTCCCACTCCAAATGATTAAGTTCGGTCAACTTTTTCTTTTTCCAAAACTCTGGCTCAACTTTCTCCTCATTTTGGCGATACGTATTACTGACAACAATTGTATATTGTTTTTTATCTGCCATTATCCTATCTGCTCCGGCAGTTGATCATCGTGGATAAAATTACCGAACTGCGCAAACTCACCGTTCCACGACAATGTAACAGTTCCGGTCGGACCATGACGATGCTTACCGATAATAATCTCTGCCTTATATTTAGTCGCATTCATTTTCTGCAACCATTTTTCGTGTTTTTCCGGAGTATAATTTTTATCAGTTTCTTTAGGCTCTTCATTCTGAATATAATAGTTTTCGCGATAAACAAACAAAACTATGTCCGCATCTTGTTCAATAGATCCCGATTCGCGCAAGTCTGACATCAACGGACGCTTATCATCTCTTTGCTCCACACCACGATTAAGTTGTGAAAGCGCAATTACCGGCACATCAAGTTCTTTTGCCATAATTTTCAGTCCGCGTGAAATTTCTGACAATTCTTGCACACGATTAGCCTCTCCGCGTTTGCTGCTTCCCATAATCAATTGAATATAGTCAATGACAATCAGCCCTAACCCCTTTGTACGTTTGAGTCTGCGCGCACGGTTGCGGATCGCATTAATCGTAAGCCCCGGAGTGTCATCAATATATAACGGCATTTTTTCTAACGTCCTCGCCACCTCAGCTATACGCCCATATTCACCATTATCAATGTTTCCGTTGCGCATTCTTTGTGACGATATTCCTGCCGTTGACGACAAAATACGCGTAGCCAATTGATCAGCCGACATCTCAAGTGAAAAGAACGCCACTCCTCTTGAATTTTCTCCCAGTTTTACGGCGCCGCGGCTCATCAAATCAGCAACATTATAAGCTATATTGGTTGCTAACGCGGTTTTTCCCATTGCCGGACGTCCTGCCAACACAATCAAATCAGAGTTATTCAATCCACCGGTTCTTTTATCCAAATCATCGAAACCGGTAGAAATTCCGGCAATTCTCCCTTCATTCTGATAAGCTCTCTGAATGCTGTCCATTGAATAGTTAAGAGCCTCACCGAAATCAACAAACCCCCTGCCGGCATCACCCTTATCTGACAGCTCATACAATCTTTTTTCTGCCTGTTCGATCTGCTCAACTGCACTTGAATCAATATCCTCTTTCATTGCATGACTGACAATCTCATATCCTGTTGAAATCAGCTCGCGACGCAGATATTGTTCATATATATATTGCGCATAATATTCCGGATTAGTCAGTGGCGACGAACTTTCTGCCAGCTTAATCAAATATTTATACCCACCGACATCATTCAACGTTCCATCTTGCTCAAAATATTTTTTCAGCATAATCACGTCTGCCACATGCTCACGCAATATCAGCTTTGAAATTACCTCATAAATTTTTGCATGAATAGGATCGGCAAAATGATTAGGCTTCAGATAATCTGATATCGATTCGAAAGCCTTATTATTAGCCAACAGCGCTCCTAAAAGAGCTTGCTCCGCTTCTATATTCTGCGGTAATGAAGAAATATCCGGTTTTTCCATAGTCTTTTCCCAATCTAAAAACTTTCCTCTCTTTTAACAAACAAACACACTTTTTCAAAGTCAAAAATTTCGACCACTCTGTGTAAAGTGTGGATAAAAATTTTAACTTGTTTATGCCAAAAAAATAATTTACACTACAGCCGATTTTAACATTTTAAGGAACACTGCTATGAGTGAAGAAAAAAAGCCCGGAATATTTAAACGCTTTTGCAAAGCATTTTTATTTTCACCGGTAAACATGATTTTTGCAGTTGCCACTGCTTTTTGCGCTGCCAAAGCCTATATGTGGGAACCGAGTTTGCCAAACAGACTTATCTTTTTCGGCGTTGCCGGTTTGTGGGCATTTTGGATCATAGCTCGTTATATGGTAGTTTTGTTTGTAATCGCCGCGCTTTTATGTGGCGGATATTATGCATATTATCAATATTCAACCCGCGAAATCAGACAATGCGAAAAGTCCGGTGGTGAGTGGAACAAAGAGACCAAAACTTGTGATGCCAAACTCTCTGTAATGGATAAAGTCACTAACCAGATTCGCAAGTTTTTCGGAGTTGGAAAAGCTGAAGAAACTTCTGCACCAAAAGTTGAAATTCCTGCCACCTCAAACAGTAGCCAAGAAGCAGAAAAAGCCTTGAACGGAGCCCTAAACCAAATCAGCAATATACTACTCAGTGGTAATAACAACAACCAAGAAAACGAAAAAATCTCCGAGAAAGCTAATTTTGAAGAAGATAACGACTAGTTTTACCTTCTTTAACGACAAAATTTATAAGCAGCCTCTGACACCAAAAAAAAGCGATTTCACTTGTGATGAAATCGCTTTTATCATTTATTTTTCCTCAATCATCGGAAACAGCGGATCTCCGACCGCAATGTTTACACCTTCCGGCAAAGCTTCCGCCTCAAATTTTGCCTTAAATTCCATACCTCCGCTCCCCAATGAACTCTCGATTTTTTCAGCCGTACTCGGAGCAATCGGATAAAGTGCCAAACCAATCAATCGCAAAGCATCAAGTGTAGTATAAACCACCGCTTCAAAACGTTCTTTTTGTGCAGGATCTTTTGCCAACACCCATGGTGTATTTGCCGCAAAATAAGCATTGGTTACATCTCCGGCTTTAACAATGCTGTCAGCCAACTCGCTCACTGTTTCCAAACTCATATCTTGACTGAAAATTCTTGTAAACCTGTCGGCAATTTCATTAACCAGCTTCTTATCATCGGCGTTCATCCCTGCTTTGGACGGAACTTTTCCTTCCAAATTTTTTTGCACCATCTTCAAAACACGCATTTGCAAATTGCCGATATTATTGGCCAGCATTTTATAGCCTTGCTTCAGCAAATCAATGCTTATTTGACTATCACCGGTCAGAGTCATATTATTAATAAGGTAAAAACGTAACGCATCAACACCGAGCATATTTATAACCTCTACCGGATCAACCACATTACCCAGCGATTTTGACATTTTAACACCGCCTTCACCAATCCAATATCCGTGCACAAAACAATGCTTAACCGGATTAATCCCCATTGCATGCAGCATAATCGGCCAGTATATGCAGTGTGGCTTCAAAATATCCTTGGCAATCAGATGGTTTGAATTTGCCCACAGCTTATCAAAGTCAGGATTATGTCCGTAATTAAGTGTAGAAATATAATTTACCAATGCATCAAACCAGATATATGTAACATATTCCTTATCAAACGGTAACTCTACCCCCAGCCAAACACGAGATTTCGGACGAGAAATACACAAATCTTCCAAAGGCTCTTTTAACATACCGAGCACTTCATTGGCATATTTTGCCGGCTGTATCCAGTCCGGATTTGCTTTTATATGCTCAATCAACCATTGACGATACGGCTCAAGTTTGAAAAAGTAATTTTCTTCGCTGATTGCTTTCGGCGCAACTTTATGATCGGGACAACAACCGTTTTCATCTAAATCACTTTTCTTTTTGAACTGCTCACATCCTTCACAATACAACCCTTCATAGGACTTTTTAACAATCAGCCCGCGATCGTATATATTTTGTAAAATCTCCTGTACAATTTTTTTATGTTCGGGTTTTGAAGTACGAACAAAATAATCAAAATCGATTCCCAATTCAACAAACAGATTTTTGAAATTATCGCTTTGACGTTGCAAAAATTCTTCCGCTGACAAATCACTGGCTTCAATGCTATGCTGATTCTTTTGCCCGTGTTCATCAGTCCCCGTGGAATAATACACACTGTTACCGCGCATCTGCTCAAACTTTTTCATCACATCGCCTAATATAGAAGTATATGCATGTCCGATATGAGGAAGTCCGTTCAAATAATAAATCGGTGTAGTTATGTATTTTTCCATTTTTTCAATCTCCACAAATAAAAACAATCGGAGATTACACTAAGCGCATTGCAAAATCAACGTTTTTTTCGCTATCTAAAAAAAATCAAAAAAATACTTTATTTATAAAATTTAGTGTGCTATATAGAACTCATTCTTTCATAAAAAATAATCTTGAAAGTGGGGTCAAAAACCCCGCTTTTTTGTTTAACTTAAAAGAGGATTACATGCAAAAAAGACACCATTTGCAAGACATGTTGGAGCCGACAATCAACAATCTCGGATTCGATTTGGTTCGGATTCTCACTATCGGCAATGTCAACCCCACCTTGCAAATTATGATTGAACGCAAAGATCGCCAAAACATGGTTGTAGATGACTGCGCCACCGTCAGTCGCGCTATCTCTGCCGTTTTGGATGAAAAAGACCCGATATCCGGCAAATATACTCTTGAAGTTTCATCTCCCGGACTTGATCGCCCACTGGTCAATCTCGAAAATTTTATTCGATTCGCAGGCTTTGAGGCAAAAGTCGAGACCGATATAGAGATTGAAAAACGAAAAAGATTTAAAGGACGCATAATCCGTGTTGAAAATGACAACATTATATTATTAATGGACGACAAAGAATGGTCTATTCCGTTCTCTGCCGTTGCCAAAGCAAAACTTTTGCTTACCGACGAACTTATTGCCGCTGCGCAAGCCGAGGCTGACGAACAAGAAAATTTTTAACTAATTTTACCGAGGGAAAAATGGAAAATATTGAAAATATGCCAAGACCTGAAATTATCATGGTTGCAGATACTGTAGCCCGAGAGAAAAATATTGATAAAGAAGATGTCTTTACTGCAATGGAAGTAGCCATTCAAAAAGCCGGACGTTCACGCTACGGTTTTGAACATGACATTAGAGCCACTATTGATCGTAAAACCGGTGCCATCAACATGGCTCGCTACCGCAAGGTTGTCAAAGAGTTGGAAGAAGACAGCGAATACACCCAAATTTTGCTTGAAGACGCAAAAGCCATTGATAAAAACATCAAAGTCGGTGAATACATTATTGACCAACTTCCCCCGATCGATTTCGGACGCGTTGCTGCACAAACCGCTAAACAGGTTATTGTACAAAAAGTACGCGATGCCGAACGCAACCGTCAATATGAAGAATACAAAGAAAAGATCGGCACCATCGTCAACGGCACCATTAAACGTATTGAATTCGGAAATGTGATCGTTGATATTGGTAAAACCGAAGCCATTCTCCGCCGTGATGAAATTATCCCGCGGGAAAAATTCAAAAACGGTGATCGCATTCGTGCCTATGTACTTGATGTCCGTCGCGAAAACAAAGGACCGCAAATTTTCTTGTCTCGTACTTGTCCTGAATTTTTGGCTGCTCTCTTCACTCAAGAAGTTCCTGAAATTTATGACGGCATCGTTAAAATTATTAGTGTTGCTCGTGACCCCGGTTCAAAAGCCAAAATTGCCGTTAAAGCCAACGATGTTACTATTGATCCGGTCGGCGCTTGCGTAGGTTTGCGTGGTATTCGTGTACAAGCTGTGGTTACTGAATTACAGGGCGAAAAAATCGATATTATTCCTTATTCTGAAGATCGCGCTCAATACATTGTCAGTGCTTTAGCTCCTGCCGAGGTTACCAAAGTTGTTATTGATGAAGAAAACAACCGCATTGAAGCAGTTGTTCCGCAAGAACAATTCTCAATCGCCATCGGTCGCCGCGGTCAAAATGTAAAATTGGCTTCTCAGCTTTTGGGTTGCGATATTGATGTTTTGACCGAAGAACAAGAACAAGAACGTCGCGCCAATGAAAACAAAGTTCGTTCACAACGCTTTATGGATGCTTTGGATGTTGATGAGATGATTGCACATCTCCTCATTGCCGAAGGCTTTACTAACATCGATGAAGTAGCCGGTGTTCCTCTGAACGAATTGGCAGAAATTGAAGGCTTTGACGAAGACGTTGCTACCGAGTTACAGCAACGTGCCAAAGATTTTATTGCCAAACGTAATGCTGAATTTGCCGCTAAGAGTAAGTCTTTGGGTATTGACAAGACTATTAAAACCGTTACCGGTCTTGATCAAGACCTGATTTTGACCTTGGCTGAAAAAGGCGTTAAAACTCTTGATGACGTAGCTGATTTAGCCGCTGATGAACTCATCGAAATGCTTGGCGAAGGATCTCTTTCTATTGATGAGGCCAACAAGGTAATCATGGCTGCTCGCCAACACTGGTTCGAAAACGAAGGACAAGATCAGGATGGCAACAACTAGCCCAAATCGTACTTGCCTTTTTACCGGAGAGGAAAAACCGCAGGACCAACTCTTGCGGTTTACCCTCACACCGGATCGACAAGTTGTACCAGATTTCAAGAAAAAGCTTCCCGGACAAGGTTTTTACCTAACCAACTCTAAGCGTGTTTTAGAAAATGCAATTTCAAAAAACATATTCAAAAAATTTGGTAAACACACAACTGTTATGCCTAATCTGTTGGAAATCGTCGAAAATATCTTGAAAAATAGGGCATTAGAGTCTATAAATCTTGCTAAAAAAGCAGGAGTACTGATTTCAGGCTTTGATAAAGTAAAAGAAAAACTGAGCGCAGGCAAAATTGCTTTTGTTATTGAAGCTACCGATGCTGGAGCTGATGGTCACAGCAAAATTTTAGCCGCCGCCAAGAATGTAGAAATTTTGACATTGTTTAGTATTGAGGAGTTAGACAAGGCACTAAATAGAACAAACACGGTCCACGCCGCATTGCTCAAAAGCGAAATGGCACAAATGACATACAATCAATTACAAAAATGGCAAAATTTTATCAATTCTTAAAAATGGAGAACAATTTATATGACAGAAGATAGTAGCAAAACCAAATTGACCTTATCAGGCAAAAAGACCCTGACGCTTAAAGGTTTGGGAGAAAAAACATCTTCTAACGCCGGCAAAAAAATTGTACAGGTTGAAGTACGCAAAAAGAGAACTATTTCTCCTGTTGCTACCGAACCGCAAGAAAAAGAGCTTGATGCTGAAACCAAGGCAAAACTTCGCCTGATTGCCGAAGCCAAAGAACATGACGCAAAACGCAAAATTGAAGAAGAAAACAAACAACAACAACGCCAAAAGCTCGAAGATGAAATAAAAGCCGAAAGAGCTCGCAAAGAGGCAGAAGAAGCCGAACGCATTGCCCTCGAGCAGGCTGAAGCTGAAAAAGAAAAAGAAAAAGCCAGAGCAGAGCAAGAAAGAGCTAAAGCCGAAAAAGAAAAAACAAAAACTGAAGAAACTCGTTCTCCGATTGCTGACGACAAAAACTTTAAAGGCAAAGATAAAGATCGTCATTCAAAAGATTTTGACGATGACGAGGAAGAAGATTTTTCCAACAAAAAGCACAATTCAAATCGCAATGATGCTTTTGAACAAGAACGTAAAAAAATCACCAAGCGTAGTTTTGAACCGCAACGCCGCAACACAAAAGTAAGCATAAACAGTTACGGCGGTGGCGATGACGATTACGATGATGATTACGGATTCGGAGCTCCGCGTCGCCGCTTCAAAAAGAAACAACCCAAACCTGTCGTTGTTGTTCAACCACAGGAAAAAATCGTTAAAGAAGTTATTATTCCTGAAGTAATAACTGTTCAAGAGTTGGCCAACCGTATGGCCGAGAAAAGTGCCGACGTAATCAAAAAATTGATGGCACTCGGTGTAATGGCTACCATTAACCAAGCTATTGACGCTGATACAGCTCAAATCATTGTTGAAGAAATGGGACACAAATGGAAACGTGTCGCCGACAGCGATGTAGAAGACGTTTTGAAAAATGAGGCTGATGATGCTGCCGAAAAGCAGCTTCCGCGTGCACCGGTCGTTACGGTTATGGGACACGTTGATCACGGTAAAACTTCCTTGCTTGATGCCCTGCGTGAAACTAACGTCGCAGCAAAAGAAGCAGGCGGCATTACTCAACACATCGGTGCTTATCAAATTGAAGTTGATGGTGGCAAAAAAATTACATTCATCGATACCCCCGGACACGAAGCTTTCTCAGAAATGCGTGCCCGTGGAGCAAAAGTTACCGATATTGTAGTTTTGGTAGTTGCTGCTAACGATGGAATTATGCCGCAAACCATTGAGGCTATCCGCCACGCACAAGCTGCCGAAGTTCCGATTGTTGTTGCAATTAACAAAATCGATCTTCCGGGCGCTGACCCGATGAAAGTAAAAACAGCCTTGCTGCAACACGGTATCGCTGTTGAAGAAATGGGCGGCGAATATCTTTGTGCTGAAGTTTCCGCCAAAAAACGTATCAACATTAACAAATTGCTTGAAGCCATTTTATTACAAGCTGAGATTTTGGATCTCAAGGCCAATCCTAATTGCAAAGCGCGAGGCACGGTTATTGAAGCCAAAATGGAAAAAGGTCGTGGTTCTGTTGCCACACTGTTGGTACAACAAGGCACTCTCCAAATTGGCGACATCATTATTGCCGGTAAAGAATGGGGACACGTTCGCGCTATGTTTAATGAACACGGACAAAAAATCCATACCGCCGGACCTGCAACTCCGGTAGAAATACTCGGACTTCAGGGAACTCCTGCCGCCGGTGACAATTTCAATGTAGTTGCAGATGAAACCCAAGCTAAAGAAATTGTAAGTTACCGTATCCAAAAAGAGCGCGATGCCAAATTGGTAAAAAGTGCAAAATCCGCAATGGAACAAATGTTGGATAAAATCAAATCAGGTGAAATTAAACATCTGCCGGTTGTAATCAAAGCCGACGTACAAGGCTCAATTGAGGCCATTGAAGGCACATTAAACAAACTTTCTACCAACGAAGTCAGTGTTCAAATTTTGCACTCTGCTGTCGGACCTATTTCTGAGTCTGATGTCACTTTGGCAAAGGCTTCTCATGCATTGATTATCGGATTTAATGTTCGCGCAATTCCTCAAGCCCGAGATATGGCTCGTCGCGACGGAATTGATATCCGCTACTACTCAATCATTTACGATGTAGCTGATGATGTTAAAAAAGGTCTTGAAGGCATGCTTTCACCGGAACTCAAAGAAAAAATACTCGGATACGCCGAGATACGTAACGTGTTCAACATCACCGGTGTCGGCAAAGTTGCCGGTTGTATGGTCACCGAAGGTCTGGTCAAACGTGGAGCCAAAGTTCGTCTACTGCGTGATAACGTTGTTATCCATGACGGCAACCTTGGACAACTGAAACGTTTCAAAGAAGATGTCAAAGAAGTCAAAGACGGATATGAATGCGGCATGAGTTTTGAAAACTACAACGACATTCAAGTTGGTGATTTCATTGAATGCTATGAAATTGAAACCATTGCTGCCAAACTTGATTAAGGGACAATAGACTATGGCTATAAAAGAACTTTCGCAACGCCAACTGCGTGTCGGACAAGAAATAAAACGCATTATTGCCGAAGAAATAAACTTTGACCGCGTGCGCAATCTTCAGGGCATTGATACATTGGTAACCATTATGGAAGCCAAAGTTTCTCCCGATCTCAAATATGCAGATGTCTTTTTTGTAACATCAAAATCTGAATTTGAATCTCAGGTACAAGAAGGTTTGCAACTTGCAGCAAATCATTTTCGCAAAGTCATTGCTTCAAAAACCTTGCTCCGTTATGTGCCTGAAATACGCTTTTTTGTTGATGACACAATGGCAGAAGCCGACAAAATTGAAAAGCTTCTTCACTCACCCAAAGTACAGCAAGATTTGAAAAAATCAGATGAAGCATAAAAAAGGCAATGACATAAACGGTTGGCTTATTGTTGACAAACCGCAAGGCATGGGCTCAACACAAGTTGTCAATTTTACTCGTCGCATTTTCAACGCCAAAAAAAACGGTCATGCCGGAACGCTTGACCCATTTGCCACCGGAGTTCTGCCGATAGCTTTCGGAGAAGCCACTAAGTTAATTGACTTTATTACCGATGGCGAAAAAGAATACGAATTCACCATTTGCTTTGGTGCTGAGACAGACACTTCTGATAACACCGGAAATATTACCAGTTCCGGAGGAAGGACACCGACAATTGAAGAAATCAGCAAAATTTTACCGCAGTTTATAGGAGAAATTACTCAAACACCGCCAGCCTACTCTGCCATAAAAATAAACGGACAACGGGCTTATGATCTGGCCCGTCGTGGACAAGAATTTGCGATTCCCGAAAGGCGTGTAGACATTTTTGACCTTCGATTTTTATCACTCCACGACAATTGTGCCGATTTTAAGGTCAAATGTTCAAAAGGCACTTACGTCCGGAGTCTCGGGCGAGATATCGCTCGTGCCCTCGATTCGTTTGGACATTTACAAAGTTTGCGACGTACAAAATGCGGTCTTTTTACGCTCAATGATACGATTTTACTGGAAAATTTAAAAAATATGGTATATGTTGAGCAAACATTGCTTCCGTTAGAAACCTCTCTGCGCGACATCGCGGTCATGGCTGTTTCGGAAGTAGAAGCTTCAAAACTCAAGCAGGGACAAGCTTTAAGCCCTAAGGGAAGAGAGAATTTTTCTCCAACTTCCATAGCGGCTGCAGTCTTTAACGGTGTTTTGATTGCTATCGTTCGAATTGAAGAGAGCAGAATTTCTCCGATTCGTGTTTTTAATTTATAACTGATAAGGAAATATAAGATGTCGATTACAAAAGAAGTTACTAGTGAATTGGTAAAAACCTATGGTCAGGGTGAAGGCAACACCGGTTGCCCTGAAGTTCAAATTGCAATTTGGACAACTCGTATCAACAACTTGATTGAGCATTTCAACACCCACCGCAAAGATCTCCACTCTCGTTTGGGATTGATGAAAATGGTATCAAAACGTCGCCACCTCTTAGACTATTTAAAGAGCAAAGATGAAAGCAGATATCAAGAGATCATCAAAAAACTTAACATTCGTAGATAAGTTTTTGTGCATTGCGGGACAATATCCCGCAATGCTTTTAAATCCTTGTTGAAAACAATCAGCAAGGTGCTGTTTATAAAGATGTAAAAGAGAAAGGTAATAAAATATGAATAACTTAAAAGTATCCACTCGCGAACTCGATTGGGGCGGAAGAAAATTAACATTAGAAACCGGCAAAGTTGCCAAACAGGCAACCGGAGCTGTTGTTGCCACCTATGGTGAAACCAGTGTTTTAGCCACAGTTTGCGCAGCTAAGGAAATAAAAGCCGATCAAGACTTTTTCCCATTGACGGTTAACTATCAGGAAAAATACTATGCCACAGGCAAAATCCCCGGTGGTTTTATGAAAAGAGAGAGCAAACCTTCCGAACACGAAGTTTTGGTATCTCGTCTTATTGATCGTCCGATTCGCCCGCTGTTTCCGGATGCTTTTAAGAACGAAGTACAAATTATTTGTACTGTTCTTTCTCATGATCAGAAAAACGATTCTGATGTTGTTGCCATGGTTGCCGCCTCTGCCGCTTTGGCTGTTTCCGGCATTCCCTTCATGGGACCGATCGGAGCCGCAAAAGTTGGCTACAAAAATGGTCAGTTTATCCTCAACCCGACTATTGAAGAACAAAAAACATCTGATTTGGAATTAACCGTTGCCGGTACTGAAGAAGGTGTTTTAATGGTTGAGTCCGAAGCTCAGGAATTGTCTGAAGAAACCATGCTCAACGCTGTAATGTTCGGTTTTGACAACTTCCAGCCGGTCATTAAAATGATTAAAGATCTTGCTCAAGAAGCCGGAAAAGAAGCCTGGGAAGCTCCGACATTTCCTAAAGAATTTGATGAAATGTACGAACGCATTGCCAAAGATTTCCGCGCAAAATACGAACAAGCTTTTTGCGAAACCGACAAACTAACTCGCGGCACATTGGTTGGTCAAATTGACGAAGAAGTCAAAGCCACTATTGACCCCGAAAATGAAATTGAAAACAAATATCTTTTGGACGTTCTCGAAAAATTAAAGCACGTTGTAGTTCGTGAAAAAGTCTTGACTACCGGTCATCGTATTGACGGTCGTGATACCAAAACCGTTCGTCCGATTTGGTGTGAAGTTGATACCTTACCGACAGCTCATGGTTCTGCTATTTTTACCCGTGGCGAAACTCAGGCTCTGGTTGTTACCACACTCGGCACCGGTGAAGACGCTCAAATTGTTGACGGTCTTATGAATGAATACAAACAAGACTTTATGCTCAATTACAACTTCCCGCCGTTTTCTGTCGGTGAATGCGGTCGTCTCGGTACTCCCGGACGTCGTGAAATCGGACACGGGAAACTCGCATGGCGCGCTATTCATCCGATGCTGCCGAAAGACAAAGAAAAATTCCCCTACACCATTCGTGTTGTATCTGAAATTTTGGAATCAAACGGTTCTTCATCAATGGCCACTGTTTGCGGCACAACATTGTCATTAATGGCCGCCGGCGTTCCGATGGTTAAACCGGTTGCCGGTATTGCTATGGGCTTGATTAAAGAAGATGACGGCCGTGTTGCAATTTTGACTGATATCCTTGGTGATGAAGATCACCTCGGCGATATGGACTTCAAAGTAGCCGGCACTAAAGATGGTGTAACCGCTTTGCAAATGGATATCAAAATTACCTCCATTACCAAAGAGATTATGCAAAATGCACTTACTCAGGCTCACGAAGGTCGTATCCACATTTTGGGCGAGATGGCCAAAGCTATTGCCGAGCCTCGTGCTGATATTTCACCTCTTGCACCGCGCATTATCTCCATCAAAATTCCGGTTGATAAGATTCGCGAAGTTATTGGTTCTGGTGGTAAAGTCATTCGTGAAATTACCGAAAAGACCAACTCCAAAATTGATATCAGCGAAGACGGCATTGTCCATATTGCTACCATTAACAGTGCTGACGGACAAGCTGCTTTGGATTGGATTACCGGCATTGTTGCCGAACCTGAAGAAGGTCATATTTACCACGGTGTAATCACCAAAATTATGGACTTTGGTGCATTTGTTCGCTTTATTGGAACAACCGAAGGATTAGTTCATATTTCAGAAGTCAAGAACGAGCGCATAGCTTCTGTTTCTGATTTCTATAAAGAAGGTGACAGCATCTGGGTTAAATGCTTGGGAACAGACAACCGCGGCAAAATCAAATTATCTGCCAAACGCGTCAACCAAGAAACTGGTGAAGACCTTGAAAAATAAAGCCTATAAAGCCCCTCAAAAAAAGAGGGGCTTTTTATTTATGCATAAAAAAACACTAATATACTTGAAATAATATTTCTAAAGTTGTAGGGTTAGCTCATTAACCTAGTTAATAACTCAAACATTAAGGAAAAAATCATGAAATTATTCAAAGGATTTAGTACTGTTGCTGCTGCAATAGCACTGTTTTTGTGTGCTTTTGCAACCACAGCTGCAGCTTCTGAAATTGACTTAAACATTCCTACTCTGGATGTTGGATACAACTTCTGGGGACACACAATCACCGGTGCACAGATTCTACTCTATGGATTGGTTGTTTGTGCATTAGGTGCCATTTTTGGCTTATACGAATTTTTCAAAATTAAGAAAATGCCTGTTCATAAATCAATGGCAGATATGGCCGCTTTGATTTATGAAACCTGCAAAACATACATGAAACAACAAGCCTTATTATTGGTTGTTTTAGAAGCATTTATTGCTGTATGTATTTTTTACTATTTCTTTGGCCTAAATCAAACTCCGCTTTCAATGGTCTGCACCATTTTGCTATGGTCAGTTTTGGGTATTTTGGGCTCATTCACTGTTGCATGGTTTGGTATGCGCATTAATACCTATGCCAACTCACGCACAGCATTTGCTTCTCTTAAAGGCAAGGCTTATCCCGTAATGTCATTACCTCTGCAATCAGGTATGTCTATCGGCGTTCTGCTCATTTGCGTAGAATTGTTTATGATGATTATGATTCTTCTTTTCATCCCGAGAGAAACAGCCGGTGCATGCTTTGTCGGATTCGCTATTGGTGAATCTTTGGGTGCTTCCGCATTACGTATTTGTGGCGGTATCTTCACCAAAATTGCCGACATTGGCGCTGACCTTATGAAAATCATTTTCAAAATTGACGAAGACGATGCTCGTAACCCAGGTGTTATAGCTGACTGTACCGGCGACAATGCCGGCGATTCTGTCGGACCTACTGCTGATGGTTTTGAAACTTACGGCGTGACCGGCGTTGCTTTAATCAGCTTCATCGTTTTGGCCGCAGGTATGGCTTATGCTCCTGACGGATCTTTATCATTAATGGCTGACGGAATTGACATTCAAGCACGCTTAATCGTATGGATTTTTGCTATGCGCCTGATGATGGTTCTGACCTCAATCATTTCTTACTTGATCAACGGACTTATTTCAAAATTACGTTTTGCTAACAAACAAGATTTTGATTTTGAAGTTCCTCTTACAAGCTTGGTTTGGATCACATCAATCATGTCAATTGCCGTAACATTCGGTATTTCATATTTAATGATTGGTGATATGGGAGCCGATTTGTGGTGGAAACTTTCCGTAATCATCAGCTGTGGCACATTTGCTTCAGCCATCATTCCGGAATTCACCAAGATCTTTACTTCATCAAAATCAATTCACGTTCAAGAAATTGTAAACTCCAGCCGTCAAGCCGGTGCATCACTCAACATCATTTCCGGTATGGTTGCCGGCAACTTCTCCGCTTTTTGGAAGGGGCTTGTAATTGTTGCATTGATGGCCGTTGCTTACTTTACATCTTTGAACGGATTAGATGCTTATATGGTATATCCAAACGTCTTTGCTTTCGGTTTGGTAGCATTCGGTATGTTGGGCATGGGGCCTGTTACCATTGCTGTTGACAGCTATGGTCCTGTTACCGACAATGCACAATCAGTATTTGAATTGTCACAAATTGAACAAATCAAAAATATCAAATCAGAAATCAATAAAGAATACGGTTTTGCTCCCAACTTCAAAGTTGGTAAAGAATTACTGGAACGCAACGATTCTGCCGGTAACACCTTCAAAGCAACTGCAAAACCCGTACTTATCGGTACAGCCGTAATCGGTGCTACCACCATGATCTTTTCAATCATTTTGTTGCTCAACCTCGAGCTCAATTTGATGAATCCTCTGGTATTGTTTGGTATTTTGTTAGGCGGTGCTGTAATCTACTGGTTCTCAGGTGCCTCTATGCAAGCAGTTTCTACCGGTGCATATCGTGCTGTTGAATACATCAAAAAGCACATCAAACTTGATACTCAAAAAGCAGCATCAACTGAAGATTCTAAATCAGTTGTAAGAATTTGCACCATTTATGCGCAAAAAGGTATGTTCAATATCTTTATGGTTATTTTCTGCTTGACCATTGCCTTTGCATGCTTTGATGCCAACCTGTTTGCAAGCTATTTGATTTCAATTGCCGTATTCGGATTATTCCAAGCCCTTTACATGGCAAACGCCGGTGGCGCATGGGATAACGCCAAGAAGGTAGTTGAAGTTGACTTGAAAGAGAAAGGCACACCGTTGCATGATGCAGCCGTAGTCGGTGATACTGTCGGTGATCCGTACAAAGACACATCTTCAGTAGCCCTCAACCCGATCATCAAGTTCACAACTTTGTTTGGCTTGCTGGCTGTTGAAATGGCTGTTTCAGCCCCTCGCTGTGTAGCTTTGGGCGCAGGTGTAACCATGTTGTTAATCGCCCTAATTTTCGTATGGCGTTCATTCTACAAAATGAGAATTAACAACTAATATTATTTATTGAACTTAAGAGAAAATCCTCGAAATTGGTAACAATTTTGAGGATTTTCTTGCATAATGACATTTAATCTTATACTATCGCCATTAATGAAGAAACTTAATATATACATCGCCAATCAAGTATTTATTGGCTTTTTACTAGTCACGTTTTCACTTATGTCGATTTTGTGGCTCACTCAGTCTTTACGCTTCATTGAAATGATTACCAACAAAGGTCTGCCATTAAGTTTGTTTATCAAAATGACTTCATGCCTTATGCCGAGATTATTTGCCATTCTCTCACCCATATCTTTATTTGTTGCGGTATTATTTGTATACAATCGCATGCTTACCGACCGTGAATTGGTCGTTATAAAATCAGCCGGCATTAGCCCGTGGCAAACTGCAAAGCCTGCCATTTTCATTGGTATATTAGCAACCGTTTTTGCTGTTTATGTAAACAATATCATCACTCCATATGCCGAAAAAAAGTTTCGCGATTATGAATGGCAAATTAAAAATGATGTATCACACCTTATGTTTCGCGAAGGTGAGTTCACTACCCTCGACAACAATTTAACGGTCTTTATCACCGCTCACGGCGACGACGGCGTCGTCAAAGGCATTATGATAAACGATGAACGCAATCCTAAGAAGAAAACTACCGTTTCAGCTGAAAGTGGCGTAATTATATACACCGAAAAAGGTCCGCGTATAATGTTGGTAAATGGCACTAGACAAGAGATTGATACCAAAAACTCTCAGTTTTCATCTCTTTCTTTTGATCAATATTCTGTAGATTTTGGCTCCACACAAAACAAAAAACGCAAGCACGATTCTGTCCGCTCCAAAACACTTAAAGAATTGCTTTTTGCATCTCAAGATAAAAACCTCACTCCGGCAGAGGCTCGACGCTATATTGTTGAAGGCAATCGCCGCCTCGTCAGTCCATTTTACAACTTGTTGTTTTCAATCATTGCCTGCACCGGCCTTCTAGTCGGAAACTTCAATCGTCGCGGCCAAACAAAAATTATTTCCGCTTCAATTCTTGCTATGATCATCATTGAAGCCAATGACCTAATTTTTGGAAACATGAGCACCAAGCATCTATACTTCTTGCCTTTATACTATGTCAATTTGCTTCTGCCATTAGCTGTTTGTCTGTACGCCCTTTTACTATACAATCCGACATGGTTTGCTCGCCTTCGAAAAAAAGGAGCTGTAGCCTGATGAATAAGAAAAAAATTGCCCTCGCTATACTGCTTATGGCACCTATACTTTCCCCTATATTTTCAAACGCTCAGGATCAGGTTCCTATATATTTCAGCGCCGACGAAGTCGAGGAAGATTCTAAAACCGGTGTTATAACCGCACGAGGCGATGTCAACATTGCGCGTGAAAACATAACCCTAAAAGCTGACACTATTTCTTACGATCGCAAAAACGACGTTCTCGTTGCCGATGGAAATGTCAGCGTAATGCATCCTGACGGCACTGTTGTTTTTTCTGATCACGCTCAGCTGTCCGAAAAAATGACTAAGGCAACAATCAACGAAGTTAAAGCTATTTTGGCAGATCAAAGCCGTCTTGCTGCCAAACGCATTAAACAAACATCCGAAAAAGATAAGCATTTTTTCTACGCAGTATATTCACCATGTGATGTATGTAAAGATAACCCCAAACCGCTTTGGTCAATAAAAGCACGAAAAATCACGCATGATGTATCCAGCAAAGATATATATTATCGTAGTGCAACACTCAATATCAAAGATGTTCCCGTATTATATACCCCGTTTCTCTCCCACCCTGATCCGTCTGTAAAACGTCGCAGCGGTTTTATGCCCCCCTCGTTGGCCAGCAACAACTATTTGGGGACAGCAATTGAACTGCGTTACTTTTTTGATATAAATGACCATGAAGATCTTTTACTGACCCCCATTTTGAGTACCGACCAAAATGTCGTTTTTGGAGGACGCTATCGTAAAATGCTCTACAATGGTGAACTCGATGTTACAGGCACCATCATGCAAGACCATGACACTGATGAAAAGCGTGGCAATATCGTTGCCAAAGGTCGCTACGAATTTAACGACCTCTGGGTCGGAAAAATGGACATCAATTACGCATCGGATGGAGCATACCTAAAAGATTTATCTCTCCCCGGCAAAACCGAAACATGGCTGACCTCAACGATATCCGCCGAACGTTTTGATGGACGAGATTATGCAGCTATTGAAGGCTATTCGTACAAATTGGTCAGCTATTCTCTGCGCAATTCCAATTTCAGCGAATATAAAAACCGAGAATACAGCAAACCATACATTCTACCGCTTGCAACATATGAAATCATATCCGATCCGAGTAGCATCGGCTCATATTTCAAAAACACCTTGAACATGGCTTCAATATACCGTGAGCATGATGGCACACAGACACAACGCGGTACTATGATAAACTCGTGGAATCTCCCATATACCAGCCCGTTTGGTGAAAAATATCGCTTTGTTGCATCAGTAAAATCAGACCTTTATTATATTGATGATTATCTCAACAACAACAATCAAAATTACAGTGGAGCAGTAGGGCGCATCTTTCCTCAAGCCGGCGTTGAGTGGCGACTTCCATTTGTCAGAGCCACGGAAAGTTCTCGCCAAATTTTGGAACCGACAATTGTCGCTGTTGCAGCCCCGAATGGCGGCAACAAAATCAACAAAATTCCTAATGAGGACAGCCTCAATGCACAACTTGACGACACCAACATACTTGATCTTGACCGCTATGCCGGATACGACCGCAATGACACCGGCAGCCGCATTTCATACGGTATCAATTGGAGTGCCTACGGCAACGTAATCGGACGCACATCTTCATTTTTTGGCCAGAGCTATTACATCAACAACAACGAAAGTTTTGCTCGTAGTCTTGGCGACGATTCGCATTTTAGTGATTATGTCGGACGTATTTTTGCCGCCCCGAATTCCTATCTTGATTTTAACTACCGTTTTCGCCTTGATAAAGACAATTTAAACATTAAATACAGCGAAATTAACTCGCGTGTCGGAACATCAATGCTATCGGCCTACATATCATTTATATCAATCAACGGACGTAACAAAAATGTATCCGATTCCGGACTATATTTCTTTGACGACTATCGCGAAAGAAAAGAACTATATACCTCAATATATGCAAAACTTTCCAAAGACTGGAGCTTTTCGATATACAACCGCCAAAATTTGGGCAAAGGACACAGTTCATCACTTGAACACGGTGGCAGATTGATTTATGAGGATGAATGCCTTAAACTTATTTTCAACACTCACAAATATAATTCTACCGATCCTGACTATGATGACGGTTACGAGTTTTCAGTTACATTCCTGCTCAAAACCTTGGGCAGTGTAGGTTCAGAATAAAGGAGCGAAAAATGAAAAAAATACTGTTTCTTGCAATTTGCTTGTTTTCAACTTTTCCCGTACAGGCGCAATTTGCCCCGCAAATTATACCTGATTATGACTATGATGAAAACGCCTCTAACAACAGTCCACAACCGGCAGTATTTCAAAATCCGGTAAAAGATCCTCCTGCTCCCAAAGCACCAACACTTCCTCCTTCAATCAAAAAGCCCAAACCATACTCCGGCAACATTCGTGTTTTGGCTACAGTTAACGGCGAGATTATTACTACCGAAGACATTAATAATCGTGTTCGTGCTTTTTGTATGACCACCGGCATTCCTTACAATTCTCAAACCAAAGTTTTGATTATAAACAAGGTTATGCAAAATACCATTGATGAAAAATTGAAACTGCAAGATGCAATTAATAACAAAATTGATATTACCCCGCAAGAACTTGATGGAGCAATATCAAGTTTTGTAAAAAGCAATAAATCCACCTTAAGCAATCTCAAGCATGACTTAGCTGAGTTTGGCGTCAATGAAAAAGTTTTCCGCGAACAGATGAAAAGTGACCTCGCATGGCTTCGTCTCATACGTAACAAAGCCGCCAATGACACCGTAACCGAAATTGAAATTCAGGAAGCCTTGCAAGCCACCAAAGCTGATATGAATAAGAAAAAATATATGGTTTCAGAAATTGTCATTGACCGCAAAGAAGCACGCGACATAAATGATTTATCGCGCACACTTCGTCAAGACCCGCGTTTTGAAATGTACGCTGCACAATTTTCACAAAGCCCCAGTTCTGCCAGTGGCGGTCGCCTTGGCTGGGTAAATGAAGGACAACTTCCGCAGCCTCTCGATTCTGCATTAAGAAAAATGTCTTCCGGTCAAGTCTCTGATCCGATTCTTTATAACGATTCTTACTACATCTTAAAAGTCGAGAAAAAATTTGATCCTGCTAAAGACAAACTCCCTGAACCGACAGAAAAAGAAATTTCCGAAATGTTGCAAGGACAAAAGACCGAACGTCTGGCGGCACGCCACCTGCAATACTTGCGTCAACGCGCCTCAATTGAACTCAAGGAATAATTATGCTTCCGACTTTGCGTGAAACTGTCGATTTTTACGGATTAATGGCCAATAAAGCACTCGGGCAAAATTTTTTGCTCGACAGCAACATAACCGACAAAATAATCCGCCAAAGTCTGGCACAACAAAACATTCCTGATTTCCACAAATATAATATTATTGAAATCGGTCCCGGCCCAGGTGGACTTACTCGCTCGATTCTCGGAGCTGAACCTCTGTCATTGACTGTCGTTGAAATGGATTCGCGTTGTATCAAAATCATGGAAGATTTACGTGTTGAAACCAACACTCCGATGACTATCATCAATGGTGATGCAATGCTATTTAATCCTGCCGAAACAGTCGCTTCTCCGCGACAAATCATTAGTAACCTACCATACAATGTTTCAGTGCCTTTGCTAATAAAATGGCTTACTCAAACCAAAGATTTTTCAGCTCTCACACTAATGTTTCAAAAAGAAGTAGCCGAAAGAATAATGGCTCCCACGCACAGCAAAGACTATGGGAGAGTTTCGATTATTGCTCAACTTACCTGCTCAATTAAAAAACTATTTGACTTAAATCCCGAATGTTTTACACCGGCACCCAAAATCTGGTCAAGTGTACTGCTTTTCCAGCCTCTTGAAAATCCTATAAATTCAGACGATATTGCAAAAATCGAAAAAATCACGGCACTTGCCTTCGGTCAGCGCCGCAAGATGCTGCGCCAAAGCCTGAAATCAATCATTAACATCAACGAAAAACTCGAGCAAATTGGCATTTTACCTACCGCACGAGCCGAAGAAGTGCCGCCGCAAAAGTTCTTTGAGTTATCACAACTGCTTTAATTTTCTTTGGCCAACGGATGGTTTTTACGCACTTCATCCCGTAGTTTTTCTGATACAATATGCGTATAAATTTCCGTCGTTGTAATATCCTCATGCCCCAACATCTTTTGCACACTGCGTAAATCTACATGATGATTAAGAAGATGCGTTGCAAACGAATGTCTTAATACGTGTGGTGAAATTTTTTCCGGTGAAATTCCTGCTTTAACCGCCAAATTTTTAAGATTCTTGAAAAAAGCATCACGAGTAATATGTCCGGATTTTGAATTTTTTGACGGAAACAACCACGGAGATTTTTGCCCATTCAAATAAATATCTCTGTACGTAGAATATTCCGCAACCTCACGCAATGCCGATTCGGCTACCGGAATTTTTCTCTCTTTACTCCCTTTTCCAAAAACCATAATTTGTTTCATATCATAATTGATACAGTTTTCCGGCAGACCTACCAACTCTGACACTCGCAACCCGCAAGCATACATCAGTTTTAGCATTGCGCTCAACCTGTAATCTGAAAAATCTTTTTTGTCGGCGGCGGCCTCAACTAAATTTTTAACCTCTTTCTGCGTCAAAAATTTAGGCAAAGGTTTTTCCTGCCGAGGTGATAAAATATTTGCTGCCGGATTTGTTCTGATTTTTTTCTCGACATATAAAAATTTGTAAAACTCTCTAACCGCCGACAACTTGCGTGCCACTGTTTTCGGACTAAATCCGCGCCCACCGAGATCAGCTGAAAACGCATTAATATCCGAACGAGTAGCCATCGATTCGTCGCAACTTATAAAAGCACAAAATTGCTCCAAATCACGACGATATGCATCAATCGTGTTTACTGACGCTCCCTTTTCGGCAGCCATCATATCCAAAAAGAGTTCTACATTTTTAATCATTATTTTGTGAGTGTTCTTTCCAAAGGTTCCTCAACAGTTTCTTCATTAAATGGCATTTCGCGTGACATAAGCCATACCAATCCTGCCAATACCAACACACCCAAAACATATAACCAAGTATAATTTTTTTTACGATTCAACATAAACTTTCCCTTTTCTGCAAAAAAATATTGATAAAATTTAAACTGTTTATATTATGGCTATAATATTTGAAATAAAGATTAAAAACAATGCAAATTAACAAAATAATTTTATTAGTCGGTCTTATGGGGAGTGGCAAAACCAGCGTTGGAAAACGCCTCGCCAAAAAACTTGATTTGCCGTTTGTTGACGGCGATCAAGAAATTGAAAAAGCTGCCGGTCTCCCACTGGTTGATGTGCTCAAATGCTTCGGCGAAGAAGAATATCGCGCCGGAGAAACTCGCGTCATGCACCGTCTGCTTCAAGGACAACCTTGCGTATTAGCCTCAGGCGGTGGCTCATTTGTTCCCCAACAAACGCGTGACCTTGCCAAACAGCATGCCATAACCGTATGGCTAAAAGCTGATGTTGACACTCTTTACCACCGCACATATGGTCGTAAACATCGTCCGTTTCTCAAAGGCAATGACGAACACCTTAAAAACAAACTTGAAAAATACATAGGTGAAGAATACCCCTATTATTCTGAGGCAGATATCATTGTTGAAACAAAAGATGAAGCTGTCGACACCACTGTTTTACGGGTAACAGATGCACTCAACAAATTTATTGGTGCAAAAACATCAAAATAGCTTAAAAAAACTCTTTACAAATTGCAAATTTGTTGTAAAAAGACTGCGGACTTCGAGTTATTGAAGCCCGTAGTTTTAATTTAATCACACACGCAGATCAGCGAGATTTGTTACCAAGTTATCGCTCCGGTGCTTAAGATTCTTAAGCCGACAGTCTGCGGAGGTTTAACCGGAAAACAAAAGGATATAAAATGAGTCTTCCAAAATTTACTATTCGCCAAATGATTGAAAACGGCGTACACTTTGGTCACCATGCTCGTCGCTGGAACCCGAAAATGGCTGAATTTATCTATGGCAAAAAAGATAATGTTCACATCATTGACCTTCAACAAACTTACCCCATGCTTTACACAGCTCTTAATGCAGCTCGTGAAATTGCAGCCAATGGTGGTAAAATTTTGTTCGTTGGCACCAAAAGACAAGCTCAGGACATTATTAAAGAAAGCGCAGAAAGATGCGGACAATACTATGTTAACTATCGCTGGCTCGGCGGTATGTTGACCAACTGGAAAACTGTTTACAAATCAATTTCTCGTTTGAACAAATTGAACGAAATGTTTGAAAACAATTCCACCGAAGGATACACCAAAAAAGAACTTCTTAACCTGAAAAAAGAACAGGAAAAATTAGCCAAAGAATTAAACGGCGTTATGAACATGGGCGGACAACCTGACTTGTTGTTCGTCATCGATATGCCTAAAGAAGATTTGGCTATCAAAGAAGCTAAAAAACTCGGTATCCCCGTAATCGGTATTGCCGATACCAACTCTGATCCTACCTTAGTCGACTTCCCGGTTCCCGGAAACGATGATGCTGTACGCGCAATTCAATTTTATTGCGAATTGTTGTCTTCAGCTATTCTTGATGGTATTCAGGCCGAGATTGCCGCTCAAGGTGTTAAAGTTGATGAGATTGTAGCGGAAGCCAAACCGGCTCGTAAAAAAGCCGCTAAAAAAGAAGAAGTTGAAACAGAAACAGAAGCAGAAGCTGAAGCTCCGGTAGAAAAGAAAACTGCTGCCAAAAAAGCTACTACCGAAAAAAAGGCTGCAGCTCCTAAAAAAACAGCAACTAAAACAGCTGCTGCCAAAAAAACTGCAACAACTAAAACCGCTGCAAAGAAAAAAGCTGCTGCTGAATAATTAGCCGCATGCTGTCAAAATAACCAAATGGCGGTATTTTATATTGTTAAAATATCGCCATTTTAGTTCCAACACAAATTTGAGGAAAAATTAATGAGCGAAATTACTGCCTCTATGGTAAAAGATTTAAGAGAATCAACCGGTGCCGGTATGCTTGATTGCAAAAAGGCTTTAGTTGCAACCAACGGTGATATGGAACAAGCTGTTGACTGGCTCCGTAAAAAGGGCTTGGCTTCTGCCGCCAAAAAGTCCAGCCGCGTTGCTGCTGAAGGTTTGGTTGCTGTTGCTGTTGATGGAAACAAAGGTGCAATCGTTGAAGTAAACTCTGAAACCGATTTCGTTGCCAAAAACGAACTCTTCCAAGAATATGTTGAAGATGCCGCTCTTGTTGCTTTGGCCAGCCATGGTGACGTTTGCAAAATGAAAACTTTCAACTGCCCGAAATGTGGCAAAACCTTTGAAGAACGCTTGACTGACCTCATCGCCAAGATTGGTGAAAACATGACTTTGCGTCGTGCTCAAATGGTAGAAGTAAGCAATGGTGTTATTGCTTCCTACGTTCACAATGTTGCTCGCAACAATCTGGGCAAAATCGGCGTTTTGGTCGCCATTGAATCATCTGCTGACAAAGCAAAATTACAGGAACTCGGCAAACACTTGGCAATGCACATTGCCGCTTCTCGTCCGCTGTTCCAAACCATTGCTGCTGTTGATCCGGCTGCCGTTGAGCGCGAGAAAGCAATTTTCAGCGAACAAGCCAAGGCTTCAGGTAAACCTGAAAACATCATTGAAAAAATGGTTGAAGGTCGCATCAGAAAATACTACGACGAAGTTGTATTTGAAGAGCAAGCTTATATCATGGATCCTGACAAGAAAGTCAAACAAATTATTGCCGATGCCGCCAAAGAACTCGGCACAGACATCAAAGTTAAGGAATTTGTTTGCTTCAAACTTGGTGAAGGTATCCAAAAGAAAGAAGAAGATTTTGCCGCAGAAGTTGCTGCTCAACTGGCAAAATAAATCACCTGATTACGCTAAAAATACCCGGGTTTTCTCGGGTATTTTTTTGTTTTTTAACTAAACACTTGCGTTTTCTTTTCAAAGAAACTAAATAGTATGCAAGTTAATAATTTTTTCGGATCAAATCAATGAGCAACCAAGACTACTACGAAACACTTGAAGTATCCAAAACGGCCACAGCGGAAGAAATTAAAAAATCTTATCGTAAACTCGCCATGAAATATCACCCTGACCGCAACGCCGGCAATCCCGAAGCAGAAGCCAAGTTCAAGGAAATAAACGAAGCTTATGAAGTCTTAAAAGACGAGCAAAAGCGTGCTGCCTACGACCGCTATGGACACGCAGCATTTGAGCAAGGTGGCGGGGCTAATCCCTTTGATTTTAATTTTGGTGGCGCCGGCGGATTTGCTGACATCTTCTCTGAAGTATTTTCAGACTTTATGGGCGGAGGACAATCACGACACAAAACTTCTGCGGCCCAAAACGGTGATGACTTGCGCTATGATTTGGAAATTACACTTGAAGAAGCTTATACCGGACTTGAAAAAAACATTTCATTCAACACCACCAAGGGGTGCGAGACTTGTCATACTCACGGAACCAAAGACGGCAAAGAGGCTCCTCAATGTCCTACCTGCCAAGGCTCTGGTCATGTTCGTCGTCAACACGGTTTTATGATTATGGATACCCCTTGCCCTGATTGTCACGGCACCGGTCGAAAAGTTACTGACAAATGCCCAGATTGCCATGGAAATGGTTTTACCAATTTCAAAAAAGAGCTAAAAGTTAAAATTCCTGCCGGTGTCGATGACGGAACTCGTATCCGCATTGCCGGAGAAGGAGCCGCCGGTCTTCGTGGCGGTCAAAACGGCGACTTATACGTATTCATCAGCATTCGCGGGCACAAACTTTATGAACGTCAAGGAGAAAACCTCTATACACAAATTCCCGTTTCCATGACCTGCGCAACCTTAGGTGGAACTATTGAGCTCCCTTCAGTTGACGGAAGAAAAATTGAAGTTAAGATTCCTGCCGGTACACAAAATGGTCATCGTCTGCGTATCAAAGGAGAAGGTATGCCGCGCCTACGCTCAACCGCTAAGGGCGATTTGTGGGCTGAAATAAAGGTTGAAACTCCGATTAATTTAACACCGCGCCAAAAAGAACTTATGGAAGAGTTCCGCTCTATTTCCGGTGAAACTAACTGCCAACCTGAAGAAAAAGGTTTTTTCAATAAAATCAAAGACCTATTTAAAGCCGCTTAAATTAATCATTGC
Source organism: Alphaproteobacteria bacterium (assembly GCA_045116295.1). GTDB lineage: Bacteria > Pseudomonadota > Alphaproteobacteria > RF32 > CAG-239 > JAFUYI01. The sequence goes on from JBGULQ010000006.1 coordinate 37,194, forward strand.
CTTTTATACTCGCACATAGTAACATTCAGCAGGATAAAGTCTAATTTTGATGACCACATTAATACACTAACACATTGAAAATATTATGTTTTACCTTTGCGGTAAGAGGGTAAAAAATTGTTGATTTAAACCATCGTTTATGGCAAAATATAAACATCAAGTATTGATAGCAATATTAATACTTACGCATTACCCCATAATGCGATTTAACAATTATTTTTAGGAGAATGGCCATGAAAAAAATATTGTTAATCTTAGCTCTGGCATTGGTGTGTAGTTTCAATGCCAATGCACAACAAACTGAGTTCAAGAAAACCATTTCAAAAGGGGTGGTGACAGAGACAAAAAGCAAAGTTTCTGCAGAACCATGTGTTACCTACACAGCAGAACAGGCGTTAGATGCTACGACAGATGGCAACAATAATACTTTTGCTGCTGTATACTCAACCAACGCAACGCGTAACTGTGGTGGTAAGAATGTTGAAAAACTTCCCGATCTTTCTGGTGAAGGTATAATTCATATTTTGCCTCCTTCTGAACAGCTGATAGAGGATCGTCTTCCTTGCTGTACAGCCACAAATCATGTCAATTGTAGGCATGATGGTTGTGCAAGATAATATAAAAAGGGAGCAAAATTTGCTCCCTTTTTAGTGTGTTAAACAAACCAGTCATCCCTCGATTTTGCCTGCAAAATCGTCCAGGGATCTTCCTTATTTAAAAAATATTGAAGCAGTGCAAAGCACTGAAACCGAGATTCCTTGACGCACGGACGCGCCGCGCCATGCGAGGAATGACATTTATAAACAGTCATCCCTCGTTTTCGCCAGAAAACGTCCAGGGATCTTCCTTAAGTAAAAGTCAATAAAAAAGTCTGTTGGTATATATACCAACAGACTTTCTGTTTTAATCTTAGCCTCAAACTATTCGTTGATATGTGGCATTCTAGCTTCTTCAACCAGAGTTTTAACAAACTCATCAACCGACATAATCGATTGTTTTTCAACACCAAGACGACGAACTGTAACCGTTCCGTTTTCTTTTTCTTTGGCACCGACAACCGCAATTACCGGAATCTTTGCCAAAGAATGCTCACGGACTTTATAGTTAATCTTCTCATTGCGCAAATCTGCACGAGCCAAAATGCCAGCGGCTTTCAACTTATTTGTAACTTCAACCGCATAATCATCAAATTCACTGACAATTGGAGAAACTACAACTTGCTCCGGAGACAGCCACAACGGCAATTTTCCGGCGTGGTTTTCAATCAAAATACCTAAAAATCTTTCAATTGAACCAAACAAAGCGCGGTGCAACATCACCGGCTGGTGTTTCTCGCCGTCTTCACCGATATATGAAATATCAAAACGTTGCGGCAAGTTCATATCAACCTGAATGGTTCCGCATTGCCATTCACGTCCGATTGCATCACGCAGAATAAATTCTAACTTAGGACCATAGAAAGCACCTTCCCCGGGGTTAATTTCATATTTATAACCATGAGAGGTTAGGGCATTGGCCAAGGCATTTTCGCACATATCCCAAATCTCATCTGAACCGATTCGGTATATACTGTCCGGTCTGGTCGACAGATAGATTTTTACATCATCAAAGCCAAAATCCTTATAAATATCAAAAATCAGCTTCAAAGTTGTAATACACTCTTGTTCCATCTGTTCCGGTGTGCAGAAAATATGCGCATCATCTTGCGTAAATTCACGAACTCTCATCAACCCCATCAGTGAGCCTGACGCTTCGTAGCGGTTTACCTTACCGAATTCTGCCATACGCAACGGCAAATCACGATAAGACTTAATCCCTTGCTTATAGACCAACAGACTACCAGGGCAGTTCATCGGCTTAACGCAAAACATTTTTCCGTCCTCGGTTTTGCCCGAATAGTTGTGCGCTCCATATTTGTCCCAGTGTCCTGAGGTCTCCCACAAAACCCTGTCCATGATACGTGGAGTTTCAATCTCAATATATCCGTTATGCTCCTGACGATTGCGCATATATTCAATCAACTTGCGATATATACGATAACCTTTTTCATGCCAGAATACGGCACCCGGAGCATATTCCGGTTCAAAGTGGAACAAATCCATCTCTTTACCAAGCTTGCGGTGGTCGCGTTTTGCTGCTTCTTCAAGCATTGTTAAATAAGCATCTAAATCCTTTTTGCTTGCCCAAGCGGTCGCATAAATACGCTGCAACATTTCTTTTGAAGAATCACCGCGCCAATAAGCTCCGGCAACTTTCATCAATTTGAACGCATCGCCGATTTTGCCGGTTGACGGTACGTGAGGACCACGGCACAAATCAGTAAAGTTGCCTTGCGAATAGAGCGAAATAACCTCATTTTCAGGTAAATCTTCAATCAACTCAACTTTATAATGCTCGCCGATTGACTTAAAATAAGCAATTGCCTCGTTTCTAGGCAAAACTTTACGGGTGATTTTTTCATCACGCTTAACAATCTCGTGCATTTTTGCTTCAATTTTATCAAATTCTTCGGTCGTAAACGGTTCTTTGCGTGAAAAATCATAATAAAAACCGTTCTCGATAGCCGGTCCGATTGTTACTTGTACATCGGGCCACAGTTCTTTTACGGCTTCAGCCATAACGTGAGAGCACGAGTGACGCAGAATATCAAGACCTTCCTTGTCTTTTGTTGTGATGATAGTTACGGTTGCATCGGTAGTAATTGTTGTATCTAAATCTTGTAATTTGTCATTAACCCTAACCGCTAAAGCATTTTTTGCTAAACCGGCACTGATTCTTTCAGCAACTTCCAATCCAGAAACGCTGCCTTCAAAATCCATAACACTACCATCCGGTAATTTTATAGCAACCATATTTCTATTCCTTTATTTTAATCAATTTTCAACAATTCTTTGTACACATCGATAGTTTTATTACACATAATCTGCTTAGTAAAATTATCATGTACGTTCTTAATTGCCGCAGCAGAAATAGCTTTCCTTTCTGCCAAAGGCAAATCCAATGCCCAGTCGATAGCTTCAGCCAAAGACTTGGCATCATTGCTCTGGAACAACTTGCCACTGACACCATCAATCAGGTTTTCCAAAGAACCGCCGATGTTAGATGCCAACACAATTTTGCCCATAGCCTGTCCTTCAATTGCCGCACGACCGAACGCTTCCGGCTCGATTGCAGTCGACAACACAATATCCGACACCATTAACAACGCCGGAATATCAAAACTTTCACCGATAAACTGAATTCGGCCGTCAACACCGAGTTTTTTAGCACTTTTCTTCAGTTCTTCGGTATAATTAACTCTTCCCTGATCCGATCCGACAATGATTGCATAAGCCTCCTTGTGCTTAATCAAAGACATTGCCTCAACCAACAGATGTTGCCCTTTCCAACGTGTAATACGCCCTACCAAAGCAATAATCGGCAAATCTTCGGGCAAATTGTTGTCAGAAATAGCACGCACGATTCTTTCTTGCGTAACTGCGTGCGGCGAAAACTTGTCGACATCAACACATCTCGGAATTAGTCTGATTTTTGCCGGATCAACTTGATAATTATCAATCATATGTTTTTTGATATGATTAGAAATTGCAATAATCAAACGACCGTAAGTCATAACACGGTTATAAAATTTCTTGATTCCGTGTGGTCCCAACCCATACGTTCCATGAAACGTGGTCATATATCTTACACCGGCTCTCTTAGCTGCCCAATATGCACTCCATGCCGGAGCTCTCGACCTTGCGTGTACAATATTAATGCCGTTTTCTTTAATAATCTTCTCAAGCTTTAGCGAGTTCAAATACATTTTGAACGGATTTTTGGTTTTAAGTGACAATGTAAAATGCTTGACACCGATTTTATTCAGCTCATGCACCAAACGTCCGCCTTCCGATGCAACAAAGTTGTCATACCCATGCTGTTTGAGTGCTTCTGCAACCTGTATTGTTCCCCATTCTACACCGCCATGCTCCAGTTCCGGCAGCACTTGTAATACAACAGGTTTTTCTTCTTTACCTTCAGCCATTTTATCTATATAGTCCTCAGTATATTTAACCATCAATCCCGCCAAAGCAGGTAACAATATGCAAAAATACACTTTTAATTCGCACTTTGCAACAGATTTTGAACATATTTTAGCTAAAAAACATCTTCCCACTGTGTTATATCTTCATGGTTTCTGTTCCAACGCTTGGGGATATAAGCCTGAAAACGTCAAAAAAATATGTATTGAACAAAACATTGGGTTTGTTCGTTTTGATTTTGCTGGACACGGCAGTGATATTAATAATTTTGAAAAATCCGATTTTTCAGTCTGGAAAAATCAGGTTTTTGAAATAATTGAAAAAGTCATCGCTGGTGACATAATCATGGTCGGTTCCTCAATGGGGGGCTGGTTGTCTATGCTCGCAGCCATCAAGTATCCCCAAAGAATAAAAGGCCTAATCGGGCTTGCAGCGGCTCCTAATTTTGTAAAATATTTTGCCGACCGTGTAAGCGATGAACAAAAACACGATCTCGAACGTTTTGGAAAGTTCAAAATAGTAAACAATGATTTTGAATACACAATTACTGCACGTTTTATTGAAACCGCTATGGCCTCGCTGTTACCTGACGATAGTGCGTGGACCATAAATTGTCCTGTGCATTTATTACAAGGCATGAAAGATGCCAGCGTTCCTTGGCGTTCTGTTCTTGATTATGCTTCTCGCATAACCTCGGCAAATGTGGTCATAAAACTGCTTAAGGACTCAAATCACCGTCTGAACGATGAATTTGCAATCAATGAGTTAAAAGCATCACTGGTAAATATTGTGAATATCTGCAAATAAAAGATTCTAAAAATTCTTAAAATCGTCTAGCTTATCAGTAGTTTGAAAGATAAAGAGAAAAAAATTGAAAAAAACCGTACTTGACAAATCGATTATATACACATCGTTTGCATGCGCAGTGGCCACATTTGCGTGCGGTTTTGTTTTCTGCATGGCCATCATCAGTAACAGCAGCGGTTGCTACCTCTTAATTAAGGATTTTTGGAAAATTACCCGCGGTTACTCATGGTATCAGAGTTTGCGTAGCCTGACCAGTGATCAAATACTTCTGCTCGTCGCGGTTATAGGGCTTCTCCTGTTTTCGGTTTCGATGATTACAAGTTTGTTCCAGTTTCTTGCTCGTCGTCGCCGTCAAAAAAATATTGCAAATCTTCCCCCGTTACCGGAGCCTGAACCGGAACCTGTATTGCCAAGTCATCCGATAGTTGAACCCTTTGTCGGCGAAAATGAGGTCGCTTCCAAATTGCAATCATACCGTCGTGATACAGAGGCACAAAGTTGGGAAAAATTAAATTCTCTCGACCCTTCAATTTTAGCAAAATATCTCAAAAAAGAATATCCTCAAGTATCAGCAATAGTGCTGTCAAAACTTGCTCCACAAAAAAGTGCACAAGTTTTATCTTTATTGTCGGGAGGGGTTGCGGCAGAAATAGTTGCTAAAATGATGGAGCTACACTCGGTCGACGCTGGCCTTGCCGGCACTATCGGTCGTGCAATTGTTGACGGCATTGCAAAAGATTCGGAACAAAACACCGCAACCCAGGTGGCAAATATCTTAAACTACCTTGATCCTTCGGCAAGAGAGAGAATTATGGCGGTTTTGGAAAGTACTTCCCCGTCAACTGTTTCGTCTCTGCAAGAAAGACCGATTATGTTCACGGATTTGGCACGCCTTCCGATTGACGAGCTTAAACAAGTTGTTGCTCGCATAAGCGAACCACGTTTAGTTATGGCCTTACGCGGGGCAGCCGAAGGACTGCGCAATCATTTCTATGCCGCAATGCCTCAAGAACAGGCTGATGTTATACGTCAGGCTTTGCTGCAACTCGGACCAATAAAATTCAGCGACATAGAGAATGCACAACAAGACATAGCGTCAATTTGCCAAAATATGTTTGCCAACAATATACGCGGAATATAGTTATGGTTGAGTATGTGCCGTTTCTCTTTGATAATTTCGTTGCAGATGATAACCCACCGATTCTCGATTTAAGCATAAATCACCATGAAAACGCTGATGATACTGATAAAGAAAATTATTCCACTCCTGAAATATTAGATAAGATACGCAATAAACTTATGGGAATAATAGACAATGGATGATGTTTATCAACATTCGAATTTATCAGTTTGCGTTCAAGCAGTTGCCGGAAAAACTTTGCTCAATTTAGGGCAGCTTAATTCTCTGCAAATAGGCGACATTTTGCAACTTGATCGTAGAATTGACGAGCCTGTCGATATATATGTCAACAAAGCTCTGTATGCCAAAGGAAAAGTTGTAGTTGCCGATAATAAACTCGGCATTGTTATAACCGAACTTATAAAAAGTGGTGTTGATTGAGCTATGGCAGAAACAAAACCACATAATTCTCCGCGCGCTGAGATTGGCAATATTCTACCGCTTCATAACAATATGATTGCTATCGCATCGGGCAAACCCGGAGTTGGCAAAACTTGGTTTGCGGTAACATTAGCCAATGCTCTTAGTGCAATAAAACAAAAAATTTTATTTTTTGACGGTGATCTTGGTCTATCCAATATTGATATTCAGCTCGGACTTGCTACTCCTCATGATTTGAGCTGCGTTGTTACCGGCAATACGACCCTAAACCAAATTATTAAATATAATGAAAAAGCTCACTTTGACATTATTTCCGGTCGCGGAGGATCACAAAGACTTGCGGCCATGCCGCTTGGACGATTGCAGATATTAGCGGAAGATTTGTCTCTGCTATCTACCGGATATGATAGAGTTTTATTGGACATAGAAGCAGGAACTAACAAAGCATCACTGACTTTGTCCGGTATGGCCGGCAATTTAATTGTTTTATGTACTGATGAGCCTTCATCACTGACAGATGCCTATGCACTGATAAAAATTATATCCTCGCAATATCCTGAATGCCAAATTTCAATTGTTGTAAATCAAGCTGATTCTATTCAGGAAGGTCAACGGACTTATGATATACTGCGTAAAGCTTGCCATAGTTTTCTGAAATTATCGCCTCCGTTGCTGGGGATTGTACGTCGTGATGCTCGTATTCGTGACACCATACGCAACCAAATGCCGTTACTCGTTCGTTATCCTACATCTGAAGCGGCTGTTGATGTAGTTAATATTGCAAGAAAGTTATTACAATGAAAGATGCACTCGGATATTATGCTGTTTTAGATTGTGACGTTTCTTCACCGGTTGAAACGCTGAAAAACAATTATCGTGAACTGGCAAAATACTGGCACCCCGATTCTAACAAAAGTCCTGATGCTATGGAGCATTTTCAAAAACTGTCGGTAGCATACGAAATCCTAAAGAATGAGGACAGCCGCCTTGAGTATGATTTATTGAGTGAAATTTATGATGCTTCATCTTTTCCGGACATGAAAAATCTGAGCATTCTAAAAGACAAGCATAATCAGGAAAATCCGCTTGTGCGTGTCATTAATCTTCGCAAAATTGTTGGTAAAATAATTAATTATGAAGATCACAACGAACAAATTATTTGTAGTTATGATCAGGCCAAGAGCACGGTGTTAAATTATTCGTTATCCAACTGGATATTGGGTTGGTGGCATCCCAAGGCATTTATATTAAATATCAAATGTATAATCAGCAATATAAGCAATATCGGTCACAATCCACACGATAATCTCCTGCTTTTGGTGCATAACGCTTTGGCCTACCGGCAGGAAAACAAAAACCGTCAGTCGCTTATATCTGCAATACAAGCTCTTGAATATGCTGATTCTTATCAACAAAATTTACTTAATGAATTTATCGCTAAACTTAAGACCACCGTCCCCACCAAGATTCCTGCGTGGCGATATACTACCTTACGCATTTTGCAGTTAATAGTTCCGTTACTTATGCTATTATGTCTTAGCTATCCGCTGATTCAAAAATTCAACCTTAGCCACTATATGAAAAAAGAAAATGAAATAACTTATTTTCAAAAAGTCAATTTGAGCGATGGAGCTAAAATCATGGATGATGTTGTTGTATCTAAGATTTTTTCAATTCCTGTCGACTTGTATGACAACAGCAAATTATTTCATTTGGCTGAAAACCTAAATGTTATGTATGGCCCCGGCGATAAGTTTGACATAATGTCACAGGGTAAAAAAGACCAAACAGTTCGCGTTACTGGTTTCACGCCCGATAAATCGTGGTACAGAGTGATGATTGACAATGGAGAAATGGGGTTTGTCAAAGCAAAATCACTGCTCTCCGGAGCAGGGAAAGAACCTCCGTTTGGTAGTAAAATTGTTCCATAATAAATAAAATCCCGCATATTTGCGGGATTTTGTTAAATATGAAATTGTTCAATAGATTTTGCCAGTCCGGTTTTATCATCTGTTTCTACGACAATTCCCCAAACACAGCCATTATTTCGACATACAATCAGGCGGTTGCCATTATATTTCTGACACAAACGATCAATTGGGGCCTGTTTTTCAAAACCTAAAACCGAGTCATAATTGCCACACATTCCGACATCTGTAATATAAGCAGTACCGTTAGGCAAAACTTTGGCATCGGCGGTAGGAACGTGTGTATGTGTGCCTGCCACAACTGAAACTCTGCCGTCAAGATAATATCCCAAAGACAATTTTTCAGACGTGCATTCAGCATGTATGTCAACAAATATGGCGTCTACATTTCCGCCTAATTTGTACTGTTTCAACAGCTTATCAATAGTCAAAGCCGGGTTATCGACACTTTCCATAAAAATCCGACCTAATACCTGCGTTACCAAAATTTTCTTTCCATTAGGAAGTTCAAACTCTGTTGCTCCTCGTCCGTTTGCTGTTTCCGGATAATTAAGAGGTCTTATAATCCTTTTATTTTCATCAAGAAATGGAATAATATCGCGTTGTTGCCATACGTGGTTTCCGGTAGTCAGAACATCAGCACCCGATTCCAAAAATTCTTTTGCAATTCCTGGTGTAACTCCGAAACCATGCGCAGCATTCTCGACGTTTACAATAATCACATCTGCTTTATATTGCTCGCGAATTTTATTTAAATTTGTTAATACTGCATCTCGTCCGGCTCTGCCGACAACATCACCGCAATATACAATTTTCAACTTGCTTTCTCCGTCAAAAAAACTCCGTCATTCGGAGTTCAACATTTTACTGAGAGAGCACCGTCCGGCCGTATAGGTGCATTCTTACACGAACCGCATCTCAATAAGTGGGTGCCATATACCAAGACCACGATCAGGGCAGAGACAGCTCCCGAAAAAAACTTGAGGCTCGGAAGATCTGCGGAATTACGCACCGGACAGTAAACTCTCCATAATTCTATATTATAATGATTCGACCAATTTTGCAATAGCTTTTATTTTTTCATCCAAATCTTTGATTCGCTGGATTATATGCTTATCTTCTTCATCGTTTTTATGTGAAACCGGAGCTTGTGCCACCGCAGCAGGCTGATTCTTTTTAAGCTCAAACAAATCATCAGCAACCAAAATTCCCACCATTGCCAACATAAGGTTTTCGCTGATTCGTCCGCTGAAATCTTTCAGCATAAGAGCTTTTTGCTGCAAAATTTGAGCTAATTGCATAATTCTGACTTCTTGCCCGTTTTCGCATGCAATCGGATATTCACGATCATTAATATTTATAACTACTTGTGCCATTACAGTCCCGCCTTATTTAAACTTTCTACCAGTCTGTCAATTCTTTCAATTGAGCTACGGGCTGAATTTCTCAGTTTATTAACGTCTTGTGCCTTTTGACGTATTGTTTCTTCCAGTTGACTCAATGACTTTTCAATCTCGTCCAAAGCACTTTCGGCAACTGATTTTTCTTCTATACTCATCAAATTTCACTTTCTTTTAATCATATTTGATATAATCTAGGCATAATAATTAATTTTTTTCAAGCAACAAAACCGATTATGCCAAACTTTATTCTTAACATAACCTCGCAAAATGATGATTTAATGCTTTCTAACCCTGATATTCAGTGCTATATACTGAGCTCAGATATTGAGCATACGTCATTGCAAAAACTTGTGCATCAAATTTCAAATGCAGAAAAAATTTCTCTTTTATATGGAGAAAAATCCGTTGATATAGCCCCCTTATTATCTGCTGACGGCGTGTTGATAGATTTAAGCAAAAGTGAAAATATCAAAAAAGATATAAAAAACATAAGACACCAGCTCCCCCAAGGAATTTTAGGGACAATCTGTCGTAATCGTCGCCACGAAGCTATGATAATAAGCGAAAACGAACCGGATTTTATAGTTTTTAAAATTTGGGGTGATGGAACTGATAAAACACTCGAACTTGCTGAGTGGTATAACGACTTCTTTTTGCTGCAAATGGCCGTCTTTCCGCAGGATGCGGAGGCTGATTTTACTCAATATCCGTGCGATATTGTCATCTTAACACCTGAACGATATAAGATTTTTGTTGCGAAAAAATAAACTTTAGAGTAAATATTCTAAAAAAATAAGTGAAGTTTTACTAAAAGGAGTACAAAAATGAAGCAACAAGCAGTAGCAATCCGTGTTGGCTGGGTCATCGAATATAAGGGCAAACCATGGACAGTAGTAAAAGCTGTTCATATCAAACCCGGAAAGGGCGGCGCCTTTATGCAGGTAGAGATGAAATCAGTTGAAGAAGGAACCAAGACTAACGAACGTTTCCGCTCGGAAGATACAATTGAGAAGTTGCTTGTTGAGGAGAAAGATTGCCAATTTTTGTATGAAGATTCGCTTGGTCTTACTTTTATGGATTCTGAAACTTTTGAACAGTTCACGATGGCCTCAGATATCTTGGGCGATTCTCGTCCGTTTATGAGTGAGGGTATGACTGTATACATTAACTTTATCGATGGCAAACCGGTTGCTGTTGAATTGCCTCAACAAGTCGTATGCACAGTTGTTGAAACCGAACCGGTTGTCAAAGGTCAGACTGCAGCATCATCATACAAACCTGCAATTTTAGAGAATGGTGTTCGTGTGATGGTTCCGCCATTTATCAATCAAGGCGAAAAAATTGTTGTCGGTACAGCCGAAGCCACATATGTTGAAAGAGCAAAATAATGTCATATCTGTCCCCATTGTTGACCATGCTGGTCAACGCGGTCAAAAAATCGACAGCCAATCTTGATCGTGATTTCAGTGAGATTGAACGCCTTCAGTCCTCGATTCGCCCGTATCAAAACTTTGTTACCAATTCATATAACAAAGTTGCGCAAAATTTACGTTTAGAACTCGGAAAAATCAGACCTGATGCCGCATTTTTTGAGCAAAACACGACCATGATTCCACAGTCAGGTAGCTGTTTTTTGGTCAACCCGATTGACGGATTAAATAATTTTTCTCGTGGCATTGCTATGTTTGCCACCACGGTAGCCTATTGTGAAAACGGTGAAGTAAAAGCCTCAGTTATATACAACCGCGCCAGCGACGAGCTTTATTTTGCCGAAAAAGGAAACGGAAGCTATAAAGAAGGTTTTCGTAACCATGAGCGCCTTCGTGTTTCAAGCAACAAAGAAGAAGCACTGGCTTTAGTGTCTTTACAAATTGGTCACGATTCGGCAGATGAATATAAAAAGGCCTGCACACGTGTGACCAAGATTTTGCCTCAAAGTCGCGTTTGGGGTTCGGTTGCACTTGGAATGGCTTATACCGCTGCCGGAAAAAATGATGTTTCAATAAGTCTTGGCAATGGACTGAATAGCGTCATCGCCGGACTTTTGTTAGTCAAGGAAGCCGGTGGTTATGTTTATAATCTCGACAAACCGATTGCACCGGCCAAACTTGAGCAAATTCTAACTACCGACAATTTGGCAGCCACCAACAACAACATGGAAGAGTTACTTAAAAAGTTGGTTTAGTTATTTTATCAGGAGAGTTATTATGTTCCGTTATATTGCTTTATTTATGGTGCTTTTTGCCTTTCCGGCACTGGCTGATTATGAAATAAATTTATCGGTTCTCGACTCTTTGGATTATGACAGCAGTCAAGATGAACTGCCTTTGCCGATCGTAAAAAACTCTCCTCGCCCCAAGAAAAATCAAACTGCAAAAGCCAAAGCTCCGGCGCCGATTATCGAAAATAAGGTTAAAGCACCTGCAAAAACAGAGGTTGTGCTTAAAGATGAAACAAGTGCAAAAAAAGAAGATATCGTAGAAAAAACACAAGAAGTCGCTGAAGAAAAAGTCAACGTAATCCCTGAATCCTCTGCTGAAGATGATAAAAACATGACGGCTGATAATGTAACGGTGGATTTTGATGCTCCCGAAGAAAAAACTGCGCCGGAACAGCCAAAAGAGGATTCGCAAGAAGAAATTATCATCCAGCTACCGATAAAAAACTTAAATGAAGTTGATTCTAAGCCTCAGGAAGATATTACTGATGATAATGAAGTACGCCCTGATGAAATAGCTCTGATCCCATTGGACAACAATGATCCTTCCCACGATTCCGAAACTTCGACACTCATCACGTTTGATGACCAATCAGACCGACTGACGGACGATGTTGTCGCGTTGCTTGATGAGTTTGCTGAAAAAAACAAAGATTTTTTCAATAGTAAAGTTTTGATAGAATCTTACCATTTTACAGGTGGTGATGGTGCCTTTGCGCGCAAACGCACCAGTCTTAATCGCGCGGTTAATGTCAGATCCTATCTGTTGAGTAAAGGTTTTAAGAGTTTTGCTATCCAAATAATCAATACAGAAGAGGAGGTTATGCAAAACAATGTTACAATCAGCCGATAAAATAAAAAAATATTTAAAAAGTGCTTGCAATAATTAAAACTGTAATGTATAAGAACGTCAATTAGCACATTTATATGGAGAAAAATAAGATGAAAAAGGGTATTCATCCGGATTATCATGAGATTACATATGTAATGACCGATGGCAGTACATACACTACAAAATCTACTTGGGGTAAAGCCGGAGACAACATGAATTTGGAAATTGATCCGAAGTCTCATCCTGCATGGACAGGCGTTCATCGCTTTGTTAATACAGGTGGTCAACTGTCTAAATTTAAAAATAAATTTGGTGCATTTGGTATCAAAACTTCAGATTAATATTATATTAAGTTTTTTCGATTAACCTACGCTCATGACCAGAGCGTAGGTTTTTTTATTGCAAAACGCTCTTCACATAGAAAGGATAAGAATATGACAGCACCTTTAATGCCAAAAGCTACAGCAGTATGGTTGGTAGAGAATACAACCCTTACTTTTCGTCAGATTGGCAATTTCTGTGAACTTCACGAACTGGAAGTACAGGCCATTGCTGATGGTGATGTAGCAACCAATATCGTTGGATTAAATCCTATTACGACAGGACAGCTTACAGCTGAAGAGATAGCTCGCTGTGAGGCAGACAGAAGTGCAAATTTAGTTGCCAGCGAACCTGAAGGAAATGTTAAAGCCTTAAATCGCAAGAACAAAAAGATTCTTTCACCTTCGCAACGCAGTGACAAACCTGCAGCAATTTTGTGGGTTTTGCGCAACTGTCCGGAAATTATTGATTCTCAGATTTGCAAACTTATTGGTACAACCAAGCCGACCATCGCATCATTACGCAATGGCACACATCGTGAAATGGCTGATTTACGTCCGAAGAATCCGGTTGCAATAGGACTTTGCAAAGAAAAGGACTTGGAAAATGCAATTGCAATTTCTAAGAAAATGACAGAGCCCAAAAAGGCCAAGAAAAAAGTTACTAAAAAAGCAACGGCGAAGAAGACTGTTGCAAAGAAAACCGCAGCCAAAAAAGCTCCGGCTAAGAAAGCTGCACGCAAACCAACCGCTACTAAAAAAAGTAGCACTAAAAAGACAACAACTAAAAAGGCGACAACCATGAAAAAAACTACGACTAAACCTGCAGCCAAAAAAGCTCCTGCTAAAAAAGCTGCAACCAAAACAACTGCTAAAAAGACAACCGTTGCTAAAAAGCCGGTAGCTAAAAAAGCTCCCGCCAAAAAAGTAGCAGCTAAAACAACAGTTAAAAAGACAACTGTAAAGAAAACCGTTGCTAAAAAGCCGGTAGCTAAAAAAGCTCCTGCAAAGAAAGTTACAGCAAAGAAAACTGTTGCTAAAAAGCCGGTAGCTAAAAAAGCTCCTGCTAAGAAAGTTACAGCAAAGAAAACTGTTGCTAAAAAGCCGGTAGCTAAAAAAGCTCCTGTTAAGAAAGTTGCAGCCAAGAAAACTGTTGCAAAAAAGCCGGTAGCTAAAAAAGCTCCTGCCAAGAAAGTTGCAGCTAAGAAAACCGTTGCAAAAAAGCCGGTAGCTAAGAAAAAATAGTTACTCTGTAACATAATCAAAAGCGCCCGTCTCATTAACGGGCGTTTTTGCTTTAAAAAAGGTCTTGAATTTGCAGGTCAAAGTATTTACAATCGCAAGATAGTTTAAATGAGCAGGAATAAAGAAATGAGTGCTATTAAGGTAAGATTTGCCCCATCTCCGACGGGCTATATGCATATTGGCAACACGCGTACGGCAATATTTAACTGGTTGCTGGCCAAAAAGCTCGGTGGCGAGTTTATGCTACGCATCGACGACACCGATAAGGAACGCTCGAAAAAAGAATATGAAGATGCAATCCGCGAAAGCCTTAACTGGCTTGGCCTGACATGGAGTGAAGAAGCGCGCCAATCCGCACGTTCTGCACGTTATCAGGAAGTTACTGAAAAGCTCATGCAAGAAGGTCGCATCTATGCTTGCTATGAAACAGCTGAAGAACTTGACATGATGCGCAAAAAACTTATGACCAAAGGCCTTCCCCCGATTTATGACCGTAGTGCATTGAAACTTACGGCAGAACAGATTGCGGCATACAAAGCTGAAGGACGCACTCCTCACTATCGTTTTAAATTATTGGAAGGTGACATAGTTTGGAACGACCTGGTTCGTGGTGAATGTCGCTATAATGCCGCCAATTTGAGTGACCCTGTCATTATCCGTGCAGACGGAAGCTATCTCTACCATTTGCCATCGGTTATTGATGACTTTGATTTTGGTATTACCCATATTGTTCGCGGAGAAGACCACGTTACAAACACTGCTGCACAAATTCAGATGTTTGAGGCAATCGGTGGAACCCCACCTCAATTTGCTCACTTACCGCTTTTGACCGGACAAGAGGGAAAACTCTCCAAACGTTTAGGCAGTATCGGTGTTTTAGACTTGCGCGCTCGTGGAATTGAGGCTATGGCAATATGCTCATATCTTGCCAAACTTGGAACTTCTGATGCCATTGATTTGTTTTATGACTTGGATTCACTGGCAAAAACTCTTGATTTTTCAAAGTTAGGGCGTTCACAGCCGAAATTTTCTGAAGACGATTTGGCTCGTTTTAATACTCATATGGTTCGTAATATGCCATATTCATTGATTTCATCACGTATTGATGCTGATGAAAAATTCTGGAATGTTGTCCGTGGCAATTTAAATGTTGTTTCTGACTACAAACAGTGGGAAGATATATGCCGTTGCAAAGTTAAACCGATTATTGAGGATGCAGACTTTTTATCTCTTGCTGCCTCTCTTCTGCCTGCCGAACCGTGGAATGAGAACACATTTAACAGCTGGATAAATGAAATAAAGCTTAAGACCGGTCGCAAAGGAAAAGACTTGTTCCATCCGCTGCGTAAGGCTATTACAGCCATGGATGATGGACCTGAACTCAAAATTTTGTTGCCGCTTATTGGTTTTGAACGTGTCCATGACCGCCTTAATGGCAAAGAAGCCTAGGAGAATACTACATGTATCTGCACAATACACTCACCAAGCGTAAGGAAAAATTTAGCCCCATTGATGAGAAAAACGTCCGTATGTACGTCTGCGGTCCGACGGTTTATGATCGCGCTCATCTTGGCAATGCAAAGTCAGCTGTGGTTTTTGACGTACTTAATCGTGTATTGCGCCAGATATACGGAGATCAGCACGTTACTTATGTTTCAAACATTACGGATATTGATGACAAGATTTTGAACAAACATCAACAAACCGGCAAGCCGATCAGCGAAATAACAGCCGAGACAT
The DNA here is from genome assembly GCA_045116295.1 of Alphaproteobacteria bacterium. Lineage (GTDB taxonomy): Bacteria > Pseudomonadota > Alphaproteobacteria > RF32 > CAG-239 > JAFUYI01. Next base: position 53,270 of record JBGULQ010000006.1, read on the forward strand.
ATCAGTGGTATGTTGACGATATGCACGCCTTAAATGTCAAAGATCCGGACTATCGTCCTCGCGCGACCGAATTTGTGCAGGAAATGATAGAGTTGGTCGAACTTTTACTCAAAAATGGTCATGCTTATGAAACCGATGGACATGTACTTTTCTCAGTTGATTCTATGCCCAAATATGGTTTTTTGTCCGGTCGCAGTATGAAAGAAATGTTAGCGGGCGCGCGCATTGAAGTAGCTGATTATAAGAAAAATCCTGCTGATTTTATTTTGTGGAAGCCTTCAACCGCTGATCAACCTGGTTGGGACAGCCCATGGGGCTATGGTCGTCCCGGCTGGCACCTTGAGTGTTCGGCAATGAGTTCTAAATATTTAGGCAATTCTTTTGATATTCATGGCGGTGGTGCCGATTTAATCTTTCCTCACCACGAGAACGAATGCGCTCAATCACTTTGTGCCCACCCCAATGACACTTTTGCCAATTATTGGGTGCATGCGGGAATGCTAATGGTTGACGGGGTTAAGATGTCAAAATCTCTTGGCAACTTTTATACCGTCAATCAGCTGATTACCGAATATCCGGCAGAGGCTCTGCGCCTACTGTTTATAAGTACACATTACCACCAACCGTTTAACTTCACTTTTGATGGGTTGAAACAGTCCAAACAAATTCTGGATAAATTTTACAACGCGCTACTCCGCGTAAAAGACGTGCCGACAGCCGAAATTGAGCCTGATGAACGTGTGATTGAGGCCTTGTCTGATGATATCAATACTCCGCTGGCTATAAGTTATCTGCATGATATTGCCAATAACCTTAACAAGGCGACATCATTGGCTGACAAACAAAAATACAAGTCGTTGCTATTGCGCAGTGCGGAAGTCATGGGACTTTTATACCATGATGCTGAAGACTGGTTTAAGGGAAATTTGACTGCAAACTCAGAAGTTGATGAAGCAGAGATCAAACGCTTGATTAATGAACGTCTTGAGGCCAAAAAATCAAAAGACTGGAGCAAGGCCGACGCTATTCGTAGCCATTTGAAAGAGCAGGGCATAATTTTAGAGGATACCCCGCAGGGCACTACTTGGAAAAAAGAGTAATAATCTTTAATTTATATATTTTTTTGCCTGAACTTTTTCGTGATAATGTTTTATCTGGTTAAAGACTTTATCTGCAAAAGATTTTTTTGCCATATATGTCATAAACAAAGGTTCTTCCAATTTTAACTTTCCGAGCGTATCTTCCAATGCCTCAAAACTTTGATAGATCTTATCAATCAAAATAATATCCCTGATTCCGTCATCAATATTTTTTCCATCTTTATCATGTGCCATTTCAACCTCCAGTTATATTATTTGGTCGTATAAAATCTAAACATAAAAAACATAATATTGGTAGTACATAAAAATCGTACACGACGCATCGAAAAAACTCACACATACAAAGTATTATAATATTTTATTTAGCTCTAAAACTTATGATTATGAGCAAAGCTTAGGATGAAAAATACCGTGCGTGATTTGGATTTGTATAAACTCATCGTTAAATGATATCTTATTCAACACAAGCCTCCCGCAATGGAGGCTTGTGTTGTTGTATATCTCAACGATTTTTTGCCGAATGATATTGAGCAATTTTGGCCATTGAAAAAGCCTTGTTATGGAGATTTTTCGTTTCAGCATCCAAGTCCCTGTCATCTGTTTTGCTTATTCCGGTTTTTTCCATGAGTTGTTGCTCAACATATTCCTGAAGCGCGTAAGCGTGGTTTTCTGTTGGTTGCATTGAACGTAAGTCGCCATAATCGGCAGATTGGTGATCCCCATCAATTTCTTCATAAGTCGCGGCAAATTCAGCATTGCACCTAAAGAGACGATCAATCAATTCGTTATCAAAACTCTGTACATCTTGTCGATAGTGTGTGGCTTCATGGAACAGAACTGATATTGCAAAAAAGTTATTACTTCTATCCAAACGATCCAAATTGAAATAAATGTTTCCTTTTCCGTCATTATAAGCTGCGTCAATATGAGTATCATCACTCAGACCTTTTTTATCATATTCTTCAGGTTTAAAAAAGTGAATGTTCGGAGCAACACCATATACATATTTAAATACTTCACGGGCTTGTTGTATTATCTCCTTTTTGTCATCTAAAGAGGTGACAGCCCAATTTTCCATTTTCTCGGTTATCTCCGGACGGCTGGCAATTAAAGCCACATAGCGATCAGCCAACTTCTTTTCTCTATTCCAAAAGCTCTGAGGAAAATCGATATTAAACAGGCATGCTCGTATATTGTCCGCATTTTTTCTACATACTTCAATAAGCTCGCCCTTACGCATCTTATCTGGAAACAGCATTTCAAAATACTCAATTTTCTTTTCTAATGGAAGTTCGGCAGCCTGCTGAGGTGACATTTTTGAAAAATGTTCAGCTTTTTGCTGCTTCATTTTTTTTCGGTTTTGATATTCTTGGTTGTAATTTTTAACATTATTATAAAATTCATTAAGAGGCATTTTGCTTCCTGGAACAATTTTTTGCAGAATAATACCATTTTGAAAACGGTAGGGCTTAAAAACCACATTTCCGCCGCCGTCTTGTTCAATAATGCACCCATCCATTAAAAATTCAAATTCATCTATGTTCATTTTATACCTCTCATTTCACAGAATAATACCATTTTTTCAAGCATAAAGCAAGTATAAACCATCGCTAACCCTTGGGTTCGAAGCCCGCCCTTTTAAGGATACGAAAAAAGACCACCTTTGCAGGCGGTCTTTATTTTATTGGTGAGCCCGGCG
>JBGULQ010000007.1:0-20362 GCA_045116295.1 Alphaproteobacteria bacterium
TTCAGCAAAGCTTTCCACATATACGGGTTACCGATTACACGGCTGACCGTAAAGCTCTCATCACTGCTGTCGGTATCATTCAAGGCAGTCAGGAATGCCGCATATGCACCGGTGTAACCGTCTGTATTGAGCGAGTTTACAATCACATTATAGTCACCGCTAACATCTCCGCTCAAATTAATCATGCCGGTTTTAGTTGTTTGATTGGCTTTATCGACTTCCAAATCAACTTTTATAGTCGGTTTAGAACCACCCGTGCCGGAGAAGACCATGCTTTGACCGCTGATATCAGCGTTCAAACCCATATGCATAATTGCTTCTTCGCTGATGTTCAAATTGTTAAAATGCTCAACTTTATTATTAAGAACAACTTCGCCACCGTTTGAACCAAGAATGTTGATATTATAGTTCTCACCATCAATACCATCATTGATCGTAAGAACGCCGTTATTCGTGCCGGTTAAGTTCAAATCAATCAAATTTGAACTGCTTGCTCCCGCCATATAAATAGCATTTGATTCACCATTTGCTGTATTGCCCTCAAACAATGATGTTCCATTGTCTGCGGTAACTTGTAGATTTCTGGTTGAATAAATTGCCCCACCGTGAGAATTTTCATTACCGATAGCTTTGTTATAGAGGAAATTAGAATTTACAATATCGCCAATTCCTTGGTTGCTGTAAATACCACCCCCCATAGCCGCTCCGGAAACAGATTCTACTACATTACCGATAAAATTACTGTTCTCTATCAACTGAATTTTATCAGGACCGGTATATGATGAGCTTACCGTATTATTTGCAATAGCACCGCCAATAGCGTTTGCAGCATTTGATTTCGCATGGTTACCAATAAAATTGGCTCTTATAGTATTAGCACCGCCATGAAGATCGATTGCACCACCGTGAGTTATTTGAACTTCAGATGCTCCTGTCGCATCGGTAGAATTATTAATAAAATTACCTTCTATAACATCAATAACAACGCTAGGAGAAGTATATATAACACCACCTACTGCAGCAGGCCCTTTAACGCTATTATTAACAAAATTTCCTTTTATACTACTAACACTTGTATCTGTTCCTGTAATATACATAGCTGCACTATAAGCCGTACCAGAACTAGAATCTGTTGCATTGTTTACAAAATCAGACTCAATTGCAAATCCGGAAGAATTTATCTTAATAAGGGGATTGGTATTCTCTGTATGATATTCACCGGTAAACAACTTACCTATGATACTTTCATCTGTGTAGTGTTCTGTTGTTTCTTCGTAACCTGCCGGTTTGGTGTATGTATAATAAAAAGTTTGGTCACCAATCTGCACCGCTGTTCCGGTAGAATCTGACCAACTGATGTTTGAACCGGTCAGACTGTTTAAATAGCCCGATGTAACATCAAGCGCATTGGCTGATGTACTCAAAAATGTTCCCGACATAAGAACAAGTAAAATCTTTGATAGTTTCATTGTTTTGCTCCGCAATTTATCTACTTTGCGAACAAATTATCATAATTTGTTTAAGAAACAATTAATGGTGACATCTTAGTTTACAGGTTTTACATGCCAGATTTTTCTTGCATAATCCATTACCGATCTATCACTAGAAAAACGACCAATTCTTGCAATATTAAGAATAGCTTTTTGCGCCCATTTCTTCTTATTGCGATAGTCACGCTCAGCTTCATGCATTGTCTCATTAAATTCTTCAAGATCAGCCAGCACCATAAAATAGTCACGCGCAAGCAACTCTTCAAATATCATTTTGAACAACAACACATAATCTTTTTCGCAGAACATATTTGAATTAAGTGTATTCATAATTCTTTTGATATATTCTGATTGCTCGTATACATCATGTGGGTGATAAGAATTATTTCTCCGCATTTTGACAATTTCCTCATCACGCAATCCGAAGAGATAAAAGTTCTCCTCACCGACAGCCTCTCTGATTTCAATATTTGCGCCATCATAAGTACCGACAGTCAATGCGCCGTTAAGGGCAAATTTCATATTTCCCGTTCCCGATGCCTCAAAACCTGCGGTTGAGTTCTGAATACTTATATCTGCCGCCGGAATCAACAGTTCGGCAAGAGAAACTTTATAATCAGGCACGAACACCACTTTAATCATGTCATTAACGCGAGCATCGTGATTGATTACATCTGCAACATTATTGATAAGCTTAATTATCATTTTAGCAAAATTGTAAGAAGGAGCGGCTTTGCCCGCAAAGATATAAGTTTTAGGTGTCGCCGGATAAACATTGTCGTTTATAATCGCCAGATAATCACCGATAACTTGCAAAATGGTCATCAGTTGCCGCTTGTATTCATGAATACGCTTTGCCTGAATTATAAATATACTCTTGGGATTAACAACAACTCCGGTTGATTTCAAAATTTTATTGGCCAACTTTTCTTTGTTATGTTGTTTAATATTCATAAACTCTTTTACAAAAGACGCATCATCAGCAAAATCTTCCAACTCTTTTAGAGTATCAAGCTTAGTAATCCAATCTTCTCCGATGCGCGAAGTGATTAAGTCAGACAATTCTGTATTTGCATGATAAAGCCACCGTCTTGGGGTAACGCCATTAGTGACATTTAAAAACTTATCCGGCCACAACTCAAAAAATTCCGGAACCAAACGGGTTTTTAGCAGTTCTGTATGCAACTTTGCCACCCCGTTAACCTTAAACGATCCTACAATCGACAAGTTTGCCATACGAATAATTTGGTTATCACCTTGCCCAAACACAATTGAAACCTTATCGAGTTTTGCCGTGTTATTGCCAAAGCGCGAACGTGCAAACTCCATAAATCGCCTGTTGATTTCATATATAATCTGCAAGTGACGCGGCAACATATTGCCAAACATCCTTGCATTCCAAGTTTCTAAAGCCTCAGGTAGCAAGGTATGATTTGTATAAGCAAAGATTTTTGTTGTAATCTCCCATGCCGCATCCCACGATTGTCCATACACGTCAACCAGCTGGTGCATCATTTCAGGAATTCCCAGAGCAGGGTGAGTATCATTTAGTTGAATGCAAATGTAATCAGGCATTTTATGAAAATCATTACTTTTTTCTAAAAAGCGGCGTATAATGTCCTGAATAGCGCACGAAACAAAGAAATACTGTTGTTTCAGTCGCAGTTCTTTTCCTGATTCTACAGCGTCTGAAGGATAAAGCACTTTTGAAACGGTTTCGCTTTCGATCTTATCGCGCAATGCATCAATATATCCGCCTTTATTGAAAATATTGATGTCAAGCTGTTCATCTCCCTGGGCAGAGAACAAACGCAGATAGTTTACAGATTTTCCGTTATATCCGACAATCGGAAAATCAAATGGAATACCATAGATTGGTCTTGTATTTTTCCAAATAAAAACAGGTTCACCGGTGACACTGTTAACAGATGTTTCAACTTCGCCATAAAGCGGAACCGTCACTTTGCGATCATTTCTTGCAAATTGCCATGGTGAGTTTTCACCGTCCCAACCGTCTGCATGCTCGACCTGATAGCCGTTTTCAAATTTTTGTTTAAACAGACCATATTCATAGTTAATTCCATAACCGAAACCGGGGATTCCAAGAGAAGCCATTGAATCCAAATAACAAGCGGCAAGTCTGCCCAAACCGCCGTTTCCAAGTGCCGGATCATATTCGGTATCAAAGATTTCTTCCAGATTTTTCCATGGCCAACCTTCGATTTTTATACTTTTCAGAGCCTCAAACAATCCCAGATTGTGCAAATTGTTTTCAAGTGAACGCCCAATCAAATATTCTACGGACAAATAATAGATTCGTTTTGCATTGTTATGATTATAACGAGCAATGGTTTTATACATCTGATCCATTGCAAATTCACGCACTGCCAACGATATGGCCTTCAAAGCTTCTTCTTTGGTGATTTCGCACACTCTTTTACCGATAAAATAATTGATATAGTGCTCAATTGATAGCTTAAGTCTTGCCTTATCAATTTCATTTAGTATTACGGAATTGTTTTTAACCATTTTTTCCTCATAAATATCCTTAATTTGCACGCAGTTTACATCTAAATTGTTTGAAATATCGTTAACGAAATCTGCAATTTTATAATTGCAATCATCAAAAAAAGTAATATAATCGCCTGAGTAATATTTATAAGAGGTGAATATATGAAAAAGTATATACTCCCGATTGTTGCCATGGGAGTTTTGGCGTGTTCAACCGCCAAGGCAGAAACAGTTTTTGAAGCTTTGGCTGAAGCATACCGCAGTAATCCTGATTTGCAGGCTCAAAGAGCTTATCTGCGTTCTGTCGATGAAAATGTTGCAATAGCAAAATCCGGATATCGTCCCAGCATTGCATTAACGGGACAATACAGCGATTCTAATACAGACAACAATCGCAATCCTTCAGAAGACGGACGCACGGCACAGGCTCTCGGGGCTACAATCAGTCAGCCTTTGTTTTCAGGTTTTTCTACACTAAACTCCGTAAAATCTGCCGATAAAGCTGTCCGTGCTGAGCAATATAACTTGTCAAACTATGAACAGGCCATATTCTTGAGTGCTTCAGAAGCTTATCTGAATGTTGTTAGAGATGAGGCAATTGTTGACCTGCAAAAAAACAATGAAAAACTCCTAAAAAAACAACTTGATGAAACACAAGAACGTTTTAATGTCGGTGAACTCACTCGTACCGATGTCGCTCAGGCAAAATCAAGCTATTCTCAGGCTATTGCCAGCCGTATAAGTGCCGAAGGAACGCTCGAGGTCTCCAAGGCCGTTTATAAGCAGGTCATTGGTAAAGCTCCCGAACATTTGAGTGAGCCTACAAATATTCACACGTTTTTACCGGCAACATTTGATCGTGCCTTGAGTTACACTATGGACAATAACTTTGCAGTTCTTCAGGCCAAAGAAGCCCTTGAATCACGCGAATACGCAGTTAAAGCCAATTATGGATCTCTGGCTCCTCAAGTTGCGGCAACCGGCAGTGCTACTAAATCAAAAGCAAATTCAAAACACCACGGTGATCCTAATACCACGGTTGATGATATTACATGGGGACTTAATGCCTCAATCCCATTGTATGATGCCGGTGAAAATCGTGCTCGCATTCGTCAAAGCAAATATGCCAAATGGCAAGCTCAAGAACAGGTTGCAAGTGCAAAGCGTGCTGCCGTATCCTCAATTACGGGAAGTTGGGAGTCTATGGTTGCATATGACGCCCAAATTAAAGCTTTGGTAGACCGTGTCGATGCCAACAAAATTGCACTAGACGGCGTTAAAAAAGAGGAGGCTCTCGGCAATCGCACTATTTTGGATGTTTTAGATGCCTACCAAACTCTGCTTAACTCTCAAGTCGAGGTCGTTAAGGCTCGTCGTGAATATTATTTGTCGGCAATGCAGGTTATGCAGGCAATGGGTAAGTTAACAGCCAAAAACCTCAAACTTGACGTTGATATATACAATCCGAAGGTTTATTACAAAGAAACCCGTGATAAGTGGCTATCGACGTCAATTGATTAAACAGGGAACACACATGACGGATCAAAATACACAAGAATTATCAATGGACGAGATATTAGCATCAATCCGCAATATCCTGAGCTCTGACACCGGTTCTGTTGCAAATGAGACGTTATCCCAAGAGCGCAAAATTGCTCAGCCGGAAGTTCCTTTTGTTGCAGTATCTCCGACTTCATCGAACTCAAAATCGACCGTATCCGATCCCACGGAAGAGGACATTGCCAATATATGCAATAATATCCGTCGCCTTATGGATAAACCTCAGCCTCTTAAGGCTAATACCGATCAACCACAGCTTTCAATACCGGTTGTCAGCGTTCATAATCCGGTCCCGCAGACGGCAAAACATATTGCTATGGGCAACGATATATCATCCGGAATACTTGATGACTTTGCTGCTATTTTTGCACAACGCCGTAAGCAGCAGCCACAAACCGATGTATCAGCGCGCAATCTTGCCGAAGCAGCTGTTTTAAACGAGGTTGTTCCGGTTTTGCAACAATGGCTACAGGAAAAATTACCTCAAGCCGTACAAAAAGAAATAGAGCGAGTGATGGCAAAGGCCGGAATACGCTAACAATTGGTCTCGGCCTCACATTTTTTTGAGTACCGCTTGTAAAAATAATCAGCGGATTGATTGCATTTAATAAATAAACAGGAAAAGATAGATGTTAGAAAAGACTTACGATCCGAAAAATTTTGAAGAAAAAATATATGCTGAATGGGAGGCCAAGGGAGCCTTCAAACCCAATATGAACAAAAATAAAGAGGCTTTTGCCGTTGTTATTCCTCCACCTAATGTAACCGGAGTTTTGCATATGGGACACGCCCTTAACGACACTCTGCAGGACATTATGATTCGTTACAATCGTATGCAAGGCAAAAATGTTCTTTGGCAACCTGGTATGGATCATGCCGGTATTGCCACCCAAATGGTTGTAGAGCGTAATCTTGCCGCACAAGGTATTACCCGCCACGACTTGGGACGTGAAAAGTTTATAGAAACCGTTTGGCAGTGGAAAGAAAAATCCGGTGGAACCATTTGCAATCAATTGCGTCGCTTGGGAGCTTCTTGCGATTGGTCACGTGCACGTTTTACCATGGACGAAGGATTGTCCCGTGCTGTGCGTAAGGTTTTTGTCAGTCTTTATAAAGATGGCCTGATTTATAAAGCCAAAAAACTCGTAAATTGGGACTCAAAATTTATGACTGCAGTTTCTGATTTGGAAGTTATTCAAAAAGAAACCGTCGGCAAGATGTACTATTACAAATATCCGATTAAAGGTGAAGATGGTGAGTTTGTTCACATTGCCACCACCAGACCTGAGACCATGTTCGGTGATACCGCCGTTGCTATTTCAAAAGACAACGAAAAGCTGAAACACCTTATCGGCAAAGAATGTATTATTCCGATTATCAATAAAGCCATACCGATTATTGCCGATGAACACGCTGATCCGACTAAAGGAACCGGTGCGGTAAAAATCACTCCTGCGCATGATTTTAATGACTTTGAAGTCGGCAAACGTCATAACCTGCCGTTAGTAAATATCCTCAATCCTGATGCTACCTTAAATGAAAACACTCCTTTTGAGGGTATGGATACTCAATCTGCCCGCAAAAAGACAATTGAAACCTTAGATAGCATGGGGCTTATGGACAAGATTGAAGATCACCCGATGGTTATTCCTTATGGAGATCGCTCAAACGTTGTTATTGAACCGTTAATGACCGACCAATGGTTCGTTGATGCTCCAAAACTCGCGGTTGAAGCCATGCGAGTAGTTGAAAAAGGTGATATGGAGTTTGTTCCTAAAAGCTATGAAAAGACTTATTTTGAGTGGATGCGTAACATTCAGCCTTGGTGTATTTCGCGCCAATTGTGGTGGGGACACCAAATGCCGATTTGGTACGGTCCGGATGAAACTATCTTCTGCGAGGAAAATGAAGAAGAAGCTCAAGCTGTTGCCGATAAGCATTATGGCAAACATGTTGAATTACGCCGTGAGACTGACGTTTTAGATACATGGTTTTCATCAGGACTTTGGGCTTTCTCAACCCTTGGCTGGCCTGATAAAACTGAATATCTTGATACTTTTTATCCGACATCTTTACTCATAACGGCTTTTGACATCATCTTTTTCTGGGTTGCCCGCATGATGATGATGAGCATGTATGTCATGAAAAAAGTTCCATTCAAAAAATGCTATATTCACGGACTTGTTAGGGACGAGCAGGGACGTAAAATGTCAAAATCCAAAGGCAATACAGTAGACCCGATGGAACTTATTGAAAAATACGGAGCTGATGCCCTGCGCTTCTTTATGGCAGCGATGGAAACTCAAGGCCGCGACATTAATATTTCTGAATCACGGATTCAAGGTTATCGCAATTTTGCCACCAAACTGTGGAATTCTGCTCGCTTTGGAGAAATGAACGAATGCATTTTGCCTGATAACTTTGACATCAACTCAGTTAAACATCCGGTCAATAAATGGGTAATCGCCAAGGTAAGACAGACTTCAAACGAGTTAACCGAAAACTTGAACAATTTCCGTTTTTCTGATTCGGCAAACGGAGTTTATCAGTTTGTTTGGGGATCTTTCTGTGATTGGTATATTGAAATGACCAAACCGATTTTTTATGGAACAGATGAAAAACTCAAAGCTGAAACCAGAGCAACATTTGCATGGGTGTTGGAGCGTATTTTGATAATGCTACACCCATTTATGCCGTTTGTGACTGCTGAACTGTGGAAAAATTCGCACGCAAGCGATCAGGATATCATTAATGCTCAATGGCCGGAAAACGAAAACGTTAATACCAATGAGATTACAAGCATTGACTGGGCAATTGACTTGATTACATCAATCCGTTCTCTGCGCGCTGAAATGAATCTCCCCGCCGGAGCTAAGTTAACAGCTTATTTACAGGGCTGCAGTGAGCAATCAGTTGCAGATTTGCAGCAATTTAACGATATTATTTGTTCGCTTGCCCGCCTTGAAAAAGCAGAGGTTTATAGTGGCGAAATTACCCCCGATATGGTTCAAACCGTTTGCCGAGAAAGTTCAATTTTAATTCCGCTTAAAGGAGTTGTTGATTTTGCTGCTGAGCGTGAACGTTTGCAAAAAGAGCTTGACGGGTTAAATAAAAACCTTGAAGGCTATGCCCGCAAGCTGAGCAATCCGGCATTTGTTGATAAAGCTCCCGCTGCGGTGGTTGAAGAAGAACGTCGCCGTCAAACTGAAGCCATGGAAAACAAAGCAAAAGTAGAAGAAGCTTTGCAACGCATCGTCGGGCTATAGAATCAGGCAAGGCCTGCCAAACGGCAGGCCTTAATGATATTTACTGTGCACAAACGACATTTAAGGGAATAGTTTTATCACGCTCCATTTTGTAGATAAGAGTATCCCCCGGTTGCAATAGCGTGAATGATTTATCATAATCATCGTCTACCCATTCAAGTACACTGCCATTATCCAATAGGACAACAGTTCTACTGTAATTATGTTTGGCCCAACCACGATAGCTTGCTACATATTTTCCAACTCTCTTAATACAGTTTTTCTTGGAAACTGACAATTCCTCATCAGTTGGAGATTGTTGCTCCGTAGGTGCACTATTTGTGCTTCTATCAACACACGCTGTCAGCAATATCGCCATAATGGTAACAGCCAGAATCAATAATAATCTTTTCATACCTATAAAAATCATATGGTTAACAATAATCAATTATCATGGCAATCATACCATTAGAAGAAAATTTTGTCAACAAAATTATCACAATAAAAGCCACCCGATTTCGAGTGGCTTTGGGTTTGTTGATATATTTTAATCTCTTACGAAAATTAATCGTTTCTTCCGTTATTTTTATCAAGGTAACGTACCTTAGAAGCTCCAGCATCGTATTGTCTGCCTTTAGATTTATACCCTTCTTGTGCAGCCTTTTCTTTTGCTGCTGCAAAATTATACTTTGGAGTATCTTTCTTTGCTAGGTAAATCTGCGGCAAATTACAATCAGATAATTCATCGTTCAAGCTGTTAATCATTGTATTGGCACGAGAGAACATTCTGCTGATAGCCTTTTCTTCAGGATCATCACGAGAACCATTTTCATGATTACTACGAGCAACATTGAGATACTCTTTTTCGAGATCCGTTTTTACTATTTCTTCTTGTGTTTTACACATTGCACCATATATGGTCAACAAAGATGCAGGAGGCATATCGCGCACCACTGTATCTAGTTTCAATCCGGTATCATTTACAAACACTCGTAATGCGTCTTTTTCTTCCCCAGTTAGTTCCTTACAATTAGGGCTCAGTAGATGTTTTACGTCCTTAGAAGCATTTTTATTGAACATTTCAAACAATGAATATACTGCCATTTTTGAACCGATAACTTTGACTGCGCCATTTTCATAATCTGTACAATCAGGATCACCAGGAGATCCTGCAGCCAAGCGTTTTTCGTATTCTGCACGCAGTCCAAAGTCTTCCCAAAGATCACGGAACGGATGCAACTCATAAGCCCCGATTGCCCACCGTATACGACGGCAGGAAGGATTGTTCTTGTTTTTATCGTTACGCCAATCAATCCCCTTTTCATTTTGAAGATACCTTGCCATTTGTAGAGCCAAATCCTTCTTATATGCATACAGCTTCGGGCTGTTAGGGTCATTTTTCTTTCCTGCCGCATCAATCATCTTATCATAACGCTCTTGATCAAGTTTATGACTGGTCGGTACAAGTAATTTTTTGGCGCACGCTGTACGCATAATTGCCTGGTTTGCATTGCTCATTGTCTTAAAGTCGATATTTTTAACACCGGCATCATCGAACATACCTGCGATTATATCAGCCTGATCATCAGTCAGTTTTTGCCCCGGCGGCAATGAATAGCAAATTTCCAACTTTCCGTTACGCATACGAGCATATACCTTAAACTCGTAGTTTACCTTGATTTTTCCGTCTTTATCTTTTGTAACCGGCTTTATGTTCTGGTTGCGATCTTCTCCCGGATATATGGTAAAAGTAGTCCAACCCAGTGTGCTACCCATGAAATAACTGTAGTTTCTGCGTTTGTTCTTATTACACCATCCTTCAATCGAATCACAGGCTGCTTTTAACGGATTATTTTTAGAATCTGTTTTTTTATCGCTTGTTGCTGAAGTTGGAGCTTCTCCGCCAAAACCTTTATAACTCTCATTATTGTCACTAACAGCATTTTCACTTGTTGCATCTGATTGCTTGCTATCTGCTGCAGCCATTTCGGCCTCTGACAATTGCTGGAGTTCTTCAGGCGGTATTTCTCCACCATCTTCAGTTATTCCAAAGATCTGCGATCCGCCATACGATTCCTCTTCAAATTGTTCTTGGGCTTCATCAAAACAAGCTTGTACTTGTTCATCGGCATCCTTAATTTCTAAATTTTCGCTATTCTCAACCAGACCATGTTGCCCTAAAAACGCAATTGTGTCATGCATTTTTTGAGCATCCATTTCTTCAGAATCAAGATAAACCTTTCCGTCAGAAACCTCTATGTTTACACCTGATTTCAGAGCAATTGACAGTTTGAACGGCTCATTATCAAGATCTAAGATTGCCTTTGCAACATCAGGGTCTTCTCCGATACGTTCCTTAAAAAAATCCAATGTAGCAAATTGCTCAGGATTGCTTTTCAAAGCAGCAAGAGATTTATCACATACATTAATGTTTGCGAGATACTTAGCCACTTTTAATTTAAGTTCTTTTAAATCTGTAGAAGTATTTTCCGCTGTCTGCTCAGCCTCAAGCTCTGTAATTTCTCTTTGTTGAGACTCGTACTTATCTTCGTTCAGTTTTTTGTTCTGCTCATAATATCTGTTAAGTTCTTCAGCACTATTTGCATCTTTTGGTGCTTCCAACTCGAAATACGGTCTATCTTTTGCCATCTCTGATCTCCATTTGCTACTTTTATTGACCCTATTATAGCGTATTTATACAAAAAATCAAGTAGAATTTGACAAAATTTAATTATAACTGCGAATAATTCCGTTCAAAATTCCTTGAACTTTCACCTGAGAAGGGTGAAGCTTACGAATTTCGTAGTCTTTGTTGCACGGTTTGAGCCAGATTTCATTATCTTTTTTCTGCCATACTTTGAGTGTTGCTTCATTGTCATCGACCAGAGCAACAACTATTTGCCCATTTTCAGCGGTTTCTGCACGTTTAATAATTGCCAAATCGCCATCCATAATTCCGGCTTCAATCATCGATTCGCCTTCTATTCGTAAAGCGTAAAAGTCACCTCTTGTTACCAGATCATATGGCACAGATACGGTTTCATTTTCATAAGCAATTGCCTCAATCGGCGTTCCTGCCGCAATTTTGCCGTACAAAGGAATCTGTGCTGACGAATTTTGCAGTGCCAGCTTAATTTTCTTTTCTTCTTCAATTATATCGCGAGGTTTAAAACGCGGAATTTTCAAGACTTCTAAGGCTCTAGCCTTATGTGGCAGTTTGCGAATAAATTCACGCTCGACCAATTCTTCAATCAAGGCATGAATACCTGACTTTGACTTAATTCCGACTGCTCCTTTCATTTCTTCAAAAGAAGGGCAACAACCGGTTTCTTTGATGGTATTGTCAATAAACATCAACAGTTTATATTGCTTTGGTGTCAACATGGCATTTTCTCCGTTAATTTATATAAATGTTCTACTTTAGTTCTTTTTGAACGTCAAGCTTTATTTTCGGTTGCAAGTTTCAACATACTTGTGTATATTAATCGGCAGTTTTATTGAAAATTTTAGCAGAATAGGAACTATAATCATGGCAAATGAGACCAATATACATAGAGAATCAAGACTTACCAAGCTGAACGCCTTGTTTGAAAAAGGCTACAATCCTTACCCTTATTGCTTTAAACCTAACGCTTTTGCCGATGATTTACAGAAAAAATATGCTGACCTTGCAGCCGGTGTTGATACCGAAGACCGTGTAACCGTCGCCGGTCGCGCTATGGCTGTACGTAACAGTGGTATGTTTATTGATTTGAAAGATATCAGCGGAAAAATCCAAATTTTTTGCCACAAGTCACATCTTGACGAAGCCGGACTTGAACTCTTAAAGAGCCTTGATGTTGGTGATTTGGTCGGTGTCAGCGGCTTTGTTCGTCGCACTCCTCGCGGAGAACTCTCAATTGCTGCCGAAAAATTTGATATTATCGGTAAATCACTTCAACCATTACCCGAAAAATTCCATGGTTTGACTGATGTGGAGGCTCGTTATCGTCAACGCTATGTTGATTTTATTATGAACGATGATAGCCGTGAAATTTTCAAAAAACGTTGCCAAATCACATCTGCTGTTCGTCACTATTTTGAACAACACAAATTTATGGAAGTTGAAACTCCTATGCTTCAGACCATCATGGGTGGAGCTAATGCAAAACCGTTTATTACTCACCATAATACACTCGATATGGATTTATATTTGCGTATTGCACCTGAATTGTTCCTCAAGCGCCTAGTAGTCGGCGGTTTTGATCGTGTATTTGAAATTGGTCGCAACTTCCGTAACGAAGGCATTGATAAAAAACACAATCCCGAATTTACGGCACTTGAGGCATATCAGGCTTATGCAGACTATAATGATATGGCTGAGCTTATCCCTGATTTATTGCGTTTTGTATGTAAAGAAGTCAACGGTACTGAAACCATCACCGTAAACGGTACTGAAATTGATTTATCTAAGCCGTTTGCCCGTAAATCTATTGTTGAATTGGTTAATGAATATGCCGGTATTGATCTGATGAAAGCCGAAACGGTTGAAGAAGCTCGCGATATGGCAAAATCTATCGGTATAGATGCTTCTGATTGCAGTAACTGGGGCAAAGTTGTCCAACTTATTTTTGATGAAAAAGTTGAATCAAACCTTGTTCAACCGATTTTGGTTATGGATATGCCTCGTGATATTTCTCCGCTGGCTAAAGTACACCGCTCAAATCCCCGCCTAGTTGAACACTTTGATGCTTATGTCGGCGGTATGGAAATCGGCTGCGCATACTCCGAGCTTTCTAACCCGTTAGATCAAAAGGCTCGTTTTGATGCTCAGTGTGCTGAACGAGAGGCCGGTGATGATGAGGCTCAAATGCTTGATGAAGATTATGTTACAGCACTTGAAAATGCTCTTCCGCCTACCGGCGGTATGGGAATGGGAATTGACCGTTTGGCAATTTTGCTGACCGGTGCCGAAACCATTCGCGATGTTATTGCATTTCCAACTTTGCGTAACAGATAGAGCAGGTGGGGGCTTGCGCCGTGCCGCAAAAAACAAAATACCACAAAATTAAAAGATCGCAAAACTCGGCAAAGAGTTCGCGCAAAATTGAACGCCAGTTGCAGTTGCCTTTGCAGCCGCTTTTGATGCGTATAAAAACATCGGATAACCAAAAAAAACATGAATTTCGGCACATTGCACTCAAAATTCTCTTTCTGATTGGAGTTGTCGTTTCTACACTACTGATTTCTTCGGCTTACCATAGTTCGCGTTTTAAGGACGTTTCATCAAATTTATCCTTGAAATATGAAGAAACACACCCCACCTCAATAGATGATATTATTGAGGCAATGAATGCCGAAGAACACAACGCCTTAAATGACGATGATGCAATTTATAAACTATATGAAGAAACCTTAACAGATGACAATCATATTTTGCTTCCGGAAGAGGACAATACATCGGTTACTTTGACAGATAGTTCTCCTCAAGTAGTAATTGTCATTGATGATATGGGCATAAATATAAAGCGTACCAAGGATATCAGCAGTTTAAAATATCCGCTTACAGTGTCTTTTTTGACTTATGCTGACAACCTCAAAAGGCAAATAGCAAATTCTAAGCTCAGTGGACAGGAAATTATGGCTCATTTACCGATGGAGCCACAGGTTATGCAACATTTTACGCCCAAAATGCTTACCACCTCAATGAGCGATAAAGAGGTTTCTCAAACTTTACAGGAAATGCTTTCACTGTTTCCTGATATTGTCGCTGTCAACAATCATATGGGGAGTAAATTTACCGAAGATCCTCACCGAATGGCAATTGTTATGGAAGAACTTGCCAAACGCAATTTAATCTTTCTGGACTCTAAAACCACTTCACATTCCGTTGGTCCGTCAGAAGCAAAACGTCATGGCGTAAAACTTGCCGAGAGAAACGTATTTTTAGACAACAAAGATAACTTTGATTATATCATGGGACAACTGCACCAAGCCGAAAAAATTGCTCGTTCGCGCGGTTATGTAATTGCTATCGGACACCCTAAGGCTCAAACCTATGAAGCACTCAAATCATGGCTTCCGACGTTAGAAGAAAAAGGTCTTAAACTTGTTCCCTTAAGCAAGATTGTAAAATAGGCAAAATATCATGAAACCGAGTACCAACCAATCACAAAAACCAATCAGCACGACAACAAACTCAGATGGTAACCTGTCTATCGGCGGTTGCGATCTGGTCAAGCTTGCACAAAAATATTCTACCCCGCTGTATGTTCTTGATGAAGCCACGATTCGCTCAACAATTGCTGACTATAAATCCGCATTTTCATCATACCCTGACACAAATATTATGTATGCCTCAAAAGCTCTATGCACTAAAGCTGTTGCCACACTTTTGGACAGTGAGGGGTTGGGGTTTGATACTGTTTCTACCGGTGAGTTTTACACATTTTATAAATCCGGCGTTAATATGGCAAAGGTGCTGTTTAACGGTAACAACAAGACCGCAGAAGAACTTGCACTTGCACTTGATCTTGGTGTTGGACGTATATCAGTTGACAATTTTTACGAGCTGTCACTACTTAACACTATTGCCGAGCATAAAGGGAGAGTTGCCAATATTCTGCTTAGAGTAACTCCCGGGATTGAATGTCACACACATGAATATATTCAGACCGGACACCTTGACTCAAAATTCGGTTTTGATTTAACACAAATTGACAGCGCCATAGAACTGATATTGCAAAAATATAATCATTTAAAAATTCACGGACTTCATGCTCATATCGGCTCCCAAATTTTTGAGACCAGCATTTACCCTGATGAAATAGAAATATTATGCAGTGAAATTTCTCGCATTTCTCAAAAATTCGGCTTAAGACTCAATGAAATAAATATGGGCGGTGGTTTTGGCGTAAAATATGTTGATACCGATGTTCCCCCTTCAATCTATGAAATCGGCAAACTTGTCACAGACAAATTAAAACAATGCATAGAAAAATATAATATTCCGCCACCGACATTGTTTTTAGAACCCGGAAGGAGCATAATCTCTCCGGCAGGCGTAACATTGTATACAATCGGCAGTTCCAAACAGGTGCCTCATGGCAGAAAATTTGTTTCGGTAGACGGAGGCATGGCTGATAACCCTCGTCCATCTTTATATCATGCGCAATATTCTGCCCAAATAGCCAATAAAAAAGCATCATCAAAAACCGAGACGATTACCATTTGCGGAAGATATTGCGAGTCAGGAGATGTACTGATTAAAGAAATAGAACTTCCTAAAACCGAGACCGGCGACATTTTATGCGTTTATAACACCGGTGCATACAATTATTCCATGGCTTCAAATTATAACCGAGTTCCCAGACCGGCTATGGTTTTGGTCAAAAACGGAAAATCTGAACTTATTATTCAACGTGAAACATTAGATGATTTAATGCAATATGACATTATTCCGGAACGACTGAAACGAGGTTAGGTACAATATGCATAAAAGTGATATAAAAAAAATCCTAAAAAAATACAATTTTGATCCACAAAAATACATTGTTGTTTCCGGCTCGGCTATGGTTATGTACGGATTAAAAAAATTCACTCACGATGTTGACATTTCAGTAACAGAAGATTTATTTATTTATTACAACACTTTGATTGTAAATTAGAACGAATTAATAAATTTGGCAAAAAGGTATTTTATATTGATAATGTAATAAATTTTGGAACAGACTTTTATAGCCCCAAATCTTGCATAATAGATGGAATCCCTGTTCAAAATATCCAAGAATTAAAGAAAACCAAAGAAGCAATGGGACGAAAAAAAGATATAGCTGATTTAAAATTGATTAACCAATATCTTAAATCTCTATAAACAACAAACCGCCGGTTAAAAACCGACGGTTTGTTGTTTCATGATAGTTAGTCGCATAGTATAACCTTATGCCATTTGCTCATGCTTTGCATGAACTTTGCGTAATCCTCATCACCATGGATTACGACGGTCATGTTGACAGGCCTTCTCATCTTTCCGTGAGGCATTCCCAATGCCGCCATGAGACATCTTGCCGACATTTGATAACCGACAGAACCATACTCTTTGCCGGTGGCAAGTGCCGGCATAATTATGTCGGTAATACCTGCAGCGGTCGCTGCCAGCACAATATTGTGATAGGCGCGCTTGAGCATCTCTCCCCGCTCCTCCAGAGGCAATGTCGTATCCATTCCCAATACTGCAGAATGGATAATCCTCTTGCCATACATTGCCTTGCTGACGTACGCCGTGCCAAATTTGACGATACCATCTCGGGCAAGCACTTGCTCATAATCCGCTACTCCACCACGGAATGGAGAATTGAACAGACAAGCAGTTTGTCCGACATCACTTGCCACTCCGTCACAAAACTGTTCTGCGACATAAGACATTGCCTCATATTCCAACAACAGATTGCCTTGAAGGACAGTGACGCAATAACCGTTAAAATAAAATTCGTGTTTCATAATTAAAATAAAAATTGATTAACAGACAACAGACTACTATTTTTTATCAATGAGTCAACATTTTTGTCAATAAAAAGTAATATTTTGCAATTTTTTGATTTTTTTTTACGATTTTTGTTGTTTTTTAGACGAAAAGATGTTACAATGCATTCAACAATGAGCAATATAGGGAGGTAGTTATGACAACTAAGGAAAGAATTGAGAATATTAAACGCAAAGTCAGAAAACATGCAATTAATTTGGCAGTTGGTGCTACTGTAGTAACATCATTTTCTCCAACAGCAGCCAATGCTCAAAGTCGTGGAGATTCCAATCAAGGAAACAGATATGAGTATGTACAACAACCTGATGGTTCTTTTAAAATGGTAGAAGTTACCAATAACCGCCCAGCTGCACCTCAGCAAAGACGTAGTAGAAATACCCCCGGCACGCAATCTGCTCAGGAGATTTTTAACAGCATTCCTGCCTATACACGCGCCTTAATCCAGGAAAAAGGATACCAAATTTTGCCGGAATTTCAAGGCGGAAAAACCACTGGCCTAAATCGTCCTGAAGTAGGTGTTGTATATGCTTGTGCCGTACAAGATCCTCACAATGAGGATCAGGTCTTATTTTTGCCTATATCTGAAGGAATTTATCCGGCCGGTAGTAGAGATTTTGTACCATTAAATAATCAATTTTATTCAAAAGGAAATGCATATTATATGATGAATACTGGTACAGGTCCATATGAAACAAGAAGAGAATATGCTCAAACTCGTGAAAATGCACAACGCGAGAGAGCTGCTGAACAAAGAAACAGACAGGATGATATTTATATGGATCAGACAGATGTAAGACAAGACCGAGAGGAGACACATGTTAAAATCCAAAAAAATACTGGGTATGGCAGAGCTCATGGAGCTATGGATGGGATTAATGACGTAAATAGAACGATAAATAGAGGAGTTCAAACAGTTGAGAATAGTGTAAATACTGTTAAAAAGAGCGTAAAAACTGTTAAACGTATATTTGGTCGTGATTAATACAACCATAATTCAAACTCAAAAATACCGGCTGTATTCAGTCGGTATTTTTTATTGCCATGAATATTAGCATTTTGTCGAATCGCTATAAAATGCTTGCAATTAGCACAACAATATGCTAACTTGCCACAAATTTATTCATTATTAACGTAAATTATTTTTTTTATGGAACTGGAAGTAAAATTGTACGGCAAATCCGATAACATGGTTATCCGGACGCATGATGGACGCTATGTCAACATTATCACTTTTTTGGCAGAAAAAGTGCATCAGACAGAAAACAAGGGACCCGAACAGTATTATGTTGTCGGCGATACCGATAACTGCCAAACGAATCGAGCGTTCAGCCACTTGGCATTTGCAAAAGACGGCGACCTGCTCGAACTCAGTATCGGAACCGCAGCCAACAACCTTGGCGGTCCATCGTTGATCGGCTTTGGCACCAGAGCGTTTAGCGTAAAAAACGTTTCTCGTCCTATCTATAACATTTAGCTTCACGTTTTCAAAAGCCTCTCTGCTCATGCGGGGAGGCTTTTGATTTACTGATAAGTTTTTTTATTAACCTTTTATTAGCTTATAAGTATTATATTTAAACAAAATGATTGCATTTTTAGACAAATTGTGTTATAAAATAACCATAAGCAATTTTTTTTATGAAAGGAACGAGATATGACAGAAAACAAAAAAGAAATAACTGACCTCAAAATAAAGGCAGAAATGAACCGCTTTTTGGATAGCGATGATGCTAAGAAGTATTATGCAGCTATGGGACAAGATAAAATTAACGCACGCATGGACATATTGCGTAGTTGGGCAACAGAAGAGGCTCTAGAGCTTCAAGCAGAAAGCGACCGCCGTAAAGCAGAGAGAGAACCAGGTTTAACAAAGGAAGAACGTACATTGTTCTTAGACGAAGGAGTAGTTATTTCAGGATTTCGCCGTCAGAAAAATATTGATGCCGCGAATGAAGCCACTCGAACATATCTTGAAGGAATTGGTGGTTTGAGCGCTAACTATAAACAAGGACATGATGGTTACTAAACTTACAAGAAGAGGTCTTCGGACCTCTTTTTTTATGCAACAATATTTTTTTGACAAAATGCTTGATTTTTTTCAAAAATTGAGTTACATTACCCTCAATCAATACTATTAATAAATCATTTTATATATGAAGAATTTAAATCATAATGTATGCTCAAACACCTGTAGGTTGCAAGACAAGATTTCTGCAATTATCTGCGTGTTGCTTGTGGCACCATTTTGTGCAGGCCTTGCACATCACTTGATATATGATGTCGGTCTTGTTGCAATAGCCTTGTGTATAGGAATTATCGCTTTGATAGAAAGTGTTATTTCTTTCAACAATCCAAAATTTTCTTGGATCGGACTGTTGTTTCATATTTGTGCATTTGCGTGCTTTTTATACATTGCACACACAAATGGAACATTGTTTGAAGATGTTGCCTACGAACCACAACTTTCTGAGCCGAAAGAAGGACTTTACCACAAACCGGCTGACTTTGGGTGTGGTACTTCTCCAGCGTGGCAATGGTGGCTGTTCGTAGCTGAATTTGTTATACGAACAGTAATCATACAGCCTCTGATCCTCATGCGAAACAAAAAGAAAGACTAACTAGAGCCCTGTCTCCCCATAAAGGAGCAGGGCTTAAAAATTATCTTTAATGTCATCGCTCCACAAGTGAAAGTCAAGAAAATAACTTGTCATGCCTCCGAGGACAGCTGTCCGAGGTCAGGGCATCTTCAATATTCTTAAAAGAAATAGCTGTCACCATAAACGATGGTTTATGGTGAGCACAATAAGCCACAAATTTTTGAATATCTTCATTATGCTAACACATTAAAAAATATAACATTCAGTTTTTATAAACTGAACATAAAACATATTGATTTAAACCATCATTTATGCTAAAATTTTAACATTGATGGTATAATTATGAAAGTTACAATATGTTTAAGTCTGGTACGGAACAATCCGGTCGTTCAATGGTTGAAATGCTTGGCGTATTAGCAATCATCGGTGTTTTGTCGGTCG
>JBGULQ010000008.1:0-116291 GCA_045116295.1 Alphaproteobacteria bacterium
GCTTCGGTCACTCGTTTGTTAATCTCGCTGCGGTCGCTGTCGCTTCCCTTGCTTGAATAAACAAACTTCGCCTCTTGCGGTAAAAAACGCCATTATAGGCATTTTTTATCCTCGAGCCCAAAGCAAGCGCATAACCCAAGCTGAGCTAAGTCCCGAATGTGGAAGATAATAATACCTTTTCTTAATTTGGCAACAACTTTTTTTATTTTATATTATATCATGTTCTCTAAAGCTGTAATACTCTGTTTTTCCTATAATCAAATGGTCTTGCAATTTGACAGATACACTTTCAAGTCCTGTTTTTACTTGTTGAGTTGCCATTATATCTGCTTTTGAAGGAGTTACGTGCCCCGAGGGATGATTGTGAACCATAATCAGACTCTTGGCAGAATGAAAAACCGATGATTTTACCACCTCCGCAGGATGAATGGCAACATTGTCAGTTGTACCGCGTTGCTGAACTTCTTCTCCGATAACCTGCAATTTGGCATCAAGGAAGATAAGCATTAGTTCTTCGTGGTCTTTGTGAGCCAATTTCATACGACAATAATCAAGCATTGCATCCCATGTTGCAATTATCGGCTGATCAGAATTGCATAAATTTTGCCATGTCATACGCAAAGCAGCTTCTTTAACAATGGAAAATATAAAAATGGTATTTTCTTTTAAGCCTGAGAACTCCATTAATCGCATATTGTCAGCACCTAATACACCGGCAAAACTTCCAAACTCCTTGATCAACGCTTTGGCAAGCGGTTTAGTATCTTTACGCGGAATCGCAAGCGTAAGCAACAGTTCAAGCAGTTCATAATCTGCCATATCTGAGCCGTTGCTGTGCAAAAAGCGTTCTTTTAAGCGTTGACGATGTCCAATGTAATCTTTGGTTTCTTCCATATAAAATCCCTACTTTTTGTATGGCGGACGATCAAGCCCTTTAGGAGAATATGTAAACACCTCTGCTCCGTCTTTGGTTACGCCCAGTGAATGTTCGAATTGTGCTGACAAACTTTTGTCACGAGTGACTGCTGTCCAGCCGTTAGCTAAAATAAGTCCATCTTTGCGTCCGATATTAATCATCGGCTCAATGGTAAAAATCATACCTTCTTCAATCAGTGGGCCGGTGCCTTTGCGTCCGCAGTGCATAACATTGGGATTATCATGAAATACTTTGCCGACACCATGACCACAAAACATATCAACAACAGAATATCCGTATTTGTGAGCATATTCTTCAATGACAGCACCTATATCGCCAAAGCGAGCTCCAGGTTTGACAACATCAATACCACGCATCATGCATTCATAAGTAACGTCACATAAGCGAGATGCTTTAATTTTTGGTTTGCCGACATAATACATACGACTGGTATCACCAAACCAGCCGTCGACAATAACCGTAACATCAATATTGATGATATCACCATTAGCAAGTTTTTGTTCTGCACTGGGAATGCCATGGCAGATTACATGATTGGCAGATATACAAGTATATTTTGGATAACCGTGATAGTTTATACAAGCCGATATGCCGCCATGTGCCAATATATACTCATTGCACAGGTCGTCTAAATATTCAGTAGAAACGCCGGGCTCAACATAATCAACAATATAGTCCAACACCTCGGCAGCCAAACGTCCGGCTTTGCGCATTCCCTCAAAATCAGATTGTTCGTATATAGCTATTTTATCATGATTTCTTTTCATCGGCTTGAGTACTCCTTTTTATATGTTTGTTAAGCTACACCCTTGAATTTAATTTTGCAACCGCAATCTTGAATATGTACTTAAATTGCATATATCTCTGTTAAATTGTAATATGGGAGGATAATATGAAAATAAATTATGGAAAACTTGTGTATTGCTATTTTATGGTTTTTGCTGCTATGGCAATCGGCGGATATTACAACAATTTTGGAATTGAAAATTGGTACGATAAACTGACTAAACCACTCGGAACACCGCCTAATATCGTTTTTCCGGTTGTATGGGCAATTTTGTATACAATGGTAGGAACTGCCTTTTATCTGGCTTTTACCAGTGAAAAATCAGAGAAAAACAGCTCAAAACTAAATGGGTGGTTTATTGGAATGTTGTTTTTGCATATAGTTTGGAGTTATGCTTTTTTCTTTGCCGGACAGTTAGGGATTGCTTTGGCGGTAGTGATTGTAATAGATATTTTGAGTTATATGATTCTGATGGAATTTTGGAGTGTATCCAAAGTTGCAGCTTGGTTGTTTGCTCCTTATTTTGCATGGATATTGTTTGCAACATATCTTAATGCGGCAATCATAAACTTGAACTCTTACGTGATTGTAATTGAATAAGGTGCAATATATTATAAGGTTGTGTCATTTTTCACTTGCCAATATATGGTTTTTGCATTAAAAATAAAGCTTAGTTTTTTTGATGTAAAAGATTGGATAAGATAATGACTACCACAGTTAATCAAATTAGAAGCACGTTCCTTGACTATTTTCGCAAGAATGATCACAAAATCATTCAGTCTTCGCCGCTTGTTCCTGACAATGACCCTACCCTGATGTTTACTAACTCAGGTATGGTGCAGTTCAAGAATATCTTGGCAGGAAATGAAACCAGAGATTATACTCGAGCAGCAACTGCACAAAAATCTGTTCGCGCCGGCGGAAAACATAACGACTTGGACAGTGTCGGATATGATGTGCGTCACCATACATTTTTTGAAATGTTGGGTAATTTCTCGTTTGGTGATTATTTTAAGGAAAGTGCTATATTTTATGCGTGGGAGTTGTTAACAAAAGATTTTGATATTCCAAAGGATAAGCTGGCTGTAACTATATATCATACAGACGATGAAGCTTATGGTCTTTGGAAGAAAATTTCCGGTCTGCCTGATGAGCGAATTATTCGTATTGCTACAAAAGATAACTTTTGGCAAATGGGCGATACCGGTCCTTGCGGTCCTTGTTCAGAGATCTTTTATGATCACGGTCCGGAAGTATGGGGCGGACTGCCGGGAACACCGGAAGAAGATGGAGACCGTTTTATTGAAATTTGGAATTTGGTGTTTGACCAATTTGAAGATTTGCCCGACGGAAGCCGGATAAACCTTAAAAAACCTTCTATTGATACCGGTATGGGATTGGAGCGTATTGCGGCTATTTTACAAGGTGTGCACTCCAATTTTGATATAGATTTATTCCAAAATCTAATTAAATCAATTGCCGATATTGCAAATTCTGATCCTAAGGGGCCACTGCAGGCTTCGCACAATGTTATTGCCGACCACATGAGATCAGCGGCATTTTTGATTGCTGATGGTGTATTGCCGTCAAATGAAGGTCGTGGATATGTATTGCGACGTATTATGCGCAGAGCAATGCGTCATGTTCATATGCTGGGGGTACATGAACCGATGATGTATAAATTGCTCCCCACTTTGCAAAAAGAAATGGGAGAAGCTTATCCGGAATTGTATCGTGCCGAGGCTTTGATAACCGAAACATTAAAAACAGAAGAAAGCAAATTTATCAAGACGTTAGAAAAAGGTCTTAAACTACTGGATGAAGAAACAAAATCACTCAATGCCGGTGATGTATTGAATGGCGAAACGGCTTTCAGATTGTATGATACCTATGGTTTTCCGCTTGACTTAACACAAGATGCCTTAAAATTGAAAAATATCGGTGTTGACACTGACGGTTTTAATCAGGCTATGGAAAAACAACGCGCCGAAGCTCGCAAAAACTGGGCCGGTAGTGGCGATGAAGGGGTTGAGAAAATTTGGTTTGATGTCTTTGATAGGTTAGGAAAAACTGAATTTTTGGGCTATACGACAACTAAGGCCGATGGAGAAATTAAGGCTCTTGTGCAAGGTACAGAAGTTGTTAATGAGGTTAAAAACGGTGATTTTTATCTGATTGCAAACCAAACTCCATTTTATGGGGAATCGGGCGGACAAGTCGGTGATATCGGACTGATTAGAAATAAAAACTTTACCGCCAAGGTGGTTGATGTAAAGAAAAAGATAGACGGCATGATTGTTCATGTTTGCACAATGGTTGAGGGAACAGCAAAGATTGGGGATTTTGCAAGTTTTGAAGTAGATGAAGTGAACCGCAATAAAATAAGAGCCAATCACTCTGTAACCCACCTGCTACATCGCGTGTTGCGTGAAATTTTGGGTGAACATGTTACTCAAAAAGGATCAATGGTTGCTCCTGATCGCGCACGTTTTGATATTTCTCACCCTAAACAGGTAACAAACGAGGAGTTACGCCTTGCCGAAAATATGGTGAATGAAGCTGTACGTCATAACTATAAGTGCGTTACCCGTATTATGACACCGGATGAAGCTGTTAAAACAGGTGCTATGGCATTGTTTGGTGAAAAATACGGTGAAACAGTTCGTGTCGTTAGTATGGAAGATGAAAAAGGGCCGTTCTCTGTTGAACTATGTGGCGGAACGCATGTTAATTCCACCGGAGATATAGGGTATTTTAATATTGTATCTGAAGGGGCTGTGGCCGCTGGGATTAGGCGTATTGAGTTTATGACCGGACATGCTGCAGAAAAATTTGCTCAGGATATGGAGGACAAACTCCATAAGGTTAGCCAGATGCTCAAAACAAATGTTAATGACCTTGAGGCTCGTATTAATTTGCTGTTAGAAGAAAAGAAAAAGCTTGAAAGTGATATCTTTAATCTTAAAAAGAGTTTTGTTAGCAACAAGGCTGCCGATAATAAAGAAAAAATTGAAGAAGTTAACGGAGTCAAATTTGTGGCTCAAAAGGTCGGCAATATTCCAGCCAAGGAGTTAAAAGCTTTTGTTGATGAGATTAAAGAACAAATCGGTAGCGGTGTTATTGCCCTGCTCGCTGTTAATGACGGAAAAGTTTCTGCGGTGATCGGGGTTACTGATGATTTAACCAGTAAATATTCAGCCAACAACTTAGTCAAAGTGATTGCACCGTTTATTGGAGCTAATGGCGGAGGCGGACGACCGGATATGGCTCAGACCGGTGGGGCTGATGCATCAAGGCTAGATGAGGCAATTGAGGCTTTGAAAAAAGCGATGTGACACATAAGGAGCTTGAAAAATCAAGCTCCTATTTTTCATCATTCATATTTTTTAGAATATTTTCTAATAAATTTATTTGATACATTTGGTTTTTAATTATTTGATTAAGTCTTTTTCGCTCTATGAGTTTTTTGGACTTTATTTTGAATCTTGCCCCGAAAATGTATATTTGCTTATGCACTCCGATATTTTTAACAGAAAATATTCTTTTAATAAATGATATTCCATTTACCTTTTTGTACTGATGTACAAGCAACTTGTGGTAAGGGGTTTCGGCTGCATATTGCCACCAAATTTTTCCTAAAAAAAATTTTTTATTCCATGGTTTGATTGAGGTGCAATAGTGAATAATAAAACAATCTTTTGTATCTAAATGACGGTCTTCATGGCAAACAAAATTATTATACATAGGTTCTAATTTGCCAAAATTACGGTCAAAAAAGTTAGTCATTGCGTTGTATTTTAATGATAATAACTTTATTTTTCCAAAGCACGATATATTTAAGATATCTTGATCCATAAATTGGTATGTATTTTGAGATAATTCATCAAATTTATCGGACAAGTTATCTTCACGCATTTTATCTAAATTCCAAACAGTTACACCTGCATTTACATATTCGGATAGATTTTCTATGCCTATTTGTACATAATAATTGGGGTTTATAACTTCATAAGCGTCTTTTACTCCTGCAATATAATTGTTCTCAATATTCACGTTATATAGTTCCGATAAATCTTTTTGAACAATGACATCTCCATCTAGCCATATGCATTTTGATATATTGTTTAGCAATCGAGGAAGTTGCAATCTATAAAAAGTTACATGAGATACATGAGATAATTGACTGGTTTGGCTTTGATACGAATCACCCATATCAATAAATTCAATCATACATTGATGTTCTTTTACTAATTTATTAAGATCTTGTATGTATTTTTCTTTGATATTGCCAGTATGCAACATGTAAATTGCATATGTTGTATCATCATTTTTGTTTTTCAATAGTGAATAAACGGCGACATACGTATATGGCATATATTTATTGTCACTTGCCATTACAATTGGTATGAAAATGCTATTTTTCATTTATTTCTCCATAGTCAACTTTCGATTTTGATTGCTCTTTGGGGTTTCAAGTTTCAAAATTTTATTCAACAAGCCTATTTGATGTTCTTGGTTTCTAATAATTTGTTTAATTTTCTCTCGTTCTACAAGTTTTTGACTTTTTATTTTAAACTTTAATCCTAAAATGCAAAGTTGCTTATGTATTCCAATATTTTTAACTGAAAATACTTTTTTAAAACCAGAATCCAGATGTATTTCATTCAAAAATTTTTTATATCCCTTAGGTGTTAAGGCAGTCTTGCTGTTTTTAAGGTATTTTTCTATACTTTTAGGTGGAATTAGCATGTAATGCCAACGTAGGATATATATGACATATTTTAAATACTCTTTTTTGTAATTACCCATCCATCCTTTTTCAACTAAAAATTCTTTCAACATTTTTATGTTGTCAAAAATACAAAAATTCTCGTCTGAGGTCTTATGTGAACATGAATCAGTTCGCACTCGATAATTGTAAAAAGGTTTTTGTATGTATAATATTTTTTGAGCCAGCATTATAGCTTTAATTGTAAAGATGTTGTCCTCACTACACTTATTGGGGGCAAATCTTATATTGTTTTCCTTTATAAAACGTGCTGAATATAATCTGCCCCATGTCGCCAGTACGAGTAATGAAAAATCTTTATTGACTATATCTTTCCAATTATAAATGGATCCGTCTGTAATATTTATTTTTAATTTATGTAATGCGTGTTCAGAAAATACTACTTTGCCAAATTTATTTTCTGCCTCATTAAAATATGCATGATCATGTTGAACAATATCCACATCATTCTCTTTGTATTTTTTATATAATTCTTCAAAAGTATTGAGTTCAACCCAATCATCAGGATCAACAAATGCTAAACACTCGCCCCTAGAATTGTCTATACCAACATTGCGAGCAGTTCCTGTTCCTTTGTTTTCTTGTGATATAACAACAATTCTGCTGTCTTTGGCTTGGTATTCATTTAAAATACCGAGAGAAGAATCTGTACTACCATCATTAATACAAATTATTTCAATATCTTGGAGCGTCTGATTGACAAGACTGTTTATGCATTGTCTTAAATATTTTTCTACATTGTATACAGGTAAAATTATGCTGACTTTGGGCATTATATTCCTCTTTAAATAGTAAAAGTCATAATTTTTACCACAAACCTTGGTTTGTGGTGAGCAGGGTAAAGACCAATTTTGATGATAATACTAATATGCTAATGCATTGAAAATATTATGTTTTACCTTTGGCTATTAGAGGGTAAAAAATTGTTGATTTAAACCAACGTTTATGGTAAAAATTTTGGAACAAATTTATGTTTTTTTAGTATAGATAAAATTTATTTTAGATAATGAACTATGACAAGTTTAAAAAACTTTAATACACAATATTAACAATATTCTTACCTAGCCATAGAAGTTGATTTGTGATGAAAAATAGGTTTTGTTTTAACTTTAACCCCGTAAGAAACGTGTTCTTACGGGGTTAGAGTTAAAGAAGACTACTTGAGTTTCACGTGTTCAACATTGAAAATGCCAGCAAATCTCCACAATATTGCAGGTACATATGCACAGGGTAAGGCTTGGCAACAACCCAAACTTGAGCCGTTTCTCTCTTGAAGCAACCGGGGTTTTTAACATTAGGAATCTTGTATTTGTTGTGCTCA
Organism: Alphaproteobacteria bacterium; assembly: GCA_045116295.1. Classification (GTDB taxonomy): domain Bacteria; phylum Pseudomonadota; class Alphaproteobacteria; order RF32; family CAG-239; genus JAFUYI01. The sequence goes on from JBGULQ010000008.1 coordinate 7,835, forward strand.
AGAATTTCCAATGTTAGTTGTAACTGCGGTGCCAATTTCTCATCCATCATCAGTTCGACGTCATCCGGTGACGCTAAGTGAGCATAGGGGGCTTCGGGAAAGTTTTCCCTGACCCAACCATCAAGAGCATTGACAGTTTCTTGAACGTTCTTTCTCGTTAAACGACAGCCCTCGTCATAGGTCAATGCCTTAAGGTAGAGAACACGATCATTGAGGACAATGCCTGTTACCTCAAGTCCTGGATAAATAGTCCTTGTTGCGACGTACCAACCATCCTCGTTCTTGTGTAGCAGTGTCAATGGAGTTTGACTGCACAACCTGTTAAGGTATTCTGTCCACTCTTCAATCGTAAGATTGAGGCTCTGCACAACTTTGTCATTAGAAGGATCGAACGAAATTTCAGGCTTTTTGCCTTCCGCTCTATCGATATATGCCTTTACGTCATGAGGCATAATTCCCAAAGTATCAAGAACATCAAATTTTACTTTTTTTGCCATATAAATAATTTTTTAAATGATTAATAAAATGATAAATATTTGATGGTAGCATAGCAATAACTTATAAAAAGTCAAGCAGTTATTATAGTAGCTTGATATGCACCAGTTATTTATCCCATTAAATTACCACCGATAGCAACATCTGAGGCCGGCATATCGTAAAATGCAATATTTACGTTTTGGGGAGAAACTGACGGCATATTATCAAGGAATAAATCTGTTAATTTGCGGGCTAAAGAGGCTTTTTGTCCTCCGAAACCGATTGAATCCATATAGGCAAGAACTCCTTTAATTTCTTTATCATCACCAAAATACATATCGCGATTTTGTTTGATGGTTACAACTACATAATCAATAGGCTTGTGAAGTTCTTCCGCAATAAGTTCAGATGCTTTTTCTGCTAATTCATCCGTGCTTATGGAAATTTTAGAATTGGTTAAAACTCTTAAAAACGGCATATTTTATTCTCCTTGTTTGATTTACTTTATAAATCTATACATTTTGCAGGTACCATTCAACGGTTTTGACGATACCGGTGGCAAAATTTTCATCGGCTTTCCAATGGAGTTGATTGGTCAGTTTGGTGGCATCAATGGCGTATCGTCTATCATGACCGGGGCGATCTTTTACAAAAACGACCAAATCTTTATAATGCTTACCATTAGCTTGCGGACGTTTTTGATCTAAAATATTGCAAATTGCTTCCACAATTTCAAGGTTGTTTTTCTCATTATGACCGCCAATATTGTAAGTTTCGCCACTCTTACCGTTATGATAAATTAAATCAATTGCTTTGCAGTGGTCGAGAACATATAACCAGTCGCGAACATTTTTGCCATCACCGTAAATCGGAATGTTTTTACCGCTCAAGGCATTTGAAATAATCTTGGGAATGAGTTTTTCGGGATGTTGCTTAGGACCATAATTGTTAGAACAATTAGAAACAGTAACGTTCATACCATATGTGCGGTGATAAGCGCGGACAATCATATCTGATGATGCTTTTGACGATGAATACGGAGAACTGGGGTCATAAGGCGTTTTTTCGGTAAAATAACCTGTTTCACCAAGTGCACCATAAACTTCATCTGTTGAAATATGGTGAAAACGGCAATCTTCGTACCCTGCTCTAAATTGATGAGGTGCGCTCATCCAATAGTTGCGGGATACATCAAGAAGAGTAAATGTTCCTAAAACATTGGTTTCTATAAAAGCCTGCGGACCGGTAATAGAATTGTCAACGTGGCTTTCAGCCGCAAAGTGAACAACGCCGCGAATATCATGGTCATTAAACAGTTTTTCAACCAACGGGCGGTCACAGATATCGCCTTTGACAAACTTGTAGTTAGCGGAATTTTCACATTCCTTCAAATTATTGAGATTGCCGGCATAAGTCAGCTTGTCAAGGTTGATTATCTTATAGTCAGGATATTTTGAAACCATGTATGGCACAAAGTTTGATCCGATAAATCCGGCACCGCCGGTAACCAAAATTGATTTCATATTACATATTCTCCATATTCTTAATACATTCTCGCAAGGCAACTTGCCAATGGCGGATTGAAATTCCAAAATCAGATTTAATCTTGCCTTTGTTTAACACAGAATAAAAAGGACGGATTGCTTTGGTCGGATATTGGAAACTTTCAATCGGATTAACTCGGCAAGATAACCCGCTTTGGTGCATGATTTCGACAGCAAAATCATACCAAGAACAAACTCCCTCATTTGAAAAATGGTAGACGGCTTTAGTGCCGGCTTTAATTTGTGGCAAAATCTCAATAATAGCTTGTGCCAAATCTTTGGCATAAGTGGGAGTGCCGACCTGATCAAAAACGACATTTAGGTTATCGCGCTCTGAGCCTAAACGACGCATGGTCTTTACAAAGTTGTTACCGAATTCAGAATACAGCCATGCCGTTCTGATGATAATAGCTGTATCCGCAATGTCTAAAACCGCTTTTTCTCCGGCAAGTTTAGTTCTTCCGTATGCAGATTGAGGATTGGTGGCATCATTTTCCGTATAAGGAGTGCATTTATGTCCGTCAAACACGTAGTCGGTAGATATATGTATCAACGGAACTCCGGTTAAAGCAAGATTTTCAGGTCCTTCAACATTAATCTTGCGAGCAAGAGCTTCCTCATCTTCGGCTTTGTCAACAGCAGTATAGGCGGCACAGTTAATGACTGCCTGATATTTTGCAGGAGATACAAAACTCAGAACTGCGTTTTTATCGGTAATGTCAAGTTCGTCACGGTCAACGTATGCAGCATCCTGCTTTAAAAGTAACCGAAGTTCATTGCCAAGTTGACCATTAGCTCCAACAACTAAAAACATTCAACCTCCTCCAACAAAAGATTGTTTTTGTCTTTTTCCGACAGAATGGCCTTGGCGGTATCTATTTTCCAATCAATGTTTAATGTAGGATCATTATAACGGATACCACATTCGGAGGCTTTGTTATAAACATTGTCGCATTTATAGGCAAATACGGCAGTTTCACTCAAAACCGAAAAACCGTGACCAAAACCGCGAGGTATCATTAATTGACGTTTATTTTCGGCGGAAAGTTCAACGGCAACATGTTTACCGAATGTGGGGGAGTTTTTGCGTAAGTCAACTGCGACATCAAGAACTGTTCCTTCCAGAACACGCACCAATTTAGCTTGAGAAAATTCTCCTTTTTGAAAGTGAATCCCTCTGATTGTACCATAGCGGGATTTTGACTGATTATCTTGTATAAAATTATAGTCTATTCCTTGTTTTTTTAAGTCTGCCTGATTGTAACTTTCAAAAAAATACCCACGTTCGTCCTCGAACACAATCGGTTCAATGATGAAAACCCCGTCAATTGCTGTTTTAATAACCTTCATGATAATCCTCGTAAACTCTTTTTAGATAATCTTTGTAATCAACTCCGTCTTTGAGTTCATTAGTAATCTTTAATAACTGTTTGTCGTCAATAAACCCTTTGCGATATGCTATCTCTTCAATACAGGCAATTTTTAAGTCCTGTCGTTTTTCGATAATTCCAATAAAATTGGAAGCCTCGAGTAAAGATTGCGGGGTTCCGGCATCAAGCCATGCATTGCCACGTTTCATAGGGACAACATTTAGCCTTCCCTCTTCCAAATACATACGATTGAGGTCGGTTATTTCAAGCTCGCCGCGAGCAGATGGTTTGAGTTGACGAGCTTTTTCAACAACATCGGATTTGTAAAAATAAAGTCCGACAACTGCATAGTTTGATTTGGGATTTTTGGGCTTTTCTTCAATAGAGACGGCATGAAAATTTTTATCAAATTCGACTACACCAAAGCGTTCAGGATCAGAAACATGATAACCAAAAACCGTTCCTCCGGTGTTTTTGGAAATCTCATCACGGAAAAGTTTGAATTGTTCTCCCATGTAAAATATATTATCACCCAAAATCAGGCATACGTCGTCATTACCAATAAAGTCTGCGCCGATGGTAAATGCTTGTGCTATGCCTTTGGGTTCTTTTTGAATACGATATTCAAGTTTCAGCCCCAAGCGAGATCCGTCTCCAAATAATTTTTCAATGTTCGGAGTATCCTGAGGGGTTGAAATAATCAAAATTTCTTTTATTCCAAACAGCATTAATGTCGATAACGGATAATAAATCATCGGTTTATCATAAACCGGAAGTAGCTGTTTACTGATGACAGTCGTGAGAGGATAAAGCCTTGAGCCACTTCCTCCTGCTAAAATTATGCCTTTCATGTATAACACCCTTGTTTGTTGCAATAATGGTTATATTGTATTTAAAACAATTCATAAATCAAGACATTCATTCCTATTTATAACAGTTATGTACTAAAGTTGAGCTTTAAAATGAAAGTACGAAAAATAATATTTTATATGCGAATAAATTGGTTGAAAGAAATGGTTGAACAAAGAGTATTAAGCAAAAAACAGTATGATGTTCTGCATCGCAAAGGCACTGAACCGGCCTTTTCGGGAAAATATTATTATTTTCACGATGCTGGAACATATGTGTGTGCCGCTTGCGGTAATCCGATTTTTTCGTCAGATAGCAAGTTTGACTGCGGATGCGGTTGGCCAAGCTTTGATGCTTCAATTTCGGGAAGTGTAAAACTGGTCCCCGATTATAGCCATGGCATGAGAAGAATTGAGGTTATATGTGCAAATTGTCATTCACATCTCGGGCATGTTTTTGCCGATGGACCGACCAAAACTCAGATGAGGTACTGTATCAACTCGTTGGCCATGGATTTTCAACATAAATAAATTATTTGAGAAAACGAGCAATCTCTTTTTTGATGGTCTTATGAAGTAACTTGCTGGAGTGTCCAATATCGGGTACAATAACCAGTTTTGACTTTGGAAGTCGTTTGTGCAACTCATATGCTCCACGCAATGGACATACCATATCCAGACGATTATGGACAATGAGGGTCGGAATGTGTTTGATTATGGAGGTATTGTCAAGTATGCATTTGTCTTCCAACATAAAATTTTGTGCACAATAATTGATGTAAATCATGTTAGAATTTATATCGTCTTGTGTAATTTTTTTGACGTCCAAATTTGGGGATAACTTACCCAGTACTCGTTCATAACAACCATAGGTGCTGATCGCTTTGACTTGTTGTCCCAGATTATATGAATTCATCATTTTAGCAAAACGCTGTGCAAGATTAAGCTTTTTGTTTTTGGGAGCGGAAGAGTCCAGTTTTTCTAATATATCAGGGTAAAACAATCCGCTGTCTTCTTCCATCCACTTTTTAGCTTCTAAATCGGCAAGAAAAATTTGACTCAAAAGCAGCGTCTTAACCATTTTGGGATTGCGCATTGCAAAAAGTAATGCCAGAGTTGATCCCCATGAGCCTCCGCGAACAATAAGCGGCTCTTTGATGTTTAAGTGTTTTATTAAACGTTCAGCGTCTTCCAAGGCGGCTATTGAGTCATTGTGATCCATCTCTCCTGCAGGCATTGATTTTCCGCAACCGCGCTGGTCAAACATAATTACACGGTATTTTTTACGATCAAACGGATATGCTTTTGCAACTTTTGATGTTCCACCAGGGCCACCGTTAAAAATCAACACCGGTATTCCGTCAGGATTGCCAACTTCCATGAAATATACGCGATGTCCCTCTTTTTCAGGCAGATAACCAGAATTAAAAACACGATGGGTGAATAAGTTAAACATTTTTTACCTTTTCTTTATTTTGTAAATATAATGCAGTATAGACCATAATTATGAAAAAGGAAGTATAAAATGCGATTGGTAATTAATCCTAATTTTGAAAAATGCTCCAACTGGGTTGCAGATTATGTTGCATATAAGATAAAAGCCGCAAAGCCCACCAAAGAAAAACCTTTTGTTATGGCTCTGCCGGCAGGGAGTTCGCCGCTCAAGATGTTTAAGCGTCTTATTGAGCTGTTCAAAAAAGGAAAAATATCTTTTCAAAATGTCGTATTTTTTAATATGTGCGAATATGTCGGACTGGCTAAAGACAATAAGCACAGTTTTAATTACTTCCTATGGGACAATTTTTTTAACCATGTCGATGTGAAAAAGAAGAACATTCATCTGCTTGACGGCGAGACTAAAGATTTTGCCAAAGAATGCGCTGATTATGAAAAACTTATCCGTAGTTATGGCGGGATTGATTTGTTGATTGCCGGAGTTGGAGAAGATGGGCACATCGCTTTTAATGAGCCTGGATCATCTTTAGCCTCACGCACAAGACTAAAGGCTCTGACGCGTGACACTATACGAGCTAATGCCAAGGCCTTTGACAACAATGAAAATAATGTGCCAAAGTTGGCTATTACTATCGGAATTGCAACTATTATGGATGCGCGTGAAGTTATGGTCATTGCTTCAGGTGATCAAAAATCTGAAGCCCTGCAAGGAGCAGTTGAAGGAAGTGTTAACCATATGTGTCCGTTGAGTATTTTGCAAATGCATCCACACGCTATAATTGCATGTGATGAAGATGCAACATCAAAGCTCAAAGCCAGCACCGTGCGTTACTTTAATGATAATGAGGCATCAAAATACGGCAGATAATCCACAAGTAACAATCTGCAATCTTTTGTGTTTTTACTTTAATTAAAGCAACGATTAAGCTTGAGGCAAAAGATGTTTAACTTTAAAGAGGATTTTTTATTATGAGTAAAATTCACCCAACAGCAGTTATTGAAAACGGAGCACAAATTGCCGAAACCGCAGAAATAGGACCTTTTTGCGTAATCAGTTCAAAGGCTAAAATCGGAGAAAATGTGCGTTTGTTGTCAAATGTTACAATTATGGGCGATACAACCATCGGTGAAGGTACGGTTGTTTTTCCGGGGGCTGTTTTGGGCGGTGGTCCGCAAGATCACGGCAACGAATTTCAGGAAGGTGCTCGTCTGGTTATCGGCAAACGTAATGTTATCAGAGAAAACGTTACTATGCAGTGCGGAACTCCGAAAGGTCAAAACCCAATCCGTGGTGAGGAGCCGGAAAAACTGGTGACTCGTGTCGGTGATGATGGTATGTTTATGGTAAATAGCCATATTGCTCACGACTGCGTCGTCGGAAACAACGTGATTATGACCAATAACGCAGTTATCGGTGGTCATACTCGTGTCGGCGACGGAGCAATTTTAGGTGGCAACTGCGCCGTTCACCAATTCTGCCGTATCGGTCGCAAAGCTATGATCGGCGGTATGACCGGCGTTACTCGTGATGTGATTCCGTTTGCTATGGTTACCGGTGATCGCGGTAAATTGCGCGGACTTAACCTTATAGGTATGAAACGCAGCGGTATGGATGAAGCTACGGTCAAGAGCATTACAAGAGCTTATATGTATTTGTTTAAGTCAAAAGAAGACAACTTTGAAACAAGAGTTGAAAAGGCTAAAGAAAAATATAAAGATAATGCTATGGTCATGGAAATTGTTGAGTTTATTGAAGACGCCATGATCGGCAGACGTAATGTATTAACTGCTGAATAGGTTTTAGATGGAAAATACACCGCAGAAAAAACTTGGTATCATCGCCGGGGGAGGAACTCTTCCCCGACGTTTGATTCATTATTGTCAGGAAACGGGACGCAACTTTTTTGTTTTGGCAATTGAGGGAAATGCCCTGCCCGATTTGGTCGATGACAGTATTCCGCATCTTTGGCTGAGAATGGGACAAGCCGGCACAGGTTTGAAGCGTATGGCTCAGGAAGGTGTTGAAGAAATTGTTATGATCGGGACAATCCGTCGTCCATCGTTCAAAGATTTGGTGCCGGATTGGAAAACAACGGCATTTTTTGCAAAAGTCGGTCCGAAAGCTCTGGGCGATGACGGATTGTTACGGGCAGTAATTAAAGAAATTGAAGCGGAAAAAATGCGAGTTGTCGGCATTCAGGAAGTTATGAGCGATTTGTTGGCAAAACCGGGGATTGTTACCAAGAAAAAACCTTCAAAAGCCGACATTATTGACATTAAACGAGGTGTCGGGGTTGCTTTTGAGTTGGGCAAGCTCGATGTCGGGCAATCAGTTGTAGTGCAGGAAGGACTGGTTCTCGGTGTTGAAGGAATTGAAGGTACCGATGAACTGATTAAACGTTGCGGCGGTTATAAAAGAAAAGGCAGTGGCGGCGTGCTGGTAAAATTACGTAAACCTCAGCAAGATATGCGAATTGATTTGCCGACAATCGGAACGAGAACTATTGAAAACGCAAAAGCCAGCGGGTTGAATGGTGTTGCGGTGCATGCCGGAAATACGTTGATTGTCGATGAAGAAGAAGTTATAAAAACCGCCAATAAACTGGGAATGTTTATTATCGGGATTGAACCGGGAGAGTACCTTGAGCAATAAGTTGAAAATATATCTGATTGCCGGCGAGCCGTCAGGTGATGCTTTAGGGGCTCGCTTTATGAAGGCAATGAAAAAGAAAACCAGCGGCAATGTTGAGTTTTTTGGTGTTGGTGGTGAAACCATGGAAGCAGAAGGTTTAAACTCTCTGTTTGATATATCTGATTTGGCTGTCATGGGGATTGCCGAGGTTATTCCAAGTATTCCGAAGGTTTTAAGGCATATCAAAGAAACCGTAAATGATATCGTGAAAATTAAACCTGATGTGGTTATTACTATTGATTCATGGAGTTTCGGTTGTCGGGTACAAAAGGCTCTGCGCAAGAAAAAACTGGGTATTCCGCAGGTGCATTATGTAGCTCCGCAGGTTTGGGCTTGGAAGAAAAAACGTGCCCGCACCATGCACAAATATGTCGATCATTTGCTGACTTTGTTGCCGCAAGAACCAAAATATTTTACTCCTTATGGGCTAGATACGACTTTTGTCGGACATCCGGTAATCGAAAGTCCGGTTGCCAAAGGAGATAAAGAAAGTTTCAGAAAAAAATATAAGATATCAAAAGATAAACGTATTGTATGTATATTACCGGGCTCAAGACATAATGAAGTAGCGACACTGTTACCTATATTTATTGAAACCGCACAAAAACTGAATGCGACATACGATGATTTGTTGTTTGTGGTACCGACGGTAAAAACTGTTGAAAAGCGTGTGAAAAACTTGATGGAAAATTGCGGTTTTGAAACATTGATTGTAGAAGGAAGTGAAGACCGCCATAATGCAATGTGTGCCTCTGCTGCGGCAATTGCGGCTTCAGGAACGGTGGCGTTGGAATTGGCAATTGCAAACGTGCCGCATATTATAGGTTATAAAGTATCCCGTCTTACGGCTTTTTTGGTCAAGCGCTTAATGCATATTCAGTTTGTTAATCTTTCTAATATTTTACTCGGGCGGGAGATTGTGCCGGAATTGTTGCAAGATGCTTGTGTGCCGGACAATATAGCCAGATATATCAAGAGATTTTTGGAGCAAGACGACTTGTATCGCCATGAAATTGATGGTTTTAAGAAAGTGCGTGAGGTATTGGGTTTGGGAGAGCAAACACCAAGTGAAAACGCCTGCGACGTCATACTGAATTTGATAGAAAAGAACAAGCAATAAATTATTGCAAATATAAGTCGCTGTTTTTGTAGTTCTCGATGGCGTGGCGAATCAGAACGCCGATAACTGCGGCAACCGGAACGGCAATCATCAAGCCCAAAAAACCAAGCAAAACACCGCCGGCCAGCAAGGCAAACATTACCCATACGGGGTGTAAGCCGACGTTGTCACCAACCAGTTTAGGTGTGAGGAAGTTGCCTTCCAAAAACTGACCAACCAAAAATACACAGATTACGGCAACAAACGGTCCCCAAGTGTTAAATTGGGCAACAGCTAAGGCCATGCTCATCAAAAAGCCGGAAATGCTCCCGACATAAGGAATAAACGAGATTAAACCAGCTAAAAAGCCAACCATCAGTCCAAGGTCAAGCCCGCAGAGATGAAGTCCGATAGCATAAAAACTGCCTAAAATAATGCAGACGCTAACCTGCCCGCGGATAAAACCGGCTAAGGTGCGGTCAATTTCGCGAGCTTGTGTTTCGATGGTCTTTTTATATTTACGCGGTAAAAGACTGCGGATTTTGGCAATAAAATTATCCCAATCACGCAACATATAAAAAGCAACAACCGGTGTAATCAACAACAAAGATATGAGATTGATAATCGCCATGCCACCGGAAACCAAGCTTTTTACCAGTGAACCGAACAATTTTAAGTTATTAGACATATTGGAACGCAAATAATCTTTTACCTTATCAGCCTGTAAGCCCGGAAACTCCTCCTGAAGTTTTATTAATACCGGTTCAAACTTTTTGACCAGAGATGAAACATAACTAGGCACAGCACTAATAAATGTAGTTACCTGACTATCAATCATATTTATCAATAAAATTAAGGTCGGTACGGCAATTATAATAACCAAAAGCATGACCAGTATGGTCGCAAGTGTGCGGTTGACTCCTTTTTTTTCAAGGCGAGAGGCAAGCGGATCAAGCAGATAGCCGATAACGATACCGGCCACAAACGGCAATAAGACCGAGCGCAAAACATATACTGCAGCGCAAAAGAATATAAATAGTGAAATCCAAAAAACAGAATTAGATCTTAGTCCGGTTGATGCCGCTTTAGCCATTATAATCTCCCATTGTACTGTATGAATTCTCTATATTTTTGAGAATGTACAGTCCGTCATTATTATATAGTGAAAACCCCATAGTTTCCAGCTGTTGATTGAGCTCATCAAGAGAACCAAGATAATTGATTTTGAACTGGGCTTTATCATTTGACATAGCAATTGTTTCTATGTTTTCAATATTTTTTATGGATTTTAACTGTCTTTCAAGGTTCAACCATGACGATAGAGTCGGGAATACATATAAAACCTCGATACTCTCAGATGATAGCTCTTCGGCCACGCCCTTTTCCTCAAGATATTGACGGAGAATGTTGTCTTGAATGGTGATTTTAAGACTGGCAATGTAACGTACGTCAGATGATTTTTCCTCCAATACTGTGGTATCTTTGATAAAGTAGGCAATCTGCTCGTTGCTCAGCGATTTAATTAAGTCTATACCAGATTGGGTTGCCAACATGGGAGCAACATTATTGAGTGCGCGACGATTGGCGTCAAGCATTGCTTTTTCTTTTGCAGTGGCCGCATTTACATCGGTTACATCAACATTAACAATGCTACTGTATTCTTCAGAGGCATTGGCATGAAAGGTCGATAACGACAGCAACAAACATAAACAAGCGCAACAATATTTCATCATTTTCTCCCGTTGGTTAACAGATCAGTTGTTCAACTGGTGGTAATGTTAGCTTATTTTATCCTAAAAATCAAAACTTTTTATAGACTTTTTAATTAATTCGTTGTTTATTACCGGTAGTTAAATTTTTATTGGGGAATGTCTTATGGAACAAACTCTTTTTGTAAAAAAAATAATTGAAAAAGCAAAACAAGATATAAAAACAATTGTTTTGCCGGAAGGCGAAGATGAACGTATCTTGAAAGCCGCACGTGAAGTTGCTCAGATTAAGGCCGCAAAGTTAATAATTTTGGGCAATAAAGACGAGATTGAAACTTATTTTGCAAAAAATAACTGGGATTTGAACGGAATTGAGATTATTGAACCGGAAAAGTCTGCTGACTTGCAAAAATATGCAGATATGTTTTATGAAATGCGTAAGGAAAAAGGCGTTACTCCTGAAGACGCTTTCAAACAAATGCACAACTATAACTACTTTGCTACAATGATGATTAAAGCTGGAAAAGCTGACGGCATGGTTTCGGGTGCAGCTCACTCAACAGCCGATACAGTGCGCCCTGCACTACAGATTATTAAATCTAAGAAAAAAGGTCGTTCGGTTTCATCGGCATTTATCATTGTTTCGAATGACAAGCCATATGTGTTTTCTGATTGCGCAATCATTATTGATCCGACTTCGCAAGAGCTGGCTGATATTGCAATCGATGCGGCAGAAACAGCCATTCAATTCGGAATTGAGCCAAATGTGGCCATGCTTTCTTTTTCTACCAAAGGTTCGGCCAAGCACGAAAAAGTTAACAAAGTGGTTGAAGCCACAAAGCTGGCGCAGGAACAGTTAAAACTGCCGGAATATAAGGATCTGGGCATTAAACTTGATGGGGAATTACAGCTTGATGCTGCTGTCGACTCGGTTGTTGCCGCTAAAAAAGCTAACGGAAGCGAAGTTGCCGGTAAAGCAAGTGTTTTGATTTTTCCAGATATCAATGCAGGAAATATCGGATATAAACTCTGTCAGCGTATCGGCGGTGCTGAAGCATACGGACCGTTTTTACAAGGTTTGAATGCGCCGGTAAACGACTTATCTCGAGGTGCATTGGTTGAGGATATTGTCGGAATGATTGCAATTACTTGCATACAAGCGCAAAAATAAATCAATAACGATAAAGGATATTAAATAATGGATAAAATTTTGGTTTTGAACTCCGGATCTTCTTCTTTGAAGTATCAGCTGTTCAATGTTGATGGTGAAAAATATGAAGTTGTTGCCAAAGGTTTGGCTGAACGTATCGGTATCGAGGGCTCATTTGTCAGCATCAAAATCGGTAATGGTGATAAGGTAATCAAAGAGGTGGCTTTGGCTTCTCACCAAGAAGCAATTAAAGAAGTTTTTGATTTGTTGCTGCAAGGGCCTTTGACAAGTATGAAAGAACTTTCCGGTGTTGGGCATCGTGTTGTTCACGGCGGTGAATATTTTGATCGTTCCGTTTTAGTTACTGATGAAGTAATTGACCGCATTGCTGAACTGTGCACATTGGCTCCTTTACATAATCCGGCTGCGCTTTTGGGGATTAAGGCGGTCAAATCTTTACTGCCTGATGTTCCGCAAGTTGTGGCTTTTGATACAGCTTTTCACCAAACAATGCAACCGGAAGCATATATGTATGCTTTGCCTAAAGAGCAATATACAAAGTACAAAATTCGTCGCTATGGTGCACACGGCACTTCACACCAGTTTGTTGCCCGTGAAGCCAATAAACTTATCGGCAATCCGGAACATAGCAAAATTATTACCTGCCATATTGGAAACGGTGCCTCGATTACAGCCGTAAAGGACGGAAAATGCATGGACACTTCTATGGGCTTTACGCCATTGGCCGGTGTGGTCATGGGTACACGTTCGGGTGATGTTGATCCCTTTGTTCCGCTTTATATTATGAAGAGCCAAAACAAAACCGTTGAAGAAGTTGATAACCTGCTTAACAAACAATCGGGAATGTTCGGACTGTGCGGATATTCTGACAACCGTGATGTTGAAGTCAGATATTTTGCAGGGGAACAAGATGCAATCGTAGCAATGCAGGTATATTGCTATAGTATTGTCAAATATATCGGCGCATATACCGCTTCTATGGGAGGTGTTGATGCCATTGTCTTTACCGGCGGTGTCGGTGAAAACGGAAGTGAAGTACGCAAGTTGGTATGTGAGCGTTTGGCGTTTATGGGAATTGAACTTGATGAAGAAGCCAACAAACTGCGTGGTAAGACCGTTGAGATTTCAAAAACCGGATCAAAAGTCAGAGTTTTTGTTATTCCTACAAATGAAGAGTTGGTTATTGCTCAGGATACTAAAAAACTGATTTAGTCAATCATATTCTTTTGCAAAAAAGCCGTCGTCATAATTCGACGGCTTTTTTGTTACTTGAAAAAAAGATAAATCAGAAATATATCGACTTAAGGAGGGACAATATTATGTGGCAGTATTTATTATTGGCCGGATTTACGGCTTTTAGTGCCAATGCGCAGGACGTAATTGAAACTTTGGCAAATGAGAATAGTGAAACAGTTGTGTTTGGTGAAGCTCAAAATGCTAACGGAAGCGTGAACGAAGTTTTATTGGAGCAGCCAAAAAATGCCGGTAACCCATTGGGAAACCCCATTCCGGATTATGTTCCGCAAACTAATAACCAGCAGATTATTCATGCTCAGGCAACTCCTTTGCAAGATATAAGCGGGGTATCGCAAGTTAGTGAGCAAAACCCGTCCGACAGCCAGATGACACCGGCGCAGATGAACAATGAAATACAGAACAAATTGTATCAAGAAGGCAACCGTATTTATGACGTGCAGTCATATCCGGCATCTGACCTTGAAACTATTAATAAAAACGGGCAAGATGAAGCTATAACCAACTATCCGGCTTATTAAATATAGCCGCAGCTGTAAAGCAACAAAAATATACCTAAACCGATACGATAAATTACAAACGGTAAAAAAGTACGAGTTTTAAGCCATTGCATCATGACCCCGATTGCAAAAAGTGATGCCAAGAAAGAAAAGAAAATACCTTGAGAAGCTACAAAAAGGGAGACATCTCCGCCGTGTTTAATTATATCATACAAAACCAACAACCCTGCTCCGGCAATGGTGGGAACAGATAATAACATACAAAACTTGGCAGCCTCTCGGCGTTCTATGCCCAATAGGCGGCTTGTGGTAATGGTGATACCGGAGCGTGAAGTTCCCGGAATTAAGGCAAAGCACTGAGCCATACCGATAATAAGTGCATCTTTCCAATCCATATCGTCAATTTTGCGAACAGAGGCGGCATAGCGGTCAGCAACCCACAGAATTATGCCAAAAGCAAGGATATTCCAGCCGATGATTTTGGTACTGCGCAAAGCATCTGTGCCATGATAATGCAAAGCAAGACCTACAAATACAGCCGGAATTGTGCCGATAACTACCAACCAGAATAAGCGACAGCCATAAGTTTGCATATTGGGAATAAATTTAGTTTTGAACAAATCGACCAATATGCGCCATATGTCTTTGAAAAAATATAGCATTACAGCAATAATTGAGCCAATATGTACGGCAACGTCCATATCGAGTCCCTGATCAGGGAAAGAGGTGAATTTAGAAACCAAAATCAGATGCCCCGAGGAGCTGACCGGCAAAAATTCGGTTAACCCCTGCACTACCGATAATACGATGATTTGTAATAAACTCATTTTATTCTCCCATATAAGTGCCGTTAATGGTTTGGCATTTTTTATTGTTTATATCCAGCAAAGAGTGAGGGCGAAAACGCACATTGTTTAAGGACGCTCCCCAATGCAAATGCGGTCCGGTGGCGCGTCCAGTTTTGCCGACAAGTCCGATAATGTCGCCTTGTTTGACAATATCACCCTCTTTTACTTTGGCTTCTTTTAAGTGGGCATAAATGGTTTGTAAACCTTGCCCGTGGTCGATTATAACCATATTGCCGGTGTAAAAATAATTTTTACCGCTCAAAATAACCTTGCCATCACCTGAGGCTTTGACGGGCGTTCCCTCGGTGGCGGCAATATCTGTACCGCTGTGAGGGCTTTTTGGGGTACCGTTAAAAATTCTTTGGTTGCCGAAATGACCGCTGATACGCCCCTCAACCGGCAAAATAAAGCCGTTTTTCCAATAATCTCCGGCGATGTAGCTGGTTAAGGAACGCCCGACATCTTTTTGCTCACGCAAAATTTCGGCATCATGGCTCTTGTCCGGAGTTACCTTTGATTGAGCTACACCATTAATTCTTTGAATATTCCATTGATTGGGGGCAATTTTCAACTCATAAAATGTACCGGCTTCAATATGAGGATAACTGCCGATGGTAACGGTTGTCGGGGTATCACGATGAAAAGCCAACAAAGCAACCCCGTCCGATGTAACTTTATAATCTTTTTTATTTTTAGGACGGTATGAAATGTCCGATAGTTTGTTAATGCTTTCTCCACTAAACAAAGTTATTGCCTTGGCATTAGAATCTTTAATCAACACTAATTCGCCTTGTTTTAAATCTCCGCATATTTCAATAGCGTTAGCGGTTTGAATAAAAGTAAAACTATAAATTATCGAACAAATCACCTTGTAATTCATCTTTTTTTCCTACCGGTCTGGTTTTAACAACGCCGTCAACAAATCGGATATCCAAGCGATGACTGTGACGGGCATCGTTGACATTGTATATAGTTTTTCCTTGGTCATTTTTAACCCAAGAAAAGCCGCGTTTTAGTACAGATTCTATTGATACTGAGTTAAGGCGCAAGTTTAAGTTATCTATATAATCAGTTTGTTTTTCAATAATATTTTTTATATATATTGGTTTTATCTCATTTAAGCTGAGCTGATTGTTTTTGACTGCCAAATAATTGTTAAACGCAAGGTTCAAACGCTCCACTCGATCGTCCAGTTTTTGCACATTATCACTCAAAATTTGTTCAAGATTGGGAATACCGCGAGCCAGTCCATCAAGCAGATTTTTGTTTTCTGTATATAGGCGGTGGATTGAGTTAATCATGCGGCTACCATGCAACATAAGTTTTGAAGCCAATTCTGATTTTACCGGCACAACAAATTCGGCGGCACCGGTCGGTGTCGGAGCACGGACATCAGCAACATAGTCTATCAGCATGGTATCGGTTTCGTGTCCTACGGCAGAAACAATTGGAATATCAGAATTATAGACTGAACGAACAACAATTTCTTCATTAAAACACCACAGGTCTTCAAGACTGCCGCCACCACGGGCAACAATCAAAACATCGGGGCGAGGTATTGGGCCATTGGGAGAAAGTCGGTTAAATCCCTCAACAGCGGCGGCAATTTGTTCAGCAGCGCCCTCGCCTTGCACCAAAGTCGGCCAAACAATAATTCGGCACGGAAAACGGTCAGTTACACGGTGGATAATATCACGAATTACCGCGCCGGTCGGACTGGTGACAACACCGATAATTGTCGGCAAAAACGGTAACGGCTTTTTGTGGGCGGGATCAAACAAGCCCTCTGAAGCAAATTTTTGCTTGCGTTCTTCAAGAAGTTTGAGCAAAGCTCCGGTTCCGGCGACTTCGAGTTTTTCGATAACCAATTGGTATGAGCTTTTGCCGGCAAAAGTGGTTATGCGCCCCGTAGCAACGACCTCTAATCCGTCTTCGGGCTTGACTGCAAGGCTCATAGCCACGCCTTTCCAACAAACAGCGGAAAGAATAGCATTTTCGTCTTTTAGAGAAAGGTAATAATGCCCCGAGTCGGCACGTTTGCAACCGAAAATTTCACCTTTTACTCTTACTTGAGAAAAAGTGGTTTCAACCATTTTTTTAATGGCGGCAGAGATTTCGGTAACGCTGAATTCAGGCAATTGTTCTATCATCTTTTATCCTTTATTGCAGATGATAGTATAGTATATATGATAAAATGCAATGCAAAAGAGCGTTTTCCCCCGAAAGGAAAAACGCTCTTTTTTTTGAGAGTTAATGGCTTATTCCCAATTTAAGAAGAGCTCTGTAAGGGCAGAGGAATTTGCTATAATAAGCTGAATTCGTTCACCTTTCCAAACCTCTCGATCCTCGTGCTTAAGAATTTCTTTGATGAAATCTATGCTCTCCGTTTGGAGCTTTTGCACGATAATGCTTGTCTCAAGTTTGCCTCCTTTGGCTGCATACTTTTTGTATTGCTCCAATGTTAGTCGGCTCTGCTGACAGTGGTGCACAGCACTTTTAAGATCGTTACGAAGCTTTTCATCATTCATACCAAATACTTTTGTCATGGTGGACTGGAATGCCCCATGTTTTTTGACACAAGCCCACACGACTGGATATAATCGGTAATCAAGAAGAAGATTAACCGCTTCTTCACTCGGAGTTTTCTTTGTGAAGTAACTCGTAAGGAGCCTCTCTTTCTGCGCACACTTTTCTTGGAGAATTTTCTCAAGTGTCGACAAGTCGATATTGATACCTTTCTCCGTAAAAAGAGGTAATGTTTCTAAACAAGCTACCTCGGCTTGGGCCTCCTTACTCATACTATCGAGTTTGTATGCATCAGGAGCTTCTTTGAAGTATTTGACCTGACTTTTCACAGGCCAATAGCTCAAGCAATGGGTTGAAGCTGCCATGTACTTCCTTTTGGCAAACCATGGCAGGAACTTGAATAGCCCATTCTCCATGACGGTGAAGATAGCATTGAGAGGGGAAAACACCTCGTTATCCATCACCTCAGTGTTCCACTCATTATTTTTTGCATATGTTTTGGGAATTACTGTTCCCCAAAGCAGGAACGCAATGGGATTATCCCAAAAGAGAAGAGCAACAATGTAGATCGCCACAATTGCCAGCCCTCCAAAAATGCAACCGAGGGTGAGTAAAGTCCATCCACAAGCATTCTGCACCGTTTCTTTTTTAAAAAACTTCTTAACTCTCGTTTTAAAATTGTTGTTTGTTGCCATAATGAATAATTTTTAATGGCTGTCCTATCTCCATCGGAACAAATTTGGCTAAGTTGTCAGGGAGACACAAAAATGTGCTGACAACTGTCTACTTTTAGACCACGTTATGTAAGCCAAAAATACAACCATTGGAGAAGCAGAACTTTCACAACAATTTCATTTCAACTAATAATAACCATATCTATACGTAAACAAGGTTAGTATATCACTTTTTGGGGGTTTTGTCAAATATTACCGTATAACTTTTTTTGCTTGCGAAAGTTTATATTTGCTCTATATTGTGGGCAATAATGAGGAAAAAATGGTAGAAGTCGTAACATTGGGCTGTAGAATAAACAGCTTTGAGTCCGAAATTTTGAAAGAAAAGTTCAAAGACGTTGATAATCTGGTGATTGTCAACACCTGCGCCGTGACCGGTGAGGCAGAACGTCAATGCCGTCAAACAGTTCGCAAATTGCGTAAACAGTACCCCGAAGCACGAATTGTGGTTACTGGGTGTGCAGCTCAAGTTAATGCCGAGGCTTTTGATAAAATGCCGGAGGTTGATTTGGTGTTGGGCAATAAGGAAAAAACCGCTCTTGAACAATACCTCAAAGGCGAGCTGAGTGAAAAGACCATTGTCGGCGATATTATGAGCTATGACGGCTATGATGATTATATAATTACCGGTTTTGAAGGACGGCAACGGGCGTTTGTGCAAATTCAGCAAGGATGTAATCATCGCTGTACTTATTGCATTGTGCCGTTTGCCCGCGGGAAAAACCGTTCGGTGCCGGCTGAACAGGTCTTAAAACAAATACGCACCCTGCTCGACCAAGGTTTTGAAGAAATATGCCTGACCGGTGTTGATGTATGCTCGTATCAGCCGTCGTTCAGCGGTTTAGTGCGCCAGATTTTAGAAACATTTGACGATTTGCCGTCTTTGCAGTTTGGTTCGCTTGATCCGGCGGCAATTGATGATGAATTTGTTGAATTGGTAGCAAAATATAAGAATATTCAGCCAATGTTTCATTTTTCTATTCAATCCGGCGATGATACGGTACTAAAACGCATGGGGCGCAGACACCGCCGGCAAGATGTTATCGATTTGTGCAACAAACTGCGCAAAGCCCGACCGGAGGCGGTGTTTGGGGCTGATTTTATCTGCGGTTTTCCAACTGAAGAAGACGAAAATTTTGCCAATACGCTAAAGTTGGTTGATGAGGCAGGAATTTCTAAGCTCCATGTTTTTCCGTATTCGGAACGACCGGGGACGGCGGCAGCAAGGTTGCCTCAGGTAGATGTTGAAATAAGGCGCGAAAGAGCTCGGATTTTGCGTGAAAAAGGAGATAATAGCGATGAGTAACTGGCTGAATCGTTTGGGATTAGGCTTGAAAAAGTCGTCTTCTAAGCTGACGGACGGCATAAGCGGGATTTTTACCAAAAAGAAACTTGATGCCTCTACTTTGGAAGAGTTGGAAGAACTTTTAATCAGCTCGGATATGGGAGTTAAGACCTCGGCCAAAATTGTTGCTACATTCGGCGAAAATCGGCAGGATAAGGACATAAGCGAAGAAGAAATAAAGACAAAATTGGCTGAAGAAATTGAAAAGATTTTGCTACCATGCCAGAAATCTCTCGAAATAGATAGTAATCAAAAGCCGTTTGTTATTTTAATGATTGGCGTCAATGGTGCCGGCAAGACAACAACTATCGGTAAATTGGCGCAAAAATTAAAGCTTCAGGGTAGAAAGGTTTCGCTGATTGCAGCTGACACGTTCAGAGCGGCGGCAGTTGAACAATTGCAGGTTTGGGGAGAGCGTGCTGATGTCAGAGTTTTTGCCGGTCCTAACGGTTGCGACAGTGCAGGACTGTGCTATGACGGACTGGCTCAGGCAATAAAAGCCGGAGATGATGTGGTGTTTATTGATACTGCCGGACGTTTGCAAAACAAAAGCGGTCTGATGGACGAACTGAAGAAAATTGATAAAGTTATAAAGAAGATTATCCCCACGGCACCACATGCCACGATTTTGACGTTAGATGCGACCAATGGGCAAAATGCCATGGCGCAGGTAGAGATATTCGGCGAGGCGTTGAAAGTTGACGGCTTGGTTATGACAAAGCTTGATGGAACGGCAAAAGGCGGGATTTTGGCAGCAATCGCTGACGAGCACCCTACTCCGGTGTTTTATATCGGCGTGGGCGAAAGCATTGAGGATTTGAACGAGTTCAACGCGCACGAGTTTGCAAAAAGTTTGTTGGGTGTGGAATAGCTACATACAAAAATATGTCGAAAAATTAGGCATCTATATGATTTTGCACAATTATATTTAATCCTTGCATACATAATATTTATGTTATAACATCACGGCAAATTGTTGAAAGTTAAACCTATTTGTGATGGAATATTATGCAACCTAAAATTTCGGTGATTGTACCTGTATATAATGTTGAAGAATATTTGCCTCAATGTTTGGACAGTTTGATTAATCAAACACTAAAAGATATTGAAATCATTTGTGTTAATGACGGTTCCACAGATAACTGTCTGGAAATTTTACAAGCTTTTGCTGAGCGAGATAATAGGATCAAGGTTATTGACCAAGAAAATAGGGGGCAAGGTATTGCCAGAAATAGAGGTATTGATTTAGCTAGAGGGGAATATATCGGCTTTGTTGATCCAGATGATTGGGTTATTAACGAGA
The DNA here is from genome assembly GCA_045116295.1 of Alphaproteobacteria bacterium. Classification (GTDB taxonomy): domain Bacteria; phylum Pseudomonadota; class Alphaproteobacteria; order RF32; family CAG-239; genus JAFUYI01. The sequence continues at coordinate 28,710 of JBGULQ010000008.1, forward strand.
TGTACGCAGAGATGTATAACAAGGCAATTACACTAAATTCTGATATTGTAATATGTAATAGTGTCAGAAAGCAGTACAATGGACACTCTTGGAAAATAAACTATATGATAAAGGCAGTGTCAAAAACTTGTAATAAAGAGATAAAAGTAGATGAAAATAGAAATATTGAGAAGTCGGTAATTTATGACACATTAATGATTGCACCACATCATGCGTGGAATAAAATATATAAGGCGAGTTTGATAAAAGAAAATAAGATTAGATTTTCAGATTTAAGATGTTTTGAAGATTGTATCTTTGTACTAAAATCTTTAATAGAGGCTGAAAGAGTTTCTTATATTTCTCAACCATTTTATAAATATATGGTGAGAAAACAGTCTACATCTATAAAGATTAATAATCGTTTTGAATTATTATTAAATGTTATCTCTGAAATGAAGGAATACTGTGATGAAAAACATTTGACAAATGAGTTACAGTTAAATTTTGATTATTTTTCTGTGATGAATTTTATCTGGACATGGAATAATGTTGATCGGAAAGAAAAAAAGAAGATGCTAGGAATAGCACGAGAAAAATTGTCTAATGATAATATGAGTGAAATAAGAAGATATCTTAAAATCAGGAAAGTAGATTTATTAAAGCGTTTTATGAGATGTTGTTTTTCCGTTACGAATTCTAAAGATAAAAAACGTAAAATCATTAATATATTTGGGTTTAAAATAAAGATAAAGAAAAGGAATATTCAGGAGAAGAAAGAGCGGCGATTAATAGCTAAAATAAAACATAACCAAAAGAAATATCCAAAAGATAGTTATTTGCTGTTTGATTGTTTGAATGGTGACATTAGTGAATGTATAGATGCGTATTCATTGTTCAGATACATGCGTGGTGTTGGTAAAAAAGCATATTATGTTATTATGAAAGAACATCCTCTCTATAAACAGTTGGAGAAGGAAAATAATCTTGAGGGTATAATTGCTCTTGAAAAATCAATGAAAGATAATCCTGGAGATTTTTTAGAAAGAGTATATGAAATACTGCTTAGTTCAAAAGCCATAATTACGGCGTTTGATGTATATTCTGGTAAAAGTAGACGCTTTATTAAGAAAAACAAATATTGGCAATACATATTTATCCAGCATGGTCCAACTTTTTTGAAAGAGACCGTATTGCAAAATGGATACATATCTGAGAATAAATGGGATAGAATTCTTATTTCTTCAGAATACGAAAAGCGTGCATTGAAAAAATATGGTTGGCAAGATGAAAAAATGATAAAAATTGGATTGCCACGTTGGGATTTGCTGCAAGCACCCCTCTCATCAACTGAGAGAAGTATATTTGTCATGTTTACATGGAGACGATTTGGACGAGAGGAATTTGATCATTCTTTGTATAAAGAGAATTTATTAAAGATGTTGTATAATGAAAAATTACATAACTACCTAAAACAACATAATATAAAAGTTTATTTTGCTCCTCATCATTCATTAATGGGGCTGAGAGGCATAAGTTTCTCTCCATCTACTGAAAATGTGATTTGCGTCGATCCTAATGAATGTTCAAAATATATTCGAAAATGTTCCATGCTTATTACTGACTACTCTAGTGTTACTTTTGACTTTATGTTTCAAAATAAGCCTGTTATTTTATATTTGTTGGATAAAAATGATAAAAATTTAAATAAATGGGATAAAGAGGACTTACGACATTTTGAATATAAAAAATATCTTATTCCCAACGTTATATTTGACGAGAGTAAACTGATTGAAAAAATAAAATACTATGTTGAACATAATTTTCAATTAGAACCAGATGTACAGTACAAATATGATTCTTTTTTTTATACCAAAGATCATATTTGTCAAAGATTAACTAGAGAAATAGATAGTGCATGTGAGAACAACCTAAAACAATAAATTTTTCAGCCTACATAACACCTACAATCAAATTCTATACTATTTATTTTTAGAATATAAGATTATAAATATACATGTATACAAGTTAACACAAGCTTTTTAATAATTTTATCTAATTATTGCATACATAATATTTTATTGTATACATAATATTTTTGTTATAGTACTTGTGGCAGGGTGTTGGTTTGTGGTGAGGTGTTATGCAGCCTAAAGTTTCGGTAATTGTGCCTGTCTACAATGTTAAAGCGTATTTGCCTCAGTGTTTGGATAGCTTGGTTAATCAAAAGCCTTGCTGTTATATGCTCAAATCCCCATCTGATATTGAAAATAAATTTTCTGAACTAGGCAAGCAGTGTCTTGATAACTGTTACATTGCATACAACCAAGAAGAAATACTGGATTTCTTGAACAATGTAATTGTAAAAGGTATTGATCCTAAGAAGCAAAAGCGCGAACAATTTGCACATGATCGGGTAATGATTAATTATCCTCACGCATCTACAAAGATAATTAGCGAGATTAAAAACATAGTGCTGAAATAATGTTACAGTTATTTCTTCTTCAAATATTCGGGAGAGTAGCCGTGAGGGTGGCGGGCGTGCAGTTTTTCAACATTGCGGCGGATTATGTCGTCCATATCAACACCGAGGGCTATGGAAGCGTTGGCCACGTACCAACAAATGTCCCCCAGTTCGTCAATTATTTTTTGGCGGGTTTCTTCGTTGAAATCTTTGCGGTGGTATTTCAGCTTTTTCCAAAGGTCGGCACACTCACCTGCCTCGCCGGCAAGACCGGCCATGGCGTTGTCAAAGCGGGCATAATGTCCGCCAAGTTGGTCTGACAACATATGCATGCGCTCAAAACCGGATTGATCGTTGGCACTGTCTTCGCAAGTTACAGAATCGACAAACTTGCAATATTCTTTGAAAAAATCTTTTGCGTCTGGCATCTTTACCTCTTTTTTTGAAATGTGGCTGGCATTCACAAGGAATGACAGCCACAATAAATTAAACCGCTACCTCGCCGGTCAATTTGCCGTGGCACTGATAGTTTACAAGCTTGAAGTCTTCGTACGTAAACTTGTCAATATCCTTAACATCGGGAGTGATTTCCATAGTGGGAAGCGGATAAGGATCGCGGGTAAGCTGAGTTTTTACCTGCTCAAAATGATTGTTGTAGATGTGGGCATTACCAAGCGTGTGAACAAACTCGCCGGGTTTTAGGCCGCAAACCTGGGCAACCATCATGGTTAACAGCGCATAAGACGCAATGTTGAAGGGAACGCCCAAAAACATGTCGCAACTGCGCTGGTAAAGCTGACAATTCAGCTTGCCGTCAGGAGTGACATCAAACTGGTAAAAGCAGTGGCACGGTGGCAATTTCATCTGAGGAATTTGCGACGGATTCCAAGCCGAAACAATCAGACGGCGGTCTTGCGAATCCTTTTTGATGCGCTCAATGACGTCCTTAAGCTGGTCGATTCCCTCGGAATTCCAATTGCGCCACTGGTGGCCGTAAACCGGACCGAGATCACCGTTTTCATCAGCCCACTCGTCCCAAATGTGAACACCATTGTCTACCAGATATTTAATGTTGGTATTACCTGATATAAGCCAAAGAAGCTCATAGATTATACCTTTCAAAAATACCTTTTTGGTCGTAACAAGCGGAAAACCTTGGCTCAAGTCAAAACGCATTTGATATCCGAAAACCTTGCGAGTCCAAATGCCGGTGCGATTGTCTCCATCTTGACCGTTCTCCATAACGTAGCGTAGTGCATCTAAATACTGTTTCATTTTTAATCCTTTTTTTAGTTAAACGTTAGTAATTGCTAGAATAATTCTCTTTAATACCGATTGCTCGACAAACTCACCTTTGCGCACCATAACGCGAGTGGCGATGTTGTCTAAATCAAAATCCGGAAAAATCTGTTTGTATTTTTGATTTAATACATCAATACAGGGGGTTATGTTAACTTCTTTACCTTTTAGGTTAGGATTTATTTCACCTTTATAAACACAATCGACCACAATATCAGGCATCAATTTTGGGCCGCCGGTCATGAAAAGTTTATAAATCGAGGCTCCGCCCGAAACATAAATATCTTGCTCGAAGTCTTTGAAAAAGTTGACATCATTAACCACAAAATGATGTTCGGGATCAGTAACCTGATAATTTGTATCAAACGTTAAAACATAAATATTGCGGTCGGGCAATGTGCGGTTAGGAAAGCTCTCATAAGTAGACTGTCCGGCAACCACATTTTGATTAGTAGTAATGCGCCGAAAACGTTGAAAATCCGACTTTATATGCCATGGAATCTCCGAGCCTATGCCGATGATGTTATCGCCTTCATGGCGGCACCAGATTGCTACTTTGGTCATTTGAAAATCTTTCCTGCAGGTTATAAACTGTCAGAATTATAGCAATATCTTTTTGCTTTACAAGTTTATCCACCAAGTTATCAGCCGCAAATTGTACTTGAAAATGGTTATAATATGCGGTATATTGTTAGTGTTGAGCAATCAACTGTGACACCAGAGGCTCTGCGAAATAGAGATTTCGGACCCGAGGGCAGTACTCGGCACCTCCACCATTTTTTTAATTATACGGGGGTGAAACAGGTTTGACGGGGTTTAGTAAAGGCAGGTGTTGTGTCCGGTGAGATACCACCGTTATCGGTTCAAATTTAAATAAATGCTAACGATAATGAATTAGCACCAGTTGCTTTGGCTGCTTAATTGTAGTCGCAACGAACTCAAATTCTTGTAGTCTTGGTTGACAGCAAGTGGGGGATGAGCCACCCAGCAACAGAACGGCTCATTTTATTGTTTGGAGAATTGGTGAACGATGATAAAAAAAGTTGATGAAATTAATTATGATAAATTGATTGAAAAAGCGTTGAAACACGTTGTTATTGAGGCTCTTAAAATTGTTGAAAATCAAGGGCTACCAGGAGATCAGCATTTTTATATTGCTTTCAGAACCGATCATCCAGACACTAAAATTGATCCTTTTTTGAAAAGCCAGTACCCTAAAGAAATGACAATAGTCCTGCAAAACCAATTTGAAGGACTTAAGGTTACAGATGAGGCTTTTTCGGTAGTATTACATTTTAATCATTTGCCATACCGTTTGGAAATTCCGTTTGAAGCCGTTACTTATTTCGGAGATCCGAGTGTACGATTTGGCTTGAGTTTTGGTGCTGAAATCAATGATGAACATCCGGAAAACGCTCATCAACAGGCAGAAGTTGTGTCAATTGACAGTTTTAGAAAGAAAAATGCTTAAAAAATCCGTAATTATTGCCGGAAGGCACCACACCAGCATATCTGTTGAACCGGAGTTCTACTCAGAGCTGGAACGAATCGCAAAAAACAAAAATTGCAGCATTAATACCCTGATTACAGAAATAGATGGTGAACGTGGAGAAAACAACAATCTCTCCAGCGCAATAAGGGTTTATGTATTGGAATATGTTAAGAATAACTCTTGGTACTCTTGCTAATAAAACTTAAGAAACCTGCTGCTTTTTCAATTTCTTCTGAATTGCCACGGCGTTCGGCCATGTGAGATTTTACTGCGGCTACGCACTCCGGACACAGAGGAGGTATTTTCTTTGCCTGCCTTTTGAGGTGGTCATAGGTCAGCACTTTGGGGTCGGCACGACTTTCACTACGCATGGCACAACCGGGGCAATCACAGTGTACACCACCACCATCACGATCCGACGCATTGTGACGACCGTTAAATGTTGCATTAAACACGTGCCCCATGGTGTGAATGGTCAATGTTTTAATTACTTCTTGTAATAATTTAGGGTCATCAACATACATTTGCTCAAGGCGATGAGTAGAAAAAACAACGCCGGCATCTATTTTGCTTAAACCGTAAACAAAGTCATCGGATTTATCATTTGACACCGTTAGAGGGCGGTTTGCATCATGTACAGCAAACGTATCATCTTTGACCACAAAAATGTTAATTTGAGGTATATCTTTATTTTGAGTGTTATTTTCAATAATTTCGAGAAGCACATTGGCATCTATCTGATGAGGACGCCCTTGCGAAATAGCAGACTGCTTGGCCACTGCAAAAGCCCAATCTGTACTTTCAAATGGTGTAAGATAACGACCATCGTTTGTAGGCATATATAATTTACGTATTTCAGGAGGAGTATTGCGGTATTGCCTAATGTCACAGTATGCATCATTACTAAACCATTGTTCAAGACGACAAATGTTATAGTCATCTTTATATTCAGGAAACATAGCCATAAATTCCGCGACACCATTTTGAATGGCGTCAATGTATCGCGGTCTTACTCCCGCTTGAGATATGGTGTAGATTTGCGTCTGCATGCTATACCTCCTATATTAGGAGTATATCATATATTTAAAAAAAAATAAAGCCCTATTATAGGGCCTTATTTTTATTCATCCAAAAAATCATCACTTTCATCTGTGATCTGAGGGATTTCCTGCTCAGCTGACATATTTTCGATTTCATCTTTGCGACGTCTTCCACGGCGTTTTTTAACCGGTTTTTTCCTATTGACTGCGCTGATGACATAGTTGCCGACAATTTTATACAAATCGACAAGATGGCCGTTGTACATATGATCGCCCTCTTCTACCATAGCAAAGTCGACACTGATATTGCGTTGAGCATTTAAACGTTTTGCAAGAGATGCAACTGTTTGCGGAACAACAATTTCATCTTGTCCGCCTTGAACGATGAGGCCTGATGTCGGACATGGAGCCAGAAAAGAAAAATCTTTTTCATTCGCCGGAGGAGAAATGGCGACAAAATTATTGATATCCGGACGACGCATTAACAATTGCAAGGCGATCCATGCACCAAAAGTATATCCGGCAACCCAACATTGGCGTGCTTCAGGATTCATTGCCTGAAGCCAGTCGAGAGCAACTGTTGCATCAGAGAGTTCTCCGGGGCCATCTTCAAATGTACCTTGAGATCTTCCGACTCCGCGAAAATTAAAACGTAATACTGAAAAGCCGAGATCCTTAAAGCAACTATACAATGTGTATACCACTTTGTTGCTCATGGTTCCGCCGTATTGCGGGTGAGGATGTAAAATCAAGGCTATCGGGGCTCCCGGGCGACTGCTTTGGTGGTATCTTCCTTCTATTCTGCCGGCGTGTCCGTTAAACAAAACTTCTGACATATTAGTATCCTGAATATATTAAATTTGCTTTATATTAGAGAAAAATCTCAAAAAATCACTAACTTTTACGGAATATAGCCTAAAAATCTACAAAATTCAAGAAACTTTTTATATTGTAACCAAAGTGTAACTATTATTTGCCTCTAATATGTGATAATATGAATGTAGGTGGTAATGTGGAGGTCGAACAATGAAAAAGTTACCAAGCACATTAGTAATTTTTGCAATGCTGTTGTTTTCAGCATCTTCTTGGGCTCAGACGCCGAAAAATCCGTTTCGTACAACGGAAAATGATGGTGTGTTCAGTGATGTTAAAGGAGCAAGCACTGCAAAGAAGGCTGTTACGACTGCACCGATATATAAAGACACTGTTACCGGCGGAGATATTTTGCCTGTTGATCCTTGGGCAAGTGCCCGCGACAGATCAGGCAAAGTGACTTGGCGTGGCTCAGGAAGACACGGCCGACTGAATTATGTCGGAGAAGCTACAACTTATACTGACGCACAAGGACAAGAAATGATTGCTCCGGAAGTAAATCGCCATAATATGGTTGTCGGGTTGGATCATCTGCGTAAATTGGGCTATAAAATCCCTGCTGAATATGACACCATAATTAAAAAGGCTCCATCTTCGTACAAAAACAAGCTTCAAAAAGCTATGGCCTCTACAAAAGCGGCGGGTGATCCTTTTAGCAAGAGTTTGATGAAAATGATGGATATTACCGAAAAAGGAACCGGCCTTGATTTGGAGAATATTATGTTTAACTCATTGAGACTTTTGGGTACAGACTAGTGGAGGAAATTATGAAAAAGTTAATCATGTCCATAGCAACAATAGCAATGATACCATTTGCAGCCAGTGCGCAATATGATGAAATGACACCTTTTCAAATTCAAAGTATTATTGATAAGGAAATTCTCACTGAGCAAGTAAAGAGTGTATCTGCCCCAATGAAGCAACATATGGACTATGTGGTTAACAATTATCAGGAAGCAGATTTGAAAAAAATTATAATTAATATGGAAGAAAATGAAAGAGCTATTTCTAAATATTTGGGTGAAGAATATAAGCCTTATGACAGAAAAATAGATATTAAGAATAAAGCCCAAGTAGAAAGATTTTTACGAAACCGAGTTAATGCAATCTATTAGCAAAGACTCACATCCCCAGAAAACACCCCTGCTCCGAGGGGTGTTTTTTTCGATGGGAAGTGTGACAATTATCGATTGTTTTCATCGCGACGAGAAATCAGCATATTGTCGACTTGAGATTTTTGTTTTTGTGACTGCGGAGTGGTTGCTCTAAAAGTTACCGAAACTACTTTTGAGCCATCACTCATGGTGTGATCAACACCATTTTCTTCATATTGAACTAATCCGCGCTCAGCCATAATTTTCAGGTATTTTAATGTAGTTTCATCACGCATTTCTGCGCTCCATTCTCCGCCATCTTTATGTATTACGCTGATCATCTCAGCAAATAATTTGCGTGATGAGGCGTTCTTGTCTTTTCGATATTCGGGAAGAACAGCCATATCATAAATTGATTTTTCTTCTTTATTGTATAGACAGTATCCGACAACCCCTTTTTCGCGATCTTCAATAACAAATCCGGACATATTCTCAGGCGCTTGAAGCTGTTTATCACTGTCAGGAAATACCGCATATGAAATCTTGTCCATAGCATCTATATCCAGAAAACATACATCACGAATATAACGTTGGGTTTCTTGTGTTTTGTCAAGAGGTAAGGCATTGGGGTTTTCTGCTAACAAAACTTGTAAACGCGCATCAGAATAACCTTCACCGTATAATTTTGGCAGCGATATTGTATCTGTTTGTTTATAACCTGTCACATCAGCATCTTGAGAACCCAAACCTATCGTTACTTTATGGCAATTTTGTTCTTGAGTCAGGTACCGTCCGACTTGTTCATAGATTTTGTTGATTTCTGGACGATTTTTAAGCTCTCCCAAAGCCTCAATATTATCAAAACAAACCTCGCGATATTTGCCTTCGGTGTTTTCCCATGTCCATGAGCCGGCAACAATTTCTCCTTTGTCATTTTCAACTACAAACAACTGCGAAAACGGATGTTTTACTGTTGAAACAGCACAAGGATGTCCTACTTCTCCAAAATGTTGACAACAGTCAGTATAATCTCCAAAAAATCCGGTTCTGGGGTCTTCTCGTGGCAAAAATCTTCCTGTATATTTGCCTTCTTTAAATTCTTTTTTGCTGTCAAACGGTTCAGGTACTTTTAATCCGGCCAGATAAATATCCTCATAATTATGATATTGAGATTCAGGGGTACCATGTTTTGCAGCCTCTATTGCAAACTTATCATTACGCTGATCTTTATATTTTATGCTTATGCAAACTGAAAGAACATCATTATATTTGAGTTTTGATATTGCAGAATTATCGTCTTGATTTTGCAATTTGTTTTCCAAAGCTTGCCAGTTTTTAGCAATAATTGACAGCTCGTTCAAAGGGCGATGAACTGTCTGGTATTCTGCATTTTGATAAAGAATGTTTTTTTGAATGAATTGCAAAAATCGAGCGTTCGCTTCCGGGTTCATCGGTTCGGGTAACCAATATACAGCATCGTGAATAGATAATTTATCCTCTGGATTTTTCTCATTGTGATTTTGAATGAGTTTTATATATGATGGAAAATATTCCTTAAATATTGCTGCTCCCTTGAAACTTGCAGGAATAAGCCAAGCAAGATTACTTTTCATGTAATCTTTAACGCTCAATGGTGCATCTGCTCTGCGGAAACTTGATGCATCTTCTTTACTAATGCCATTTTCTTGTGCTGATGTTGAAAATAATACGTTCATGACACGTTGTTGAGCCCTAAAAATCATCGAATTCGCCAGTGTTTCTTTATCAAAATGGTCTAAGGCATATTCAAATTCTTCATCGGTGGAAAAACGCCCCTTATGAGCCACTCGCAGATCTTGTTCTGTTTCCGGATATTTTGCAATTGTTTCTTCTAAAGGTAAATGTCTCATACAGGCCTTTAAGATATGTATTTTACTTGCATTTGCAGCATTTCTAATTCTTCTTATTTCATCTGGCACTCTTCTAAAGCTTTTTCTATTTGCATTATGATCTGGTTGAACGGTATTTATTGCAATAGAAAGAACTTGTTTGGCTAATTCTGGCTTTATTTTAACGAGCTCTGACAGACAGTAGTACGCAACTTTAAATGAACTGTCATCATTCTCACCTGATTGAAGAGCGATGTTATATGTTGCAAAAACTTGCTCGGCCAATTCAGGTCGTGCCTCAACAATCTTTGATAAATTCAAGTACGCTTGCTCCAGTATATAGCCATCATTTTTATCTGATTGAAGAGCGGTATTAAAGGTTGCAAAAACTTGCTCAGCCAATTCAGGTCGTGCCCTAACAATCTCTGATAAATCATTGTGCGCGTATTTTAATGAATCTTTGTTATTATTATCTGATTGAAGAGCGATGTTATATGTTACAAAAACTTGCTCAGTCAATTCAGGTCGTGCCTTGACAATATCTGATAAATGCCGGTACGCGTATGCTAATGCTACCCAATTATTCTTATCTGATTGAAGAGCGGTATTAAATGTTGCAAAAACTTGCTCGGCTAGTTCAGGTCGTGCTTTAACAATTTCTGACAGATGTTTGTACGCATCCACTAACGAATAGCCATCATTTTGATCTGATTGAACGGCGGTACCAAATGTTACAAAAACTTGCTCAGTCAATTCAGGTCGAACTTTAACAATCTCTGATAAATGCTGGTACGCGTATTTTAATGAAAGGCCATCATTCTTATCTGATTGAAGAGCGGTATTAAAGGTTGCATAAACTTGCTCAGCCAATTCAGGTCGAACTTTAACAATCTCTGATAAATACTGGTACGCAACTTTAAATGAAAGGCCATCATTCTTATCTGGTTGAAGAGTGGTATTATATGTTGCAAAAACTTGCTCAGCCAATTCAGGTCGTGCCTCAACAATCTTTGCTAAATGCTGGTACACGTATCCCAATGAATCGCCATTATTCTTATCTGATTGAAGAGTGGTTTTTACAGTTGCAAAAACTTGCTCGGATAATTCAGGTCGTGCCTTAACAATCTTTGATAAACACAAGTACACACCATGTAATGAATCGCCATCATTCTTATCTGATTGAAGAGTGTTTTTTACAGTTGCAAAAACTTGCTCAGCCAATTCAGGTTGTGCCTTAACAATCTCTGACAGGTAGTAGTACGCGTATCTTAATGAATCGCCATCATTTTTATCTGATTGAAGAGCGGTATTAAAGGTTGCAAAAACTTGCTCAGCCAATTCAAGTCGTGCCTTAACAATCTCTGATAAATCATTGTACGCGTATTTTAATGAATCTTTGTTATTATTATCTGATTGAAGAGTGGTTTTTACAGTTGCAAAAACTTGCTCAGTCAATTCAGGTTGTGTCCTAACAATCTCTGACAGGTAGTAGTACGCGTATTTTAATGAATATTTGTTATTGTTATCTGATTGAAGTGCTGTATTAAAGGTTGCAAAAACTTGCTCAGCCAATTCAGGTCGTGCCTTAACAATCTCTGATAAACACAAGTACAAATCACGCAATGAATCGCCATCATTCTCATCTGATTGAAGAGCTGTATTAAAGGTTGCAAAAACTTGCTCAGCCAATTCAGGTTGCACCTTAATGATCTCTAATAAATCATAGTACACTTCATGTAATGAATCCTCATCATTCTTATCTGATTGAAGCACTGTATTAAAGGTTGCAAAAACTTGCTCAGCCAATTCAGGTTGCGCCTTAATAACCTCCGATAAATCATTGTACGCGTATTTTAATGAATCGCTATTATTCTTATCTGATTGAAGAGCGGTATTAAAGGTTGCAAAAACTTGCTCAGCCAATTCAGGTCGTGCCTCAACAATCTCTGACAAATCACTATATGTACCCTCTAATAGGTAAGCATCTGACAATATTTCACCATTTTCTACTTTATTTTTTAGATCACTTAATGACTGCAATGCCTGTTCTTTATCCATGGCTATTCCTTCTAGTTTTTTTTGTTTTTGTCTATATTTTAACACATAAATGTGTTATAGTCAATTGTTTAATACTGATATATAAGTCTAAAGTATAGATATATTGTGGGTTGGAGATTATTTTAATTTGTTGTTTCGGTATTAACTAAAATTTAGTAAGCTTTAGGTAATATGAGCGATTGTAATGATAAATAGGTGATTAACAATGCATTTTTTTCAAATATTACAAGACTTTGCACAACAAGATATGAGTAAATTTTTGGCGATAGCTATTTTTGCTGTTTGCTATGTGATATTGTTTTCAGAAAAAATTAATCGCGCCGTAATTGCTCTCCTCGGTGCTGAAATTATGATTTTTACCGGAGTGCTGAGTACAACAACAGCTCTTGAGGGAGTTGATTTTAACACCTTATCATTGCTTATCGGAATGATGATTATTATCGGGATTTCTGAACATTCCGGCATGTTTGAATATGCTGCCGTCGGCGGTGCAAAGCTAGTGCGAGCAAATCCGCGCGGTCTGCTGATTGTATTGGCGATTGCAACAGCTGTTTTTTCAGCGTTTCTGGATAATGTTACAACGATTTTGCTTATTGCTCCGGTAACCATACAAATTACAAGAAAATTAAAACTCGATCCCTACCCTTATTTGATTTTGGAGATATTTGCTTCAAATATCGGTGGAACAGCAACACTGATCGGTGATCCTCCTAATATTTTGATTGGATCGGCTATTGATTTGAGTTTTATGGATTTTGCAAAAGAGCTTACACCGATTGTGATTGTGGCACTGACGCTGATTATCTTTTTGTTTGAGTTGATGTGGCGCAAAGAATTGAAAACGGAGGATGAATTCAAAGCTGCCGTTATGCAAATGGATGAAAAAGACGCCATAAAAAACAAGACATTATTACACAAGTCTTTATTCGTACTTTCATTAGTAATACTCGGTTTTATTACGGCTGAAGAGACCGGATTTTCAAACGGGTCCATTGCCCTGCTGGGAGCAGCGGTAATGTTGCTCCTTTATACCTATAAGGGTAAGAAAAGCTCACGCGATCAAAAAGTTACCCAAATTCTTGCCGGTGTCGACTGGACAACGATTTTCTTTTTCACCGGGTTGTTTGTAATTGTTCATGGATTGGAAGAAACCGGTGTTTTGGAAATTATGGGGCAGAAATTTTTAGAATTTACAAATGCGGAAATTTCAAAAATTACGTTTTTAACGCTGTGGAGTTCGGCAATACTGTCGAGTATTGTTGATAATATTCCTTTTGTGGCAACAATGATTCCTATGTTAAAATCAATGGAAGAAACTATTGGCGGACGTGAAGCAATGATGCCGGCTTGGTGGGCATTGTCATTGGGAGCTTGTTTCGGCGGAAACGGAACATTAATCGGGGCATCGGCAAATGTTATTATGGCAGGTATTGCCGCTCGCGACGGTCACCCGATAAGTTTCTTGTCGTTTATGAAGTGGTCTGTACCGGTAATGTTGCTGACTGTTGCACTGGCTATGGTTTGGTTAAAAATACAATATTTCTAAAAATCTGTTAATAAGTCTGATTTTAAGATTTTTGTTAACCTTTTGTTTGCTTTTTACATTTAAAATAGAATGCAAAACGAACGGGGATTACTATGCAAAGACTTATTAAGTATACATTAGCAGCATTTTTAATAATTTGCGGAAGTGTTAACGCAGCTCCCAAAACAACTTCTAGTATCACCATTAATATGGATACCGGCGAAGTATTGAGCAGTGAAAATCCTGACACTTTGCGTTATCCGGCTTCTTTGACAAAGCTGATGACCCTTTATTTGACTTTTGAAGCTTTGGAAAAAGGAAAAATTAAGCTCAGCACCCCGCTGAAAGTTTCCCGTGTTGCTGCAGGACGTTCTCCTTCGAAAATCGGCGTAAGAGCCGGTCAAATAATCACGGTTGAAAATGCTATTAAAGCCGTAATCATTAAGTCTGCAAATGATTGCGCCACCGTTTTAGCCGAGGGATTGGCAAAAGATGAGCGTGAATTTGCAAAAATGATGACAGCAAAAGCAAAAAAACTGGGTATGAAAAAAACAACTTTTAAGAATGCCTCAGGATTAAATAACAGTCTGCAACTCACAACCGCCCGCGACATGGCTGTATTGGGAAGCGCTGTATATCACCATTTTCCCAAATATTATAAATGGTTTTCAATGCAAAAGTTTACATACCAAGGCAGAACCTATTATACACACAACCATGTGCTGAAACAATTTAAGGGTTCTGATGGCATGAAAACCGGATATTTAGCGGCAGCAGGATATAATATTGTGACTTCTGCCAAAAGAAACGGTATAAGAGTTTTGGCTGTTACGATGGGACATCCGACATATCAACAACGTGATAAGAAGGTTATTGATTTGATGGATCGCGGAATTAAAAAAATTGCAATGAATAATACAAAAGCACCTAAAACGGTTATGGCAAAATTGAATGTGCCGGCAAAAGTTAAAGCCGAGAAAATTGCAATGAACGACACCCCGTTAAAAGTTAAAAAAGGTGACTGGGGTATTCAAGTCGGAGCTTTTCGCAATTATGCAAAAGCGCGCAGCTATGCCTTCAGTATCAAAAAGCGTATGCCTGAACTTAAGTCTCACCCGATCGATGTAGAAAGTGTGGAAGGCGATATGGTTGTGCTTTACAGATCAAGAATTACAAATATTGCAAAAAAAGATGCGGAAGAATTGTGTAATCGTTTGAAAAAAGAAAACAAGTCTTGTATAGTTGTAAATACGCAAAGAAATTCACAACTAGCAATGGCAGACGATTAATTATGAACAATCAAAAAGCACACATAATTACAATAAGTAACGAAAAAGGCGGAACCGGAAAGTCAACTGTATCCATGCATTTGGCAGTTTTTTTGATGCAGGAAGGTTTTAAGGTGGCCGTTGTTGATATGGATGGCAGACAGGGAACGCTTTCCAGATATGTAGAAAATCGCAGAAAGTTCGCAATCCAAAATAACCTAAACCTGATTATTCCACAATTGGTGACTGTGGCTCCTCGTGATAATTATAGTGAATATCCCAATCATTTATCTGAGATTGAAATGGCGTTAGATGAGTTGTCAAAACAATATGATGCCATTATTATTGATACTCCGGGAGGAAAAAACTATTTGTTTGAAGAGGCTCACAAGCTTGCTGATACATTGATTACCCCTATTTCTGACAGTTTGATTGATCTGAATGTTTTATCTGAGATTGATAAGGATAATCCAGAAAAACACCACGCAGGTCATTATGCACAGTTTATATGGGATATGAGAAAATATCGCGCACAACATGGAAAACAATTGCTAAATTGGATTGTGGTCGGCAATAAAATATCATCATTGAACTCCAGAAATAAAACTTTTTTCTTTGAACAGCTGAACAATATTGCAAAACTGTATGGTTTTAGGGTTGCTGATGGAATAAAAGACCGCGTTATTTATAAAGAGCTATTTTTGCAAGGACTGACTGTTCTTGATGTTAAATCAGAAGCTCTCAAAGGTCGTTTAACCATGTCACACTTGGCAGCAAAGCAAGAAATTAGGTCTTTGGCTGAATACATCTGCCCTCAAAGTTAAGGTAAAAAAATGAAAGAATTGAGTTTTTTAATGCTTCTTGTTGCACTGACAGTGACGGGAATTGCTTGGATTTGTGATTTTTTGAAACTAGACGTGAAAGATAAAGCTGTTTTTTATATTCCGGACAGAGCAAAGTTTAATATTGTATGGGGTTTTGTCTTTTATAGTACATATGGTGTAATGGTTGCTAAATATTGTGCGATCGGCTATGTATTTGTGGTTTTGATAGCTGTATTAATCGGCTACTTGTTGTATTTGTATGTATTAAAAAAAGCTTTATCGGAAAACAAGTTTGTAAAATTCCCAATAGTGCAAAAAATAATATTGCATAAAATTGAACATCAAAAAAAATTTGATAAACTTTCCAGTGAACAGAAATACACAAAAAACAAAGCACTAAAAATGCTGGGAGTATCAAAATTTGCATATAATCGGAAAGATATAATACATGAGAGGCTGGATGTATTAAAAAAGTGCAACTTTCAGCACCCGTATTACAAAACAATGATTAAATATTTGGAAGAAGCGATTGAGCGTCAATGAACGCTATACGGCACTAAGTTGTGCTGTCTGGCAAGGATAAATGCCAGATCACGGCTATCAGTTGTTGCAAGCTCTGTTCCATCGTCAGCACACAGGCGCCAAACATTGCAGCTGGAGATTCTTTCTTGTTTAATGAACGCAGTACGATGTCTGTTTAACGAAAGAAAAGCATTAAAATCGTTTTTCTTAAATGGTAAAAATTCAAAACTTTCTGCCATATCAATACCTCAATGTAGTTGATGATATATTGATGTTGGTTAAATATTGGCTAACAGATTGCAAATTTTACGCAATTATTCAAAGAAATAAATTGCCAAAATAAATTTTAAGTATTATACACTATGGCATTGGTACCAAACAATTAGGAAAAATTAATGAAAGAAGAACTGTTAGAGCTGACCGGAGAAGTTATTGAAAAGCTTCCTAACGCTATGTTTAGAGTAAAATTGGAAAACGGTGTCGAAATTTTAGCAATGACGGCCGGGAAAATGCGTAAATTTCGTATCAGAGTCATGGTCGGCGATAAAGTTGATATTGAAATGACCCCTTATGACCTGACAAAGGGACGTATTACATTCCGTCACAAAGATTAATTCTATAAGTACTTCAACAAATAAAAACCACCAATCAGCAGAATTAAAAATAGTATTGAAAGAAGTCCAAAGTGCTTTTCAATAAAGTTTTTGATTGGTGCGCCAAAGTGGTGGAGCAAGCCGGCAATGATAAAAAAGCGCAGACCTCTTGCAAAAATTGATGCAACACCAAAAACAAAAAGATTCAGCCCTACTGCACCACTGGCTATAGTTATAACCTTGTACGGAAAAGGAGTAATTCCGGCGGCAAAAACAATCCAAGCTCCATATTCGTTATAATATTGTTTGAATGTCTCAAACTTTGCAAGATAACCATAAAACTCCAGCAACGGGCGAGCAATTAAATCATATCCCCAGAAACCTATGGCATAGCCAAAATAACCACCTATAACGCTGGCAAGTGTTGCAACAAATGCTATACGCCATGCTCGAGCAGGAGCTGCAATTACCATGGGAATCAACATTATGTCCGGTGGAATGGGAAAAAATGAGCTTTCAATAAAAGAAATTGCCGCTAATATCCATATAGCGTTACTTTTGGCTGCGGAATCGACCATCCACTGATATATTCTTTTAGTCATGACTTATTCTCATTTTAATCTGTCAGGATTTTAGTATATTATTTAATAAAAGAAACTAAATTATTGAGATATGCAACATTTTCAACATATATTGCATTATCATTTTTCAGTTGTTGTTTTAGTTGTTTATATTGTGATTTTGGGCAATGTATTGCAACCAATTTAGTATGATTTTTGCCTAAGAATAGTTGTGCGGCAACTGAATCGTTGACCTTAAAACACGATAGATTGCGGCATTCAGACATAGACAACGGTGATGAAAAATCTTTTTCAACCAGCAAAACATCATAATACTGCCCTCCTTTACAATAACTATTCGTAATTTCTGGCAATAGGGTTGCTATTTCTGAGCGTTTAAGGTAGTGGGAAATTCCGTCTGATATTATATTGAGCTTGTTAGAAACTGCAACTATCGGTGCGCGATGTGAAAAATTTTGTGACATCATGTATTCTATAACCGCATGGCTATCGGTGTTTTCCATATCTGTATTGATAATGTACAAATCAGGTGTAAGTTCTTGGGCATAGCGAATAAATTTATAGGCATTGCCGGTAAAAAATACTTCCGATCCGGTATTTTTTAAGGCATCGTGAAAAGCTGTTATATCAGTCCCGTCATCATCAATGATAAAAACCCTGCTCATAGCATTATCCTCCGATATATACTATGATTTAGTGGGTAAAGTTACTTTTTCAAACTGCTATTTTGGTTTATATATGCACGCAATGTGTTGCTAAGCAACATAGTCACGGTCATTGGGCCTACACCACCCGGAACCGGTGTAATATTATCAGCTACATCTTTAACGCCCTCAAAATCAACATCTCCGCACAACTTGCCATCAATCCGATTGATACCAACGTCAATAACTGTAGCTCCCGATTTTACCCAATCTTTTTTAACTAATTTTGCAACTCCGCAAGCGGCAACAACAATATCAGCCGTTGATACAATTTGCGCAAGATTGTTGCTTTTGCTATGTGTTACCGTAACCGTGCAATGATTGTTGAGTAATAATGATGCAAGCGGACGACCGACTATGTTAGAACGTCCGATAATCACTGCATGCTTACCGGTAATATCGCCTAATGTATGTTGTAACATGTATAAGACAGCTTGGGGCGTTGCTGCTACCATTGCTGATGGGTTGTTTGAGTGCAACAACCCCAAGTTATAAACTCCAAATCCATCAACATCTTTTGTGTGTGCAATATGCTCAATTACAACATTTGAATTCAAATGTTTGGGTAGTGGCATTTGCACAATTATACCATTAACCGACAAATCTGCATTAAGGTCATCAATAAGCTGTAACAAATCTTGTTGAGTGGTATCTTCCGGAAGGTGATGAATTGTACATTTCATGCCGATTTTTTCTGCGGCTTTCTTTTTGTTGCGGTCGTAAATGATACTGGCCTCATCATTGCCAACTAAGATTACTGCCAAATGCGGTATTGATGGCAAAAGAGCAATTTGTTGTGCTAATTTATCTTGCAGCTCTTGAGATAGTTTTTTTCCATCAATTATATGTGCGCTCATGCCCTGCTCCATTGTTGAAGTTTGTTAATGATATGCTGTGATGTAGAGTTGATTTTTAACCTTTTAAAGTGATTGCTTTCTCCACTGACTATTTCAATATCGCTTTTGGCAATATCTAGTTCCTTGCTTAAAAACTTAATCAATTCTTTATTTGCTTTGCCTTTTTCGGGGATACTGATGATGTTGATACGCAAATATTCAGTTCCATCGGCAGAGGTAACAACACCTTTCACAGCTCTTTCAGCAGCGTTAGGGGTTATTTTTACAAGTAGCGTAATATGGTTGTCATTTATGGCATACATCATTAATAAAAAACGGCGGTAAAAACCGCCGCCCATATTCGGTTTTATATCTTACAGCATCATCTGACCAAGAATTGACAGAACAACGAAAATCAGCAAAGGAGCTGTTTCAAACTCACCGAGTTTGCGCCATTTCTCAGGCAAAACTTCGGTAACTTTAGAATATACAGGAGCTGTTAGTTTATTGCAAAGCTCAACAGCCTTTTTGGTGCTGTCATTTTTACCCAAATCAACGACATTGCAGTTTTTAAGCAATTGAACAAGAATGTCAAACAGCACAATCAGTGCATAAACAATAAAAATTAATCCAACTAAACCCATTTGTTACTCCTTTGCGAATGTTTGTTTAAACTACGAGAATTATTATCCAATTTTTTTTAATTGTCCAGTTATTTATATCCACTTTTTACAGCTACTTAGGAAGATTGTTGGAAAGACTCCTGAAACGAGATGCCAAAAAAGCTTTAATGCGGTCTTTGGAAGCGTTTGGTCTGCTTAGTTTTCTTAATTCACTTATACGTTCCTGTATACTGTTTTGGTCGTCATTATGAGGCATTATGCTTTCAAAAATAGCTCGCAACTGTTCACCGTGGCTGTTTGCCGGTGTATCATCATTGTCACTCAAAATTAGTGCTCTAAGCCGATCCATAAATGAATATCGAACTCTTTTTACAGTATTTTCAGGGTCATAATCAGGTTCATATTGACCATAAAAATATTCATATTCACCATCAAGATCATCATCATACCCACGGAACATATGCATTTTGCGTAATTGAGCTTTTGACATATTCCAATATTGTTCATGGTCGTGAAACAGTTTCATTATACGCAGGTATTGCAAAGCGGTTTCAGGATCAATTGCATAAACAGTATGTTCAATGCGTTCCCGAGTTTCATCGCTGGCATTACCTGTGCATTCTTTTATGGCATTGCGAAGTTGACGCAATTTTACCAGCTTATTATAAACCTGATTATATTTTTCTTGAGAGCCGGGGAAAGAGCTGTTGCGATATAAACCTAAACAAACCATGAGTTCCGCCTCACGTGTATACGAATCGTCAAGCCATTCATTGCGGTTTGCTAAATCCGAATCGGTAACATATCCGTCGTTCATGTCATGTATTATTTGAGCACAATCTTCAAACCACGAAAAATACTCTTGAACAGAGTTAGTCTCTGAATTAAGCAATTCAATAGACTCGGCAATCTTAAATTGTAGATCTTCATTTTTTATTTCTTGGTTACCGACTTTGATTGTAGCATCTGTAGGTGATGACACCATTGTTTGTGCAATCTGCTGTGCTTCATTATATGAAACCGCCGGATTTACTCGTTTAATTGCCTGTGATACTATAACACTCGGGGTAACAATATTATGCGGGCTAAACTGTTTACTTCGCTGTACTAAACGAAGGCGTTCCAGTTTTGCTCGTTGCCGTTTTGCCAATGTATCTTTCGAGATAGTGTTTTCCATCGGTCAGCTCCTCTTTGTGCGTTATATTACAGCTCTTCGAAAATGATTTTTGCCTCTTCTTCGGAAATAATTTTTTCAATAACCCAACTGCTAATTTGTTCAATTTTTTCGAGTTCTACTCCCATAGCTTGCCCTACTCGTCCGATAAACAATGTTTCATCATCGCTGAGTTCGTCATCGACGTGAGCTAAAAAGCATAAATCTTTAATCAATTCAAGCGCGGTACGGCGGTTCTTAATTTGTGATAAAGCCTGAAGAAGGTCATCATCAGACGGGATTTCAAATATTTCATCAATCTGTGTTGCCGGCACGTCATATTGCTTGGCAATTGATTTTATATATTCTTTTTCAACATTATCAAACTGACCGTCAGTTTTGGCCAAACGAGTAAATGCGCGAAGATAAGCGACCTTTTCTTCATTGCTAAGACTCATAATTGCATCAAATTGTTTGCTCATAGATTTTCTCCATAATTAAAACTCTGAGTACATAATATCAAAATATGTAAAATTTCGCAACAATAAAGAAAAACCTTTTTTCCGAAATAATGCTTGAAAATAGCCACAAATAGTCTAGTATAGTGTGATAATTTTAACTTTGGGAGGTATTTGTTGTCGTGAAATATTTTATCAAAACTTTCGGTTGCCAAATGAATGTGTACGATTCTGGGCGGATTGCCGATATTTTGGAAAATATGGGGTACAAGCCGGCAACAAAAATCAGCGATGCAGATCTGATTTTGTTTAATACTTGTCATATACGTGAAAAAGCAGCTGAAAAACTTTTTTCGGACTTAGGACGAATCGAAATTATAAAAAAAGAACGCGCGGAAAAAGGACTTGAAACCATTATCGGCGTTGTCGGTTGCGTGGTGCAAGCTGAAAATGAACAAATTGCAACTCGTGCGCCTTATGTTAATTTTGCGACCGGTCCTCTAACCTATCACAGGATTCCGGAGATTTTGCAAAAAATAGCTCGAGAGAAAAATATCTGTATTATTGACACCGATTTTCCGGCCGAAAGCAAATTTGACTTTTTACCGCAAAACAAATGTTCGGGCGGTTGCTCATATTTGGCAATTCAGGAAGGATGCAATAATTTTTGTACATATTGCATTGTGCCTTATACACGCGGGGTTGAAACCTCTCGTCCGGTTGAAGATGTTATTGCTGAGGCAAAGCGTTTGGTCGATGGCGGCACTCTCGAAATTAATCTTTTGGGGCAGAATGTTAACTCCTACCACGGAGAAGATGCGAATGGTAAAGAGCGCAATTTGGCATATTTACTCAATAAGCTGGCAGAAATTGACGGATTACAACGTTTGAGATATACAACTTCTTACCCTGCAGATATGAACGACGAGCTGATTGCCTGTCATAAAAATCTGAGTAAACTTATGCCTTATTTACATTTACCGTTGCAATCGGGCTCGGATAAAATTTTGAAAGCAATGAATCGTCGCCATACCAGCGGTCAATATTTGGATATTGTTGAAAAGCTGAAAGTCGCTAATCCGCATATCGGGTTATCGTCAGATTTTATTGTCGGATTTCCTGGGGAAACAGATGAAGACTTTAAGGCAACAATGGATATGGTAGCAAAAGTTAATTATATTCAGGCTTTTTCATTCAAATACAGTCGTCGAGCAGGAACTCCGGCAGCTGTGTATTCAAATCAGGTAGAAGAAAAAGTCAAACAAGAACGACTGGCAATTTTACAAGATGATTTATTTTCACGGCAATTAAGCTTTAATAAAGAATGTGTTGGTAAAATAATGCCGGTATTGTTCGAAAGTAAGGGACGTAAAAACGGTGAAATATTCGGTCGCACGCCTTATATGCAAACCTTGGTAGCAAAGGCAGGACCCGAAAATTTGAATAAAATTAAAAATGTTGAAATAACTTCAGGCGGAATGAATTCGCTAAATGGTGTAATAAAATAGAAGGCAATAAATTATGGCAGAAATCGAATTTGAACTTTTTAATAATCAATTTCTTCAACAATTGGTCGGTCCTAATGACGAAAATCTCAAAATTATTGAAGAAGCACTAAAAGTAGAAATTGCTACTTTTGGCAATCGTGTTACAATCAAAGGAAATGAAGAAAATTGTAAAAATGCCAAAGAAGCTATTGATACTTTATATTCTAAAGCAAGCCGAGGGATTGAAATCGGCTCACAAGAAGTGAAGGCCGCTGTCAGGATGAGTGGTGCTGATATGAATGATAAGAAAAATGTCGATTTGAATAATATTGTACTTAAAACCAAAAAACGCCACATATACCCACGCTCGCAAAATCAGGCAAAATATATTTTAGAAATGATGGATAACGAACTGGTATTTGGTCTTGGCCCCGCCGGTACGGGTAAAACGTATTTGGCTGTTGCATTGGCAGTTTCTATGATGCTGGAAGGATCAATTGATAAAATCATTCTGTCACGTCCGGCAGTTGAGGCTGGTGAAAATCTCGGTTTCTTACCGGGTGATTTGAAAGATAAAGTGGATCCTTATCTTCGTCCTTTGTATGATGCATTGTACGAGATGCTTCCGGCTGAACAGGTAGATAAAAAACTTGCAGTCGGTGAAATTGAAATTGCGCCTTTGGCATTTATGAGAGGTCGTACATTGTCTAATGCCTTTGTAATTCTCGATGAAGCACAAAATACAACTCCTATGCAGATGAAAATGTTTTTAACTCGTTTGGGCGAAAACTCTCGAATGGTCGTCAACGGTGATTTGAGTCAGGTAGATTTGCCGAGAGGTACAATTTCGGGGCTGAAAGACGCTTTGGCTACTTTGAAAAACATTAAAGGAATAAGCTCTGTTACTTTTGGAGCAGAAGACGTTGTCCGTCATGGCTTGGTGGCAAAAATTGTCTGCGCTTATGAAAAGAAAAGCAAGGAAGAACATGATTAAAACACAGCTTAATGTTGATATTGCCGATGACAGGTGGTTGAAAGAACTGCCGGAAGCAGAAAAGTTCTCAGCAGAAATTTTTGATAAAGTGATATCAACACTTTCTCCCAAATGGTTGAATGAGAAAAAAAGCGTTATTATAAATTTGTCTTTGAATAATGATGAAGAAATACGCCAACTCAATGCTGAGTTCAGACAACTTGATAAACCTACCAATGTCTTGTCGTTTGCAAATCTTGATGACGAGGAATTTGAGGCTTATTTGGCACGAAATGATGAAATTGAGCTCGGCGATATTATTGTCGCATTTGAAACAATGTTGGATCAAAGCAAAGATCAGGAACTGAGTTTACACGATCACTATTGCCATATTTTGATTCATGGAATTTTGCATCTGCTCGGATATGATCATATGGAAGCAGAAGAAGCAAAAGAAATGGAGAGTGAAGAAATAAAGTTACTTGAACTTTTTAATATTAAAAATCCCTATGAGGAAAGAGAGTAAGATATGAGTGATGACAGTCAAAGTCACAGTTTTTACGGTTATTTGAAAAATATTTTTGCCCCTAAGGAAGATGTGCGCGAAACAATTGAAGATATGATTGAAGAGGCAGTTGATGATACGGGGCATGATGAGTTTAGCGAACATGAACAACAATTGTTGAGCAATGTGCTCGGGATTAAGGATAAAAAGGTTTGTCGTGTAATGATTCCGAGAGCTGATATAATCGCCTTTCAAAAAGACGGAACCGTTGAAGATTTGGCAAAATTGATGGTAGAAAAAGGTCACTCAAGGATTCCAATTTACGGCGATTCAATTGATGATATTGTAGGGGTGTTGCATATAATTGACTTGGCTACATGCTTGTTAAAAGGACAAGATAAAATGCCGGTATCACAGATTGAATATAATCCTATCAAACTTGCCTCTCAAGATGACACAGTATTAGATTTACTGAAGGAAATGCAACAAGGTAAAACTCATATGGCCGCCGTTGTTGACGACTATGGCGGAGTTTGTGGTTTGGTGACTATTGAGGATTTGTTAGAAGAAATTGTCGGTGATATTGAAGACGAATATGATTTGGAGGAAAATCATATTATAACATTGCAGGGACAGGGAGCTTTTGTTGCTGATGCCAAGGCATACCTTGATGAGGTGCGCGAAGTTACGGGATTGTCATTTGGAGAAAAAGACGAAGAAGGTAATGAAGTTGACACTCTCGGCGGATACGTTTTTGAGCTGGCTCAACGTATTCCTAACCGTGGCGAAATTATTGATGGTCACGATGGAATAAAATTTAAGATATTGGATGTCGATCCAAGCAGAATTAAAAAAATTATGATTATCTTGCCAACAAAAAATGAGGCTATAGCTGTAAATGAATAAAAATTGGTTGCAATACAAAAAGACAATATCTGCTCTGTTGGGAGTTATTGCAACTATGGCTTTACCTCCGCACTATCAGGTATGGCTTTTGGTACTATCACTCAGCGGATTAATGCTTATGCTGGCAAATGTTGTAAAAACAAAACAGGCTTTTGCAATAGGTTATTGGTTCGGATTTGGATTTTTTGCAGTTGGCTTATCTTGGGTAGCAAATGCTTTGACTCTGGATATAAAAAGTTTTTGGTGGTTGATACCGCTTGCCTTGGCTGGATCAGGAGCATTTTTTGGATTTTTTGTGGCATTACCGGCTATAGGAAGCTGTTTTTTTAAAGGCATTTGGGCAAAAATTATTGTATTTGCAACTCTGTGGGGAATTGGTGAATGGGTGCGTTCTTTCTTGTTTACCGGATTTCCATGGAATTTGTTGGGATCAGCGCTCGCATTCGACCACAGGTTGATACAATCGGTATCGTTTTTCGGTACATACGGCTTATCGGTTCTTGTAGTTCTGATTGCAATGCTACCGGCGGCCACTATTAAGACTCAGAAAAAAAATGTTTTAGCAGTAATTATATGCGAGATTGTTTTAATTTCAGGAATTATCGGGTATGGAAAATATCGAACAGATATTATTGACGATAATAAAAACTCTGACATTAAAATTCGTATTGTACAGCCAAGTATTCCGCAAAGCTTGAAGTGGAATTTCAGTGAACTTGAGCACAACTTTGCCGATTATATTGAAATGTCACAGGCAAGTGGCTTTGAAGACACAGATGTCGTTATTTGGGGAGAAACTGCAAGTACATTTCCACTGACACTGGATAGAACTCATCTTTATCAAGCATTACCTGCAGTACCAGATGACGGATATTTAATCGCCGGCAGTATTGATTATTATCCTGACGATGACGACAGATGGCTACCTGTTAATGCCGGAATTGTGCTTAGGCACGGAAAAGGAATTATTGACAGTTATGCAAAATCACATTTAGTGCCGTTCGGTGAGTACATCCCATTAAGGAGATATATTCCGGCAAAATTGCGACCAATTACAAAAGTTATTGCTGATTTTAGAGCCGGTAACGGGGTTAAGACCATTCATACCGATAAGTTACCGCCTTTTGGTATTCTGATTTGTTATGAGATTATTTTTCCGCATGAAGTAGCCGATAAAAATGACAGACCTCAATGGCTCATAAATCTGACCAATGACGGATGGTACGGAAAAAGTTCAGGTCCGTATCAGCATCTGGTGACGGCACAACTGCGGGCAGCAGAAGAAGGGCTGACCGTTGTCAGGGCTGCGAATTCCGGAATTTCGGCGGTGATTTCACGAAGCGGAAAGATTTTAGCTAAAATTCCCCTGCATGAAAGAGGAAATTTGGATGTTTTGTTGCCGGAAAATTTAGAAATTGTAACCCCCTACTCTAAATATGGCAATATTATATTTGCAATATTATCTGCTGTTTTGTTAATGCTTGCCGGCAGTTTGTCTTGGTTAAATAAGCACTATTAAAATATCCTTATATTATAAAATTCTTATATACAATGTTATTACAAAAACGTGTTGACATCACTACTAAAGGTAGTATTTTATTTGTAGATAAGTTGGTTGGAGATTAATAATATGACATTACAAAAATCAAAAAAATCGAGCCGCGGGCGTACTCCAAGCGGACAGCCTAATCCGATTGACATCCATGTTGGCAACCGCATTCGTTTGCGCCGTAGCATTTTGGGGTGGAGTCAAGAAAAATTAGCCAATATGTTGGGGTTGACTTTTCAACAAGTACAAAAATATGAACGTGGTAGCAATCGCGTTGGAGCAAGCCGTTTATGGGATATCGGTAATGTTATGAATGTTCCGATTAACTTCTTTTTTGAGGATATGGGGGCAAATATTGCATCACAAAGTCCGCGTGTATTCAGCTCTCCTGAACCGGAGATTCTCAGGCTTGAGGAGATTGCTGAAGATATCGATATGGATCCAATGAAAAAACAGGAAACATTGGAATTGGTGAAGGCGTATTATAAAATAAACAATCGTAAAACTGCTAAAATTCTGTTCGATCTGATTGTGGCTCTTTCTAAGTCAACAGCAATGCAGAAAATCCCCGATAAAAAATAATTTTAGATTTGCAAAAATAAAGCTGGTATTTTTTAGTACCAGCTTTTATTATACCTCAAAATGGAGGAAATTATGACTTATTTATTTACCAGCGAATCTGTTGCTAACGGACATCCGGATAAAATCTGTGACCAAATATCCGATGCAATTGTTGATTTATACCTGAAAAACGACGAAAATGCTCATACAGCGATTGAAACATTAGCAACAACTAACCGCGTTATTGTTGCCGGAGAAACTCTGAGCAGTGCAAAAATTTCCCGTGAGATGATTGACGATACTATCCGCAAGATCATAAAAGATATCGGTTATGAACAGACAGGATTTGACTGGCGAAAAATTGAGATTACTAACTTATTGCATAGTCAATCAGCAAACATTGCGGACGGAATACAAGATTTTGGCGCCGGCGATCAAGGAATAATGTTTGGATATGCTAAGCGTGAATTCGGATTTGATACCGAGTTTATGCCTTTAACTGTCTTTTTAGCAAATAAGCTATTAATTGATTTGAAAAACTCGAAAATTGACGGCTTACAACCTGATGCCAAAAGTCAAATAACAATTGAATATAATGACAAAGGAGAAGCTGTTGCTGTCAAAAAGATTGTACTTTCAACACAGCATAGGGACGACTTGTCACTTAATGATGTGCGAGAAATTGTAAGAGATTTTATAATAAAAGATATTCCAGCAAATCTAAAACCTCAAAATGCCGATATAATGATTAATCCGGCCGGCAAATTTGTAATCGGTGGCCCTGATGGGGATACGGGATTGACAGGAAGGAAGATTGTAGTTGATACTTATGGCGGGGCTGCTCCTCATGGTGGCGGGGCCTTTTCGGGAAAAGATCCGAGTAAGGTTGACCGCTCTGCCGCTTATATGTTGCGTTGGTTGGCAAAAAATATTGTAGCGGCGGATTTGGCTGATGAGTGCTTGCTACAAGTTTCTTATGCGATAGGAAAAGCTGAACCTTTGTCGCTGTTTGTAGATTGTAAAGGCACTGAAAAAAGTGATAAAAGTAAAATTTATGACTTTATAATTAAAAATATCAATTTAACGCCTAAAGGAATCATAAAGACATTGCAACTAAAACGTCCTATTTATTTGCCAACAGCATCATATGGGCATTTTGGCAGAAAGTGGGATGATGATGGACATTTCAGTTGGGAAAGAACAAATTTGGTTGAGGACTTGCAACAATGCAAATAGATGATAAACCGCATTTTTACGGGCGCCGGCAGGGACGACGATTGAGAAAAGCCAAGTCTGCATTGATGGAGAATTTTCTGCCTAAAATAAAATTATCACCTTCTGAACCGTTAAAATTTCCGTTTACACCACAACAAATATTTTTAGAAATCGGGTTCGGTGATGGAGATCATTTAGCAGGACACTCTGCTCAACACCAAGATATTGCTTATATAGGTGCTGAAGTTTTCAAGAACGGCATTGCTAATCTATTGAGTTTAATGACCGGCATAAAACAAAATGATGAAGTCAGTGACAACATAAAACTCTTGAGTGAACGCAGCGATAACGTGAGAATTTGGGATGATGATATTCGCCTGTTGTTTCCATTGTTACCTGATGAGTGTTTGGATAGAATATTTTTGTTGTTTCCGGATCCGTGGCCCAAAAAACGGCATGCGTCAAGGCGTTTTATTAATCAGGAAAATTTGAAGATATTGGCAAGGATATTAAAACCCAACGGAATTTTGAGAGTTGCAACAGACCATATGGTATATAAAGTATGGACGCTACAGCAAATGCGTAACTGCCCTTATTTTGAATGGACAGCGACATGCGGAAATGATTGGAAGCATGAACCGACTGATTGGGTAGAAACAAAATATCAGCGAAAGGCTATACGCGAAGGACGAAAACCGGTGTTTTTAGATTTTGTAAAAATCAGCAAATAACAAAACAGCCTTTCTTCAAGAAAGGCTGTTTTTGTTTAATTCTGATAGCGAGCATTATTCAGTAAGGTCAAACAAAGCTTGCGCTTCATCAGATAAATTCCACTGCTTTCTACTCATTCAGCGCCACTTTGCGTTCATCAGCCGGAAGTTTGAAAAAGCTCCAACTGTGCCTCCTCGCTTGGTAAGGGACGGTAACGTTTTATATAGTACAAGCACAGCACTATTAAACATCTATCGGAAGGAAGTTAAACAGCTCAAATTCCTCCTCTGCAGATAAAGAATTGTGCCCATATGATGCTGATATATATGTAATAAAAAAGACCTCACGAGCCGGAGGTCTTTTTTTGTATGCAGCCGAAACGATTAGAAAAGATTTTTAAAGAAACCCTTAGTTCCTTCTACAGCACCTTCTGCTGCATCACCAACGGCCTTAACACCATCAACAGCGGCGTCTTTAACATTGGCAAGTCCTTTATCGACAACTGCTTGGTATGATGCAGTCAAGATCTTTTGGATAATGATTGAGACTGTTTCAGCAAGGCTAGTGCCTGTTTTGCCTTTATCACGACCTATGTCGGTAATTTTGATCGACGGAAGAGGTATACCTGCGGCAGCGCCCTTACCTGCTACAGAGGCCGCGAGATTAACCTTACCGCCATCAACATTAACCAAATCTACTACAACTTTTCGTCCTGAATCTTTCTTGGCGGAATCGGATTTTGCACCGCCGACGCCCATGATATTTTTGAGCAAATCAGAAATATTGTTATATGTAACATTGCGCAGCTCATAAGTAATTTGCGGTTTGTTTACCTGAATGTGGTTGATGACAATAACCGGTTTGGTGATTGATTTGACATCAACTTTTGCTGAAACTTCATCAATGCTGATAACATATGGTTGAGCGTATTCCTTTGGATTGCCGATAGTCAGATTGCTGAGTTTTATGTCTCCATTGAGCGGAGAAATATGAAAACCGCCTAACTTGACTTCAGTTCCGGTAATCGGGCTACCGTATTTGGTAACAGCGTCTTTAACAATGCTCTCCAGATTATGAACAACATAAAAAATGCCGCCAGCAATAACCAATATAATTACTGCTAAGACAATAAGTATTTTTTTCATTTTTATTGTTTCCTTTAATCAAAAATTAAAACTATTTGTAGTTTAATGCAGATGAAGATTTTTGCAACAGTTATAATTTTTTTTGTAGCACAAATGTGTACTGGAGGAAAAATGGATTTTTATTATAGTCGTAAAAAATTGTTCGGATTGTTTGTATTGAGCCTAATTGTTTTATTTGTTGCTGCATTCGTTGCTCGAGTTTTGGGAATGAGTTCCGGCGTTACGACAGTAATTGTATTTTGTCCGATTTTGTTTGTGCTGGTTTCATACTTTTTATGGATGTTTCCGAGACGTCTTGCGCATATTGATGAAAATTCAATCCAAATTGATCATTCTGTTCCTCTGATGTGGAAAGATGTTGTTGCTGCACGTAAGATTGTTAATAAGCATATGTGCGGAAAAAGTATCGTTGTATTTGATTTGAAACCAAAGGTCGTTTATCCGCTGACTTTTATGCAAAGTTTTTGCCAATCAACTAAGTTTACAGCGTTTTCTATTCCTTTGTATGCAATGAAAGAAAAAGATCAAGTTGCAATCTGCAAAGAAATCAGCAAACATTGTAAGCTGAAGGAAGATTAATTAATTGAATTGATCCAACTGATGATTTTGTTTTCTTCCTCTTGGGCGTATTTATCAGATATGTTATTGAATGCCGCATGAGGGCGTAATTTGGCATTTTGAACCATACGTTCAAAATCAATAAAGAAGCTACCGTAATTGCTTCCCTGGGTGGAAAAAGGCACGACTTTTTTGGTCTTGAAATCTGCTTTTTGAAGAAAAGCAAGTAACGGTGTTGCCGGGGCATACCACCACACCGGTCCGCCAACAAATATGGTGTCATATTTTGAAAAATCAGGCATTTTGCCGCTAAGCTCAGGATATTTTTTTGAAGTCAGCTGCTGACGAGCTTTAATATAAAAAGATGTATTGAGAGTGATGTCTTCGGCGGTTTTGATTTCGTATAATTCTCCTTTAGTATATTTTGCAATTTTTTCTGCAATGGCTTTAGTGTGTCCGCTTAAAGAGAAATATACAACCAATGTGCGACCAGTCTTAGCATTTGGCTTAACGGAGGATGAATATTTAGCCATTTCATGTTTGTTTTTCTGAGCGACCTTATATAAATGTATTCCACTCCCCAAAGCTACAAATAAGGCAACTATAATTAAAACTGAAATTATGCTCTTAATCATCTTATCCTCACAATTAAATTTTTATATTGTTCTGTATATACAATAAATATTTTGTTGATACCAATAATAATTGACATTAAATCACATAAATTTCCGGCAGTCGATACTGACTGCCGGATTGTGGTTATACAGATAAGACTTCTGATTTGGCTTTTATAAAGAAATAGACAGCTTGGTTAATCGGAGTTACGTGAGAGCCATTATATAATCCGCTCGAAACACTGACCGAACTGGTACGTCCTTTGGTCGGGGTAGTACTCGAGCCATTAAGACGATATGCAACTGCGTGAGTTCCTGATGCTCCACCTTCTTGGCATAAATAGTTATTGGCATCAATATTAACGCTATCTGATCCACCGGCTTTGGCACCTGCCAATAAGTGGTAGTGGCTTGGAACAGCAGGAAGACTTTCTGCCTGAGTTGTCTGAATATCGGTCGCAGAATTGCCTCCAAGCCCTCTCAAAAATTTGCCGCGATAGTCCGGTACATTAAAGGTTGTGACACCATTTCCGGCACCAAATTTGGTGCCAATAAGGTTATATAGCTCAGGATAACTTTCTCTTTCTACTTCTTGTCCGTCACACAAAAGCCAATTGCCATGGTTGGCTGATTGTGCAGAGGCCTTGATATCGCCAACCGGCTGTAAAGCATTAATTATTGACACGACATTGCTTCCAACTCGACTGCTCATGCTATCAACTTGACTTTTAGTAACTACGTCACCGCTCAGTAAAGCATTGCCGACATTTTTAATACGGTGTCCGCCCATATTGATATCGCCCTGCATGGCAACACGTCCGTCACGCAAGAATGTTTCGTTAAAGCCGGAAGCAAAATTATCATCCTCTTCATCGGCATGATCTGAAACAATGTCGATATCATTGAGACGATCTTGTTCCCAGTTATGAACTCTGGTAAATTTTCCTTGTGAATCAAAAGGCATTTGTTTTCTCCAATAAAAAAACCGCCCATTTTACGAGCGGCAGGTTAATAAAAAAGCGGAAACTTATCGTTTCCGCCAGGGTTAGTAGCTTTGTCTTTTTTAAATAACTTTATTTGTGTTTCCAGTTATACATAGTATATAAAGGTCTTTGACAAGTACATGAAATTGGTGAATCTATTATATTCCATATACGAGGATGCCAATTAAACATGAGAGATATTTGCATACAAAAATAAATAAACAGCATACCAATAAATATATATTGTACATCCCTATTATGGTACCAAAACCATAGTCCGCAAAGAGATAATGTCATAGTATAGAGTACGTGATTACAAAAACTATAGCTCCATCCCCTGTATAAGTAAGCTATTAAGACAGTAATCAGACATCCGATGTAAAAGGCTAATGTCAGCTTCTTCATTTTTCAAACCTACTACTCGAAAACAAATAAGCTTCTTGATCAAAAAAACTATAATTAGCAAACAAATAACCTAAAGACAAACCGATTATAAAATATATTACCTTTCTCATGCACGACCTCTATTAAAATAAATAATATTTTGAAGTTAATATTTTATTTATTTTGACCAAATTTATCTTTGTAACGGACTTTTATTTGATCCATTCATTATTAACGGTATTAGGCACATCTGTTGTTTGTAATTCATTTACAGATTTTTCGGGATTTTGGTTGGGGGTGATGTAATAATATTCACTTTCCCCGGGTTGAGGATTTTGCCTTTGTATCGGGTGTTTTCCGTTAAAAACACCTTGTAAATATTCATAGGTTGTGTCAGGCATTGATTTTCTCCAACAAAAAAAATCAATTCGGGGGCTCTCTTATGGATTACATGTTTGCATCAATTCGCGACGTGTTATAATAATCGAATATGTGGGGCCAGTATATAAATGTCCCCAACAACGATAGTAAAAGAAAAATCTCGAATGATATTATATAATATTTTTTGAACACGGGAGATTTATATTTGTAATGGATAAATTTTGTTATACATGCAAATAACAAAGAAAAATCAAAAATTACAAAGAAGATATTAAACGGGAATTTGCCAAGGTAGATTTCTATTTGGAGATCAAGCAGAAATAAGCTGTTAAGAAACAAGAAACATCTCATATATCTCATTATTTCTCTAAAAACCACACCCTTATCTTTTTTGAAAAATTTCATTTGTGCTTCCTATCAGTCGTCTACATTTTTTAACAATAATAATAAATTACTTCTGACCTTTGGTATTAAAATATGTTCCGCATTTGGAATATTTACCAGCATAATTTAAAATATAATTGAAAGGACAATCCGATGAAACAAAAAAGTCAGCATCTTCATCAATAACTTTGCAAGCGTCTTTCAAGCTAACTCGTTTCTCATCTTCTTTGGTTAATTTTACCTTATCCTTATCAATGTTTTTTTCTTCCGCAACTTCACTGATAATCATATGTTCTCTCAATGCTTCAATAAAATCTAACGGAGCCTTAAAACGTTCTTCTTGCGTCCCCCAATCAGCCCTTTTGTAAAAATCGTTAATATCCGTATATTTTTCATCAGAAGCTCTTGCCAATAGAGCCATTTGGTCATTTTCCGCTATTCCTATTTCTTCTTTGAATTTTTCTCTCACTTTATTCGGATAATTAACCATTTCATATCCTTGGGCTTTGCAAAACTCCGGATACGCATAAGTATGACGATATATCTCACCCACAGCAAGCCCTAAATGAAAAGCAGATCTATTCGTATCAGGCATATATTTATCTTTCACTTCAAACATACCAAAGATTCCCAGAAAAACCAAAATTGTAAAAATGATAGGGAATCGTGTTAGAAAGCTTCTTTGAGGTTCATCAACATTTTGTTTTGCAGGTCGTAAAGCAAGAATTAAATGGGTAATCGCAGTAATACCTGAAATCAGATATATACTCCATCTGATTTCAGGGAAAAAGGATATATCAACATCAAAAGTTAATGCCATTGTATAAAGTAAGAGAACATTAGCCAGAATATACCATGTTCCTGAACTACCAAAAGACCTGGAACGTTTTTGTATTAATGCAGTCAAACAATATATCACAAGGAAAAATACGATAATGTATGATATAAGCTCAAAAACACAAAACTTAGTTATTATCCCAAGCAACAAAACAGCTGTTATGTAAGGTATACGATAAATAATTCCTTTGTAAGAAAAAAATAGTTTTAAAATATTCCCGGAAAATAAAATTTGATTTGCTTTTTCAAAAAACTGTTTAAATTGCATGATCTTTCTCCTTGTGGCAATCCTATAATACATTATTTATTCATCAAAAAGAGGAACGTATCTATTATCTAGTTTGGAATATGTAAGGTATGATAATGTATGTTTGCAGTAAAGTACAAAACCTATTATTGAAAGCAACATGAGTACCTGACTAAATAAGACATAGTATCTTTTTAGTTTTCTGATTTTGAATTTGCGATATATAAATTTGGTCAAACAAGAACCGATTAACATAAAATCAAAAAAATAAAAGAATGTATCCCACACATTATTTTGATGATGTAATTCTATTTGATAAATAATTAGGAATATATTATTTATCCATAAGACACATCTAGCATCTCTTATAAAATTTCTAAAAACTATACCTTTATCTTTTTTAAAAAATTTCATTGGTGTCCCTGTGTAAATGAGTGATTTAACAATTTATTATTTCTTTCTGTAGTTGCTTATAGAATTATGTAGAAGATTCTTGCCTTCTCCCGCTAATTTATTGATTATTGAGCGTATTATAGGACGTTCAACATTGTTGCCAAAAGCTTTCATTCCTCCATATGTACCTAATCCGCCACTAATTCCGCCTAGCGATGCATCAACAATAACATCTTTGGCATTGTTATTCTCATTATTACCATATCCGTCTAATGCCGACATTGCAATATTATTTTTATATATTTGTGATGATTTTACCCACCATGGTGCGGTTTTGGAATATTTGAATAGGGGAACACGGTTAGCTATTGAACCAACTCCCTCCGCAATGCGCGTATGCTATCGGATGTTCTTTGCGGGTTTGTTTTAGGATATTGCGTCTATTGTCACGTGCTTCTTTATATCCACGACTAAAAGCTTCCCCGATGCTTTCTTGTTTATTATTGCCCAACATATTGCCTACCGCATACCCTGCCCCTTTTATTCCGCCTTCAATCTCATCGGCAAAACCGGCAGAAAGACCGTTTAGGGCGGCACTTGTTAATCCTTCGGATGTTTGTAGAATATTATTAGATATATCTGTTGTTTGTAATTCATTTACAGATTTTTCGGGATTTTGGTTGCGGGTGATGTAATAATATTCACTTTCCCCAGGTTGAGGATTTTGTCTTTGTATCGGGTATTCTCCGTTAAAAACACCTTGTAAATATTCATAAGTTGTGTCTGGCATTGATTTTCTCCAACAAAAAACCGCCCATTTTACGAGCGGCAGGTTAATAAAAAAGCGGAAACTTATCGTTTCCGCCATAGTATATGTTCTTTGTAATGTTCCAGGGTTCAAATCCCGTCCGCTTCTATACCAATAAAAAAACCGCCCCAAAGGACGGTTATTTTTATTGGTAGGCGCGCAGGGATTCGAACCCTGGACCCACTGATTAAGAGTCAGTTGCTCTAGCCAACTGAGCTACGCACCCATAATCTACCTGTGCAGGAATATAGACTGCTAACTTTTTTTTTGCAACAACTTTTTTATATTTTTTGCAAAATCGCGCAAGATGTGCCGCGAATCGCACCGGCAATATCATATTACCAAGCTGTTTATATTGCCTTTAGCACAGTCCGCAACATCATTGAAAGCACTTATTTGCTCAAAAATTTGCAGTACTTGTTGTGCAGAATAGTTTTTATAACAAAAATCGGCTCGCAAGAAATCTGCTCTGACCTTACCAGCCTCAGCAGCAAAACACAGCGGACGATCATCAAATACAAAAGTTTGACAATTTCGCGATAACGCCAAATATGTTGTCTTTTCTTGATGAAGTTCAATCCAGCGGCTACCCTTGGGGCATTGAGAACAGGGATTATCACGAATGCACACCGCACTACTGAACAACGGCACATCGCTATAAACCGGCAAAACGACCGGCAATGGCGACTCTTGTGCAACAGTACGCATATTATTTAATGTATCTTCAAAAGACAGGCAAACACGATTGGCACCTATCTCTTTGGCCATAGAGATTGCCTGAGTATTCAGCGTATAAAGGCTGGCGTCAAAGCTCAAGTCTATCCCCTGCTCCGGCAATAAATCAAGCCCCCACCAGTTGCCGATAGTCCATTTTTTATATCCGGCAGACAGAAAAGCAGATATGGAATTTTTCCACGCAGCCGCATCTCGAGCCAATGCCGGTAAAACTAATCTGACTTTATTTTTGGGGAAATTGTTGATATCCGCAACCTTAGTTTCGCGACTGAGCAAAAATTCTATCTCAGCAAATTTATCAAAGTCTAAGAGGGCTAAATTTTCGGCGTTGTCAGTACGGACTATCCATTTTGATTGTTGATGGGCGCATGCTTTGATAGCCGGAGGCAGGTTTCCGTGTTTGCCGTCGAAACTGATTTTTGCATATAACTTGCGGCGTAACTCATTGAACATTGAAGCCGGAACGAATAAGCCGTCAGGATTGATGAGGTGCAATTCTTTTAGGCTCAATTCGGTATCGCCGGTTTTATTAAAGGCTTTAGTGGCGGCATCATTGGTCTTGGTAATATCTTCGGCTTTAGTAAAATTGCCTTCTATTTCGGCAGAGAAATTCCCACAAAAAGCTGTAATGTTATCTGATGTTACTTTAACTTCAACTTCTATATCATGACGGCGAATGTATTCTCCGTCTTTGGGGTGAGTGTAGTTATAGCCGCCTTTGACTTCGCTTGATGATGCAAGGTAGATGTTTTGTCCTTTGGCAATGTCCGGACTTTTTGGGGGCAAGTTTATTGACACTTCGTCTTTGGCATTAGCCTCAAAAACTCTGCGCCCATTGACAGACATATTTTGGATAGAAAAGCCAAAAGGTTTTTCCTGTCCGGCAATATCGATTTGCAAACCATCATGACGGGCAATTTTATGATTGGGCTTAAAAATAAGTTTTCCGTTTACAATCTGTAATACTTTGCCGATCGGAAGCCCGCGGTGGCCTACAAAGTCACGATCAACCACGCTCTTATCTTTGCCATGAAGCATAAATTTGCACCAAGGACGTGAAAAAATTTGTTTGATGTTTTCTTCTTTTTGAGCAATGGCTCCCTTGCCGTCCAAAATATTGCGGTAATAATCAGTAACAGCAGCTACATATAATGCGTTCTTTTTACGTCCTTCAATTTTGAGCGATGTAACCGGCATTTTGCGGACTTCGTCCTGCAAAGCCATGTCTTTCATTGAAAAATAGTGTTTGTTACCGCTTTTGCCGCTGAAAACCGAACGACACGGATACAAACATTTGCCACGGTTGGCACTGCGACCGCTTTCCAGAGATGAAAACATACATAATCCGCTGTATGAATAACAGAGTGCACCATGAATAAATGCTTCTGTCTCCAAGTTCGGAATTGAGGCGATATCCTTGATTTCGGCAAGAGAGAGCTCGCGCGCTAAAACAACACGCTTAAAGCCCAATTTTTGCAAAGCCAATGCGCCTTGTTTGTTATGAACAGCCATTTGAGTGCTGGCATGCAATTCTAGTTCAGGATATTGGGATTTGATAATTCTCGCAACACCTAAATCCTGCAAAATAATGCCGTCAACGCCGCAATTTGAACAAGTATCAAGGCTGTCAATCAGCGACGGCAATTCGTTTTCTTGCACAAGGGTGTTAATAGTTACATAGACACGACGTTTCAAATGGTGAGCATAGCCGACAAAGTTATTGAGTTCCGCAGCATCAAAATTGGTAGCCGTGGCACGAGCAGAAAAATGCTTAAGCCCAAGATATACGGCATCTGCACCGTAATAGAGAGCAGCATATCCGGCCTCAATATCACCGGCGGGAGCAAGAAGTTCTGGTTTCATGAAAATATCCTATTTTATTTGGCTGCGATATAATGAAGAATATACACCATCTTCTTTGGCAATGAGTTCTTCGTGCGTACCTTCTTCAACAATCTCACCATAGTTAACAACTACAATTCTATCAGCATTGCGAACCGTAGACAAACGGTGAGCAATAATCAGTACGGTACGATCTTTCATAAGGTTATCGATAGCTTGTTGAACCACCGCTTCTGACTTGTTATCAAGGGCTGATGTAGCCTCGTCCAGAATGACAATTGGAGCGTTTTTGATAAAGGCGCGGGCGATAGCTATACGCTGTTTTTGACCGCCGGAGAGCAGAACACCGCGCTCACCGATTTGGGTATCAAGACCTTTCTCAAGGCTTGATATAAACTCCTCAAGGCAGGCTGATCTGACAGCATAGCTGATTTCTTCCTCTGTAGCGTCTTCTTTGCCAAGCAAAATATTGTCACGGATTGAACCATCAAACAAAAAATTGTCCTGAAATACAATGGCAATTTTATCGCGTAACGAGTTGAGATCGTATTGGCGAATATCAACACCGTCAATTTGGACTTCTCCAGATTTGACATCATAAAATCGTGGCAGAAGATTTACTAATGTAGTTTTACCACCACCTGAATTGCCAACAAATGCAACAGTTTGCCCTACTTTGATTGACAAGTTGATGTTTTTAAGAACCGGTTTGTTTTTTACGTAAGAAAAAGATACGTTTTTGTAGTCAATTTGATCTTTAACGCCATTCAACATTATAGGATTTGCGCAGTTATGGATAGATGGAACTCTTTCCAACAGCTCAAATATGCGTTCCATGGCCATTAAAGACATCTGGACATTGTTGTAGTTGTTACCGATTGATTTAATCGGATTGTAGAGCATGATTAAAGCGGTGATAAACGAAACAAAGTTTCCGGCTGTGATTTCATGATGGACAATCAGATAGCTCCCTGTCCAGATTACCAACGCAATACCTAAAGATACAATAAAGTGCATCAGCGGTGACATCATACCGGTACGTTGAACCATTTTTATACCGAGTTTAAAAACCTGTTTTAGTGTATCATGAAAACGCTTGCGCTGATAATCATACAGATTATATGAGGTAATAATACGATTGCCGTTATATGTTTCGTTATAATGGCTCATAACCGCCGCACCGGAAAATATAGTCTTGTCCATAACCGATTTGATGCGCCTGCGTACAGTGGTCAGCGGATATAATGCTCCAAATAATATTGCTACGGCAATTAATGCCAACTGCCACGAATTATAAAACAAAACAGCAATTAATGATACTGATGAGAAAACTCGGGTAGTAAATAATTTTAAATTGGCAAGCAGGCCGTTACATGCAGTATCAACATCGTGATTGTAGCGCATCATGACATTGCCGGAAGTAGTGGTATCAAAATAATGGGCATCGTTCAACATCAACTTGTCAAACAAATCCATTTTAACATCATTGGCAATTTTGCGCCCTACCCAAGTGTTGAGATACGTAGCAGCATAGTTAAGTGAGCTTTGCAAACAGCTGAATACAATAATCAGCAACGGAATATAGTTGGCAACATTGGTTGATTTTTCAACCATAACCACATCCATGTATGGTTTGAGTGACCAAGCGATGACTGCGTCCATCGAACCAATCGGAATAGTGATTAGAACCGAAATTAAAGCTCTAATCCAATATGGTTTGACATAAGGTAATATCTTGCGATAATTGACCACAAGATTAGTCGACATAATCTTTTGTATAAGTTTCTTAAACATTATTTTCTTCGCTAAAATTAACTTTGACGTGATATTAGCTGATTTTGTGTATTTTGCCAAGTAGTTTTATTATTTTATTTACAAAGCTCTAGCTCTTGGCGAAGTTTATCTATTCTGGCCAACCATTCCCAAAAACGTGTATGCCGACTATAATCAACATTTTCAAGCTCTTTAGCCACTTCAGGGCCTGCTGTAGGATAAGACGGACAAAAGTTATAATTTGTTTTGGCGCATGAGCTCAAGCAAAGCATCGCGCCCAGCATGGGGGCTAGAATATATGGCAGATTTTTTCTTTTCAACATATTTGATGACCTCTACTTGTTTGGTTACAATTTCTGTGCGAGCATGAGAGCGTCCCAGTAAATATGAAAAAACAAATATTGTTATACAGATACCGAATATCAATGCTGTCTTTGCCATTTTACCAGAGTTCCTTTATGTTTATACCGACTGCAAACATTACGGCAATCATTCCCCAAAGAAGCCAATATATTTTTCGGTGACGCAGTGCCATACGTATTATCCATTTCAAAAAACGATAACGGCAGTTTTTATGTTCTTCCATTTAGATCTCCTATTATTTGATGTCATTATAGAACAGATGATGGGTAGTTTCATAGCAAGGACTATGATGTTTTGCCCATATTGGAAATATGCTGCGGGTGTGATAAAAGGTTGCGTTATTGGTAAAATCTATAAGTCTTCCGCTAATGGCCTTATCTGCAATTTTTAGGCATAAACAAAATATTTTATCGTTTGAATTTAATTTGAGAATTTTTGAAAAATTTGGATCGGTCTTGTTCCAACAGCTGAATTGGTATTTTTTCAGGCATGTTTGCTTGAGATCGGGTATTTTAATGCCGTCATCAAGACGATAACCGGTAAACCATTTGCGGGCATTGAAGCGGTTCACAATCACACAGGCAACCGCTTCCATACCTTCAATACCATCGCCCCGCGCCTCTCCCCATAGTGTAGCGGCCATTATGTGCAAATCATCCCAATCATCAGGAGACATTTTTGCCTCCTTTATGTTTGCAATTTAACAAAAGATCAAGTTTGGTTTCAAAACTATCAAATTTGCTTTCAAGTTTTGCCAACATTATGTTTTGCTGATTTTGCATCATGATTGCCGAGGCTGTTTCTTTATCAGCTTTATCTATGCGTTGCAGCACACCTTCCATGCGTTCTTCCAGACGGCCTTTCCAAGACCCGAGTTTAACCAAATTCCACAACATGCCGGCTAAGGCAGCTATACCGGATATTCCGCCGATTGTGTTAATAAAATCCATTATCACCTCCATAAAAAAAGGGGCAGAAACTGCCCCCTGTTAAAAACCAATTGCTAACCAAAACCACTTACCCAAGTCACCACTGCCAAGAGTAAAACCTGTTAGAGAATGAGTAATTACAGAGGCTATGGAAAAGTTTGATGGAGCAAGCGCATCAACTATGTGCGTCAGTGATATTGAATAGGATGTAGTTTCAAACGGAATCTCATATGTGCAAGTTGTTCCAGAGCTATCATCAAGTTCAATAATTCCCCATTGTATTGTCAAACCACCGGAATACTTGACATGATTTGTACCTTGACTAACAATGTTGCCACCGTTAACAAAGGCTGTAGTGGCAACATTGGGAGATAAATCGTTAAGCGAGGGAGTTACGGCTTGTAATGATCCTTCAAATATCTTATCTCCGCTTATAGTTTGTTCGGTGTCAGTTGTGACATAAGTCTGTTCATATTCGGCAATAGTATTATTTATGTCATTGATGCCTGCTTGTGTAGCATTATTAATAGATGTAATTGATTGAGTAGTTTCAATGTCAATAACTTGTTTTTGGTCATTTACATAGTCAGCAAGATCCGGTTTAGATACCGCAGCAACATAATTGTCAATATCGTCTCGTCCATATTTAACGTATTGGATATCTGCGGAAGTGTTTAAGGCCGCTTCATCCTGAAAGTAAACATCAAAATCTTTTGAAGCGTAGTTTTCAAAAATATTAAGTTCGGTCATTTTACACTCCTTCAGTAATTTGGAATATTGCATTTTGACTTATATCCTGCGGAAAGACGGTATGCACATTGCCACTGGCAAAAATAATTTTTATGTTGGCTTCATAAGAACCAACTGCAAGGCGTGAATGTTGCGGAGTAATTTTGATTAAGGCCTGACCATTGCCGGCATCAATGATGTCTCCTGCAATGTGCAGAACAGTGGTTTCGTCTTGGTCTTTGACATCAAGATATATGTTTGCACCGGATATATCCATTACTGATCCGTCTTTATGTTTGAAACGCATGGCAATATCAAAGCTATCGCCTTGTCTAACCAAAATTCCGTTTGGTGTCATTGTTCCTGTCATGGCATTACTCCTTGTTTGGCATTTGGCAGGCAAGGTCATATCTCAGTAGGAGGTATCCGTCTGCATCTTCATAGACTGCTTCAGGAATTATTTTAAGAACATCTTGTGCCAGTAACCCAATTTGCGGAGTTGTACTTCCCTTGAAATTGAAACAATAAACCGTTAGCCCATTGTCAAGTTTTCCGACCGGTTTAATGTTTTCTTTTAATCTTACATCTGAAAACAACATAAGACCGACCTGAGCGGCAGTACCAAGTGCGTCTCTTCCTGCTTGAATACGTGCATCAGTGTTACTCTGTTTGGCGGCTGCAATTCTACTATCTGCGCCATGTTGAATATTGTAGATATTCATAGCATTATCATAGCCTGAATGTCCAAGCTGCAACTGTGAAATAATCTGGCTTAAATAATTGTTCTTTGCATTGTTACCAAAATTGGCAACCAATGCATTGTTGTTTAAACTTTGATTGAAAGCGTTTTGACCGCTCAATACTGATTGATAAGCTGCTTGATTATAAGCATTGTTTTGACTGTTTTGCAGATTACTCATTGCACGGTTATAGGCATCGCTACCAACTGTAATACCCTGATTTTGAAGGCGGGTTTCGAGGTCATTGGTTTGTTGAGCAAATTGCGGTCTGAGACGATCTGTATATGCCTGATAAGTCGCATTTTCGGCACGTTTGCGAGCCTCATCAGAACCATCGATTTCGTATGTATAGTTATTCATATTGTTCATATTTTGGCTCATGTTATAGGCGTTGTTGAGCAAATTTTGAACAGTATTATCGTAATTTGTTGTGTTATAATTTTGCAAATAATTTAAGATGTTACTCTCTGATTTATATGGGGAAGTACTGGCATTGCCGGCACCCAATAGTTTTCCAACTGCTTTAAATCCGCTAGACATTTTTTTCTCCTGTTGATTGATGATTGATAAATTTACATTCTTTGGCCAACATGCCTAAAACAAGTGCATCTTGGTCATCTGAAAAATATTGACGCATTTTGCCCTCAAGAACAAAACCACATCTGGTTGCTAATGAAATAGAGGCATGATTATCCGGACGTATAAGGGCATTGAGCCGACGACATTTTAGAACATTGAATGCAATGCCAAAAATTTGTTTTAAGCAAATCTTTGAGCACCAATGTTTATCCGTGGTATATATACTGATCCATGCCGTATCATTTAACTGATAATCGCTAAAAACAACTCCTCCGACAATTTTATTTTGGTGTATAATTGCAAAAGAATAGCCTTTTAACATTTCTTCCGGTGACAAACCTAAACCGAATGATACATAACGCGCAATATATTCGCTTTGATCATATACCAATTTAGACAATGCCGGCTCCCTGTTCAAAACGAAAACCGGTATTATACCACTCTATAAGATTGCCCTTAGTTTTGGTCTTAAAAACTACTGATGCCTTAAAACCGGTTGCACTATTAGCAATCCATTGACTATGTGTGATACCTTTTAAGGTTGACCATTTGGTACCAATTTGATGTTCAAGACTACTCCATTTACTCTGATTCCATTTAGTGCCGTTATGATTACCCATGTTTTCGGAATATTCACGTTCACTGTCATCAAAATCCATATTGGCATATATATTCAAACTAAAAACCGCAGAACTTTTGGTTCGCGGATTTAACATTTGTATTTTTTTAAGATTGGGTGTACCAAGTGAACAATAAGCTTGATGGACATTGCCGCAAATAGCAATTCCGTTATCAGAATGTCCTTCATCAAATAAAAATACACCGCCGTCAGAACCAAAGTATAGTCTTCCTTCATATAAACACCAACAAAAAGAATATATATTGGTAAATCTGCACCAAGCTCCGGAGCTCATGTTGATTACATGTTGCTCAAATTGTCCGCCGACAGGAACATTGAATAAGACATATCCACCTCGTGGATATATAATACTCTGCCAACCGGATATATTTTTTCCGGTTTTGACACGAGATAAAACCAAACCACGAATTTTATCACTGTATGCGGCTTTACCGGTTGAACTTTCTCCGAGAGGTAAAACAGATGAAAGAGGGACATAACCTTCTTCACAGATGACAATTATGTCGCCCTGATATTGCATTGTACAGTGTCTTCCGAT
This sequence comes from Alphaproteobacteria bacterium, assembly GCA_045116295.1. Taxonomy (GTDB): domain Bacteria; phylum Pseudomonadota; class Alphaproteobacteria; order RF32; family CAG-239; genus JAFUYI01. The sequence goes on from JBGULQ010000008.1 coordinate 73,473, forward strand.
CGGACGGCTGATAAAATATTTGCCACGTAATGACCAGTTATCAGCGTTGCCGGGATTGGTACCGGAATAAACCAAAACCTCTCCTTCGGTAGTAATAAAAACAGTAAGGTCGTCAATACCCTGCCCGCCGTCCTGCGTCCAACTTGCTATGGCGGCAATGCTTCCACCACGGGTGACCAATGTTGATAAATCGACACTGCTCAGTACTCCCTCAACCTCTCCGACGCCTGATGAATACCAATATGTCAAAGAATCTTTTTCAATATAAAAAACACGTTGTTTTGAGACTGTTAGATTACATAACTTTTTGATATCAAGTCCCTCTCCGGCAATGTCAGTATTTTTCCATGTCCAAACGTCTTCTTCATTTTTATAGTAGGTTTGGGGAAAATCCATACCATTGACCAGAAGTAACCGATTTCGAAACTGAACATAGTTCCAATCATTATAATTTAAGTTATCTACATCTACCGTATAGTTGCCAGATGTGATATCAATAATTTTTCCATTGGCGGCAGCAAATAGTCGACTATTTTGTGAAGAAGAAAAAGTAATCAAACTTTCGATTTTGAGTCCCAGTCCTTCCAATGCATACATTTTGTATCCGCCACGCAAACATACATTAGTTTCAGACGGATAATAATTATCCATGGTAATAGCATCGGTTTCAGACATATTATCAAAACTGTCGCGGCAATTAAGTCCGCCTATCGGTGCCGGCAAAATATAGTTCTGCGATCGGCTAATTGCTCTGTTTAACATATGCTATTCCTCCGTCGGATATACTGTCGGTCATGCCTCCTAAACTTATATCTTTATTAGCTAATGTTGAGCCAAAACGTTTACGACATTCGGTTTCATACTCACGATATTCTTCATCATAAGCAATGCCGTTTCTAGCCTGAAGACGCCATCTGATTGCAAGTTTGACAAGATATTCATCAAAAACAGGAATATCCGTATCTTTGGTAATTTCTGTTTTTTCGGTGAACAGGCCATTTTCGTACGCGACAACAGAAGAACGATATTGAAAAACAATTTTTATTCCCTCAGGAGGCGGAGTTAAAAAACGAAACATCGAATTTTGAATTTTAAATTTAATTGTATTATCATCGTTATGAAAATATTTTTCATGCTGCCATTGTTCGGGACGAATTGAACCAATAATTTTTTCATTGCCGTCTTTTATATAGACCGTATTGTTTAATAACTGAAAAAAATCAGGGCAAAATGCTTTAATTAGATAATCAGTTTTATTTTTAGAGGTTATCAATTCTCCGTCCTTGGTAAGCTCTTGCCAATCACCATAGCGCAACAGACCATTGAGCGCATCTTTAGCAATGCTCTGAAAAACGCGATTGTTTTGACTGCTTGTAGTAAATAAGCTTTGCGGTTCTTGGACGCAAGCCAAATTAGCTGCGTCTTGGCATATTTCGAGTATGTTTTTCATTTTTGCTCCTTATTTTTTTTGATTGTTGCAAATTATCAACTTTCGTTTCTAACTCTTTGATACGTTGTTGGTATTCTTGTTCTTTTTTTTGCCACTCAACAAGAGAGAGATTGCCTTTGGCTTGTTCAACAAACTTAATTGCAAGTTCGCGTTCTTTGCTGACACCAAGCTCTTCTGCATGTGAAGCATCTAGTTTGGTTAAATGCTCAACAGTATAAATTCCACGAACCTTAAGACCGGCAATTTCAGCTGCATCTAAAAATGCAAATTGCTCTAACGGAGTGCCATCTTCAACACATTTTTTAGCTTGTTTATATCGAGCATATTCATTGGGAAAACGCCTTATTTTATCTGGTGTTGCCGGCTGATTATAAACTTCGGAGCTGTTATCTTTTATGCGTATTTCACAAAAACAAACCAACTTAAATTTTGGCAACCCGTCTTTGGTAATTTGAGAAGTTTTTATTGCCTGATCATAAAAACGTGCAATTACCCCCTCCTCAGAGTTGCCGTTATGTATCACTTTTTCAAAAGTTGAAAAATCCATTACTGTCTCCTTTATAAAAAAGCGGCGTCATTACTGACGCCGCTCATTTTTGTTTTATTGATTATCCTTCATTTGATGACGTATCAGTGAAGACTACACCTTGCAAAGCGGCATTTGACATAGTCAAGTTACCGGCCCAACCGATGATTTTATAAATTGCATCTTGGTTGACTGACATTCTCTCACCACCGATTACTTTCATGTTGCGGTCTTTATGAGTACGCAAATACAAATAATTGGTATTAAGAAAATACATTTTGCCATCGGGGCAGCAACCACCTTGACCACCATCACATACAACATCTGCACCCTTAAAGCGCAAGGCTTCAAAACCGGCATCTGCAAGTCTTGTATCAACAAAACGCTGCTGAGCAGTTAATGACTGTTCAAACAATGAATACCACTCATCACCGGTGACAATCAAATCCGGCTTATCAATGCCGCGTGTCAATGACATATACATTGAATCCATTGCTGAACGCAGACTATCAGATGTAATCGTGCCGGTAAGTTCTTTGGCTTTGTTACGCCAAAACTCGTTACCTGCGGTTGCACGATTGATGTTGCCTACGGTGCCACTGCTTGGAAAATCAGCTACCAACAAACTCAACCCACCAATTGATTTGCCGTTATAACCTGTACCATCACTGTATACAGCTTCGGCCATTTTATTGCTCATAGTCTTAACTGCGTTTTCAATGCGCTTTTCAAACAAATCTATCATTTGATATTGACCAGAATTTTTGAGCAATTCTTCACCGGAAATGGCAACAGGAACAGCACATAATTTTAATGAGTATTCGGCTGCGCTGAACAGTTGTTTTGGGGTATATGTAATTGTGTCATATCCTGAATACCAAGACAAGTCACCTTCTCCGTATTCAAGTTCTTCAATAATTTTTGAACCGCCGGCAAGCATGCGGTTGTGTCCTTTTTCTTGCAGACGTTTTAACAATGCATTGTTGTTAGAAACAGCATCTGCAAGCTGGCCGCTACGGCTGGTAAGTGTGGTTGTAAAAATATCATTATAATCGTTATTAGCCATGTTTTTATCCTTCTATAATTGATTATTGTTCATCCAATTGTGCAAATTGGCGTTCAAGAATTTGTCTTGTGGTAAGACCTGTGTAATCATCATCATTGCTACGATGTCCGGTTACAGAAAAAGCAGCCTCTTTGGCTGCTTTTGCTTCTTCAGCTTTTGCCAATAATTCAGCCTCATGTTTGTTCTTGTCGTCAAACGCAGTACGCAATGCAGATACACTCTCAATCAGCATATTCATGCCGTTTAGCAATGCATCAGTCTTGGCACTGTTTTCGCTACAAATTTGGGCGGTATTGCTATCAGAACTTTGTCCCATATCAATACCATATACGCGAGCCAAAAATTGCAAAACTGCCGCCGGATTTTGCTCAATCAGATCCTCTGCCAAAATAAGATGTTCAATCCACTCTCTGGCGTTTTTGAACCCTCTTTTTGAGCCTTTTGAGCTGAAAGCATCATCAATAAAACGCCGAGCGTTGACCTCGGCGTTTAATTCTTCAAGCGATTTTGAAAATTCGCCTTCTCGTTCATAAAGATATTTGCGAACTTCAAATGGCAATCCTTTAAACAATTCGCGAATTTCTCCGATATAGGCTTCGGGAGCTTCTGCAAACTGTTCATCAGAAACAATAACGGCCGGCGTGTCACTTGTTGGCACAGCCGAACCGTTATGCTTTGCGAACTCCTGTTCAAGAAGCTCTCTGGTTGTTTGTTGCATTCCATATTCTCCTTTTATAATTATTGATAAATTCCGCAAAAAAATCTTTGCGAAGTGCCTGTTCCCGGTTGAACTTTATTGTCCGGCGGTAGGCATCCGAGTAATCACCGGCAACACTCAAATTGTTGGCTCGCAAATAACGATCAACATCTTGAGTACAGACGGCAATTGTTCCATCAGGAAGAGTGAGTTCTTCCCTCCATTGTTTGGTAAAATAAGTCATTGCTACCTCATCACGTTTTTTTGTGCCTCTACTGCAGCTTCACGCGCTTTATTCAATGATTGTGCCTGAAGTTCCTGACGGGAAAAATCAAGTTTGTCGGCTTCAATTGCTGCTTTCAGATTAAGTTCTTTGTCTTTTAAGGCATTTTTTTGAAGTGCTATGACTTGTTCTGTTGTTGGTTCTGCCGGTTGGACTATCGGTTCCGGAGCTGACAGTTCTTGCTCAACAGCTGTAAACACCTGCTCCAACACCGTTTCAAAACAACGAGCTTTAGGCATAGTGGAGACAACTGCTTCAATCATACTACGATAAAGTGGTAAAAGCTTAGGCTGTTGGCTGACGGGAATAAGCGCATTTTGAACAAGTTGTCCAAGGCTTTCAACCGCGGATAAGGTGGCGGTATTTTCTTCGGTTTGATTTAAAATATTAGTGGTTTCGACACTAAACATCATGCCACGTAATTTTTCTGTTTTTAACAAATTGACTGCAGACTGCGAAAGTTCCTCGTTTTCTTGAAGTTCTTCAGGCAAAAATGATTTTAGTTTATCAGCAGAAAAATATTCGCAAATAATCTCAGCTTTTATCCTTAGCAAATCACGGATAAAACGCTGCATATCGTTCTGGCGATCCTGATTGCGTAAGGTGCCGAAATTGGTCTTTTTTACCACCGCGGTTGCAGTTTCGTTGCTATCAGAGTTACCACGCATAATATCTGATACACCGGTAATTTCAAAAATACTGTTGATGACTTCTTGTCTGCGTAATGATAGTTGTTCTAGTGCTGCTATATATTGTTCAAGTGGAACAAAATCGATAATACCGCGAATGCCGCCGCTGTCACGCAAGCGCGAAAAATCGTTGACTGAAATCAAAGTAATGTCTTTGCTCAATATATCAGCTAATTCAGGAAAAGAGTTGTCATAAGCACCGCTGATTTTTAGTGCCTGCATAGTCATACGCATCCGACTGTTAATACCATTCAGTTCATTTAACATCTCTTTTATCAAGCAATAATCTGGGGTGGGAATTATGCTGTCGTTGGTTTGAGTTGACCAAATTGGTTTTGGACAAGGAAAAAAGTTTTTAGTACTCCGAACGTTTGTGTTAACTTTAAGAAAACGATTGGGATATGCTTTGGAAAGCCAATATACAGTATGTGTTTTTTTATCCCAGATTTCATAAATACACATATCTCCTTGTTGAACAATATCAGGCAAATCGAACTGCTTTGCAACATCCTCTGAGCTCATATAAATACGACGAGCAATCCACTCAACATCTTCCCAAACGCCTTTTTTATTGCAATCAGCTAAAAAGTCCTTGGGATCAATATAGATTGTTTCGACGCTTTCATCGGTTTTTAGTGTAATATTTTCCTCTGGATTTGCAGGGTTCGGAACTTCGGTAAATTCAGGAACATATTGTTCCCAAACAAGGCCGGTTCCGGAAATCAAAAAATCGTTCCGTGCATATTTGATTACACTGTCAAAATCAAATTGGCTTAAGTTCCAAATCAAGGCCTTTTCAAGTATGGTGCAAGCAGCACGCTCAACCGGATCCGAACTTTTGTTCTGTCGCTCAATATAAAATTGAGGTTGTTTGAAATATAAAAATGGTTTTAAGGTTTCAATAGTTGACCAAAAAATGTTGTAATTACCACCGCGACGATGTCGACTATCTTTATAAAAACTTCTGGTCTCATTAATCAACTCATAATATGGTTGATACATTTTTTCGGCTGCGGAAATCTTTTGCAACCATAAATCTACCTGCTCACGCTGTGATTTATTATTCATCTTCTATTACTCCTAAAATGCTGTTTTCTCTTACTACAACTATGTCTTCAGATGGTCCCGGAAGATCATCAAAAATATGAAAAAACACTCGATCTCCGACTTTGACCGAGTGTACTTTCTCGCCGACAGAAATTACTTTGCCTATTGTACGTTCGTTTGGACCGTCGACAGAAATTATTATGCCTCCGTCTGTAGTTTCTTGTTGAGGCGGAAGTTCAATAAAAACTCTATCTGTTACTGCTCGAATCATTATTATTTCCTTTCATAAATATAGTTAAATTACCAATCACTATGACGTCGTGCCTGATACTTAAAAATATCTTCAACACTGATTGTGCCACTATTATAAAGCTTGGGAATTCCGTAATCGTATATCGGTTCGGCAAATGTGAGTGCGAGAGCATCGGCCTTGTCTGGTGAACGACCAAGTTTTTTCTTGATCTCATCTTTATTCTCGAGCATAAGACGACCGCGATTATCATATTTTTTATCAACGCTAATCAGCTCATTGAAAAGCTCATCATCTTCAACAAGTTGTGGCTGTGGTGTTTCTTCAAGCCAACGAGCAATTTTGTCCCACATTTCTGCCCGACGATTAAAGTAGCGATCAGTTTTGATTGCCTTTTCACCAAAATAAATACCGCGGATTATTTCTCCATATCCGCGGTCTTTCAAAATATCAAACACTCCGGCACCCTGCCCACCTATATCCATGAAAATACGACGGGGTTTGTATTCATTAATTATGTTAGTGGCAATGTTAGCAACATCAACGTTGCTCTGTGCTTCAAAACTTTCAAACTTATAGCACAAACGCCCTTTACGAAAGCAAAATACCGTGCGATCATCACCAAAACGAGCAATATCGAGACCGATGACTAACGGTGATGTTGTTGACATGATAGTTTTTTCAAATGCACGTTGGACTGATTGTGAAGATATCAATCTACAGCCACTTTGTGACAAAGGTTCTCCAAGCCAAATATGACCAAAATTTTCAGGATGCTCACGACGACATTTCTCAGCTTGCAGTTTTATTTCTTCAGGACAAAACGGATTGTCGTAATAATTGACTTTTACAACCAATGTGCGTTTATCTGGATGAACGGCAACAGCCTTCCAAAGAGGATCGTTTTCATATAGCCTGTTCATAGAAATCCAAATTTCAGATCCGTCTTTTCGAATTGTCGGCTCTAAAATCTTCCATGATGCAGATGTGATTGTTTGAGCTTCTTCTATCCATGCAATATCAACACCTTCCAAAGATTTTATTTTTTGAATATCCTGCTCACGCAACCCTTTGAAAATAAACCGTGTGCCGGTTATTTTGTTCTCAATTTTATCCTCAAAAATCTTGTAATCAGAAAGCCCGTAACTGCTTATGCGATCGCATAATAATTTATAAACAGAATCTTTCATGCTATCTTGAATTTCGCGCAGACAGGCAATCAATAATTTTTTTTGCCGACCAAGAAACAAAAGACTATCTGCAAATGCATAACTTTTTCCGCCGGCACGTCCGCCGTAAAAAAATTTAATTCGATATTTTTGCATCATCAGGGGAGCAAAAATTTCCGGTATTTGTGCTGTCACTTTTTTCAATGTTTTCTCCTTTTGTTTTTACAAATTGCACCAGTACTTGCTTTAGTTCATCATCTAAACTTTGTTTGTCACTCTTGTCCGACCAACCATGGTTGGCTTTGAGAGCCATAATTGACATTGATGAGTTGTAAAATCCTAAACCGGCAGCGTTCATCAGCCATTCTTCTTGAAAGTGCATGGCCTGTTCATAAGCACTGTGAAAATCCGGTATGGTATCACGCCAAAAAAACACTCGATCTATGCTGACTTGTAAGCTATCTGCAAAGCGCACAATACTTGGACAGGGGGCTGCAACTTTGTTGATAACCTCTTCAATACGGTCAGATTTTTTGTTATAAATTTCTTGGGTTTCTTGCATAAATAGTGGGGCGTCACGAAACCACGTTATAAGTTTGTCAGCGTATTCTTTTTTATAGTCCTTTGGATATTTCATATTATTTCCATAAAAAAACGGCAGAAAGAAATCTGCCGCGCAAAATTAAAGGGAGAAGAGCTTGTAAGTTCTCTTCTCCCTGACAACCATATTTTATTTGGAATTTATAAAGACAACTGTTGTTTATTTTCTTTTATTGTGAGTACCCAAGAGGCTCCAATAAAAAACATATTAAATATCATAAACACTATATGCAGCGGTTGACATGCGTCGATGATAGCAAACATACCTACTATACATATTAGTGTCGCAATCAATGATATTATGGTAACTACATTACAGAATTTTATTTTTTCCATCTTGTTCCTCTCTCAAAAAGTTCAAAAAACTTATAGAACAAAAATAGAACATTGTCAATAAATTTTATAAAAAAAGAGGTCGATCCGTTTTGAACCCACCTCTTCCAGTTTATGAAAAATATATAGCATAGCGTGACACAAAAGTCAATCGAATCTATAATCAGTTGTGGATAACTTTTTTAAACATCAATATTATCAAGGCTTATCTGAGCGACTCTAAGATCTTTGTGGAGAGCATCATGACTGAGTTTGTAAACGTTGTTTCGTAATTTTTGAGAGTCGTTTTCCATTTCTGCCAACAAGGCAACTTCTCGGCACAAGGTTTCGTACCTTATCAATATCTGATATATGCTATATAAAATATTATATATGTATATAATTTGCTTATTATTCAAATTTGAATTTGCCAGTTTTTCAATAATCAGCCATAATTTTTCTCGTTCTATTTGTGGCGATACCTTGTAAAATGAGCTTGTTATAAACTGTTTGGCCATATTTATACTCCCCTAAAGGCTCTTTAGAATTTTCAATCATAGATTGTTTTATATTTTTTAAACAATTATTAAACGAATGTCAATAAATATAAAAAATTATATATTAAAATTGTATTTTTCGGCTGAGGTAATGCTCAATAAGACGGTCCAATCCTCGGCACAAATCAAAATAACGAAGATAGAGATTTTCACTGCGTCTTCGAGCAGATTGTATGTTTTTGAAATCAGGAATCTTATTTTCAATACATATCTGACGAACAGCCGGCCAAAATTCTCGAGGAATTGAATTTACTGCCGTATAGTAGCGACTCCTAATATAATTTATGTCGTTATTATTTTGAAATTTGCAATCCACCTTCTCATTTTGCCATGATGAATTGACTATTGAAAAATGTGACTTTTCAAAATCAGATGCAAGTTTCATTCCGGCTCTGAGACGATCTTGGCCACCAAAGCTTTTGTCACCATATTCGAGCCTTCCGTTACGATAGATTTGTTCAAGTGCGTTGAGCTTATATATACCACGCGGTGTTTTGATAAATCCTTGAGCTTCTAATTCTTGTTTATTTGTATATTTCGATGCGTTTTCCATTGCCACCTCCGCACAAAATGATACATAATGTGTATATACTGTCAATACACTTTTAGTATTTTATACCCTATTTTTTACAATTATTGTATCTTTTTCTTGCTTTTCAGCATTGTTTGTCATATATTCTTTTGTGTGTTATCGGTGTGGAGTTATATGGAAAAATGTCAAATAAGTGGGAATGGTTACGAAATTATATGAAAGAAAACAACATAAGCCAGAGCGATGCTGCTGAAGCCCTGCAATGGCAAAAACCGCGCATTTCCGAATTATTATGCGGAAAGAGAAATTTGCCGGTAGATAAGGTGTTTTTGGCTGCTACTTTTTTTGACCTTAATCTTGAGGAACTAACAAAGTATAATTCTGGTTTTTCTAACAAAATCCCCTGTAAAGCGAATAAATTGCCTGAAATCGTAGAAAACTCAAAAATTACATTTGTCGATGTGCTTGATTCTTCTTCAGCAAATGGACGAGGACTTAAGGCTTCACCAGTCGCAAAACAACCTTTTACTGATGATATTATAAAACTGATACCGGTTTTGAAGGGGAAAAAACTAAAACTGGTTATTGCCAGTGGTGACGCTATGAGTCCGACAATAAATGATCGTGATATCGTGTTGGTTGATACATCAATTACTAAACCTAATAATGACGGCCTGTTCTTGTTTGATTTGCATGGAGAACTTTTTATAAAACGTCTTGTGCTTAATGAATTTGAAAATACGGCTAGGATTGTATCCGATAATTCTCTATATCCTCCAATCGATATTAGAGACTTTAGCAAACTGGTCTGCCTCGGAAAAATAAGTGCTATATGTAAAATGTGTTATTAATTATCGTAATTAATTTCAAGTTCGAGAGGTGCGTCGCTGGATTTAAGTCGTTCAGCGAATCCGATTATTTCATCTCCCATGTTTATTCCCCAAGGTGATTTTTGCTTATTGCCACCATGAATTACCAACCCTCTGCGATTTTGAGTATCGGTACTTGTATGAGGTAGTAACCATACGCGGTACTGCCCCCATATATCTAAACCGCCTGGCCAATCGCCACGTCCCCACCAGCCTTTGATTTTGTTCATCAAGCCCTGATCAGCATAGCTCTGAAGTGTTTTGGAGCCGACAATCCAAGTACCTGCAGGAATGCGTTCACTGTCTTCCCCCTGCTCAGCTTTCATAACCTTAAATTGATGATTGCGGTTATATTCCGAAACGTGCATATTGGCAATGGAAATTACGGCAACTGCAATTGCAATCAAAAATGCGCGTCTAAAGTCAGAATGGCGATGTAGCCATGAAAAAATCATCGCTCCGGATAAAAGCAAGATATAAAATATATTAAACCATAAGAAAAAACGTGGCGAGGAGTATAACCTGCCCCACTGCGGATATCCCCAATAGTAAAACCTATCCATAAAATATTCGCTAATAAGACTTTCAAGTAACACTAAAATATAAAATGTATTCCAAATACAACATAATGCTAACAGGCGGTAAGATAGCTTTTTATTCATTTTTCTATCTCCAGAAAAAAGTATTCATAGGTTTTGGCTATAACAACATTTAGGAAAACGACTATTGCAGAATCAAGAAAAATGATCAACCAACTTCTCATGGATAAGGCGTTATCGAGTACCTCGACGAGCAAAGATAAAAGGATGAAGACTACTGTTATGGTCATAAATTGCCAATAGTTTCCTTTGGTGCGTGCAAAAGCTGTTGAAAGCAAACCACTGCGGCCAATGAGCGAACCAATCCAAGCCATCATCGGACGATAAAAGATGAACGGAGAAATGATTGTCATGATAATGGTAGCAACGATGTTGATAGTTGCGGTGTCTTCAGTGTATTTTTGCAAATGATCAACATAGCTGTCAACCCATGGGCTGTCGATACCAATAAACGGAATTAAAAACGGGATTGAGACAATCAGTATAGTTATGAGCATACTCAACACCAAAATGCGGGTTGACGGTAATAAAGTATCAAAAATCATCGTCGTCATAACATAAGGTTTGCGATCAAAATAAAAACGAAAGAAAAAGCACCAAAACATATAATAAGGCACAATCCACAATAAAAATAATTTATCGTGCCAACCGTTTATAAACTTAAAGCCTACAATCAGAAGCAGTATATGTACTACGGTAAACAGAGAAAGTTCGTGCCATTTGCGCAGACTGTATTTTGTTGAATTGATAAACAATCGTTTGAGTGAAATAGTGTTGTTCTCTGCCATTATTTTTTCCTGTTAGTTTACGGTGTGACTCATTGGGTTAAAGCGTAACAGCATTGTCTTCCACATATCGTATTTATGCGGATATTTCTCGGCCAAAATGTTGTACGGTTGACATACATAAACCGCACGTCTGGCACTGTCTGCAACCGAGTGGAAGTGTCTATCGCTGTTATAACGTCCTTTATCCAAAATATCGACATCACGAACCGTGCCGTCTTGGTTAAGATGAGCGCGGATTTCGATAATCATATCTTCAATGCCCATAGCACCGGGGTCAAGGTTCCAACAAGCACGGAGACGACCGGCAATAGCATCGGCCTCAGAAATGGATAAATCACTAAAATATGATCCTCCGACACCGCCGGCAATTCCCATATTATTGACTTGAGTACCTTCTTTAATGGTGGCATTTGCGGTTTGCTCACCGAGTTTTTTCTCCATATTATCGACAGATGCCAACAAGTCTTTTAACGGGTTGTCAAGTACCGGTTGGTTTTTCGGAGCCGGCTTTTTAGGTTCCGGAGTTTTCTTCGGAGGTGTAGGCTTTTTGGGTTGTGGCGGAGGTGTCGGGCGTTTGGGCTCCGGCTTTTTCTCCGGCAATTTCGGTTTGCTCGGTTGAGGCGGAACAATAAAGTCCTGTGTCGGTTCTACCGGAGTTTCATCTTCAGGAACATCTTCCGTTTCTTGAGTGTCATCGGCTTCGTTAGGTTTCATTTCCTGAGGAGGAGTTTCGTCCTTGGCGTGAACTTCTTCAATTTTTTCACGAGTTGCAGGACTGTCTTTGTCTGCAAACTCAGCTTTTGTCGGCAGATTGGTAATTTCAGAGATTTTGACGTCATTTAAATCAACAATAATCGGCACCTGATCGAGTGTCATATTCTTGCGCCATAACCACGACATGTCAATCGTCACCAACAAAAGGGCGATTCCGTGTAATGCTAGCGATTTATATATGGACGACTTTCTCACAGTTAGTTACTTCTTTTCTTGTTTTGATTGATTCGGTGCGGGATCTGTTTTTAACCCTACTCTTTCAAAGCCGGCATTTTTCAACAATGCCATAAGCCCCAAAACACGACCATATTGAGCATCGGTATCGCCGGAAATTATAACGCTGATTTCAGGATTGGCATCACGTACAGCCTGCACCTTTGTTACTATTTCATCAGCAGGGATTTCCTCTTTACCAATGTAATAGTAGCCGTTTTCATCAACGCTAATGTTAAGTGATGTTTCTTTACCGGTAAGATTTTTACCGCCGACTTTAGGCAAATCGAGTGCAATGCCGGAAGTCATAAGCGGAGCTGCAACCATAAACACTACCAACAACACCATCATTACATCCATAAGATTGGTGATGTTAATATCAGCATTACGACGGCTGGAACGACGAGAAGAACGAGCTTTTGTTTGCAATTGAACCATTATTACTCACCTACCATATCGGCTCTGATTGTTGTATCATCAATTTCGCGAGAAAGGATGCTCGAAAATTCAGCAGCAAAATTCTCTAAACGGTTGGCATAGCGGTCAATATCCGAAGAAATTTTGTTATAAGCAACAACTGCCGGAATGGCCGCAATCAAGCCGAATGCCGTTGTAAACAAAGCCTCGGCAATACCGGGGGCAATAGCTGATAAAGAGTTGCTTTGAGTAGCAGCAATAGCGTTGAAACTGTTGATAATTCCCCATACAGTACCGAACAAGCCGACCAATGGTGCAACCGAACCGGTTGAAGCCAAAAAGCCCATACGGGTATCAAGACTGTCGATTTCTTTATCCATTGATACAGCCATAGCTTTTTCAATACGTTGTTGGAGAGAAACACCGCGTAAACCACGATCAGTCTTAGATTTCATGATATTAGTACGTTTCCACTCACGCATGGCAGCCATAAACATGGCCGACATAGGATCTGCAGGACGATTACCGATACTGTCATACAGTTTATCAAGCGAACCGCCTGACCAAAACTTTGATTCAAAACTGCGAGAACGCTGTTTGACATCACGCAAAGTAGCGAGTTTATCAATAATGATGGCCCATGACCATACTGATGCTAAAATCAGACCAATCATTACAACTTTGGTGACAGTATCAGAGCTCCAAACCATGCTCCACATTGACATTGAGCTGCCATCGGCAACATCTGCTAAAGTTTGTGTATCCATTTTTACCTCATTTGTTTGTATACAAGCAATATTTATGTGTAACCTATACTAAATTCCTAAAGAATCAATTAATTTATTGTAAAAATCTATTTTTTGAACAGATTTTTCAATTCAACCGGAATACGTGCCGGACGTTTGTTTTTGAGTGTAATATAAACCACTTTTACATCAACAACCGCCAAAACGGTATCGTCTCGGGTAATTTCCTGATGTATTGTACAAGAAGCACCGCCCATTTCCGTGATTTTACAAGAAATACACAGCAAATCATCAAGTACGGCCGGTGAGCGATAATCAATCTCACAATGACGAACAACAAAACCAGCACGATCATCTGCTTCCAAAACAGACTGTTGATTAAAGTCCAATGCTCGCAAAAATTCGGTGCGGGCTCGCTCGGCAAATTTGAGATAGTTAGCATAATATACTATACCACCGGCATCGGTATCCTCATAATAAACACGAGCCGGAAAATAAAATATGCCATCAATAAACTGACCTTGCGGAGCGGAAATAAAAGACATTTTTAATCTCCTTAATCAAACAAGTCGTCTTGTTCGTTGAATTGCTTTATATTTTTGCGAAGTTTGGGAATGCCTAAGTATTCACATCCCAAATCAGAAATGACACGTCCGCGCGGAGTACGCTGTAAAAAACCAAGTTTTAGCAAAAATGGTTCAATTACTTCCTCGATTGTATCACGCTCCTCAGATAATGCGGCAGCTAAAGTATCGGCGCCGACCGGCCCTCCTCCGTAATTCTTGGCAATGCAGGTAAGATATCGCTTGTCAAAAGCATCAAGCCCGAGTTTATCAACATTCAAGCGTTGCAAGGCTTCATCAGCAATATCACGACCGATATTGCCACCGGATGCGACCTCTCCAAAGTCGCGGACACGACGCAACAGGCGACCGGCGACACGAGGAGTGCCACGTGAACGGTAGGCAATTTCGTGTGCTCCCTCGTCGGTCATCGGAACATTAAGCAAACGAGCACCACGCAAAACTATTTTTTGCAGATCTTCAGGAGAATAAAAATCAAGCCGTAGAGGAATACCAAAACGTTCACGCAAAGGGGTCGACAGCAAACCGGAACGTGTGGTAGCTCCAACAAGAGTAAAAGGTTGCAAGTCAATTTTGACCGAACGAGCTGACGGACCCTCACCAATAATCAGATCAAGCTGAAAATCTTCCATGGCAGAATAAAGAACTTCTTCAATAGCCGGATTGAGGCGATGGATTTCATCAATAAACAAGACATCATTAGCCTCCAAATTGGTGAGAATCGCCGCCAAGTCACCGGATTTTGAAATCATCGGGGCTGATGTAGCCTTAAAGTTTACGCCCAACTCTTTAGCAATAATGGAAGCCAGAGTAGTTTTGCCCAAACCCGGAGGGCCAAAAAGCAAAACATGATCCAAAGCCTCATGGCGCATTTTGGCGGCTTCAATAAAGATTTTAAGATTTTCGCAGACCTGACGCTGACCGACAAACTCACTTAAGGCATTCGGGCGCAAATTAATCGGTGCATTGACGATGTTTTCGTCTTCAGGCAGGGCTTTTGGGGTTACAATTCGTTGTTCCATGTTTTACAGCTCCTTTGAGGCGAATTCTTTAAGCGCCAATTTAATTAAGGTTGAAACATCAGCATCGGGATTTTTGCCGGCAGCAATATTAACCACACGGTAGGCATCAATCCGTTGATATCCGAGGTTGGTAAGTGCTGAAATGGCATCTTCAACATTACTTTGCGGAATTTCGGCGACACTCGGGGCAGCAACATTTTCTTTGTCTTCAAGAGCGGCTGTATAGTCATCAGTATCAGCCCCAATCGGTAAACCAACCATTTTGCCATTAAGCTCGGTAACAATACGGGCGGCAAGTTTGGGACCGACACCATTAGCGCGGGAAAAAGAAGCTTTGTCCTGTGCGGATATTGCCTGTGCCAACTGCATGGGGGTTAGGACAGACAGAATGCTTAAGCAAACTTTTGCACCAACACCCTGCACTTTGGTCAAAGTCAAAAACCACTCTTTTTCAAGAGCAGAAGCAAATCCGTAAAGGCTAATGCTATCTTCACGTACAACCGTTTCAATAAATAAAACCGCTTCAGCACCTTTTACCAAACGTGAAAGTGTGCGGGTTGAAACGTATACCAAATAACCGACACCGTTGACATCAATAATCACGCTGTCATCGCCAAAGCTGTCGATAATTCCTCTCAATTTAGCAATCATGTGTAATCCTTTGCAATAAAACTGCCTTAAGGTTAAACGAAATTAGTTGTGTCGGCAAGTATAATTTTGGTTATGCAATGCAATAAAATAGCGGGGTTTCAATTAAATATTTCTGATTTGTAATGTTTTGTTATCGAGTCGAAAAGTGTTTTTAATTGTTTATTAAGAAATATAGGGATAGCATTGGGGTATCCGAAATAAAATTTCGGTGTGTAAACTATTAAAGGAGATATCTCATGAACTTTAAAACTATGCTTTTAACTACAGCTGCCGTAACAATGATTGCCGGCGTTGCTAATGCAAAAGATTTTACCGGTTCTTTGTTCTTGCCTTCTCAAGGCGAACTCTTGTCTAATACAAGTATTGAACATGGTCGTCTTAAGGATAAATACACAGGTATTGATAAAACATTGGTTGCCGGTGAGGAATTGACCTATGGTGTTACAGACAACTTGTCAATTTTCGGTGCAATTGTTAATGCATTTGACGGTGGCGAATTCTCTAATCAGAAATATTTCAACAATGATCACAACTTTGCTTATGAAGTTGGTGCTAAATACAACCACAATTTTGGTAGAGTTTTGACACAGGCAGGTTTGAGCTATCAAACATTTCAACCTGCAAGTTGGACAGGACATAAAGGTGTAAGCTCTGATTGGAGCAAAATGATTGAAGCAGAAGTTCAAGTCGGATATGACATGGGTAATGGTTGGACACCTTATGCTATGTTGACAGCCGATACTGTAATTGATGAACATCACAGACCTATCAACTATTCTGCTTTTGCCGGTGTTCATAAGACATTTGACAAATTTGCTGTTGATACTGGTCTGCGCTATGAATATAACCATGATGGAAAGATTGGAAATTATTTCCACAATGACAGCACAGAACAATATTTCTGGCAGTTGGAAGCTGATTACTTCTTGACAGACAATGTTGCTCTTGGCATCCATGGTGATTACTACCTTGGTGGTGATGATTCTGATGTTAAGACAAAATATGAATATACAATCGGAGCTCAGCTGAAAGTATTGTTCTAGTTCGTAGTTAGAACCAAATAAAAATCCCCTCAAATTGAGGGGATTTTTTTGTAATGATATGCCTTTAAAGTATGAAGGCAGACAATTGTGGGGATTATCTTCCGCCCCTGCCACCTCGAGCCTGAGTACGCATTTTAGATTTTGTACCAGTTTTTGATTTTTGCGTAGACTTAGCTCTTTGGGTGTATTTTTTTCGCATTGTTGAAACTTTGCTTTTGGCTGCAAAACGCGGTTGAGAAAGTTGCTCGTTAACAGCTCGGCACATTCCTCCTTCCTCACAGTATCTATTCTGACAGATTGAGGCCATTAATGAAGGATCCCCCTTAGCTGCATAGACTGAACCTAATCGGCTATACGCAAGTTGTTCAAGTGGAACTTTGTTCATAATAAATTTATCACCTTGATAATATCCCCACAAGCCCGATTCAAAGCGACGACGTTCTGACAGTACAATTAGCGTTTTGCCTCCAGATTTACAGTGACTTTCATAACGTTTATCAAAGGCATCTTTAGCCCCTTTTGTCCTGAGAAGAAAGAATACTGTTGCATCTTCTGCGAGAGCGGTTCGTTTTCCCGCTTTACCAACGAACGGACCAGTTCCGAAATTATAGCAGCCACTGAAAATAGCTGCAACCTCTTGAGGATCTTTTGCGCATTCTATAGGAATAACCTCAAGAATTTTAGCAGCATCTTTTTCAACATGCTGTAATAACATTGATTTTCCTTCTTCTGGACTTCTAATAACAGTAGCAGCAGTTACTCTTGAGCCATCAGGCATAACGGTATTGCCATACCCAACTGTCCAGCATTTACCATGTGGATCCCAATATGCAAATGCCCTAAAATCTTCAAATTGGGCAACTAAATTGGCAATGTATTCCTTAGCCTCCTCAAATTTTTGCCAGCGGGCTGCCATAATGGAGTCTTTATGAGTATTAAAATAGTTATCATATGTAGCTAAAAATTTTTTTCGAGCACTAGGATTGCTATTGACACTATCCCAGATTCTCTGCCTATTACTGTCAGATTGTTCTTGAGTAAAGTCATAAGCATCAACACTCTGTTTTTTTGGTGTACTAACCATCTCTGTTTGTTTGTTTTTATCACCAACATTATCATCTTGAGAAACTTCTTGTGCAGAAGCAACTCCGCCAGAAAGTCCTATGGTGGCCACTAAACCTAACATTTTGCTTTTAAACCAACTCATAAATTTTCTCCATTTGTATAACGCATCTTATATATAAGATAACATATTTCAAATGGAAAATCAATACTAAATAGACAAAAAATATATTTGGGGATAATTTTATATTTTGGTTCTTCAGCTTAGGTAAATAGCCAATAAAAAATCCCCCATGTGGGGGATTTTAGGCTCTTGTTCCGTAAGTTTTGCGGGTAATCGCAAAACTAACTTCACTTCGGTCAAAGCGACTTGTAAAATTCGCTTCACAGGCTGTCGCTCTGTTCGCTCATCAACAAGTGCTTTTCAGCCAATAAAAAAACGACCAATTCAATGGTCGTTTTTTTATTGGCTGCTTCACCTGGATTCGAACCAAGATTAACGGAGTCAGAGTCCGCTGTCCTACCATTAGACGATGAAGCAAACATCAAAACTGGAAGTTTTTTATGCCAAAACAATCTTGATGTCAATAATATTTTTTATTTCTTTTCGTCTTCAACAACCTCAATGTGCAATTCTTTTTTCTGTTGTTCGGTAACATAGTTCGGAGCCTGCATCATCAAGTCTTGAGCCTTGCCGTTCAACGGGAAAAGAATTACATCGCGGATAATCGGCTCATCTAAAAGCAACATCACCAAACGATCAATGCCATAAGCCGAGCCGGCGTGCGGTGGTGCGCCAAACTTAAAGGCACTTATCATGCCGCCGAATTTGTTATCAACGACAGAGTTATCATAACCGGCAATCTCAAATGCCTTGTACATAATATCTGGTTCATGATTTCTGACAGCACCAGACAGTAACTCTACGCCGTTGCAGACAAAGTCATACTGATAAGCTAAAATATCCAATGGTTTTTTATTTAGCAATGAATCCATACCGCCCTGAGGCATAGAAAAAGGATTGTGCGAAAATTCTACCGCTCCGGTTTCTTCATTTTCTTCATAGAACGGAAAATCTACTATCCAGCACATTTTGAAACTGTTTTGATCAATCAAACCAAGTTCTTCACCGATTTTGTTACGCAGGCGACCACTGAACTTGTCAAATTTCATGCCGGAACCGACCATAAAGATGACAGCATCGCCATCGCTTAAGCCGAAACTTTGTTTGAGTTCGTCCATCTTAGCGTCACTAAGCAGGCGGGCAATACCTTTGGCACCATTTGCAGACAGTGCAACGTATGCTATGCCCCCCATTCCTTCCTCTTTGGCGTAAGCATCAAGCTTATCGAAGAAAGAACGTGGTTTGTCAGCAATACCGGTAACTACCATAGCTTTTACGGTTTTTCCTTCTTTTACCATGCTATCATAGACACCAAAACCGCTGTCACCAAAAAATGAAGTGGCGTTTTGGAGTTTAAGCGGGTTACGCAAGTCTGGTTTATCTGAACCATAGGTCATCATCGCCTCGCGGAAAGGAATGCGAACGTATGGGGCTTGATCAACTGTTTTGCCATTGGCAAATTCATTAAAAATTGCGCCAAGAGTATGCTCGTTGACAGCAAATACATCTTCTTGAGTAGCAAAACTCATTTCCAAGTCGAGCTGATAAAACTCACCGGGTGAGCGGTCAGCACGCGGGTCCTCGTCACGGAAGCAAGGGGCAACCTGAAAATAGCGATCAAATCCTGAAACCATCAAAAGCTGCTTGAACTGTTGCGGGGCTTGCGGAAGAGCATAAAATTTGCCGGGGTTTAGACGGGACGGAACCAAAAAGTCGCGAGCTCCCTCCGGAGAAGAAGCGGTAAGAATCGGAGTTTGGTATTCTGTGAACCCCTGCTCTCTCATCAACTCACGCGAACGCTGTATAACTGCTGAACGCAATAAAATGTTTTTATGAATGCGGTCTTTACGCAAATCAAGAAAACGGTATTTCAAGCGAATTTCTTCAGGAGCATCATCTTCAATAGCTACTTGGAACGGCAAAACATCTGCCTTAGAATATACTTTTAAGGAATCGACTTTGATTTCAATCTCACCGGTAGGAATATTTTTGTTGATACTCTCGCGAATTACGGCCTCGCCTTCAATACCAATGACTGATTCAACGCGCAAATCCTGAATTTGAGAAAATAGCGGCGAAGCGCTGTCAAAAACACATTGAGTAATACCGTAATGATCTCGTAAATCAACAAAGCATAAATTACCTAAATTACGTTTACGATGAATCCAGCCGGCTAGTTTAACGCGCTTTCCGGCATCGGAGGCTCTGAGCTGTCCGCAAGTAAAATTACGATATTCGTTCATTTTAACACCTTAATCTAATTTATTAACTGGGCGTTATTATTATGCTAAAATATGTGAAAATCAACATTAAAAACAAAATTTAAAACAATCTTAAGTATGTTTTGCTATTATGCGTTCGATTAGAGGATTGAATTATGCAACTAATATATACTACACAAGAACTTAATAATCTATGCTCTCGCTTGATGGATAAAAACTTTGTGGCTGTCGATTTGGAATTTGTTCGTGAAAAAACTTATTATCCGGTTTTGTGCTTGATTCAGGTGGCTTCAACCGACGAGGCGGCAATTATTGACCCTTTAGCACCGGACATGAATTTTGATGCATTTTTTAAGCTGATGGAAAACCCTAATGTTACAAAGGTATTTCACTCGTGCAGGCAAGATGTTGAAATTTTGTATAATATGTCAGGCAAGGTTCCATCACCACTGTTCGATACCCAGATTGCTGCTATGGTATGCGGTTTTGGTGAAAGTGTCGGTTATGAAAGACTGGTAAAAGCGGTATTGGGGATTGAACTTGATAAGACAGATTGCTTGTCAAACTGGCAATTGCGCCCGTTGAATGAACATCAACTGGAATATGCCTGCGGTGATGTTACACATTTGGTCAATTTATATACCTATTTTATGCAGGCACTTAATGAAAATGGACGTAAGAATTGGATTGATGAAGAATTAAAAGCAGCCGCAGATCCTCATACTTATCAGGTTGATCCTCTGGAAATATGGCAAAAAATCAAATTTCGTTCGCACAACAGTAAGGTATTGTCCAACCTGCGAGATTTGGCGGCTTGGCGAGAGTTACGAGCACAGGAAAAAAATACTCCTCGTCAAAGCATTATAAAAGATGATATTTTGGTAATGATTGCAACAGCAGCTCCTAAAAGCAAAGATGAGCTAGAAAAAATCCGCGGTATGCGTAAAGATGTAGCATCAGGGAAACTTGGCGATGAAATTATCGGAGTTTTACAAAAAGTAAAAGTTGATAATAAAATTGCCAAACGGCAACAGACGGCTGACATTAATTTTGTGCCTTCACTGGTTGAAATGCTCAAATTGTTGCTAAAAATTGTCAGTCAACAGCATAATGTAGTGCCAAGACTGATTGCTTCAGACATTGACTTGCACCGACTCGGGGCTTTTCAAGATAAAAACAATCCGGTGTTAGAGGGGTGGAGAAATGAAGTGTTTGGAAAAAAAGCATTAAAATTGAGGAATGGGCAGCTGTCCATCCACTATAACCCTAAAAACAAACATATAGAATTTTTAGAACAATAAAAAAGCTCCCACTCGGGAGCTTTTTTACTGGATTTATATCAAAAATTTATTCACTTTCCAAAGCTTTAAGAACTTCATCAGAAAACTCGGCATTGTGATATACGTGTTGGACATCGTCATCATCTTCAAGTGCATCAATAAACTCTAAGAATTTGCGAGCCTGTTCAACATCATTAATATCAACTTTTACGGTTGCTTTCCAATCAAGGCGTGAAGCTGACGGAGTGCCAAACTGCTTTTCCAAGTTTTCGGTAACAGTATTTAGGTCATCAGGCAAAGTCTCGATTTCATGACATTCGTCATCTGTGGTTACATCATTGGCTCCTGCTTCTAAGGCGCTTTCGAACATTTTATCGGCATCGGCTGCTTCAAGCGGATATTTGATGTATCCGATATGCTCAAAATTGAATACAACCGAACCGCTATCGCCCAATGCACCGCCACGTTTGCCAAAAATGGTACGAATGTTGCCGACAGTACGGTTTTTATTGTCGGTCAAGGCTTCAACAATAACTGCAACTTTTCCGGGACCAAACCCCTCATAACGCATAGAAACATAGTCATCACCACCGGCTACTTGGGTAGCTTTAGCAATAGCACGTTCAATATTATCTTTCGGCATACTCTCTGCGCGGGCAGCTTGAATTGCTAAGCGCAAACGAGGGTTTTTATCAGGATCGGGAAGACCGGTTTTGGCTGCTAATGTGATATCACGAGCCAACTTAGCAAAAACTTTGGCTTTTTTGGCATCTTGAGCACCTTTGCGGTACATAATATTTTTAAACTGGGAATGTCCAGACATTGTATAATCTCCTACAATTTTTTGTTTTTTTATTTGTTGTAGTTATTCGGCAAGAATCATATACTCCACACGTGAGTCATCTGCACTGAATACTTTTATATCGACACCGGCAATATTGATAACCCCCGGCACGTTTTCAAAATTATACTTTTTGAATTCACCTGTGGCTCCACCAGAATCGTACTCCATCAAGGTAAAGGTCATGATGTTGTTTTTAACGCCATTGAACTTGACCTCAAAGCCGCCGACCATATCGCTCTGCATTACGCGACTCTTGGTAATCGGTTCAAACTTAAAGTCTTCGGGAGTAACTGTAAAAGTATCACTCAACAAAACCAATTTGTTCTCGCGAATAGAACCAACGTATTTCTGCAAAGCGTAGTCCTGATCGACCAAAAATACTGTGGTCGGACTGTCTGAAGCAATAAGGTAGTATGATTTTCCCTTAATACGGGTCTTGCCGAACAGTTCGTACTTTTTGCCACCTTCAATGAAAGAAGGACTTGCACCTGAACTGAGCATTGCATTGCTAGGAGCAACAAGAGTTTCCTGTACATAGTAATTTTTGTCATATCGCTTTGTATCGACAACAGTGTTCCCTTTATATGCCGTAAGCAGTTTGTTGACTTTGAAGTTAGACTCGTGCATAGTCTCACTGCCCAAATATCTCTCACCGGTAGTGTTCAAATATTGAATCGGATGAGTTGTAAGATCAGTAATCCAATTAACCCTGTCCGGAAAAAAATTGAACTCCCCTGCGTATATACAGCCACTAAGACTTAAAACAAGACCTAACAGTTTCAAAGCTCTCATACTATATTCTCTTCAAAAAGTTTTTATAATTTTTAACTTTTATATACTATAAACTTTATTTAGTAAATAACAGATTGTAACTTATAGGATAATTTTATGAACAGGTCTATCGGAGGCAGTTGGCAGGTGATTTTTGAGCCTATGGCAAAGAGCAATGAGGTTTTTGAGGAGTTTATCGAGAGTTTTTTTGAGGTAGTATTGATTGATTATGTCGATGATAACAGCTTGCAGTACAGCGGATGTTTATCGCATAAGCCTGATGAAGCTATGCTGCGCGACTCCGCGAAAAAAGCAGGGATAATGTTGCCAAACTATAAATCTGTCTTTGTGCCGGCTCAAAATTGGCTGACCAAAAATGTTATAAAATTTCCACCGCTTGAAACAAATGACTTTTTTATTTACGGTACTCACGAAAGTAAGATTCCTGATACCGATAAGCTAACAATTAAGATTTATGCCGCAACTGCTTTTGGCTCGGGACAACATCAAACGACACGCCTCTGTTTAAAATTGCTGAGTTGGCTAAATGCAAGAAATAAGTCGGCAACCAATATTTTGGATATGGGCTGTGGGTCTGGCATATTGGCTTTGAGTGCCTGCAAACTCTGGAAAAATGCGGTTGCACTAGGTGCCGATATTGATGGTGAAGCTGTTGCCGTAACACTGCAAAATGCCGCCGATAACAATTTGGCGCAACAGGTGCATGCTGTAGAAAGCAATGGTTTTGACAATGTGCAAATTATAAAAAAAGCACCTTTTCAGCTAATTTTTGCCAATATTTTAGCACGTCCTCTGATTGAGATGGCCGGTGATGTATGCAACAATCTGCAACCGGGAGGTTGGGCAATTTTATCAGGCTTTATTGACGAACAGGTTGATTGGGTGAAAAATGAATATGAAAAATGCGGCATGAATGTAATAAAGATTATTAATTACGAGAATTGGTATGCAATTTTGATGGAGAAAACAAAATGACAATACGTGAACTTCAAAAAAACATGGAAACTGATGCGTTAATTATTTTTCGCAATAACCATTTTTTGGGACAGGATATTCTGGATGAAGAAAATCGCATTTTGTCGTTGACAGGCTTCAGCGGATCAGCTGGAACTTTGGTGATTATGAAATCAAAAGCATTTCTATTTGTCGACGGAAGGTATGAGATTCAAGCTGCAAAACAAACTGATCACAAAGTTTTGACAGTAATTGTTGAAAATGCTCAGCAAAATTTTAACACTTGGCTTAAAGATAATTTGGCTTCTTCATCAATCGCCTATAATCCATGGCAGATATCTGAAGCAAAAATCCAAAAAATGAAGAGAACCTTACCAGATGCGAAATGGGTTCCGTGTCCGAAAATAGAGCCAACCAAAAAGACAACTGCTTTTGAGCAACCTTATGAATACGCAGGGCAAAAAACAAGCGAAAAAGTAAAATTGATAACTGCGCAACTTAAAGATGACGGTAATGATGCTATGTTGATATGTGCTGCAGACAGTGTATCGTGGCTGTTAAATTTGCGTTCAAACGCCCTGCCAGAGACCCCTATTGTGCGAGCAATGGCATTGGTCACTGCCGGTGGAAAAATAACGATGTTTGCAGATAACTTAGTATTACCTAAAACCTGCAAAATAGAAAAGCTTCCGTTGCAAAAATTAGAAACAAAATTAACGACGTTTGCCGGAAAAAAGATTGCTACTGATTATGCATGTACTCCCAGTGCTGTGGTTAATGTATGTCAGATACTCGGTATTAAGGTTAACAATAAAAATGACCTATGCGCTGTCTTGAAAGCAGAAAAAAATCCGATTGAGCTGCAAGGGATGATAAATGCTCACATTAAGGACGGAGTTGCGGTATGTAAATTTTTGGCTTGGTTTGACAATAATAACAAAAACAAAAGTGAAATGGACGTTGTAGAAAAATTGCTGTCCTTTCGCAAAAAGCAAAACCTGTTTCATTCGGTAAGCTTTGCAACTATTGCCGGCAGTGATAAAAATGCGGCCATCATCCACTATAAACCTACCGAAAAACAACATGATAAAATTAAAAATAATTCCGTTCTGCTATTGGACAGCGGCGGTCAATATCAAGATGGAACTACAGACATTACAAGAACTATTGCCGTTGGTACTCCGACAAAAGATATGATCGAAAAGTTTACAATTGTACTCAAGGCTCATATTGCTTTGAGTGATCAAAAATTTCCCGAACATACCGGCGGTGTTAAGCTAGACGTAATCAGTCGCAGCGTAATGTGGCAATACGGACTTGACTATAAGCATGGTACCGGTCATGGTGTAGGAAGTTTTTTAAATGTTCATGAAGGTCCGCAAAGCATAAGTACCTCCGGCAATAATTATCCGCTTAAACCCAATATGGTTGTATCAATAGAACCCGGATACTACAAAGAAAATGATTTTGGAATCCGAATCGAAAATTTGGTATATGTAAAAAAATCAACTTCGGGATTTTTAAATTTTGTTCCCCTAACCCTTGTGCCTATTGATTTTAGACTTATTGATAAATATCTCCTGAATGAAAGGGAGATAAAATGGCTTAATAAATATCATAAAACCGTGTATAAATATATTGCTCCGTTCTTAAATGAACAAGAACGCGGTTGGTTGGAAAGAGCGTGCTCCCCGTTATAAATGTCAACGGAGGATTAATGAAAAATATAATATTTATTATTGCTGCCTGTGTTTTTCCCTGTTTGGTGAAAGCACAGTTGCCTCAATATCAGGGAGCGTATAACCCGCAACAAAATTTGCAGGAATATTTTGCAGAATCAAATGCAAACTATAATAAGTCAATTATATATGTGTTTTTTAATAACAGTGCCTGCTATGGGTGTCCGGAAGCTATGGCACTGTTGGAGCAGATATATCAGCAATATTACAGCGATGAATATAGTTTCTTTATGATTAATTATCAAAATGATGACGAGTATAACTTTATTGAGACATATAATTTAACACAGCCGCTTGAGGTAGTTTTGGTTAGGATTAATGACGGAGCAGCATTTGGTTATCAAAAAATTGAAAATCTGCAAAATCAAATATCGGACACATTCTCGTTTGAAGAATATGTCCGATATCGAATCGACAGTTTTTTAGGTAATAACGGTTAACGAACCAGTCCGAAAAGGGGTTGACCGTTATTAAGTCTGATTTTTTGTTGTTCCATCATAGTTGAGAAGTTGAGCTTGCCTCCTTTGATAGCTCCGCGAACTTGACAAGCTTCTTCAACAATCGGGTTAGCAAACAAATAATTCAATTGCAATTTTTTAGGAACACCAACCAATCTTTGATGCAGGCAGGCAAGTATACTTGAGGCAACCAACTCATAAGCCATTTCTTCAGATACGGTCGAAGCGGCGGCATATTTTACCAAAGCACTGATTGCATCAGGGACTGAGTTGGCGTGAATCGTTGAAAGCACTAAGTGACCTGAGGTTGCAGCCTGCAGGGCCTCGGCAGCGACATCGGGGGATCGAATCTCTCCCAGCATGATATAACGCGGAGAACTACGCAACGCAGATTTTAGGCAATCACGCCAATTATCGTTTTCTACCGATATTTGTTTACAAAGACCTAGTTCACTGGTTTTGGGATTGATGTATACACCGTCAAGCGGTAACTCAATAGGGTCTTCAATTGTCAGGGCAAAACCACCGTCACTATTTAAATACTCTTTGAGCAGTGAGGCCAAAGTAGTAGATTTTCCTGAACCGGTAGCACCGGCAACCAGTATCAGACCGGAACTTTTGGATAATGAGAGCATATGTTTGTTGACAGGAAGCGGCATCCCCAATTCCTTAAACGCAGGTACACCGCGAGGCATCTTACGAACACAAAACTGCGGACCGTGCAAAGAAATTGTGCGTTCAATACGGTAATTATAATCATTATATATAATTGAGTAACTTGGATTGTTTTTAAAATTTTCTTCAACAGCCTGAAGAAATTTGAAATAATCATCAAACATGGTTTCTTGTAAACCGTATTGGCTTTTTCCACTCCATATATATGCTCTTTTATCCGGAGTAATATATAAATCGGAAAAATCCACATCATTAATCATAGCCATAGCATTCACCTTTTTGTTGTAATTGATAAGTCGGATAATAACAATTTTAGTAATATTTACAAGTTAATTTTATTTGACAATACGAAAATATGTTCTATACCCTACTCTGATTTGAGGTAAATATGCAAAATATGACATCCGGCAAACCGCTGGGACTTATAGTAAAATTCGCGATTCCATTGCTGATAAGCAACTGCTTTCAGCAACTATACAGCATCTCTGATATTTTATTGGTTGGCAATCTAATTGGAGTCAAAGCTTTGGCTGCAGTCGGAGCAGCAGCACCTTTGTTTTTTGTTTTGGTAGTCGTAAGCATTGGCTTTACAAACGGGTTGACCGTAATTACGGCGCAAAGTTTCGGTGCAAAAAACTATAAGAGAATGCGCAAATCTGTAGCAACTGCGACACTTCTGAGCGCAAGTTTTACTCTCACTTTCAGCGTACTAATGTTTATTTTGTTGGATTTTTTATTAAAAATTATGAATGTTCCCGATGACATTTATGCCGATACCAAACGATTTTTATTGGTTATCTGCGGCGGTGTTATAATGATTGTTATGTTCAATCTGCTGTCAGGACTGATGCGGGCTCTGGGAGATAGCAAGACGCCGTTATATTTTTTGATTTTTACGACTCTGATAAATATACTGCTAAATGTGATTTTTATATATGTGTGCAAGTTGGGAGTCGCAGGTTCCGCACTGGGAACTGTTGTGGCTATGAGCATATCGGTTGCCGCCTGCCTTTATTATATGAGTAAAAAATTTCCGATTTTACATCCCAGGAAAGGCGACTGGAAACTTGATTGGAAATTTTGTAAAGAACATTTATATATTGCGTTGCCGATGGCGGTACAATTTTCAATAATTGCTCTTAGTTCGGCAATTACACAATCTATATGCAACACTTTTGGTTTTGAGACTATTGCAGCAATGACAACAGCAATGAGAGTTGAGCAGTTGGGAGCGCAGCCGATGGTATCTTTTGGAATCGCAATGTCAACCTATGTAGCGCAGAATTATGGCGCCAAAATGGTGGCAAGGATTCGCCGCGGAGTATTTCAGTGCTCCGCTTTATCTTTAGTTCTCAGCATTGTGTTGGCGCTGTTTGTTTTTGTGTTTGGAAAACAAATTGTCGGCATATTTGTACCTGATGAAGCTCCGCAACTTGTTGATAATGTGACGAGTCTGGCACAGACATATCTCAATATAAGCGTTATCTTTTACTTTTTCTTAGGGCAGATTTTTATCTTTCGTAACTCATGTCAAGGGATGGGAAATTCAGTGATCCCTATGATATCAAGTATTATTGAATTATTCATGAGAGCGTTTGCGGCGGTATATTTGGCTAAAATGTTCGGATTCGTAGGGTTATGTATGGCGAGTCCGTTGGCTTGGATCGGTGGAGCAATAGTGGTTGCCTGGGGATATTTTCATATAATCCACAAAATAAATTTACGTCTCAGATAGCCTTTGTTTTCAGTGTTTTTAGCTCAAACGTCTTGAAAATATTTAAATTTTTTTATTCGTTAAGTTTAAATTAAGAAAGTTGTTTTAGTTTGTACTTAACATTAACTACAAAGATGGGGATGAAAATGAATAAATTTTTTGTATTGTTTGGTGCTGTATTAGCAGTTTCTGCTTGTGCGCATGATTATGATTGTGATATGGAAGGCGATTGTCAGGAAGAGATGGTTGCTCCTGCTCCAATGCCGGCTCCGGTTGCTCAGCCTGTTTATAACAACTGCGGTAGTTATACTCCGAGCGGATGCCAAGGT
This sequence comes from Alphaproteobacteria bacterium, assembly GCA_045116295.1. GTDB lineage: Bacteria > Pseudomonadota > Alphaproteobacteria > RF32 > CAG-239 > JAFUYI01. The sequence goes on from JBGULQ010000008.1 coordinate 102,550, forward strand.
GAAATCCGTACTGTTCGTGAACCGGTTGAAGTTGTTTATAAACGCACAACTTATGGTACTGTATATGAGCCGAGACATTTCCAAAATGTTGCTTATGAAAGACAAAGTGTAAATGGTTATGCTGCTCCGGTAAACGGATATAATTATGCTCCAAGAGCTCAAAAATATTATGGTCCAACCGTAATGGTTCCTGCCAGATACTAAATTATTGAGTATGCTTATAAGACCGATGATTATTTCATCGGTCTTTTTTTATTGTGTTTTTGTATTATAAAATAGGACAGTTATAATTGACAAAAAATGCTTGCTATATACAAAAAAATATGATATATTGTGAAGAAATATTACAATTATTAAATTATTGCCAATGAAACAGTTTGAAATGCACGCGGTCGTAACAGAAGACGGGACAACCGCATTATGGGAAAGGAACGACATTAAGGGCGTTCGCCTGATATGTGCTGCTGACGGTAGCATGCTGACAGCCATACGGTTTGGAAAAGGACGCCGCCCCCTTGTGCCGGTCCAAAACGGAACAATAATAATCAAGACCAACGGCCCCCAAAGGCCAGTAAATGTCTATGAGGTCTTAAATGTTTTCCCAGAGAAAGAATGCATTTTGGTCAGAACAATCTACTCTGGGCCGTGGCGGCATCAACCACTTGCCGAAGGTCTGACCGGCGCAATTAATTATGCAATAAGCTCATGGATGCCAATATACTATGAACCTTATGCATATGCACCAGATTAAACAACTATTTAATTTTCTTTCGCTCGCCCTAAACCGGCGAGCGTTTGTTTATGTATTAAAATTCACATAGGCTGACTTGACAAAAACTATTGACGCTTGACAAATAATATGCTAGTATGCACTTGTTAACTCAATTACATATAAATTATTAAACCATTTAAGATGACAAACGAACAAATTCTCTCCGAACTTGACAATATGCTCAAGTTCATTGAAGCTGGTATCGATCTTGGTGAATTGACACTTTCCATGATTGTCGGTTTACTCCAAAACAAAGATTCTACTGTACAGAACAAGGTTGTCGACGTTATTGAGGCGGTATACAATTCTAAAAAATCGTATCGTCTGAAGGAAATTATATCCTGGGATGATGTCGACAAGCTCCCGTTGGCAATCCGTAAAAGGATCTACATTGCTGCACTCAAAGGCTTTGGTGTCGCACTTGAGCGAGTGTTTAACTTCCCAGAGGACGAGATCAAAGATCTTCTCCTGGTATATGGTAGCAAATATCATATAGAAGATACTATCTGGGACAAGATTCTGGATTGGAAGAACCGAGATCTCGCTAATGAATGGATGTTAGCTCTTGTTCCTAATCATAGCCTTCCTGAAAAAGTCATGAATAAGCTTTTCAGCTCATTTATGATTGATCGAGTTGCTATTTTGAAGAACATTCATGGACAACAAGAGCTGTACGAGTCAACTCAAATAAACATTGTCAAATTCTTTGAGCACGCCGACGCTAAAGAAATATTGATGAAGTACTGGTACAGTAAGATTTATGACAGTGTTTGGCTCATCATTATTGATGAGTTTGAGGAGGCTGACATTCGGGATTTGATGTTAACTCATATCGAGAGAAGACACCGTTTAGGGACTGAGGTTTTTGAGAAGCTTGTTGCAAAATTCTCTACTGAAAGCAAGACCGTCGACGAAATAGCTCTCAAGCATGTGGAAGTGTTCTGTCCGGATCGTGCGCTGGCGCGCGTCTTCTACAAATTGCCTAGCAGGCAAAAGATGATGGGGATCTTAGACAAGTACGATAGTCATCGTTATTCGGAGAAAGACGGAGCAAAGACTGCTTTATCTTGCGGTTGGTAAGCCCAACATTAAACAGAAAGACGACACATAGTGCCGTCTTTTTGTTTTTTAAATGACAATAAACAACTTGTCATGCCGCCGAGGACTAATGTCCGAGGTCAAGGCATCTTCAATATTTTTTAAAGAAAACGAGGAAGATCCCTGGACGATTTTGCAAGCAAAATCGAGGGATGACTGGTTAGAAATGTCATTCCTCGCATGGCGCGGCGCGTCCGTGCGTCAAGGAATCTCGGTTTCAGTGCTTTGCACTGCTTCAATATTTCTTAAAAAAGTTGTAGATCACTGGATGTTTTCTAACGAAAACGAGAGATGACATTTTGTTTTTATTATGTGATGACTCTAAAAATTTAGAGAAAGAGATTTTTGTTGGCGTGTTTACGCCCGCCTTTCGCTTGAACCCAAAACGTTTTCTCCGCGGTTCGAGAAGTCTCTATATCATAACTATTAAAAAACCTCCCACACGGGGAGGTTTTTTAATGGTGCCGACACACGGACTCGAACCGCGGACCCACTGATTACAAATCAGTAGCTCTACCAACTGAGCTATGTCGGCAATCTCTGGATAGGTTTTATATATGACATCATTTTTACTGTCAAGCAAAAAAATTATGATAAAAACAACTGCAATATTATGTTGCAGACAAACTAAATTCTTATATATTGTTGATGAGGTATGAAATGGACTTTAATAAACTGCAAATAATAAAATTGTTAAATGATGCCGAGCAACAAAAAACGTTGTTCAAAAAGGCTGATGACATCCGTCGGCAATATGTAGGCGACGAAGTACATTTGCGCGGTTTAATTGAGTTTTCCAACATTTGCAGAAACAATTGCCTGTATTGCGGAATAAGGCGTGGCAACAGCAAGGTTGTACGCTATCATATGACTGAAGATGAGCTGATTGATACCGCCAGAAAAGCAGCAAATATCGGTTTTAAGACTATTGTTATGCAATCCGGCGAAGATATGTATTATACTCAAGACAAAATGTGCCGGATTATTGAAGCGATTAAAAAGTTTGATGTAGCAATAACCTTGAGTATCGGCGAGAGAACTTATGATGAGTATAAGGCCTTTCGGGAGGCAGGTGCTGATCGCTATTTGATGAGGATTGAAACAACCGATAAAGATTTGTATCACAAACTTGATCCAGAGATGAGTTGGCAACATCGTTATGATTGTTTGATGAGGATTAAGGAACTCGGATATGAACTGGGCTCGGGAATTATGGTCGGACTTCCGGAACAAACTGTCGAATCTATTGCTGACGACTTGCTGTTTTTGAAAAATATCGGGATTGATATGGCCGGTATCGGACCGTTTATTCCTCACCCGCAGACACCTTTGGCTGGGGCTGCCGGCGGAACGTTGGATTTGGCCTTGCGGACAATGGCAGTTATGCGGTTGATGATGCCTGATATAAATATTCCGGCAACCACGGCGATGGAAAGTTTGCACCCGAAAGGAAGAATTATGGCTCTACAAGCCGGAGCAAACGTGGTTATGCCAAACGTTACCGAAGGAGAATATCGTAAATTGTACGAGCTTTATCCGGGGAAAATTTGCGTTAATGACACACCGGTACACTGCCACAGCTGTATCGGCATGAAAATTGAGGCAATCGGGCGCACTATCGGTAAAGGTTATGGCGGACACCAAAAGTCTATGCAAAAAACTAAAGATTAAAAACTTTTACAACCCTGTCCAAAACACCCTGTGTCTTTGAAATGGCAACACCATAGTTGGTAATTGCCACACCACGGCGAACACATTCATGCAAGCGACGGAGCATTTCCGCACGGTTGAGCATACAGGCTCCGCAATGGATTACGAGGGCGTATTCTTCCAAATTGTCCGGAAAATCCGCACCATGGCAAAAATCAAAACTTATGTTTTTGCCGGTATACTGTTTGATCCAGTTGGGAATTTTGACTTTGCCGATGTCATCAGACATGGCGTGATGAGAACAAGCCTCGGCAATCAAAATTTTATCCCCGTCTTTGAGGGCGTCAATTTTACGGGCTCCGTCAACCATTATCGGCAAATCGCCTTTGTTGCGGGCAAACAAAATTGAAAAAGTCGTAAGGTTAATGTTGGTCGGCACGATTGAGGAAACTTTTTTGATTACCTGAGAATCGGATATAATCAATGACGGCTGATGATGTTGATTGTTTAGCGCAGAGGACAAATCATTTTCTTTAACAACCACAGCAGTGGCGTTGCTATCCAAAATTTCACGCAGGACTTGAACTTGCGGGAGTATCAGCCTGCCCTTGGGCGCGGAAAGATCAAGCGGAACAACCATAAATACGGTTTCTCCGGCAGAAAATAAATCACCGGCAAGCAAAGGAGCATCCTTAAAATCAGGCGGAACAATACTGATGACTGCTGATTTGAGCGCATCAATATTTTGCTTTTGGGTGGACGAAACAATCACATACAGCAATTTATTGTCTTGGCAAAAGGCGATGTCATCAGCTGAAGGCTCGCTTTTATCCTGCTTGTTAAAGGCAATTACAAAGGGGATTTTCATGCCTTGAAGACAAGTGATAATTTCTTTTTCAACCTGTCCTAATCCGGCTTCTCCGCAAACCAAAACCGCAATGTCGCTGCGTGTCAAAACCTTTAAGGTAGCTTTGATGCGCAACTCTCCGAGGGTGCCGTCATCGTCAAGTCCGGCGGTGTCATATAGGGTAACAGGTCCAAGCGGCAAAAGTTCATAAGGCTTGGATACGGCATCAGTAGTGGTGCCGGGGTGATCTGACACAATGGCAACGTCTTGTCCGGTAAAGGCGTTTATTAACGATGATTTTCCGGCATTTCGACGCCCGATAAAACTGATGATACAACGTAAGGCTCGCGGTGTGGACGAGGCATTGTCGCTCATGATTGTCTCCTTTAATTTTTTATCAAAAGTATGGCGTTTATCAGTTATTGTCAATAAGTATTAAAATACTTTAGTTTTTGTAAAAAGTGTGGTATAGCTATGAGTATAAAAAAATAGCACATATTTTTTATAGAGATATCAATGAATAAAAAAATTAAAAATTTTTGCACAAAAGTTACTGAAAAAACAGCATCGGCACGCAAAAAAATAAAACATCTGATCCGGAATATAACCAAGTCAGAGGCTTTTACTTCTCTTGTCGGAAAAATTATGTATTATTATTGCCTGTTGGTTTGGAAAACTACACATTGGGAAATATTCGGTGTTAATAAATTCTATCCGGTGTGGGAAAAAGAAAAATCTATTATCCTTACTATCTGGCATGGGCGTGTGCTGATGATTCCGTATTTTTGGAACAAAAAAAGACCGCTTAATGCTTTGGTGTCACCACATAATGACGGTCGAATTGCTGCCTCTTTTTTGAAAAAAGTGGGTTTTGGTATTATCGACGGCTCAAGCAACGACGGTGCAAATGTTGCGGCTATTAATTTGTTGCGTTCATTAGAAAAAAATCAGGCAATTGCGATTATTCCCGATGGTCCGAGAGGTCCGAGGATGAAGATGAATATCAGTCCGCTTTATTTTGCTAAAAAATCAGGAAAACCGCTGTTTGGAGCAACCTACTCTATCGAACATTCTATAATTGCAAAAAGTTGGGATGCAATGCTAATCCCGTTGCCTTTCTGCCGCGGAATTGTGCATGTGACAAAACCATATTATATTCCTGCTGATGCAACAGATGAAGATTTGGAAAAATATCGTCAGGAAATTGAAAACGAAATGAACGGACTGACTTTGCGAGCAGATCAAGTTCTTAAACTTCCAAAGATTGAGCCGGGAGTTGCTGCAAAAACAAAAAAACGTAAGGAACCAAAATGATGTTTATTAAAGTTTATAACACTCTAATCAGGGTTATGTATCCGATTGTTATCAGCAGATATATCAAAAAGCGTAAAGAGCGCGGCAAAGAAGATTTGAAGCGTTTTAACGAGCGTGTCGGTCGTCCTACAATGGCTCGACCGGAAGGCAAGCTGTTTTGGTTCCATGGAGCGTCGGTCGGAGAATCGCTTTCAATGTTGCCGCTGATTAACCGTATATTGGACACTTATCCGGACTCTCATGTGATGGTAACAACAGGCACCCTGACTTCTGCAGAGCTGATGGGTAAACGCCTGCCGGAGAGAGCTTTCCACCAATATATTCCGATTGATAATCCGGTGTTTACAACACGTTTTGTAAAGCATTGGCACCCTGATGCTATTTTGTGGTTTGAGTCTGATTTGTGGCCGGCAATGTTGTCATCAATAAAGCGCAAGAATATTCCGCTGATTTTGGTCAACGGGCGAATCTCAAACAAATCGTTCAAACGTTGGCAGCAGTTTGATTTTATATGCAAAGAGTTGTTGTCATGCTTTACATTTTGTTTGGGGCAGTCTGATGAAGATGCCTATCGTCTGCGGGTGTTGGGAGCCAAAGAGGCTATTTGTCTCGGCAATGTAAAATATGCAGGTCTGCCGTTGCCGGTTGATGAGGAGAAAAAAGCCGAGATTGAAAAACAGATTAATGGTCGTACGGTTTGGCTGGCAAGCTCTACTCACGATGATGAGGAGTTTAAAATCAGCAAATTCCACAATGAGTTGAAAAAAGATTTTCCGGATTTGTTGTTGATTATCGCCCCGCGCCACCCGCACCGCGGTGTTGAAATTCAAGAACGTTTGGAAAAAGAACTGGGGCTGAAAACCGCGTTGCGTTCAAAAAATGAACCGTTAAAGCCGGATACAGACGTTTATATTGCCGACACTATCGGTGAGTTGGGTATTTGGTACGGGATATGCCCGTTGGTGTTTATCGGCGGATCACTTATTCCGCACGGCGGACAAAACTTTATGGAGCCGTCGCGCTGTCGTGATGCCGTGATTGTCGGTCCGCATATGCATAACTTTACCGATGCAATCAATCGTGCCAAAAAGGCTGATGCGGTTATTCAGGTTAATGATGTTTTGGATTTGACCGACAATGTCAGACAACTGCTCGGCAATAAGGAGCTGTTGGAAGCAAAGCGTAGTTTGGCTTATAACTGGGCAATGTCCGAGGCCAAAGTTTTGGACGGTATTATGGACAAGGTACGGAGCTATCTGCCGGAATGAAAACGCCCTCACATTGGAAAAATAAAAATTTGTGCGCATTGGCTTTGTTGCCTTTGGGGTGTGTTTATGCCGGTATAACCGCGTTGAGACTTAAACTCAAAAAGCCGACAAAGGTCAATGTGCCGGTGATTTGTATCGGCAATTTGACAGCCGGCGGAACCGGAAAAACTCCGACTGCGGTTTCGATTGCAAAAATCATAAAATCTTTTGGAAAAGAGCCGTTTTTTGTATCACGAGGATATGGCGGAACATTGTCCGGCGTAATTGTTGACGTGCAAAAACATACTCCGCAACAAGTCGGGGACGAGCCTTTGCTGTTGGCAAGGGAGGCAAAAGTTTCTATCAACGCCGATCGGGCTGAGGCAGCAAAAAAGGCAATCAGCAACGGGGCGGAAGTTATTGTTATGGATGACGGTTTTCAAAACCCGACGTTGCACAAAGATTTATCGTTTTTGGTGTTTGACGGCGGCGTGGGTATCGGTAACGGATTGCCGGTGCCGGCAGGTCCGTTACGTGAGTTTTTTAAAAGTGGAATAAAACGTGCCGATGCGGCGATTATTATCGGCGATGACAAATGCGGATTGCGTGAAAAATTGGGCAAAGTGCCGGTGTTTGAGGGGCAAATTTGTTCCCTGCCCTTGCCGGATTTGGGGACGAAAGTTATTGCTTTTGCCGGCATCGGACGACCGGAGAAGTTTTATAATTCGTTGAGAGAAAGCGGTGCTAATGTGGTGCAGACTTTTGATTTTCCGGATCATCACTATTATACGCCCAAAGAGTTGGAAGATTTGATTGCATTGGCAAAAAAACTTGGTGCCGACTTGGTTACCACCGCTAAAGATTTTGTAAAAATCCCTAACGAGCTGAAACCGAATTTTAAGGTGCTGGAAATCGAAATACGGTGGAAAGACGAAGAGGCGCTAAAAAAACTTGTCAATAAAATTGATAAATAACAATAAGTTAAATAACAACAAAATATTTATCTACAGATTTATCCACAGCTTTCTTGTGAATACTCAATTCCCTTATTTGACATTTAGATTATACCGTATTAGAATCGCTGATGTTGGTGGCAAAAGCGCCAACAAAAAAGCACTGCAACAGCCGGCAAGCCGTTGCAATGCTCGTTAAGAATGGTGTTACCCATTCGTCACATCTACAACGACAGTGTAACACCATTCACCAAAACTGCAACACAAATTTTGTTGCTAAATATAAACTTTAATAATTGTGAGGTGAGTGATGCCTGGAAGTTATAATTTAAGAAACAATCAGCTCTTTTTAAGAAACTGTTTTGAGATGGTGGGGAAATACGATATCCCACTTATTAGAAAACAAGAAGTAGATCTGACAAATATCAAGCTGATTGCTTGTTCTCATACTAAAAGTAATGAAACCAACGTTTTCAGACAATATGGTGTGCATTTCTACGTTGATGATTATCGGTTTAACGGTATTTATAATAATCCCGAACAAACATTGCAAAAATATGCTCAATATCGTTTTTTACTAACGCCAGACTTTTCAACATATGCTGAAATGCCTATAAGTTTACAAATTCATAATGTCTTCCGCAACCGTTGGTGTGGTGCATATTGGCAAAGTCAAGGTTTGACTGTTTTTCCTACAATAAGTTGGAGTACATCACAAAGTTTTGATTTTTGTTTCGAAGGTGTGAAGCAGAATGCTATTGTTTCTGTTGGCATGGTTGGCTGCAAAGGGAACAAACTTAACTTTTTACGTGGTTACGATAAAATGCTGGAAAAACTTAATCCACAAGCCATAATATGCTATGCTAAACCTTTTAAAGAAATGCAAGGCAACATCATTTATGTGCCGTTTGCACACACGAGAAAGGAGGCATAATATGGGAGGAAGAGGAAGTTATGCCGGTAATCGGACTTATGAATATGAAACGGTGGGCACTATAGAGGGAGTAAAGGTTGTTCGCAGAATAAGCGGTAGTAATAAAGTTCCTGAAGAGTCATACACAAGCAAGGCGTATATTGTAAAAAATAAAGATGGTTCTGTAAGACAATACAGAGAATTTGATGAAAGACATAAACCCAAGATAGATGTTGATTATCAAATAAAACCATCTTACGATAAAAAGAACAAAACATTACATATACATGATTATAAAAATGGTGAAAGACAGCCAGCAAGAAAACCTACAAGAGAGGAATATTTGAAATACCTAAAATATTTTAAGGGAGAAGTAAAATGAGTGCTGATATAAAAGAGGTATATGACACACTATATTATGGCGGGGAGTTAGAGTTTAAATACAATAACAATTGTTATATGATGGAAGCAGCATATTCCGATGGAAAACCTTTACTGACTTTGTGGAAGATGGGGGCATCCAAAAATGGTGAAAATGCTGTGGAATTATATAACAAGTGTTTTCAGTCAAAAGAACAAGGTATAGACGACATACTTAATGCCAAGGTTTTTGATAATCATTCATTTATAGATATTGCAAATGAAGTTGAGGTGGATTTTATCGCATAATGATGACCATGCACCAAAATTCGTTATTGACATAAACAAAAAAACTCCGGCGTGGTTGCCGGAGTTTTTTGGTTGATGATATTGAGTGGGTTACTCGTCTTCTTCTTGAGTTTCCGGCTCGGTAATATCCTCAATGTTGAGGTCGCTGTCATCGGCAACGCTTTCGCCCAAGACTTCAGAACCGGTTTCGTTTTCCAGTTCTTCTTCGTCTTCGGAGTCAGCATCAAGCCAAGTTACAGATACGACCTTTTCTTTGTCTCCCGTACGGAACAAGATTACACCTTGTGTCTTACGTCCGGCAATACGAATGTCTTCTACAGGCATGCGAATAAGTTTGCCGCCGTCGGTTACCATCATAATTTGGTTGTCGTTCTCAATTGGGAACGAGCTTACAACTTCTTTGTTACGTGGTGACATTTCCATGTTGGCAATACCCGAACCGCCACGACCGGTAACACGATATTCATAAGAAGAAGAACGTTTACCATAGCCGGTGCAAGTTACAGTCAAAATAAACTGCTCGTTGGCTTGCATTTCGGCAAATTTTTCAGCGGTCAATAAGTTGAGCAGACCTGTGTCTTCTGCCTTTATGCCGGCCTCACCGCCATGTTCGGCTTCCATACGTTTGATGGCTGAAACAATCTTGGCGTATTCATCACGTTCTTCTGATGTAGCGTCGCTGTGGTTTAGGACTGACATTGAAATAACTTCATCTTTGTCAGCAAGTTTGATACCACGAACACCGACCGAATTACGTCCGACAAATACACGAACCTCAGTTACCGGGAAGCGGATGCATTTACCGCTCTTGGTTGCCAACATTACGTCGTCTTTTTCGGTGCAGATACGAACGTTAATCAGCTTATCGTTTTCATCAAGCTTCATCGCAATTTTGCCGTTGGACTGAATGTTTACAAAGTCCATAAGGCTGTTGCGACGAACCATACCGCTCTTGGTTGCAAACATAATCGACAAGTTTTTGCAATCAGCCTCTTTTTCCGGCAACGGCATAATGGTGGTAATGTTTTCGCCATCGTCAAGCGGCAACAGGTTTACAAATGGTTTGCCCTTTGAGGTCGGAGAACCTAACGGCAATTTATAAACTTTGAGCTTGTAAACCAGACCTTTGGACGAGAAGAACAAAACCGGCGTATGGGTAGAGGTTACAAACAAGCGAGATACAAAATCTTCTTCTTTGGTAGTCATACCCGATTTGCCTTTGCCACCGCGTTTTTGCGCTTTGTAAGCATTGAGCGGAACACGTTTGATATAGCCGGCCTCAGTTACGGTAACAACCATATCTTCACGCTGAATCAGAGATTCAACATCTTGTTCAAACTCAAATTCTTCAATCTTGGTCAAGCGTGGAGTTGCGTACTCATCTTTAATGGCAATTAATTCATCACGCATAATGCCATAGAGCTTTTCACGGCTGCCCAAAATAGACAGGCATTCTTTGATTTCATCGCCCAAGTTATATAATTCTTGGTGGATTTTATCACGCTCCAAACCGGTCAAGCGTTGCAATCTCAAGTCCAAAATGGCTTTGGCTTGAGCTTCGGACAAATGATAATGTCCGTTCTCAACCTTGCGGTCAGGCTCGTCAATCAAAATTACCAAAGGTTCAACATCGCCGGCCGGCCATGCTCTCGCCAGCAGGGCATCTTTGGCTTCTTGCGGTGACGGAGCTGTACGAATAAGCTCAATTACGGGGTCAATGTTTTCAACCGCAATTGCTAAACCGACCAATGTATGAGCACGGTCACGGGCTTTGTTCAGCTCGTAAATGGTGCGGCGACGAATGACTTCTTCACGGAACTCTATAAATGCCGAAATAATGTCTTTTAAGTTCAACATCATCGGGCGACCGCCGTTGATGGCAAGCATATTCATACCAAAACTGGTCTGCAACGGAGTGAGTTTGTAAAGCTGATTTAAGATAACATCGGCTTGAACATCTTTTTTGACTTCAATAACCACGCGAACACCTTGACGGTCGGACTCATCGCGAATGTCAGAAATGCCCTCGACTTTCTTTTCTTTAACCAGTTCGGCAATGCGCTGAACCATAGCGGCTTTGTTGACCTGATAGGGGATTTCATGGACAATGATTGCCTCTCTGTCCTTGCGAATCTCCTCAATAGTGCATTTAGCACGCATAACAACAGAACCACGTCCGGTGTAATATGCCGATTTAGCACCACTCTGCCCCAAAATTAAGCCACCGGTCGGAAAATCAGGTCCGGGGACATAATGAATGAGCTCATCAATGGTAATATCAGGGTTGTCAATATATGCACAGCAGGCCGAAATAACCTCGCCCAAGTTGTGAGGAGGAATGTTGGTGGCCATACCAACGGCAATACCGTTGGTGCCGTTGACGAGCAAGTTTGGATAACGAGCCGGTAAAACAATAGGCTCTTGCAAGCTTTCATCATAGTTGGGCATGAAGTCAACGGTGTCTTTATCAATGTCTTCAATCAAAGCATGGGCAACTTTGGCGAGCCTTGCCTCGGTGTAACGCATAGCGGCGGCACCGTCTCCGTCCATTGAACCAAAGTTTCCTTGTCCGTCAATCATCGGAACACGCATGGCAAAAGGTTGAGCCATACGAACCATTGCATCATAAACCGAGCTGTCGCCGTGCGGGTGATATTTACCCAAAACATCACCGACGATACGGGCTGATTTACGGAACGGACGGTTGTAATCATAGCCATTCTCAAACATTGAATAGATGATGCGGCGGTGAACCGGCTTTAAGCCGTCACGGACATCAGGCAATGCACGAGAGACAATAACACTCATTGCATAGTCGAGGTAAGAACGGCGCATTTCTTCCGATATGTCAACCGGAGTAATGTCTTGCGCGGGCTTGTCTACGGCGTTGGCAATGACGTTTTCTTCCATAGTTTCTTCTGTCATTTTTTTACCTTATTATCGTTTTAACTGTGGAGGATATTAGCAGAATCACAGAAAATAACTATTTTTTTATGCAACTTATGCCCATGAAAAATGAGCAAAAACCTCTCTACGGGCAAAAAAACGCCCTTTAAAACGATTTTCGGTTAAAATTGAAATGAAAAAGTTAACGCCATTTGGCTGTACGGGCAAAAAAGGGGCAATATTTGAATTGCCCCTAAAAGTTTTTTACCAAGCGTAGTTCAAGCCTGCACCCAGAGCAATAGCATCATAGCTTGAGCCAAAGGTGTAATTAGCCCAGGCATAGCCGGACAAGGCATCGGTAAAGCCGTAACGTCCGCCGATTTCAACTCTGCCTAAAGTTTGGTCGCTGTAAGTAGAGGCTTTGTTCATGCCGGTAACAGTTACACTGTCTCCATTCGTAAACGTACGGATTACACTCGGCTTGATGTATACTTTAGCATTATCAAACTGCTTCTCAAGTTTCGCTCCCAATTCTGCTTCCAGATGTTTAATGTCTTCCCATTCATAATGTTTACCTACATTGTCATCTGCATCATCAAAGTTTACTTGCGTATAGTACAAGCCCAAGCTCGGATCTAAAGTCAAACTGTTTGATAACGGAATTGTTCGTCCAATCTCAACTCCTGCTCCAAACTCTATGCCGTCGGTATCAAATTTGGCTACACCGTCATCGGTCTTAACTTCTGCTTTTTGGATGCCTCCGTAAACAGTCGCAAACAACCAATTCATGTTCTTGTCATAACGATAGTATAATCCTGCCAAATAACTGTCGATATCTATACTTGACCCAATCGGTGAGCGCAATTTTGATCCCTTGCCCGACAGATCGTATTCACCGTCACGATATGATACAAACACACCCAAGGTATTATGAATATCGCTCTGGAAATCAAATCCGGCTTCTACACCCCAAATCTTGGCTTCCATATCTACTGGCTTTTCTATATTTGCATTCTCGCCTTGCGCCAATACCCACAGGTTGCGCAACTTGTCGCCGTCCCAACCGTAATCATAAGATCCGCAACCCGGGCAAAATTCACGTCCGGCCGCAACCTTGCCTTTTACATTGTGGGCAACACTGCGTGTTTGTTCAATTGCTGCTTCATGCAATCCTACCCCGGCAATAACTTCCGGTGTTACATCAGGACGCGGTGTCGGTTCCGGATCTGGATCTGGGTCTGGGTCTGGATTTACTTCCCCGTCAAGTGCCAAATACCATGTTGAACCTTCAGTTTCATTTTGATAGTTCAGCAAAGCTTTCCACATATACGGGTTACCGATTACACGGCTGACCGTAAAGCTCTCATCACTGCTGTCGGTATCATTCAAGGCA
>JBGULQ010000009.1:0-44017 GCA_045116295.1 Alphaproteobacteria bacterium
CGCACCAATTAAAACACCACCCTAATGGGTGGTTTTTTAATTGGTATGATATGTGGAGTTATCGAACCGGCACGGTGCCGGTTTGAAAACAAGTTTTTGAACGTAAAAACAAAGAACCGCCCCATTGAATTGGAGCGGTTCTTTATTCTAAGAGTTTAGGATTACTAAATGACGCCAAGTGCAATTGGTAGCAGAAGGATAAGTATTGCAAATAATACTCCCGCTACTATGTAACCCGAATTATCCTTGAATAGTGCACTAAGCAACCATCCTAATACGGTACAGAAGGCAATTCCGGCAACTACGATTTGCAAACCTTGTATGTGAAACGAACCTGCCAATACATAAAAAACAGCAAAAAAAGGTATGCTGATTAATATGTATCCGGTACCTTCTGGCCTTTTATCCCAAAGCTTTTGCAACACATCGGCGACTCTTTTATTGGAGCTTGATGCCCACAAGATGATCACGAGCACCAATATAATTTGAAAAAACGCAGTCATAACAAATTAGAGTTTATATCCAAAAAATAAAGATGCTTAATAATCATCAATCGTAAATAGAGCAACCAAAAAGAACACGAGAAAAACGACTCCGGCTACTACGTAACCCGTAACCAAGTTCCCAAATATCGCGCTGATTGTACATCCTAATATAAGGCAAAGGACGAGAGCGATCAGGAACTTTTTGGCAAAATTAGCGAAAAAGTTATCATGATCCATCCAATAAGCCAAGTGCGCCCATAGGTATAATAGTCCCAAAACAGGTATACTACTTAATACGCATTGCGCATCATGAGTCAACTTGCTCCACAACAGGCAGATTGCTCCCCAAGCTAGGGGACCTAACCAGATGACCAGAGAAAGAACAGCCACACCTAAAGCAATCCAACCGATTGTACTTTTTGAGCCGCCGTCCAATTTTGACCACCACTGGTGGAGCTTATTGCCCAAGCTTATGAGCTCTTTGCCGAAGGCCCATTTGATGATTGCTATCACCAAAACAATTTCAATAATCGTAATCATATCAAATCAGGTTTACCAAAATAAGCGCCACAACAAGGAGACATGCCACAAGCAACCACAAAAGCCCCATCAACAACGAACAAATGCCAATTGCTTTGACTAGCACAATAGCTCCCCATGTGATAAGTGCAACTACACCAATAATCACAATTGCTACAAAAAACGTCTTCTTGGTCTTGGGAGACAGTCCCTTCCACCAATTGCGAATCGTTTTCAGATATGGAGCGAGTTTGTCGTAACAACTCTTGAGCCGTTTTCGGATGTCCTTGCCAAAAGCCCATGCGATGATCGTGATCACCGCAATAATTTGCCATATACTCATGTTGATGAACAATTAAAGGTTATTTTCCAGTTGGCATTTGTCCAAAAAACAGAGCAGGCACGCCATCAGCATTTGCAGTCTTCATAATCGTCAGAGTCTGGGGCAGATCGGGAATGTTACCGTTCCATTTCTGCAGAGCTTTTGCAATCTCATACTGAGCAACAAATGGGTTGTCCTTCAAAGCATCGGCCTTGATTTTAATTTCCAAACCATTTGCTTGGGCGACAGCTGCCAGCTTCTCATAAGTTTGAGTAGCCTCTTCCTTCACACGCTTAGTTTCAATCTCCGCTACCTGGGCTTTGAGTTGCTCAATCGTCAATTTTTGTTTGAGTTGAGCAGTCTCCTCCATCAGCTTCTCAAATTCAGGCGATGCTTTATAGCCTAAAAGACGCACTGCAGAGATCGTAACAAAACCTTCAGAGACCAATTGGTCGTTAATAATATAATTGATGGCATCGGTTGTCATCTTTTCATATCCTCCGACCAAGCTCCAAGCATTAGTAAAACCGCACATGGTTGTGACAATGCTTTGCATCAAATCCTTGATGACTTTTTGTTCATATACGTCATAACCTGGATATTTGGTTATCAACTTATGAACATTTGTCTCACAAGGGGTACAAAGAACCGAAAGTTGAATATCAAGCTCCTGCAAATCTTCGGTTTTGACATGCAGGTTGTAGGGGTAGTACCTCGGTTCAATATTCAACGTGTCGATTTTATTACCAAGCCACCCTGTAAAGGGAACTTGCCACACCAGACCGGGACCATAAGTGGTGTCCTGGATTACTCCGAACACCGTTTTATAGGCGGCATGCCTAGGGGGTACCTTCACCATTGGACGCTGTGTCCTGTCCTCAAAAGCGTCCTTTGCCAAGGGAAAGGCGCAGACTACTGCAATGAGGATTAAAGCAACAATTTTTTTCATCTTGTTCACTTCTCGGCTTTAACGAGTAGAGGGTCTCTCTAGCATTCATAATAGGAGTTAATAATTAAATATCGTACTGATGTTGCCATAAACCATCGTTTATGTCAAGATGTTTTTGTCAATAAATATCGAAAACGTCAAGAATGTGATTATTGTAAAATCAAAAGGTTAAAAGAAATAGATGTTGCTTAATTGTCTATAAATCTGCTCCCCACCTCCTCATCATAAACGATCGTTTATGACGAGCACTATAGATGAGAAGTTTTATAGCAAAATATTATACCTGCCATTACAACAAAGACGGCAGGATATATTTGCCGCCTTTATAATGTCCAATTACCTTAATTATTAAATTTGATTTTTGGTCTGTATGGTGTTGTTTGCACTACAGAATGTGTCTGAGCCGCTGGTCTGACCTGCAGCTCATTATGATATTTCTGCATAGCACGATTATATCCTCTAGTCATCGCAAACATCAATAGTAATACGATAGGCAGTTAAAATAATCTTAACCTGATATTAAATGTTAAGGGATATAATCACCGCATTATTTATGACAAGGAAAATACAATGACGAAAATCACTTGGAAACCCGGAACTTTGGAATATCCGTTGCCACCGGCAATGATTAGTTGCGGCACGGTAGATCACCCAAATGTTATGACTGCCGCTTGGACAGGCATTGTCAACTCAGAACCACCTATGACCTACGTTTCTATTCGTCCTACGCGTCATTCATACGACATAATCAAAAATAGCGGTGAATTTGTCATCAATTTGACTACCGAACAATTGGTTGCAGCAGCTGACTTTTGCGGTGTCAAATCAGGCAAGGATACCAATAAATTCAAAGAGATGAAGTTGACTGCCGGAAAATGTTCAGAACTCATAGCTCCGCAAATAGTTGAAAGTCCGGTTTCTCTTGAATGCAAAGTCAAAGATATCACTCATCTCGGCTCACATGATATGTTCTTGGCTGAAATTGTTGCCGTAAATGTTGATGATAAATATATCGACTCGACCGGTAAACTGTGTTTGGAAAATTGCAAATTGGTTGCTTACGCTCACAATGCTTATTACAGCCTTGGTCGTTGTCTTGGCTTTTTCGGTTTTTCGGTTTGCCGTAATGCCATGAAGGTCAATCAGCGAATGAAAAACCTTGTTGTTGAAGTAAAGACTCCAAAAATTGAACTTTCCGAACATCGCAGACCTAAACGCCCCGCCCGAGGACGAAAACAGCTCGGCTCTGCAACATTTACACACAAAAAACGGGATTGGTCAAAGCCTTCAGGCAAAAAAACTACCCCTGCTAAAAAACGAATCCGTAAATAAAAAGGAGATGCGCTCAGCACATCTCCTCTCGTTCCCCCAAAAATTCCTTATTTGGAGTTTATGGTATTTTTTGGGGAGAAAACCAAACATTCAATTTGGGTTCGTTCCGTATAGTAAATTTTAGTCAATTTGTCAACAAAATATTTTATGCGTTTTCATGGTAGAATTTTGCACTTTGTTCTAAATCCTCAATAAAATCTTCCCAATCTTGTTCATGATCAAGTTCGTCATGCATAATTTTCAATGCAATATCAAATGTTTCATAATCTTTACCGAAACAAGCATCACAAATCTGCTGATATCTGGCTATGGCACAGCGTTCTGAATCCAGATTTTGCTTGAGTAATGCCATGGTTGCAACGTCTCTTGGCACTTCATACCCACATCTTGCTTGCTGCAGCCATTCTGACGGAGCCAGCAGAGGAGTTCCTCCCAACTGAATAATTCTGTCAGCCAACATATGCGCATGTTCGAGTTCTTCTTTTGCGTGTTTCAAAAATTCGTCTTGCACCAAAGGACGCATTGGCCCCGCAATTACCTGAGCTCCGACCCAATATTGATAATATGCCAACCACTCCTCAGCATATGCACGATTCAACAAATCCAAAAGTTCTGCTACATCAAGTTTACACATTTTTTGTGCTGCTTCGCCCATTTTTTCCTCCTTATGATATTAAACATTCTCATTTGAAATAGTGGTCGTTAAGCAAAAATCAATATATTAGATTTACAATCACCCCATAATGTTATAAGGAGATCACGTATGACACTAGTTTCAGCAAGCCTTTTAGCCGCCGATTTCGGACAATTGGCAAAAGACGTGCAGGCAGTAGAACAAGCCGGTTGTGATTGGTTGCATCTTGATGTTATGGATGGGCACTTTGTACCCAATCTTAGCTACGGTGTACCAGTGCTAAAATCACTGCGTCCATTGACTCAAATGCCTTTTGATACCCATCTTATGGTTCAAAACCCTGATAAAATGATACCTTGGTTTGCCAATGCCGGTGCTGATATTATCACTGTCCATCTTGAAGCTTGCGACAACGCTGAGAATACTCTGCAAAATATACGTTCGCTGGGCAAAAAAGCCGGTATTTCTTTGCGTCCCCAAACGCCGATAGATGGCCTCAAAGATTTGCTTGATTGCCTTGATTTAATACTGGTCATGACCGTAAATCCCGGTTTCGGCGGACAGACTTTTATGGCCGACCAATTGCAAAAAATTAATGATATTCATAATCTTATAGGGGATTATCCGATTCGATTGTCGGTTGATGGCGGCATTAACCCACAAACCGCAAAATTATGCATAAAAGCCGGCGCAGACGTGCTGGTCGCCGGCAGTTCAATTTTTAAGACAGATAATTATGCGGCAGCCGTTGCCTCATTAAAAAAATAGGGAGAAAAAAATGACAACAGTTATGGTTATAGAAGATGAAGAAGCTTTAGGGCTATTGCTCAAATATAACTTGGAAAAAGAGGGCTATAATGTCGTTTGGGAAAAAACCGGTAACAAAGCCGTTGCCTCAGTTGAAAAAAACTGTCCGGCAGTGATTTTGCTTGATTGGATGCTACCGGAATTATCAGGTATCGAAATTTGTAAAATGATACGCAACAAGCCTGATATTAAGGACATTCCTATTATCATGCTCACAGCCAAAGGTGAGGAAGAAGACAAAATTAAAGGGTTAACAGCCGGAGCTGATGATTATGTAACCAAACCGTTTTCGGTTCCCGAACTGATGGCTCGCATAAAAACCAATCTGCGTCGCGCACCGGAGCTTTTGCCCGAAAAAGAATATATTTTTGAAGACATTCGCATGGATCTCGTAGAGCGTAAGGTCTTTCGCGGTGACAAATACATTCACCTTGGTCCTACAGAGTTCCGCCTGCTTAAAATGTTGATGGCAACCCCCGGCAAGGTTTTTTCTCGCGAATTTTTACTTAAAAATGTTTGGGGAAACAACATTTATGTTGAATCTCGTACGGTTGATGTGCATATTAGACGTCTGCGCCGTTCATTAAACGAATACGGACCTGACTATATTCGTACTGTACGCGCCACGGGATATGCCATTGATAACAAAGGTAATCCTGATGAAGAAACAGAAGAATTAGAAGAAGAATAATGGGATTACAATTTGACATATTAAAAACCTGCGGAAAATCTCGCAGAGGACAACTTCATACCAAACACGGAACCATTAATACTCCGGCGTTTATGCCGGTTGGTACTTGCGGTACGGTCAAGGCCATGATGCCTGAATCTGTTGCTGCAACCGGAGCTGAAATTTTACTTGGCAACACCTATCACCTTATGCTTCGTCCGGGAGCCGATTTGGTTGAAAAAATGGGTGGACTTCACAAGTTTATGAACTGGAATAAACCGATTTTGACTGATTCTGGTGGTTTTCAAGTCATGAGCTTGAGTGGATTGCGCAAAATTGGTGAAGAAGGAGTATCTTTCGCCTCTCACGTAGACGGAAAACGCTATTTCTTATCGCCGGAAGAATCCATGAAAATCCAGCATAAGCTTGATTCTAATATTACTATGTGCTTAGACGAATGCGTCAAACTTCCGGCTTCGTATGATGTTGTTAAAAAATCTATGGAAATGTCCATGCGTTGGGCAAAACGCAGTAAAGAAGCCTTTGTTGACCGCGACGGATATGGAATTTTTGGTATTCAGCAAGGTGGAGATTATGAAGATTTGCGTGCCTTTTCAGCCGAGAAGCTGCGCGAGATTGGCTTTGACGGTTATGCTATCGGCGGTTTAGCTGTGGGCGAGGGGCAAGAAACCATGTTTAAGGTATTGGACTACGCACCTCAAATGTTGCCGTCTGATAAACCGCGTTATTTGATGGGTGTCGGTCGCCCTGATGATATTGTCGGTGCTGTTTTGCGTGGTGTTGATATGTTTGACTGTGTTATGCCTACTCGTTCCGGACGGACATCTCAGGCCTTCACACGTTTTGGTACCATTAATATTCGCAACGCGCGTCACCGCGAAGACCCGAGACCTCTTGAAGATGGTTGCGATTGTCCGTTATGCACCAATTATTCTCGGGCTTACATTCATCATTTGCAAAAAGCCAACGAAATTTTGGCGGTGATGCTGTTAACGTGGCATAACATCAGATACTATCAACGGCTGATGTCAGGTCTGCGTAACGCCATAGAAACAGATACGCTCAACACATTTGTCGAGCAGTTTTACTCTGATCAAAAACAGGGGGATATTAAGGAGTTATAATCATGGCAGAACAACAAGATACAATCAAAGAATTTGCCCGTGAAAATGCCAAAAGCGGATTGCGTGTGTTTGTTGCCGGTGGTGCTCGTTCAGGTAACGATGAGATATATGTTGAAGAAGCATATAATCTCGGACGCCAAATTGTAAAAATGAACTTAAAACTTGATTTTGGATTGTCAAATTCCGGCATCATGGGAGCCGTTGCTCGAGGCGTTGTTGACGGTTGGAAAAAACATCACAGTGATCCGGAAATAAAGAGCCCGATACAAGGCATTACTACTAACAACTATTTTGATTTGTATCCCCATGATGACAGTTTAATCAACCAAATAAGCAACATTATCGTTGCCAAAACCTTGGAAGAACGCAAACAAAAATTACTCAAAGCTGATTTTGTAGTTTTTGCCCCCGGAGGAGTCGGCACTCTTGATGAAC
This sequence comes from Alphaproteobacteria bacterium, assembly GCA_045116295.1. Lineage (GTDB taxonomy): Bacteria > Pseudomonadota > Alphaproteobacteria > RF32 > CAG-239 > JAFUYI01. The sequence goes on from JBGULQ010000009.1 coordinate 7,299, forward strand.
TGGCATATGATTGCGTGGCAATGCAAGACGGTTTTTTGGATAGAAAACCCTTTATTCTTTATAACATTGACGGATATTTTTATCATCTTCTTGAATATTTAAAACAAATCGCCGCCAAAGGATTTGCCGAACCGCTTCCGTTCATTGTTGTTGACAGCTCAAAGGAGCTTGAAGTTGTCTTCCGCCTGCTTAAATTACGTTATTTTGGCAGTAATGACAGTAGCACTGTATATAACAATACTCGACAGCTCATTTATGAATTGCCGTATTTTCTTAAGAAAAAAACAGACAGTTCCATCCACGTTGAAGATCTTACCGAAGATTTGAACAAAATCCGCACATCAGGCACACCGGAACAACAGCATGACTTGGATATAGAAATTGAACAAGCCTATCTTGAAAAAGAAATTGAGCGTATGTATGAAAGACTGGCCAAAACCGGTCGCGATACATCTGTTGTCAGTGACAAACTCACAAAACTCAAAAAAAGACGCCAACAATGGAAATAATATGATTATCTAACGGGAAGAATATATGCTAAACTATATCTGGGCATTTTTTTTCATAGCAAGCTTTATTGCGGCCGCCATCAGCTGTTTAATTGCTGGCAACATAAATATATGGACACAGATGAGCAATGCGCTGTTTGATTCGGCAAAATCAGGCTTTGAAATATCTATTTCCTTGACCGGCATGCTATGTTTTTGGCTTGGCATATTAAAAATAGCCGAAAAATCAAAAATAACCGATTGGCTGGCACGATTGCTATATCCTCTGTTTAGAAAAATAATGCCGGAAATTCCTGAAAAATCGCCGGCTTTTGGCTCTATTGTAATGAACATGGCCGCGAATATCTTAGGACTTGACAATGCGGCCACTCCGATGGGGCTAAAGGCCATGGAACAACTTCAGGCAGAAAACAAGAGTAAAACAAATGCTTCAAATGCTCAGATTTTGTTTATGGTAATTAACTCATCATCAGTTACACTAATCCCCATCAGCATATTGATGTATCGTAGTCAGCTTGGCAGTTCTAACCCTGGGTTGGTCTTTATTCCCATTCTATTGGCAACATCTGTTTCTACATTGGTTGGTTTTCTGAGTGTCGCACTCACTCAGCGGCTTAATATTTTTAATCTTACAGTTCTGATATATGGCTTAATTTTTGTTGGCGTAATTTCCATATTAGGAGCCGGTTTTGCACTCCTTGGAGCAGAGACGCGTGCTACTTTGTCATCAGTAATGGGCAACTTCATACTTATATTTACGGTTTTTTGTTTTATTACAATTGGAATATGTCGCAAAATAAAAGTCTATGATGAATTTATTGAGGGTGCCAAAGACGGCTTTAAAATTGCCGTTGCTATTATTCCCTACTTGGTTGCTATGCTGGTTGCAATTTCACTATTTCGCAGTTCAGGTGCACTTGATCTTTTAATTATGGGGATTGAAAAAATCTGTATTGCCTTAAACCTTAATGCCGACTTTGTTCCAGCATTGCCTACGGCCCTGTTAAAACCGCTGTCAGGTAGTGGTGCTCGTGCCATGATGATTGAAACTATGAAAAATTATGGCGTTGATAGTTTTCCGGCATTTGTTTCGGCGGTAGTACAAGGCTCTACTGAAACAACATTCTATGTTTTAGCTGTCTACTTTGGTGCAGTAAAAATTATCAACACCAGACACGCACTTCCATGCGCTTTGCTGGCAGACATTGCCGGAATTATTGCTGCAATATGCTTGAGTTATTGGTTTTATGCCGGTTAGCATTGCCGCCAGTTAATGCGTATGCGCGCGACCTCGCGTCCGTCATCAGTGGCGTTCATGCAGTGCAAAGATTTATTGTTATCAATCTGCGAAACTACATCTATAGTTTCGCCATATAAACTTTCTTTTTTAAATGATATTTCAATTTCTGCCGGTTGATGCTTCAGCCTAAAATCAGAATTTACGCTTTCCGTCGCCCACAACGGATAAATAGCGTTATTAACATGCTTATTAATGTCAATGTCGTCATACCTTACAATAAATGATCTTTTAATATCCTCACGAGTGATGGGATCAATTTTGGGAAAATCCGTATTTAATGCTCGTTCATTTACTACTTGATACTCAGGCATATGCTCTCGCAACGCGACAGGACGCTTACGTGTAAAATCAATCAATATCCATTGACTTGATGCCGTAACCAGAATATTTCCCTTTTCATCAGTAACACAAAAATCGCGTACGGCTCCGAGCTTTTTTTCTTGTGATGGCCATGTTGTAACCGTAATTTTTTCATGCCAAAAAGGCATTCTATCAATTTTGATATGGTAATTTGATCCAACCCAGGCCAATCCTTTAGCAAGACAATTTTCCATACCCACTCCCAAAATTTGAGCATGAGTATCCGCCACATCCTGAAAAATATTCATCAAAGCCACAATCCTGAGTGTTCCGTTACTGTCACACTCATAACTGCGTAAAGAATACTCGCGGACAAATTTGCCGATCTGAACCATGCTACTCTCTCATAGAAATTTTGAGTTCTCTGCGTTTCTTATTTTGTGAGAATAACTTGCTCAACCAACCGCGAGTATCTTTTGTAATCATAAAATTAGAAGCATAAGTAACTGTTTTTTCAGGCTCAGCCGGTTTTATACTGTTCATTGCCAGCATCAGCTTTTTCATATAGACCTGTGCTTTTTTGTGATTACGTGAGTGATAATCTGCAGCGGCAAGCATCCAATCCTTGCGTACAACATAACGGCTTTTTAGCAACTTTGCGGCCACATCAACATTTTTTGATGGCTCAAAAGCATCATCAAGACTGGTAAATTTTTTGCCATGAAATCTCAAATTAATTTGCATACAACCGACATCGATACTACGGTAACCACGACGTTGCCAATCTTTAACCGCGGCAACAGCTTCTTTTTTTGAAGAATAAAAATAACCTTTGCCGTTGACATTAACAGTCCACGGCCATGCTACTTTTTTAGCAAGCTTTTCGTTCCAGCGTCCTGTTTCGACATTTGATATAGATGTGAGCAAGTCTTTTTTTATCTGATATTTTTCCTCAGCTTGGACAGTTGCGTTCAAGCAGACAAGCGCATCATCGGCACTCGTAACACTACGAGCCTCTGCTGTTGATGGCTGAAATAACATCAGCAATATAAGAAAAATCATAAAATCCTGATACTTTCCAAAAAAGCAGAAAGTATCCCTCTGTTCCCTCAGACTGCCACAAATATCCCCCATTCACTCGGTTTCAATCTGCTTAACGGCTCAAAATCAAAAGCCTGAGGTCAGGTTATTAAAACTAACATGACTTGCCGAAGCAAGTCACAATTCATAAAAACATGGAGCTTATATCACAACTATTTTTTAAAATCCAGCAAAAAATTTGCCAACCCGGTTATGCTATCGCATATATCACTACTAATATATTGAAAATTTGCATTTTTTTTGTACACAGGTTCAATCTCATATAACGAACGATTAATTTCCATTTGCAGTGTATAAATATTTTTTCGCGGCTGACAATAATTAAAACTTATATAAGCTCCCGAATAAGGACAATCAAGGCTTACATTATATTTTTGCCCCAGATATTGGTTCATAAACTCAATAATTTCAGCCGGACAGCTCTGCTCAAAAAGTGTTCCGAGGCAAAATTCAATCTGCCGATTGTCATCCATTATATTGCAGATTTTTGAGGGCATGGAATGACAGTCCAAAACCAGACACATACCAAATTTTTTAGCAGTTTTATCAATCATTTTTTGCAACGATTTATGATAAACATTATAGACATTTTTTATGCGGCTTTGCGCCTCTGCATAGTCTAATGCTCCATCATAAATGGCTTTTCTTTCGGCGGTAATTCTATGGAACAGTCCAAGTCCCACACGGCTCCTGCGGTTCGTATTTACCATATTGTTGGCCGGATAATTATAAAACATTGCAGGGTCAACTTCTATTGCATCGCGATTAACATCAATAAAAGCTCTTCCTATATTCAATTTTACCATAGGAATACCTAAGTCTGAGGCGTCCATTACCAATTCGTCTACAAACGGATCCTCATTTGAACGCAGTTCATCTTCAGAAACGCAAATATGTTTCAAAAATTCCTTTGGAAACAGCCTTCCGCTGTGAGGAACAGACAACACCAAAGGAAAACGCTGATTCTGCGTGTTGAACTCACTGATGACATCAAGTTTTGAATAGTCGATTTTAAAATTAAGTTTTTTCTCGCTCATCTTTCTTCTACTCCGAATATATCGACTATACAGGATAAAGATTAAATTTTTAATAACAAAACACTTGCCAAATTAAAACAAATACTGTAAAAGCATATCCGAAATATGGGTGTGTAGCTCAGCGGTATGAGCACTACGTTGACATCGTAGGGGTCACAGGTTCGATCCCTGTCACACCCACCAATCAAAAAAATCCGGCGCTGTCCGGATTTTTTTTGTTATCTGCTTATAAAATTTGTTGACTATCATTTTTAAAATGATAATACAACGGACGCGTAAAATTTTTAATACTGGAGTTTATAGATGTTTTCACAATTTGATTTGCAACAATTTATAGGTGCATTTGTAGTTTTATTTGCCGTCATTGACGTTATCGGCGTTGTGCCGATTATTATCAATTTGAAAAAACACGGCAAAAAGATTAATGCAGAAAAGGTTAGTATATATTCGCTCATAATGTTTATCGGCTTTTTCTACATCGGAGAGGTATTTCTTCAATTATTTAACCTCAACTTATCCTCATTTGCAGTTGCCGGTTCATTGATTATTTTTATGATGGCATTGGAAATGATTTTGGATATTGAAATTTTTCGTGAAGGTCCTGATACCCCGCAAGATGCAACTTTTGTTCCGTTGGTGTTTCCTCTGATTGCCGGCGCAGGTGCTCTTACTACCTTGCTTTCGATTCGTGCGCAATATAATGACATGAATGTTATCTTTGCCGTAATTGCTAACGTTATCGTCATCTATATTGTGGTAAAAGCTGCTGAATTTATTCAAAATAAAGTCGGTATCGGTGGTATTTACTTTTTGAAAAAATGTTTTGGTATCATCTTGTTGGCCATTTCAATTAAGCTGTTTTTGACCAATCTGACAATTTTAATTCAACAAATTTCACAATCATTATAATTTAATCTCTTGATATTTACCTCGTTACACCTTAAATTTAAGACTGATGTAGCGAGGTAATATTATGGAGAACAATCTTCCTGATTTAAGAGATATTCATCTTCCCGCCGAAGGCGTTTCGTTTTGGCCTTTGGCCTATGGATGGTGGGTAATTCTGTTTTCCGCAGTTTTATTGCTGTCATGCTGCATATTGATTCGTTTTCTGTTGCGCAAAAGCAAAAAACGCTATGCTCTGCGCATTATCTCATCTCTTCCGATGTCAGGTCGTGCAGATATTGTCAAAATGTCGGAGATATTGCGACGCATTTGTGTATACAAATATCCTCAAGCGACAACAATGTTTGGTAAAGATTGGATAAATTTTCTCAATAGCCGTTGTACCCGAAAAATATCTGATTCTATGGCCGATGTATTAGTAAACGCCCCTTACATGGATACAATTCGTTCCGTAACCGCGCAAGATATGTCAAAACTCCGTGATTTTTGCAGTTTTTGGATAGGAGAAAACCTATGATAACTTTTGCCTATCCTTGGGCGCTGGTACTGGTGTTTGTTCCTTTTTTGATGTATCATCTCGCTCCCGCCGTAAAAGGAATGCATGGTGACGCGCTCCGTGTTCCGTTTTTGAAAGACATTGCCAGAATAAATATATTGTCTGGATCCTTATGGGGTTACGGAGCAAAATATGTCGGGAGCAAAGTTCATCTATGGTTGCTTTATATTGCATGGTGCCTGCTCAGTATGGCGGTTGCTCGTCCACAGCTTGTCGGTGAGCCGATTCGCATAAATAATTATGGCCACGATATCTTAATTGTTACTGATATTTCGGTTTCAATGCTGGAGCCCGATTTTTCATATCAAGGGCAACGACTTGATCGCTTGACTGCCGTCAAACTTGCTGCGGCCGAATTTATAAAACAACGTCCAAATGACCGTATAGGGTTGATTTTATTTGGTACAAATGCATATCTTCAAGCCCCGATAACCTACGACAAACAAGCGGTGATTGACACACTTTGGGCAACCGATGCCGGCATGGCCGGGCGTTCCACCGCCATCGGTGATGCTGTCGGATTAGGACTTAAGGTCCTTCGTCAGAACAACCACAATACTCCTAAAATCATGATTTTACTGACAGACGGCGAGAATAATGATGGAAGCTTAAGCATGGCCGAAGTCTTCAAGCTTGCACATGAAGAAAATGTCAAAATTTATACCATCGGCGTTAGTTCTGAAAACACGGTAATCAACTCATTTTTCGGCATAAAACTTCCGCAAAACGGCGAACTTGACGAACAAAGCCTGCAAACACTGGCCTCTGAAACACGCGGACGCTATTATCGAGCATCTGATACGGATAAATTACAACAAATCTACCGCGAAATTGATAAACTCGAACCAAGTTCAAATGATGATCAGTATGTTCAAGAAAGCAAAGAATTGTTTTATTATCCGGCATCACTAGCATTACTGATTATACTATTGATTATTGTGATTCAAAGGAGGCGATATAAATGAGTTTTTTTGAAAATTTCCATTTTCTTCGTCCCCTATGGCTATTAACATTGTTACCGCTTTTGTTTTTGGGACGTGGCCTCTGGAACGGTCTTAAAAACACTTCGGCATGGGAAACAGTATGTGACAAGAATTTGCTTGATTTTTTGATTGTTAAAGGCAGTTCTCGTCAACGTCGCGTGGTTCGATATTTGGCTTTGATTGGTCTTTTATCGGGCATAATTGCTCTTAGCGGCCCGACATGGCGTAAAAAACAGATGCCGGTTTTTTCTCCGGCCAATCCGGTAATGTTATTGCTTAATTTGTCGTCCGATATGGAGGGGACAGATATCACTCCCAACCGGCTGTCCCGTGCAAAATTTGCCATTGATGATTTACTCAAAAACCTTAAGGCTCAAGTAGGTTTGATTGTTTATACCAGTGAACCATACCTCATTACTCCCATTACTGACGATACAAAAATTATATCTAACCTTCTGCCTGCTATAAGCCGCGATATAGTTCCCGAAAATGGCGATAGACTCAATCGAGCAATTGATTTGGCTGTTGAAAGCCTCCAAGCAGGTCACTATAATTACGGAAATATCGTCGTTTTTGCGGCAGACATCGGACAAGAACTGAATGCTACACTCTCATCGGCAACAAAATCGCACGATGATGGATATAAGATTAATGTTGTTGATGTTACTGCCGGCAACAATGAAAAACTGCGTATGCTTGCATCTAAAGGTGATGGAACATATCTTAATATCTCCTCAAACATTAACGTGCTGGTCGAACAAATAAACTCACACATCAATTCCGAATTGCAAAAGACCAAAAATCAGCAGGAAATTTGGGAAGATAGCGGATACTGGTTTTTGCTGATATCGATGCTTTGTTTTATATATTTTTTCCGCCGAGGTGTATTGGTTATTCTTTTGTTTTTGAGCATATCTGGCAATTCTCATGCCGGTTTTTTTACAAATGCAAATCAAGATGCCGCCCGCGCCTTTGCTGCAGGTGATTACGCCACCGCGGCAAACAAATTTTCTGTGACTGATTGGAAAGCAGCCGCATCTTATCGTAACAGAGATTACCACGCTGCCGAATCATTGTATCGCCAAGGAGAGGGCATAGAAAATATGTATAATCTTGGCAACGCACTCGCCAAATCAGGTAAGATTGAGGATGCTATCAAACAATATGAAGAAGTCTTAAAAATCAACCCTGAACACGAAGATGCCAAATTCAACCTTGAGTATTTAAAACAACAACAAAATAATAATAGCCAGCAAAACAATCAAAATGAACAAGGTCAAAATGGCGCAGATGAGCAACAACAAGGGCAGAGCGGGGAACAAAGCTCATCAGAGAACCAACAAGACCAAAATGATACCTCAAATCCCGAAGATAACGATAACAAAGAGAGTTCTTCAGCTTCATCGGAGCAAAATTCAGATCAAAATCAAAATGATGACAGCTCACCTGAACAAGATGGGCAAAATTTTCAAAATTTGCCATCAGATAATAATGAAAAAGATGAAAAATCTTCTGCCGAACAATTTGTCCCTGCCGGCGGAACACCTGACGAAAAAACTAATGATGACCCTGCAGCCGCTACCTCAAAAACATCCAATGAAAAAGGAGAATTTGATGAAGAAGCACAGGCGCGCGAGATGTCGTATCGCAACATCCCCGAAAATCCGGGTGGTCTTTTGAGAGCGTTTATTTATAAAGAATATAGTAAGAACAGATATGGAGATAAATAAAATATGCGCAGATATATAGCATTTTTGCTCAGCCTTGTATTATCATTTTCTGCATATGCTGAGAGTTTTGTAGCAAAAGTTGACCGTAATTTTGTTCCCTTAGGAGAAGCTTTTGTTCTCACGCTTGAATATGATGGCGCCCCCGGCACTTCGGAACCAGACTTATCTCCACTCAACCGCGATTTTAACATTCTTTCTGTCGGGCGTAGTGCTCAGCACCGTAATATCAACGGTGTTACTTCTAATACTTACCAATGGAATATTTCTTTATCCCCTAAAAAAACGTCCCAAATTGTAATACCGGCAATCAATTTTAAGAATTTTTCATCTGCTCCGATCAAAATTACGGTATCAAACCGGACAGCATCCGGAACATCAGTGCCTAAGTTTTCTCTTGGACGTACAATCAACCAACATAACCCGTTTGTGCAAGAACAGGTTATTTATACATTAGTCATAAAGACAACAGAAGAAATTCAGGGAGATATACCTCAATTTATAGATAACGGCACACATGATTGGGTGATTAAACAACTCAGCAATCCGATGGTTTCTTCTGAAGTCAATAATGGGATAGAAACACGGAATATCACGATTAATTACGCGCTGTTCCCACAAAAAAGCGGCAAACTCAAAATCCCCGAACTGCAATTCAGAGGCTATTATATTGACAAGGATAAATTAAAACGCGATAGATACTCAAATTCATTCGGATCATTTTTGGATGACAATTTCTTTTCTGGTTTTGGTGTAACGCCGGCACTTACCCCGATTTCACTCACGGCACAACCAGTTACAGTTGATGTTCGGCCAATTCCTTCAGAAAACAACGGCTATTGGTGGCTTCCGTCTTCTAAAGTTGAAATCAGTTCTGATTGGGAACACGGTTTACCAGATTTTAAGGTCGGTGAAGCTGTAAATCGAAAAATAAAGCTTACTGCTTATGGTGTCGTCGATACTCAATTGCCAAAGATTATTTTTCCCGAAACCCCAGCTCTTAAACAATATCCGGAAACTCCCGAATATAAAAGTCATAATATAGACAATGGTATTGTATCTGAAATGTTGCTTAATGTCGTTTATATTCCTCAACAGGGAGGAAGTCTTACCGTTCCGGCAATTGATATACCATGGTATAACCTCAAGACCAACAGTATTGAACGCGCATATCTTCCAGCCTTAAACATCAACGTCAAAGGCTCAGCACCCGCTACCGATGTATCTGTTACAATGCCGGTTTCTCAGGTAATTTCTGAAAACACCACAGATAATAGTCCAGAGGAGAGCAGTTCTAAAGAAAATAACATATCAATAAAATTAATTGTTTTGATAACATCTCTGGCCTTCTTATCCGGCTTGCTTGTAAGCTGGCTCATCATATATTTGTTGCGCCCCAAGAACACCTCGGGCAATAAAAAAGAAACTCAACCGCGTAAAAGCGATATTGATAGCATTTTACACGCTGAAAAATTGAAAGACATACGAGATGAAATTTTACGCTGGGCACGTCTTCATTGTCCGGATGAAAAAGTTCTTAACCTCGATGATGTCGCTAAGGTTTTTGCAAATACAGAACTGGAAAAATTGTTGCAACAACTTAGTGCCAACCTGTATTCCGGACAAGACAATAAATTTGATCGCAAACGGCTTTATAAAATCTTAAAGGAAGTAAGCAAAAAACAAGAAAAAGCGCAAAAACAAAAGGCTCCGCTCCCTGAGCTATACAAGTAGTTTACTTGTTTTTGAACTGTGCGTTATATAGGGTTTGATATGCACCGTTTGGCTTTTGCATAAGTTGCTCATGCGTACCTGTCTCAATAATTTCACCATCATTAAGGACAACAATCATATCGGCATTTTGGATTGTTGATAAACGGTGTGCAATAACAAAGACTGTTCTATCGCTCATCAGGTTGTCGATAGCTTTCTGCACTACTGCCTCAGCCTTATTGTCTAGGGCTGAAGTAGCCTCGTCCAAAATAACAATTGGGGCATCTTTTACAATAGCACGGGCAATTGCCAAACGTTGTCTTTGTCCGCCTGATAAAGCTGTTCCTCTTTCTCCTATGTCCGTATCAAGTCCATTTTCAAGAGAAGCGACAAAATCATCAAGATAAGCCATCTTAATTGCGGTATTTATATCATCTTCTGTTGCCTTAGGGTTCCCCAACAATATATTATCACGTATTGTACCTGAAAACAAAAAGTTATCTTGGAAAACAACGGCTATATTCTGTCGCAATGATGCGAGAGTATAATCTCGTATATCTGTCCCGTCAAATTTAATAGATCCTGACAATGGATCATAAAAGCGAGGCAATAAATTTACAATTGTTGTTTTTCCCCCGCCGGAGTTCCCTACAAAAGCAATTGTCGAACCGGCTCTTATATTGAGATTTATGTTTTTTAAGACCAGGGTTTCCGGATTATATCCGAAACAAACATTTTCAAAACTAATTTCTCTTTTAATGTCTTTCAGTTTTTTGGCATTAGGCTTATCAAAAATTTTGGGCTCTGAATTAATAATGTCCAGAATTCGCTCAATAGCCAGGAATGATACTTGTACATTATTAAAGTTTTTACCAATCCCTTTTATTGGTGTGTATAACAAAATCAATGCGGTTATAAAAGATACAAAGTTGCCTGATGTAATGGTTCCGTTTACAATCAGGTAGCTCCCGAACCCGATAACTGCGCCGACACCGATTGACACCACAATGTGCATCAACGGGGTCATCCAACCGGTTTTTTGCACCATTTTTATGGTTAGCTTAAACAGTGTCACTAAAATTTGATTAAACTTTGCATACATAAATTCCTGTAAGTTATAAGATGCAATGGTTTTGTTGCCGGCATAACTTTCATTATAATGTGTTAAAATCGTGGTTGACTGTGCAATGGTGTTTTTAATGATTCCTTTAATTCTGCGTCTGACTTGTGCCAATGGCATCAGCGCAAACAATAAAACTACAATTGCAATTATAGCCAACTGCCATGAGTTATATATCAGCACAATAATTAAAGATAGCGACGAGAAAAATCTGGAAACAAATAACTTTAGATTATCTAACAAACCGTTGCATGCAGTATCAGCATCGGTGGTAAAACGCTGTATTACATAGCCGGAAGGATTTTGGTCATAAAACGATGATTCAAAAGTCATTAATTTCTTAAACAGTTTTCTTTTTAAATCATGATTAATTTTGGTTCCTACCCACGTGTTAAGATAAGTTGCCGAATAATTAAGAAAGCCCTGAACAGTAGTGAAGGCAACAATAAGGAAAGGAATATAAATTGGAGAAGAAGCCGACTTATCAACCAATACATTATCCATATAAGGCTTAAGTGCCAAAGCAATAACAGAGTCCAGTGCGCCGACAGGAATACAAATCAGTATTGCCAGCAATGCTCTTACCCAATAAGGCTTTACAAAAGGCCACATTTCACGGTAATGCTGAGTAAATTTAATTTCTTTACCTTCAATTTCCTTATATTTCATATCATAATTTTCCTAGATAAAATGTAGATATTTCAAAATGATATATATTGCTAATACTTCAGCAATCAGCATCGCCCAAAAAAAAGACTGATAACTTGCTTTTTTGGTTTTGTGATGAAATATTTTCTGTCCGATGATTGCGCCACACCATCCCCCCATAAATTCGAGCGTGTGCAACTGGTTTTCCGGAATACGTCGTGTCCCTTTGCGTGCGGCATTTTTATCAAAACCATATGCCAAAAACGTTACCAAGTTAATCGATATCAGGTGCAATACTGCAAACATTAAGGCAACGCTTCTCCAACCGGCGATAAAATCTGCCAAATTTTTTCCTGAAAAATAAGTATTTTCAATCCACCACGCAACAGCCAGTACCAACAGCATATGCAACATATAAAATCCGTTGCGCCTGAGCGGTGCAATCGCAAACAACAGCCCCAACAAGGCAAAAGATATCATTAAAACCATTTTATATTCCAGTTATATAATTTTAGCAAACTATAAAACATAAAATCGTTTTTTGCAATTGTGAAGTTTTTGTTTGATAAGTAGCAAAAAAAAGATGAGATAAAAAACAAAATAATTTATCCTGCATCTATATTATGGATGAGGACGCGCACTATGAAAAAAAATTATCTCTTTATGTTGTTATTGCTGTTATCTGCTTGCCATGGTGGAGCTATCATTGATTCTGAAGCTCCGATTGATGGTGCAAGCCAAACAGATCTAACAGAGCCACCGGCAGAGCTTGCTGCCCGCAAACCGCTTGCCATTCCCCCCAAAGAAAAAAATATTAAAAACCCGGCAACAGACACAGCAACTACTCCAGCAAAAGCAGAGAGAGTGCTGACTAAAGAGGAAAAAATTGCACAGATCGGTACGACCAAATACGTTGTCCGCCGCTATGATGCTGAAACTATGCAACAGCCATACTATGTTCTTGTATCACGCAACACCAACAAAATGCTCAAGGATACAGCATCCATATACAACGCAAATGCCAATGCGGTTCCGACCATATATGTATCAATGCCTGAAAACGAAAATCCATCTTTGAGTTTGCCTAACCTTGAATATGCAGAAAAGGTTGCAAAGGATATCATCAAGTCATCTGATAGCTACAAACTCACTGATGACAGATATCAAGCCACATATATTCTTGATACTTCTCTTGCTCGCAGAGAACCGACCGACAGTCGTCCCATTATACTGTGCCGCATGGTGCTCAAAAATCAAAACAATAATGAAATTGGCACATGGGTAGAGAGCCTGAGTCCGGTTGCTAATGATGATCAGAGCTGGTGGTAATGAAAAAACAATTAATTTTATTGCTGTCAATATGGCTGTCATGTATGTCAGAGGCTTTTGCCGAGGGTGTCGTAAAAGTCTCCGGCACGGCGTGTGAAAATTATGCTGCCAACCAATCAAAAACCAGTATACGCGTAAGAGTTACCGACAAAGCTAGCTTCAATGCTGTCAGCCAAATTCCGTCATTGGCAAAACTTAAACCCCAGATGTTGGAGCACGACTTTAATGTTATTGTATATAATCTCGTTGACAATTATGTGCAGAATATGGCCGTCAAAAACGTAAAGAATAACGAAAATGAACTATGTGTTGAAGTTACCGGTTCTATCCCTGAAAATGATGTCACCATGGTTATTGCCGACTATTCTCCCACCAATCCCGCACCTGAGTATGATTTTGAAAAAGCCAATGGGATTACTGAAGAAAATAATGATTCATACATTGGAGATGAACCGACACATGCAGATGTAATGTACAATGGTCCAGAAGATTTTGACAATGTTCCTCCCCCGACAAAGGCTCCGATAGCATATGAAGATGAAATTGAAGATTTTTCTGCTGATCAACCGCTTAATGCTGCAATAATTTCAGAGCCGGAAGCGGAAAATACTGAGCCGGAAGCTGTTGACAATACCGCTACAGCGACTGAAGATGATCTAAATGCTCTTGTATATGTGGCTCCTGTCGAGTTTACAAATAATACTCATTCATCGACCCCGATAGATGTCATCAAAAGACTTTTTAGCAACGATGACCTTTACACTATTGTTGAATATCCTGATGGTGCTGATTATACAATAACTTCAAAAGTCCTTAAAGCAAAAATTGATCAGATAAATTCTCAAACCCGCCGTCTGCAAATGGTTGTATCTGCAGAGCTTAAGATTAAAGGTGCAGATGCCACGATGAGCGACTACCAAAACCGCTTTGTTTTGTTTAACAGCGATGAAAATGAGCAGGAAGTCGCTATGAATTTACTGCGGAAATTACTATTTAAATCCGGCAAAAAACTTTTTGCTCGTGCTGACCAAAACGAGCGTAAACGCAGAGGACAAGACTTTTTATCACCGGCTAAATAGCAGGGCAATCTTTGATATTTTGGCACGAAAAACTTAAATTATAGATTCGTTTTATGCCGGCGGACGTACAATATTCATTAATGTCGCGTTCAATACTTTCCTTATATTTTTGCAATTCAAAGTTATAATTGCTGAAGTACATGACGATTTCAACATCGGTAAAACCGCGACTGACATAACAATTAAAATCATACCCGCAGATTTCTTGTTTTACATTTTCCAAAGCTATTTTTTGGATATTTGCAAAATGACGTGCATAATCCGTACGCTCATAAGTGTAAACAAATTGTGCTAATGCCTTTATCATTTGATTGTCGCGATTTGTTTGTACAATGCGTGACAACACTTCAAGGTTCCCTGTCATTAATGCAAAACGTACCATTTCCAAGGGGAAAAAATTCATTCCCTGTTCAACATTATTCAGCCTTGGACTTAACAATATTTGTGCCATATCAACCATTGCAAGGTTGATCAAGTCACTTACATACATTTTTTCATATTTTGGGCGCAAATTTCCGCCGACTTCCCAAGTATGAGCAGCAATTGCACGAGCGCGCTGTTCTTGAGAATTCATAATCTGCAAACGAGTCTGTAAAACCAACAATTCAGTATTATTCGGATATTGTTGCAACAAACGGTCAACTTCTGATATTGTTTGCAAAATTGCACTTGTGTTATTGTATTTCAAATCAAACACTTTTTTATATACGGCATCAGTTTGTTGCTGAGCCAGAACAGCACGAAAATCGGTATTTTGCATTTTCTACTCCAAATAAAACAACTCCCAAACAGAATAATGACAATTTTTATTTTTGCCAACAAAAAACTTCTGCTCCGTACGGAAACAGAAGTTTTTTGTTCTTGGAATTAATCTTCATAGACAGGAGCTTCAGCGAGGCGCTCTCCTATAACGCCTTGCAAAGCTGCCAGCATGACCGGATTCGGATCGGCCAATGCTTTATTTGCCTCTTGCATCGCCAGTAGCTCCGGTAATGAGTAACACTGGAGTGATGCAGACGCACTCGTGACAGCTTCCTGCCAGCTAGTCTCTCTATCTCTTCTTTCTGACATAAAATAAAATTTTAATAAATGTGAATTATAATGTATCAAAGATACTTATATCACAAACAAAAATTTTGTCCATAACAAAAAGGAAAATTCATGAAAATATTTTCAACATTGGCTATAACAGTCGGAATTTCTGTCATTTTTAACACAAACGCTCTTGCCGGAGAGTGGAGTTTTGATGCCTTTGGCAAAACAAAAACACTTTACGGATATAGCGATTACTCATCATCTTATGCAGGCAATCATTCTCATCACCATCTTCCGTCACGAATTAGCGGCAGTCTTATTGCTCAGTATCAGTTTAATGAAGACTATCAAATCGGAGCATATGCAGATTTATCCTATGGCATAGACCAACAAGTCAAGGACTATAATCATGGCTCTTGGGGGGAGGAAATATACGGCATATTCGATTCTCCTTATGGCAAATTTATTATCGGACAAAGTTACAACGCGGCCTATCAGCTTGGCGTCAGTGCCCCATCGATTGGTGTATTGGGCGTCAATCAAAGTGATATTGTTAATTTTATTGCCAATCCGAACTGGCAACGCAATCACCGCGTCACCGGTTATCGTACACTCAATTCAACAGATATTAACACAGATGGCACTGCTCCAAAAGTCACCTACATATCTCCCGAATTCAATAATGGCATGATGTTTGGTTTTTCCTATGTTCCTGATAGCTATAGTCGCGATGGTCTGATTAACCGTCGTGCCTCATACAAAAACAAGGACGGTTACATTGCCTCGTTATATCATTCTGCCGACATTTTGGGAATTTCTGTTTCAAGTTCACTTGGGGCGGCATATTTTGCTGACAACGATAAAGAAATATCGGCCGGACTAAACCTTTATCGCAAAGGCTGGACTCTAGGCGGTGGGTTTCGTCGTACATGGATCAATCATCATGATGCCGAAACCAATCAACCGATTCGCAAAAGTATAAATTATTTTGATGCATATCGTGATGCTTGGGCATACAACCTCGGTCTAAGCTATGAATTTGGTCCTTTCAAGAGTGCACTAACCTACTTTTATTCTAAAGCTGATGGCAAAAAATTCGAGGATCAAATCGTACAATTTTCCAATTCGTACCAATATAACCGCTATCTCACAATATACGCAGCTGTTGCTCATGGAGATTTTAACGGAAATACAAAATTTGACAGCAATAAAGGATATGCGTATATTGCAGGAGTGGAGCTAAAGTTTTAGGAAGATAATATGTCCAACATTTTACTCATTTCCGACAATCAGTCTTTTGCAACGGATTTAAAAGAACAGCTCGAGTTATATGCTACAGATTTTAAGGTCTTTGACCAATGGGATGATGGCGTGATTTTTGATGTTGCAATAGTTGACGATTCGTTGGATGTCGTTTCGGATTTACATCAAAAACTACGTCAAAGCCCGATAATCTATCTCGGGAGTGACGATAGTAATCTGCCGGAATCTGTAACAGTGATTCTCAAACCATTCCGCTTGGAAGATTTTCTCGATTCGGTTTTATCATGCATCAATTTGTTTGTATATAGCCATGACGGACGCCTTAAATTTGGTAATTATGTTCTCGATTCAGCTAAAAAAGAGATTAAAAATCTTCGAACTCGAGAGATTACAAAACTCACAGAACGCGAGATAATGATTCTTAATTATATGTATAAGGCCTATCCTAAGGTTGTTTCAAAAACGGAGTTGCTGTCTGAAGTGTGGGGATATAACCCTGATGCTACTACTCACACGGTTGAAACACACATATATCGACTGCGCCAAAAGGTTGAAGGACAAACCCAAGATGCCGTCATTCTTACAGAAGAAAGCGGTTACAAACTAAATTTCTAAATCTATTGTGACCGGAACATGATCTGAAGGGCGCTCTTTGGCTCTGAATTCTTTGCTTATTTTGATATCTCGTACAGCTGATAATATTTGTTTATCTACCCATATATGGTCCAATCTTCGTCCTTTGTTATTGATTTGCCAGTTGGGATTGCGATAACTCCACCAAGAATAAATTTTTTCCGGTTCAGAAAAGTTTTTTCTCACCGCATCTGCAAACTTGCCACTATTAAAAAAGTCATTCAGTTTTTCCACCTCAACCGGAGTGTGAGATACGGTGTTTAACAACGCCTTATGGCTCCAAACATCATTTTCTGACGGAGCGATATTAAAATCTCCGCACAACAATCTTGGCACTTTATGTTTGACCGCAAAAGACGTGACAAGCTCATCAATAAAATCTAGTTTGTGTGCAAATGATGGGTTAAGTTCTCGGTCCGGAATATCTCCTCCGGCTGGTACATATATATTGTGCACCTCAATTTTATTATCGACAATTGCGCTGATATGTCGGGCATCATCTTTCCCAACGTGTTTATACTTCTTTATATTGTCCAGTGGCAGTTTTGAGAGTATTGCCACACCGTTATACCCAGGCATACTATAGACAGCCAGATGATCGAATCCGATTTTTTTTATCTCCTTGAACGGAAACTCCGCTTCTTTGACCTTTACTTCTTGCAAGCATACCACATCAGGCTTCTCGCTTTTGACCAAGTCATCAAGCAGTGGTAAGCGAATCCGTATAGAATTAACATTCCATGTTGTCAGACGTATCATCAACGTCCTTTTTTCATTTTGAGAGGATTTTTGCTTTTACGGAATTTAAACAAAGACTGATCAATTGGCTCGTCAACTTTTGCGCTATATAAAGATACAGTAATTTCCACACTCTGCGGATCAATGATTTTCCACTGGCGCAATTCAAAAGGCGAATTATTAAAAGTCAGGGTGATGTTGCCGACGTCACCTTTACCTTTATAATCTAAAGAAATAACGGTTGTCCCCGCATCTTTATAAAAATCTGTTACTTTAATGTTTTTGCCGTCAATTTTAATATTATTGCCCAGTATCAAGCTTGCCGGAATATCGCTATAATCTATATTACTTACCTGATCCAAATCTTTGTCATGATATACAATATAATCGCCGTTTCCGACAATCAGAACATTGGTCGGTGCTGCATATTCCATATGAATTTTGTTTGGCTTCTGTATATATATATTGCCTTCTGCCACATTGCCGTTACTTGCGTTCTGCACAAAACGTGCTTGTAGAGATTTTATTGAGTTAAGATAATTTTCAATTTTTGTAATATCATTTTTGGTTTGAGCAGTCGCCTGTCCTGTAGAAACTGCTAAAATCAAACCCATTGCCAACCAAAATTTTTTCATATTTCACCTGCCTAAAAACGTTACTCAACCAATTTAATAAACTTTTTTACGTATTACAATCTTTTTAAAACAAATATTCGATTCTGAATATTAAAACGATTCTTTTTTTCCTGTGGATTTTAATTGTTTTTTAATAAAGGTTAATATGTTGTTTTTGCGCGATAAAATTATTTATTAACAAAATTATCCACGAGGCGTTTTTTAAAAATTGAGCTTTTATAGACACCTAATCATGTCAATAGCAAAATTTGCAATTTTGCAACTTGGAAAAGAAGAATCTTTATTGCAATATAATTTCATATTAGTCAGATACCGGTTCGGCGATTGAAATTACACAATAAAAAATTTCTTGTTAATACTATATATAGTTTATTTACTTTTTATTAATACTAGATGTAGTATACCGGTTATCAAACAAATAAATTTTATAAAAAGGAAAAATGAATAAAATGTCTACCCACGAATACGAAGCATCAAAGGTCACTGACAATGTAAAAATTGCCAACGTAACCAAAAGAGATGGAACACTGGTTCCCTTTGACAGTGACAAGATTTTTAGCGCTATCCGTAAGGCTGGCGAATCCACAGGAGAATTTGGCGAGCAGGAGTGCTATCTTTTGACCGGACAGGTTTTAAAGGTATTGGAACACAAATTTACCGATTCTCTTCCTTCAATTGAAAACATACAAGATGTTGTTGAGCAGGTTCTGATTTCTGCCAACTATTTTGCTACTGCCAAAGCCTATATTTTATACCGTGATCAACGCTCTCGTGTTCGTAATGACAAAAAAGTCGTTGTTGATGTTGAAAGTTCAATTAATGAATATCTTGAAAGACTCGACTGGCGTGTTAATGCTAACGCAAACCAAGGTTACTCTAACGGCGGTTTGATTCTGAACGTTTCCGGTAAAGTTACTGCCAATTATTGGTTGAGCCATGTATATCCTGCTAACGTCGGTGAAGCTCACCGTAACGGTGATATTCATATTCACGATTTGGATATGCTGGCTGCATATTGTGCCGGTTGGTCTTTGAAAAACTTGCTCCACGAAGGCTTTAACGGTGTTCCCGGCAAAGCCGAAGCCGGTCCTGCCAAGCACTTGTCTGCAGCAGTTGGTCAAATGGTTAACTTTATGGGCACACTTCAAAACGAGTGGGCAGGAGCACAAGCTTTTTCATCGGTTGATACCTATCTCGCTCCATACATTCGTGCTGATCACATGACCTACGATCAGGTTGAGCAATGCTTCCAAGAGCTTATCTATAACTTGAATGTTCCTTCTCGTTGGGGTTCACAAACACCGTTTACTAACTTTACATTTGATTGGGTATGTCCCGAAGATTTGCGTGACAAACATCCGATGATTGCCGGTGTTGAGCAGCCGTTTACTTATGGCGACTTAAAACCTGAAATGGATATGATCAACAAGGCCTACATGAGCATTATGATGAAAGGTGACATCAAGGGTCGTCCGTTCACATTCCCGATTCCTACCTATAACATTACTCCTGATTTTCCGTGGGAAGACGAAAACACCGAATTGTTATTTGAAATGACAGCCAAATATGGGTTACCTTATTTCCAAAACTTCATCAATTCCGTATTAAAACCCGGCCAAATCCGTTCTATGTGCTGCCGTTTGCAACTTGACTTGCGTGAGTTGTTGGCCAAAGGAAACGGCTTGTTCGGTTCTGCCGAGCAGACAGGTTCTATCGGTGTTGTAACCTTCAACTGCGCTCGTTTAGGCTATGTATACAAAAACAACGAAGCCGGATTGTTCGCCCGTGTTGACGAGTTGATGAACATTGCCCGTACTTCCTTGGAAATCAAGCGCAAACTCATTCAACGCCTGATTGATAACGGCTTGTTCCCGTTCACCAAACGTTACCTCGGAACTTTGCGCAATCACTTCTCTACCATTGGTGTTAACGGTATCAATGAGATGATTGCTAACTATACCGATGGCAAACATGACATCACCGATGAATGGGGTATTGCATTTGCTAAGAAATTCTTGGATTACATCCGCGCAAAAATGGTTACCATTCAGGAAGAAACCGGCCATATGTATAACTTAGAAGCCACTCCTGCCGAAAGTGCTACCTATCGTTTCGCCCGTGAGGACAAGAAACGTTTTGCCGGCATTATCCAAGCAGGTACACCTGAGAATCCATATTATACAAACTCTTCACAATTGCCGGTAAGCTTCACCGATGACCCGTTTGAGGCCTTGGAATTGCAAGCCGACCTGCAATCAAAATATACCGGAGGTACTGTTCTCCACCTTTATATGGGACAACGCATATCTTCGGCCAAGGTTTGCCGCGACATTGTAAAACGCGTGTTGACCAACTACCGTTTACCGTACATTACCATAACTCCGACTTTCTCTGTTTGCCCAAAGCACGGTTACATTTCCGGAGAACACAAATACTGCCCGATCTGCGATGAGGAGAAAATGGCAGAAAAAAGAAAAGCCGCCACTTCTGTAGAAGTTGCTTAACCCACTGAATTATGATAAAATTTACTTGGAGAAAAACAATGACAGTTGTAAAAATTGAAGATGTAAAATTGAACGACGAAGAAAGACAGCCTTGCGAAGTTTGGACACGTGTAATGGGTTACCTGCGTCCGGTTTCAGAATTCAATAAAGGCAAAAAGTCTGAGTTCTATACACGCAAATATTTTGCAGAAGGTAAGGCCAGAGCAGCTCTTGGTTGTGGTTGTGAACACATTGATATTGCTGCCGAATAATTTATGACAGACAATCCTATCAAAGTCGGCGGTGTTGAAACTTTCAGCACCGTCGATTTTCCTGAAAAAATAAGCGCAGTTATATTTATGCAGGGTTGCCCATGGCGTTGTCCGTTTTGCCATAATGCAATTTTGCAGGATACAGCTGCGGACAGCGGTTTTATATGGGAAAAGTTTGTTGATTTTCTCAAAACCCGTCGCAAAGTTTTGGACGGCGTAGTTTTCAGCGGTGGTGAACCGCTTGTTCAAGATGAGCTTGAAAACGCTATTCTAGAGGTAAAATCTCTCGGCTTTGCCATAGGTTTACACACCGGTGGCTACCGTCCGGCTCATTTACAAAAAATTCTCCCTTTATTGGACTGGGTTGGGTTTGATATCAAGGCACCACTAAATGCCGAGCATTATGCCAAAGCCATAGGAATCCAAGCCGCCTCCCAACTCCCTAAAATAAAAGAATCTTTAGATATTCTGCTTAAGAGTAATGTCGATTTTGAGTGTCGCACCACTTGTGACCCGCGCATTCTCTCAATTGATGACATCAAAAACATCGGCGACAGTCTATCAGCTCTTGGGGTTAAAAAATATTTCCTTCAAAAATACCGTCCGATTGAGAGCGATACCACCACGACAGACTCCGATTGCGAGCAATTTTTTCTCTCATCCCAACTTTTAGATCAACTCCGCAGTCAGTTTACACTATTCGATATTCGTAAATAGATTGATGACGAAAAATCTGGACAAAACCCCTCGCGTGTGCTAATATACCTTTAAATATATTACATAAGGGGAAGAGCAATGACCGAAGAGAATCAAGAACAGACAACAGAGAAAACAATCAGAATCGGAGATGAGCCGACATTTGCAGATTTTCCCGAAGATTTTCTTGCACAAAAGGGGCTCTCTAAAGATTCTGAAATGACTTTGAATGATTACGTAGCATTGATGACGGAATGCAATAAGTTACGAGGAAAACAAGGTGCATATGGAACTCAAGAGGTCGGTCTTGATGATGCGGGTTCTTCAGAACAATCGATTCAAGTAGATCAAAAAGAAGACTGGGTTTCGAAATACGATGAAAAGATGCAAAAATATGCCGAAGAAAAAGGTCAGGAGTGGCAAAGAAGCACCAAAGATGAAAACGGCAATGCTATTGAGGGGCTGAAAGGTAGAATCGGCGACGCCGAAATTCATTTTACATCACCGGAAAGAGCCACAGTAAACGTTGCCGGAATCGATATATTGGTTCATATGGCAAGTGAAAATGGTCAAGACATCAAATTCAACGATAAATGGACAGATGAGTTCAAAGCCAAGATGATAGAAGCCTGCGAGAAAGAAGGCGTAAAGCTCACCGGCCGTCCTGAAGAACAAACAACTCAAACCCAACAGCAGGAACAGGAAACGACTCCACAAGCAAAATCAGAACCAAAATATAAAGTTGTTCCACGGTTTAACAATAATCGTTTAGATCAATTTGATCGCGAGATGACAGGTAACGAATCTATAGAAATTGCCAGAGAGCGTATAGCTTCAAAGGAAGAAGAAATAAAAGAAGGTAAATACAACTATAGCGAATCTGTACAAGATAAGACTACCGCAGAGCTTTTGATGAAAAAATATGTATTTTCTCAAAAAATTCAAGACGAAGCCATGGCGCAAGCCTGTGAAACAGCATTGCAACGCTATGGAGTTGAAAAAATAGGAAAAAACAAACTCGGACAATACGAAATCACTGCCGGTAGGACTTACGATGAACGTTCACCTGAAGACAAAGCCAATATAGATAAGGCTTTTCAAAAGGCTCTGCCGAAATTACACAATCAGGACAAACAGAACAATCAAGTTGCCCGGCCAAAGGATCGAGGGAACGAAGGACGCTAAAAAATATTCTGAAAAATCAATAGATTATTAAAAATTTTAAGAAAAATTTAAGAAAACTACAAAAAATTGACAAAAAGTGCTTGCGCTTGTTCGTTTTTTGTGATATAGTGCTTGCAAATCAAGTTTTAGATAGGAGACAAATAATGGCCAAAGGAAAGAATAATAACAGAAAAAATCAAGGAGCGCGTACTAATGACCCTCAACGTAATGCACTTTTGCGAGCTCGAAATATAATTTCTGGCAAGGAATCTAACCTAGAAGGATTAGATGATGTAATTGCTATTCTTGAACAAATGGGAAAGCATGACCTTGTTGCAACACTTAAGAAACATGTTGAGAGATTAGGCAATCAAACTGCTGGCGCGATCGTTGTCAATGAGGGGAAAGCAGATAGTCCTGCCCAAGAAGCATTGACCATTAATGAAGGACCAGATTTAGAAGAACGCGAACATCCGTCAGACTTCAAAGACAATGATTGGTTCAGAGCATATAGCAATGAAATCAGAACATTGCTCACAAATGATGCCAATGAAGATGAAAAACAAATAACAGAAGATGACCAAGGCATTCATGCTCCGCTTAAAAACGGCATGGTTCTCCACTTTGTTGAGCAAAATCACGTTCAAGTTGCCACACAAGAAGATCCAAAACCTGAAGATTTCAAAATTTTGGTTGCCTTTGCCAAAGAGCAAAAAAAGGACATCAAACTTGGCGATCAAATGTCAGACAAATTCCGTGAAGCTTTGGTTGTTGCCTGCGCACAGGAAAACATTAGCATTACCAATTTGCCGGCTCAATACAATGAATTGTATAATAGCCACCTTCCGGCACAGTCAGAAAGTGAACAGCAAGCTCAAAAGCTTAATGATAATGAACCCCAAGGTCGAGGTGATACTTCTGCTGAGCAACAAACTCAGAATAATGCTCCTGTTGCTGAGCCGTTGGTTCAACCGAATGCAGAGGCTCAACAAACCCCTACTGCAGGGGCTCAAACTCCTGTTGCAGCGACCTTTGTTGCTCAATCAGGGCAAACCAAACAAACTTCAGCCGTTGATGATAAAGATGCAACAATTGCCCAATTGCAAGCTAAGGTTGCTGAGCTTAATAAGCAAGTTTCAGAGTTAACTGACATTGCAACAAATCGTGTCGCTGATGATGATGAAGATAAAGACACAATTGACGGATTGAGACGTCAGGTTCGCAATCTTACAGAAGATCTTGAAAAATCCAAAAAAGAAAACGAAGAGCTTCAAGCTCAACTTGCTGCTCAACAGCCAGCTGGCGAAAATACTGATTTGCTTGAGATCAATAACGTTGTCGCTCAACTAAGAAATGAAGTTGCTCAATTAAAAGCTCAAGCTAAACAAGCTCAAGAAGATCATCAACGCACTCTTGATGCACTTGTGAAAAAGGATGACAGCATTACCGCTCTCAGAGAACAACTTGCAGAGGCAAACAAGACAATAGAAGAACTTAAAAATAATCCTGCTCCTCAAGTTCAAGCACAAGTTGCTGAAGCTCCGGAACCTACAGTACGTAATAATGCAGCTGCTGCCGCTACACTTGCCTCAGTTGTACAAGGTCTTCAAAACGCTGCCGCCATTCGCGAAGCTACGGCAAATGCAGTTGTCCCAGAGCAAGAAGCCCAAAATCAAGAGCCGAAAGCTCAAAATCAAGAGCCGAAAGCTCAAAATCAAGAGCCTTCAGTCGAATATTTTGTAACACCTGCTGAACCTGCAGAAGAGGGAACTCCGGCTCCAGTAGAACAAGTTGAACAACATACAGAAGAGGGAACTCCGGCTCCAGTAGGACAAGTTGAACAACATACAGAACTGGAAGCTAAAGGACATACCGAAGATGAAGGCAAGCAGCCAGAGCAAGTAGAAGTACAGCCTGCGGCACCTCTTCCCAACCAGGTGATAGGAGGAAATGAAGAAGACGATAGAGACCGTCAACCTTCATATCTATCACAAATCAATTATAACGAAGCAGAAGACCCCAATGATGCTGGTAACGGTGGAGCTGGCAATGGCGGTAATGGTGGTAACGGTGGCACCCCTAATGGCAGTGGAAACAATGGTGTCAAACGCAAACCTTGGTATAAAAGATGGAAAATTTGGGCCGCTGCTGCTGTTGCAACAGCAGTGACTATATGGGGCGCAGCAAAAGCTAACTTAAGTGGTGCATCAGGTGATAAAAAACAAAATAAGACAGAAAAGCTTGCCAATGCTCCAAAGTCAAATGTAACTGTAACTAATAATGCGTCTAAACCCCAACCCGTTGCTCAACCGGATACTTCGGTACAAGTTGTTGATTCCACTAACGTAGATCTACAGCCTGCTCCGGTTCAACATGATGCAACCGATGCTCCTACAACATGGCAAGAGGGCATGAAAGTCAACCCGAGACAATTCAAGAATATGTACGAGATTGTACATGCTCATGACAGTACGGATGGTTTGTGGAACAGAATGTGGATGAATGCATCAAAATATGCCGAAACATTCAGTACAAGTCCTGATTGGTTGATGTATGGCATTCAGCGTTTGGGGGCATGGACGAATACGCTTAACAAACAGATGTGTGATAAACACGGTGGACAATGGGCTGACGCAAACAGCGGTTCATTTGGGTACATTGTTGGACCATTAAATCAGATGATAAAATGTGATGAAGAATTAACTAGTACAACACTAGAACAAGCCAAAATCCTGTTATCCGCAGTTGACGATTATGGATATCTCAGAAAAGATGTTCTTTTGCAACTTGATCCAAATATTGCTAAGTATAATAGCTTTTCTGCAGATGGCAGATTAAGAGGAACATCACGTTACTATATGACTGGTACAAATGATGACTGCAACAACTCTATGAACGAGTTCAAAAAGGGTGCAGCTCCTCGTAAAGCAAAGGTCAAATATGTACGTCCTGCAAAAGAAGTAGTTTACGAGGCTCCGGCTGAAGAACCACGTCAGGATATGCCGGCAGTAGATGTTGAGAAGAGAGTTGATTATACTATCAACACACCGGTAAAGGCTCCAAAAGAACAAATATCTGTTAATGTTGGTGCAAGTTCAAACTCTAGCATTAGTATGAATGCTACAGATATGTCACAAAGAGCAACAGATGTAGCTACCGGAGCAACAAGCTTTGAATATGCTACAACCAAAAATACTCAGCCGATGAATAAGCAGGAACTGTCAGAATCTGAAAAGATGGCAAGAAAAGCTGCAAAGGGCGGAGTAATTTCTGAAGAAGAGTTCTTAAGAGTACAAAGAGAACTAGACCAAGGCCGTTAGTCCTCGCATCCGAAAAAAAGTCCCGATCTTATGATCGGGACTTTTTGTTTTAATCGATATAATTTCTAATAAACCGAGTGTTTTTTCCGATTCGCGACAAAACTTCATAACTGATTGTGCCGGCATCACGCCCGATATCATCAAGTGTATAAAAATCACCTATAACTATAGCCAAATCACCGACACTCACCTTTATATCTGTTACATCACAAATAATGTTATCCATCGAAATACGTCCGATAATTCTTGCTTCATACACCGTTTTTTTATCCGCAAAAAACACTTTGCCGATATTTGACAATGAACGCGGTATTCCGTCACCATAACCTATTGATACAATTGCAATTTTGCGTTTGCTCGCTGCCCTATATGTTACTGAATACCCGACAAACTCACCTTTATCTAAATCAGCAACTTCCAAAACCGGTGCTTTTATGGTAACGCACGGCAACATCTGATTTTCTCGATAAGGAGCAGTATTAATCCCATACATTGCTGCTCCCAGCCTAACGATATCTTTTTGAAATCTTTCACCCAAAAAAGTTCCGTCCGAAGCTGACAAAGATGCACGATGTTTAGGAAAATATTTATTTTTAAGTTCTTCAAAACGCAACAGTTGATGCTCATTCATAAAGTGGTCTTTTTCATCACCACAGGCCAAATGCGACAGTACGACATCAAATTCTTGTTTTTCTTTTTCAGATAGCTTAGCTATATCTTTTTCTCTAAAACCAAGGCGGTTTAATCCGGTTTCAATTTGAATAGCCGGTTTTACGCCGTCAATCTTATGTTTTTTCCAAAATTCAAATTGTTGCGGAGATGCAATTACCGGCGTAAGCCGCGCTTTTTGAAAAGCCTCATAACAGTCCTCGCCGATACCTTGTAACACAAAAATTTGCGATTCCCCGATTACCGGACGGATACGTTCTCCTTCAATTCCGTGTGCTACAAAAAAACAACGGCAACCGGCATCTTTATATAGTTTTTCTGCAACTTTTACCGCTCCTAAACCATAGGCATCGTCTTTTACGACAGCTGCAGCAATCGATTTTGGGGCAATTTTTTGCAACAGTTTATAGTTTTTAACGATATTGCCCATATCTATATCCAAAATTGGTCTTGTCAAAACACTCATAACTACCTATTATCCTTTTATATTAAAGTTCAAAGTGAGCAATTTACATGGAATTTGTCGACCTACATATACACCTGCAGGATTATACTGAAGATTGTGCTACCAATATAGTTAAAAAAGCGCAAAAATCAGGTTTAAAAAAAATGGTTTGTGCAGCAACTTCTCTTGACGATTGGGAGCAAGTTGCCGGTTTTGCGCAAAAATATCCTGCCCTGATAGTTCCTGCGTTTGGCATTCATCCATGGCAGGTCAATGGTGCTTCCATAAATTGGTTTGAACAATTAAAACAATATCTTAACAATTTTCCTTTGTGCCTTATCGGTGAGACCGGTCTTGATGGTCTCAAGCCTGATTTTGAGCTACAACAACAGTTTTTTTCTATGCATCTTGAACTGGCACGAGAATATAATCGCCCGATTATAATTCACTCAGTAAAAGCGGTCGGTGCTATGTCTGATTTTTGGAGGCTCATGCCGTCCAAATTTATGATTCATTCTTTCAACGGCAAAGCAGAGCATTTGCACGATATTTTATTGCATGGCGGATACGTTTCTTTTAGTGCTTCAATTTTAAAAAATCGTGATATGGAAAAAATCGTCAAAGCCGTGCCCCTCAACAAAATTTTGCTCGAAAGCGATGGTCCTTATCAAGCTTTGAATAAAGGCGAGCTTTCATCTCCGTTCTTTATTCCTGAAATATTGCAACGTTTTGCCTCAATTTTGCATACGGATATTGAAGAACTATCGCAACAAATTTACCAGAATTCTCAGGAGTTTATCAATGACTGACAACCGTTTTATGCGCACACAAGCACTTCTCGGACCGCAAAAATTTGCCAATCTCCAAAAGTCAACAGTTATGATTATCGGTCTTGGTGCTGTTGGGGGCTATGCGCTTGAGGCTTTGGCTCGCGCTGGTATTGGAAAGCTTATTTTGGTTGATTTTGACAAAGTAGATATTACCAACATCAACCGTCAGATTTTAGCTCTCGATTCGACAATAGGTCACCCAAAGTCCGAGCTGGCCGCTCAACGAGTTAAAGACATTAATCCGAGTTGCAAAGTCATTACCAAAGAGATTTTTGTAAACGACAAAACTTTGCCCGATTTGCTTGCCGAACCGGTAGATTTTGTGGTTGATGCTATCGATTCTCTCAATCCCAAATGCGGACTGATTGAAGAACTGGTTAAACGTGGCATTCCGTTCATATCATCAATGGGAGCTGCGCTCAAAAAGGACCCGTCCCGCATAAAATTACAGACTCTCAACAAAACCAAAAATTGCCACCTTGCCCGTTTTATTCGCAAACGGCTTAAACGTCGTGGCGTTGACATTTCTAAGGTCTTATGTGTTGCTTCGGACGAACAGGTCGATTTGCCTGATACTGCCTTGTTTATTGATCCCGATTCTCAACCTGAGGGCAATACTCGTCAACGTCACACCATGGGATCTCTCCCGACGATTACCGCCATTTTCGGACTGACAATTGCCAATGCGGTGATTCTTTCGCTATCAGATATTGCAAATTAAAAATTTTTTAATATAGATAGTCTATTATCCTGATTAGATTGATAAAATTAATGGTTTAGTACTATGAAAATGATAAAACCGGTTGTTAACATTTCCAAAATCATGGATTCTCATGACGTTTACGTCTGCGGATTAAATGGCGTTATTTATGATGGGCAAAATTTTTTTCCGGAGGCCATTGAAGCACTTATCCGCTTGCGCAAAAACGGAAAACAAGTCGTCTTGCTGAGCAATACAGCTATGCGCTTGACCGAATTGATTGAAAAAATGTATGCGGCCGGAGTTTCTCCCCGCTTATTCAATAACATTATTACCATGGGCGAGGTTTTGCATAGCCAGTTGCAAGTCGGCAGTCAGCGTTATGCCGCATTGGGACAGGTGTTTTACAATCTTGGAGATGGTGATACCTCAGTCTTCGAGGGGCTAAATTATCACAATACGGAAAACGCTTCTCGTGCCGATTTTCTCTATATTGGCAGTGCTCCTTCCCATATTGCCGAAGACTACATGGAAATTTTAAGCCATTCGGCCAGCCTTAACATTCCCATGCTTTGCATTGGTAACGATACATCAGCTTTTATCAATGGTGAAATCGGTTCTGCATCGGCCTCTATTGCTGAACAATATGCAATACTGGGGGGACGTATTGTAACTTTGGGAAAACCGGATAAGCAAATAATCTCTTACGCAATTGAAGAATATAAAAATATCCCATCTGATCGCATTTTGATGATTGGTGACAGTGTTTCAACCGATATCAAAGGCGCAAACAATGCTGGTTTAGCAAGTATGTTGGTCAGCAAAGGCATTCACGTTAATTATTTAGGGGAGGGGTATATACCCGATGTCACCAAAACGCGTGAACTTTCAACCACAATCGGCGCAGCCCCTGATTACGTAATTTCCAACCTGCGCTGGTAATTTGTTTTAAGATATTTCTTCTGCCAACAATGAAATTTCCAGCCACTGATTTTCCGCTTCGGCTTTTTGGCTCTCAAGCTCTTTGAGTTCACCGCCCAGAGCAAAGAACTTTTCTCTGTCATTTTGATATAAATCTGCGTCAGCTAACTGCTCTGTTACGGAGGCAATTTTCTTTTCGATTTCCTCAATCTGTGATGGCAAAATTTGTAGCAACCGCTGCTGATTATAAGTTAGTTTTTGCGTTTTTATCACTTTTGGTTTTTCACTCTTTGGCGGTGTTTTTTTGCTCTTTTCGGAATTTTTTTCTTCTTTTTGTGACAGCTTTGCCAACACTTCGCTATAGCTTCCGATATGCTCGTCAACGCTTCCGTCGCCCTTCATATATATAATTGAGGTAACCAGCTTATCCAAAAAATCACGGTCATGGCTGACAATAATCATTGTGCCGTCATAATCCCCGAGCATATCCTGCAACAAGTCGAGCGTATCCATATCCAAATCGTTAGTCGGTTCATCAAGGAGCAAAAAGTTTGACGGTTGTGCCAACACTTTTGCCAGCATCAGACGATTTTTTTCGCCTCCGGAAAGTGTTGCCACTGGAGATTTTGCCTGCTCCGGTGTAAATAAAAAATCTTTCAGATAAGCTACCACATGGCGATAAGCCCCATGCACCCATATATGGTCGCCTTCGTTGCAAAGTGTCTGCCACAAAGTCTTTTGCGGGTTGAGTGTAAAACGATTTTGATCAAAATACGCTTCCTGCAAATTTTTACCGATTCTCACAAACCCCTCATCAGGTTCAAGTTTTTTGGTCAGCAACTTAATCAGTGTAGTCTTTCCGGCTCCGTTCGGTCCGACAATTCCGATTCGGTTTCCACGAATAATTTTGGTAGAAAAATCTTTGACAATCGTTCTTTCACCAAAAGCTTTACTGATATGTTTTGCTTCGATCACGATTTTTGATTTCCAAACAGTGTTTTCAACCTCCATATTGACCGAGCCGATTTGTTTCAGCTGTTCTCTGCGCTCTTGCCTCAGTTGTAACAACCTGCGCAAACGTCCTTGATTTCGGCGTCGTCTTGCCGTAACTCCTTTATGCAACCACTCAGTTTCCTCAGCCAGTTTTTTATTTAAGTTTTTCTGAGCAATAATTTCCTGTTCAATAATCTGATCCTGCCATTCTTCAAAATGAGCAAATCCTTTGTTATTGCGGCGCATTGTTCCGCGATCGAGCCAAAAAGTCGTACGTGATATGTTGCACAAAAAACGTCGGTCATGGCTGATTACGACCACTGCACCGGCATAAGCAGCAATCATTTTTTCCAAAAATTCGATTGTCGGCATATCCAAATGGTTGGTCGGTTCATCAAGGAGTAGAATATCAGGTTCGGCAACTAATGCTTTTGCCAAAGTTGCTTTTCTGCGTTCTCCGCCTGAAGAACATTCGGGGTTTTGCTCTGCGGCGATTTGCAGTTGTTCAATCAGCATTTGCGCCTTATATTCCATATTCGCCTTATCTTTTGGCAAGCCGGAAAGCACAACGTCTCGCAAAGTCTTATATTCACTCAAATCAGCATCTTGCGGCATATATCCTATGGTTGTATTCGGCTGAATAAAAATCTCTCCTTCGTCAGGCTCTTGCAGTCCGGCAATAATTTTCAAGAGGGTCGATTTCCCTGAGCCGTTACGCCCGACCAAAGATATTTTATCTCCACGGTTAATATACAATTCTACCCCTCGAAACAACTGGTTGGTTCCGAAACGTAGTTTTATATCTTTCAACGTATAAACAGGCGGTTCAAAAGCTGGCATTTTTGCTCTCGATTAATTAATTTTCGGGCATTATAACGCTTATTCACTAAAAATAAAGATAATTTAAAAAAGTTTTGAATATCCGCAAAAAATGTATATTATGAAAAAAATTATATTTTTATAGGATATGCCATGCTCAGATATATTTTTGTTTTATCAGTTTTTTGTTTTGCCTCATTTCCGTGCTTTTCGGCCGATGGTGAGCCCTCATTGATAGATCTTTTTGGGGAAGAAACATCTAAAGAGCAGGCCACAGCCCCCAAAAAAGACGAGTCTTCACTTCAGCAAACAGATTCTGCTCCCGCAGAAACAAAAGAAAAGGTTGATGATGCCGGCATATTCTCATTTTTAAATTTTTCATTTTTACGTAAAAAAGATACTGCTCAGCCTCAAACAGCTCAACCGCAGGGAGCCACACCCACACAAGTTAATTACGAAGAGCAAATGATAGCAAAAGCTGATCAGGGAGATGTCGATGCGGCATTATCACTAGGTTATATGTATTTATACGGTGAAAATGGCGCTGTCCAAAGCAATGAAAAAGCCTTCAAATATTACTCGATTGCTGCCGAAAAAAAAGACATAGTTGCACTGAACAATTTGGGCAGTTTGTACTTTAATGGCATCGGTACGCCACGCAACATAGAAAAAGCCGTTTTGTTATTTGAAGAAGCCGCTAAATTGGGCAATAACGAAGCTGCTGTAAATTTAGCATTTATTTATCTTAGCTCTCGTATGGCATCTACGCAAGAAGTTCGCACTAAAGCAATCAAATTATTTACTCAGGCGGCAGAAGGCGGTAATACTACAGCGCAATACATGTTGGGTATGATTTATTACAATGGGTTTGGCGTTGCTAAAAACTATGATTTAGCCTTTCAAAATCTGCGTAAATCAGCTGCAAAATTTGATGAGGCGCAATATCAACTTGCACATCTTTATATGAATGCCGAAGGAACCCCGCGTAACTACGGCAATGCAGTTAACAACTTGGCTCGTGCCGCCCAACAAGGACACATCAAATCAATGATTTTGCTTGGAGACATACTGTCGGTCGGCAAAAATTATCCGCCAAATGTTTTTGATGCGTATGTATGGTACAATATAGCCTCTGTTTACGATGCTCCAAATGCTTCCGAAAAACGCGATGCGCTTGAAAAAGTACTTAAAATTGAACAAGTATTGCAAGCTCAATCCAAAGCAGAAAAATTCAAGACAAATACCAATGAAATTACACAGTATATTCATAGCACTTTTGGATATGACTTGGCTAAATATGTCACCGACAACACGGCTGTACAGCCTAGTACTCAGAATGAAACACAAAAGTAGAAATAAAAATTAAAATGTTCCATAGCTAAAATCTATCCACAACGATTATCGGCGTATTGTCAAAACGTGGCAATGCGCCGAGATTTAAAAACATAAAAACACAAAGAAAAATCACGTAAAATCAAAAACAAAACTTTTGGCTATCCAAAAACAGAGTTTAAAATTCCAGATAACAGTCATTTTATCCTAAAAACAGCTATTGTCTTTTTTCAAATTTGGTTCTAGATTACACAAATAAAGTTTTTAGATGTATTTATACATCATTACAACTAAGAGTCGATTCTTGACTTTTTAACTGAAAAAGGAGTAAAATATGAAATATTCAAAAACGGCAATCACTCAACTTACCAGATGGTATAAGAGTGTGCTGACCAAATGTGCTATCTTGAATGCGGTTATATTTGCCTCTATGGCACTCGCCACCCCAGCCGGCGCATATGTATTCCCGGCAAATGGTTCTACAGTAGAAGGAACTATAGATGAGATGCAGGTTGTGTCATCTGGACGCGAAGTGACATTTGATAGTGTAAGTGCATCAAATATCAATGAAACACAGTATTCAGGAGCAGCTATCGAAAATATAGGAACTTCTACAATTTCAGCTGACAGTACATTTACTAATAATTCTGCTCCTAATGGTGGTGCTATCTATAATGCAGGAACAATGACAACTGGCGGTACATTCTCCTCCAATACTGCCAGTAACTGGGGTGGTGCTATCTATAATTCAGGCAACTTAACCATTTCGGATAATGCCACATTTACAGACAACAAATCTGGATCTGTGGGCGGTGCCATTGCTAATGCACTGGGAACGTCCGTTTTGACTTTGGGGGCAAATGTAACCTTTACCGGAAACGAAGCTGTTAACGATGGTGGCGCAATTGGTAACTATAAAGGCGCAGCGTTAGTTAATGGCACAACATTTACTTCTAACAAAGCGCAAACCGGTACAAGTGATGAAAATGCTATTGGCGGCGGTGCCATGTCTTTAGGTGCTGAATCTACAACCCAAATTGCCAACGCAACATTTACTGATAACACATCTGGATTTAATGGTGGCGCAATCGGTACAAGAAATGCGTTATCTGCAAATAACAGCGCTGCAAAATTAGATATAACAAATTCCACATTTACCGGTAATAAGGCTCTTGGAACCGTAACATCTACTTTTAGCAGTGGTTCAGCAACTGGAGGTAATGGCGGCGCTATTGATAACCATTTTTATAATAGTGATACAAAATCCGGATATTCTTATGTTGGTAATTCACAATTTACAAACAATGAAGCTGTTAATGGTGGGGCTATTTATAACAATGGAACAGCAGATAGGGCAAGCAATGTTGCCAAGATGTATGTAGAAGATTCAACTTTCACCGGCAACACTGCATCTTCTGAAGGTGGTGCTATTTGGAATGGTGGTACATTATCTTTAGCCGGCACAAATACATTTACCGGCAACACAGCCGGCGGAAAAGCCAACGATATCCATAACAACGGCACTTTGAATGTAGACGGCACTTTGGAACTGGACGGTGGCATCACCGGTACCGGTACAACCACTGTTGCCAGCGGTGCTACCATGAACATCGGTACAGCCACAGTTGAAAACCAAGATATTACTTTTGAAAGCGGTTCAACCCTTGGACTTAAAATTAACAGTGCCGATGAGCATGGTTTGATTAAAGTTAGTGGCAACTTCACAAATACCGGCGCAACTCTCAATCCGACAATTGCAAATGGTGCATATTCAGAAGGTTTGGTCGTTACCTTAATTGAGGGCTCAAACATTAATGATGAGTTCAATTATTCAACCCAAAACGGTCTGTACACCTTTGAAGGTGTCGGCGATGGTACCTACAAAGTTACTAAAAAGAGTACGGAAGAAATTTCTGAGTCTACAAATGCTACTCAAAACCAAGCCAACGCACTCGATGCTTTGACTTCCGGCA
The DNA here is from genome assembly GCA_045116295.1 of Alphaproteobacteria bacterium. Lineage (GTDB taxonomy): Bacteria > Pseudomonadota > Alphaproteobacteria > RF32 > CAG-239 > JAFUYI01. The sequence continues at coordinate 42,528 of JBGULQ010000009.1, forward strand.
CTTCTGATAATGAAGAATTCAACCAAACAGCCGAAACCATTAGTGAGTTGGCTCAGTCCGGCGATTCTTCAAAACTCAGACAAGCTCTTGAAGCCGTAACTGCAATGTCTTCTGACGAAATGCCAATTGTTCACCAGTCTCAGACTGAAACAGCCAACCAAATCTTTAATGCCATTACCACTCGCTTGGCAGAAAGTGCTGCCGGTACATCTGCCCGAGATGGCGTTGCTTCCGGTGACGCCGAAAACGGCTCAATCTGGCTGAAGACACTTTACAACCACGCTCATATGGATAGAGATTCTTCTCGTAAAATCAATGGTTTTTCATCAGATTCTATGGGTATTGCCCTTGGTGTTGAAAAATCTCTCAACAACAATGTCAAAGCCGGCTTAGGTTATGCTTATACCGATACAGATATTGATTCTCATGCTCGCGATGTAGATGTTGATACGCATACCGTATTCGGTTATGGTGAATATAGACCGTCAGCATGGTTTGTAAACGGCGTTTTGTCCTACAACTGGTCTGACTATGACGAGCACAAGCAAATCATGGGCAGAAAATACAGAGCCAAATATGACGTAGATACCATTGGCGTTCAGGCTATGACCGGTTATGATTTCATGGTTGACAGATATACTCTCACACCTGAAGCCGGGTTGAGATATTTGCACGTTGATCAGGACAGCACAACCGACACACTCGGTACTTACATCAGCGGTGATAAGGCTGATATTTTGACTGCAGTTATTGGTGCAAAAGTTACAACAGATTGCGATGTTCGTGGTTACCATGTACGTCCTGAAGCTCGTCTTGCTATGACTTATGACATCCATAACGATGATGCAACTGCGGCCATTACCTTGGCCAACGGTGCTGCTTACAACGTTACTGGTCGTGCCCTAAAACGCCTTGGCGGAGAACTCGGATTGGGCTTAACGGCTGAGATTAACGACAATATTGAGTTGAGTGTCGGATATGAGGGTCGTATTCGTGAAGATTATTATGACAACTCAGGTATGTTGAAGTTAAAGTATAACTTCTAATCTTACTCCAAAAAGAAAGCCCCTCCTCATAAAGGCGGGGCTTTTTTCTTACTTTGATACAGCCTGCTTTCAGCCCTACAATTTTCTAAACTTCTCCATCATTCCATAATAAAACCGGTCATTCCTCGATTTTGCTTGCAAAATCGTCCAGGAATCTTCAATATTTTTTTAATAACTCTCACCATAAATGATGGTTTAAATCAATATGTTTTATGTTTGGCTCATAAAAACTGAATGTTATATTTTTCAATATGTTAGCATCTGAAGATATTTAATAATTTGTGACTTATTATGCTCACCATAAACCATCGTTTATGATAACATTCTAATATAGGTAATATAATTATGGAAGTGGCGATATGTTTAAGTCTGGTACGGAACAATCCGGTCGTTCAATGGTTGAAATGCTTGGCGTATTAGCAATCATCGGTGTTTTGTCGGTCG
>JBGULQ010000010.1:0-59103 GCA_045116295.1 Alphaproteobacteria bacterium
ACAATCCGGTCGTTCAATGGTTGAAATGCTTGGCGTATTAGCAATCATCGGTGTTTTGTCGGTCGCCGGTATTGCCGGATATTCTAAAGCTATGGCAAAATTTAAACAAAGTAAATTATTTGATCAAATTGCAACAATTGTCGCCAACATTAGAACAACATATGCAGCTCAACCCAGCTATCAGGGGTTAAACACACAAGTTCTTGCAAGTTTGGGCTTAGCGGATAAAGAAGCGGTAGTCAGTGGTTCTTCCGGAAGTTATACTATTCATAATGTATATGGCGGCGAAATTGAATGCGCTAGCTACCCAAATTATAGTAGATTCAATTTATTTTTTAGAGGCATTCCTAAAGATGCATGTGCAGCTGTAGTTTTTGCATTTTATGATGATTATGCACTAGAAACACTATATGTCAATAGCACAACTACTCCCACAATAACTGAGCAGGCTGCAAAATGCAACCAAGCTACCAATACAATTTGGTTCGTATATAAATAACAAAATCAATAAAACTATTCATCCCATAATAAAACCGGTCATGCCTATTTTTGCGCAAGCAAAAAATAATCAAGAATCTTCAGTTTATTAAGTAATATTCCTACGATTTTTTACCGGTAAAATTTGACAATCGCTCCAAAATATGATATGATTAAACTGTAAGAATGGGGATAATGAGTATTAAAAACTCAGGTTTTGAAACAATTATTTTGAGGAGAATGGCCATGAAAAAAATATTGTTAATCTTAGCGTTGGCATTGGTGTGTAGTTTCAATGCAAATGCACAAACAAATGGGGAAGAACTGGTAAAAGCAACAAAGAAGAGAGTAGTAACAGCAGAGGAAGCAGTATCTAAAGAAGCCGCTAAGGAAGCGGAGTTTACTGAAGAAGCTGCTAAGGAAGAGGAGTTTGTTGAAGAAAAAGCCTATGCCGAAGAAGCGGTAAAAGAGGCTGTACCAGTTCCTGCTGAAGCAAAAAAAGCATTAGAGTCTCTTGATAAGAACATCGAATTCAAAGAGGCTGTAGCAATTCCTAGTGACACTGTCAAAAAGGAAAAATTAGAAGTTTCAGAAGAGAAATTTGAAGCTGTAGCAGTTCCTGCTGAAGAAGTTGTTGCTAGGGAAGTGGAAAAAGCCTATGCCGAAAAAGAGGTTGCTGAAAAAGTAAAAGCAATATGTGTTGATTGTGAGAAACAAAAAGCAGTGCCGGAAAAGAAGATGTCTGTTTCATCGGAGCCGTGCGTTACCTATACGGCAGAGCAGGCACTTGATGCAACGGTAGAGGGCAACAATAATACCTTTGCTGCAGTATATTCAACCAATGCAACTCGTAGATGTGGTGGTAACAAGATTGACGAGGCCGCTCCGGTACTGAAGTTGAGAGCGCAGGAGGATGATCTACGGGAATTGAATATACGGGATCTACGGGAATGGAATATGAAGTAGGGTTTATGCCTGCACAAATGTAGTTATAATAAGCCAATACAAATACAAAAAGGGTGACGCATATGCGTCACCTTTTTTCCTATAAAACTAACAAGTCATCCCTCGTTTTCGCTAGAAAACGTCCAGGGATCTACAACTTTTTTTAAAAATATTGAAGCAGTGCAAAGCACTGAAGCCGAGATTCCTTGACGCACGGACGCGCCGTGCCATGCGAGGAATGACATTTATAAACAGTCATCCCTATTTTTCGACTTGTCGAAAAATTCCAGGGATCTTCCTTGTTTTCTTACAAATATTGAAGATCGCTTGACCAAAAGACTTACGCTTTTGGAGCGATGACATTTTTATTTAGGCATAGCATCTAAAACAGATGCACTGCGCTATTCAGGAAAGATATTTATTGTATGTTATCGGAAGTTCGGTCTTTTCAGGATAACCAAAAAAATCCCCTCAGAAGAGGAGCTTTTTTTGGTGCCCTGAAGAAGCCACCTTTCGCGATGCTCAAGGGCACTGCGCTCATCGCCTTTGGCGACCGCGATACTCCCGTCTCGCTTTCGCTTGTAGTCAAACTTCCTTTTGGAAGTTCGGTCTTTTCAGGATAACCAAAAAAATCCCCTCAGAAGAGGAGCTTTTTTTGGTGCCCTGAAGAAGACTCGAACTTCCACGACCAAAACGGTCACAAGTACCTGAAACTTGCGCGTCTACCAATTCCGCCATCAGGGCAATAGCTAACTTAATAAGGAGTTTTTTTGCAATAGTCAATATAAAAAATGACATTAAAATAATTTATGAAATTGAAAATTTATTTCTTATTGACTTCTTGAATTTACATGTATAACATTTTGTAAAATATTAATTATTAAACTCAATTGTTATGAATGAATTTACTATTTCAGATCTGTTAGATGCAGGTTTTGAGCGTCTCTATGACGTGACTGATGCTACTACCTTTGTGAAGGATTTTATAGAGATGATCCGTGTTATACTTGCTCGCAAGCAATCGGCTAGAGTGGCTATAATGAGATCGGACTTTTCTGCTAACAACGGCGATGTGACACAGTATCCGTCACAAGAACAGCTTCTTTTGTGGTCAGATGAGCGTTGGGATCCCATATTCTATAAACCAGAATATGTTGTAGACGTTGTCGGAGAACTACAAGCTGAACCAAGTGAGGAAGTGCTCAATAAAATTGAGGACGTCATTGCAAATTGGAAGAGTTGGAAGGAAAAATGCCGTCAGGGTTGCAAGCGTGGAGCCTGCGGTTTTTTCAAAAATCAGTACCAAATGTGGTTGCACCGAAAAGAAAAGGAACCTGACATCGGATTTCCGTTGCAGAGCATTTATTCAGCAGGAATAGCTCTGTTTATCAGGAAAAGACTCGGCACGTCTGATGACTTTTGCAAGCTTGTGCCGCCTCCAACGGATGACGCACAGGCTTAAACAAACTTGATTGCTAAAGGGGAGTGAAATTAAAATTTCGCTCCCCTTTGGTTTGTTTTAGCTGATACTTATTAAATGGTGTGAAAAAGCATATATAGCCCATATTGAAATTACAATAAAAAATATGGCAAGTGCTCCTTCTCCGACGGTAAATGCGTGTTGTTTGGGAGCTGATTGGCGACGCGCCCAAACAAATACCGGAATACCTAATGTCATGAAAATTACAGCCATAAGTAAATATTTTAATCCGGCAGCATAAATAAGCCATAAAGCATAAATTGAGCCGATAATGGCCGAAATTAAGGCAACAGAGCGTTTAATGGTAAATTTTGTCGGATATTCACCGTCTTCACATATCTTCCATAGGTATGCACAGCTTGAGAAATATGCCGGAAGTACCATTACGCCGGTGATACTGAGCATGGTATTCCAAGCATTGTTAGAAAAATATACCATGAGAATAAACAATTGCATAAGTAGGCTGGTAATCCACAAAGATACGGACGGAGCACCATATTTGTTCTCAATGGCAAATTGTTTGGGAAATGTACCGTTTTCGGCTGCGGCTTGCGGAACTTGGGCGGTAATCATGGTCCATGCCAACCAGCTGGTCAAAACGGAAATTACAAGCCCAATATTCATAAGCCAAGCACCCCATGGTCCGACAATTTTTTCTAAAATGCCACCGGTAGACGGGTTGGGGATAGCGGCTAGTTCTTCTTGCGACATATAGCCATAGGGTATGATCGAGAGCAGAATGTAAATAATCAAGCAACCTAGAAAGCCTAGGCAGGTGGCTCGTCCGACACTATTGGGGTTTTTAGCGTGTTTGGAGAGAACAACAGCACCTTCAATTCCGATAAAAGACCACAACGTTACCAGCATGGTGCTTTTGATTTGGGCACTGAGACCGCCCAAAGATTTGGTGTTTTCTCCCCAAAAGTTGAAATCAAATCGGTCGAGATGAAAAACAAACATGGTAATAATAATAAATAATATCAGCGGGGTGATTTTGGCGATTGTGCCGATAGTGTTGATAAGCGAGGCTTGTTTCATGCCGCGTAATACCAAAAAGTTAAAGCCCCAGATTAAGATTGAGCCGCCGATTATTGATGGTAAGTTGTTTCCACCGGCAAAATGTGGCGGAAAAAAGTAGTTGAGTGCATCCATGGTTATAACAGCATACCCTACGTTGCCACAGATTTGACAAAGCCAGTATGACCACCCGATGGTAAAGCCGACATAGGGACCAAAACCTTCACGGCTATACATATAAATGCCTGATGTCAGGTCAGGTTTTGCCATTGATAAAATGCGGAATGTGTTAGCAATGAAAAATACTCCGAAACCGGTAATAAGCCAAGATAAAATTACAGCACCGGCAGAGGCACCGGCTGCCATGTTTTGGGGGAGGGAATAAATACCACCTCCGATCATAGAACTGACGACAATGGCGGCTAAGGCCATGACTCCCAGTCCTTTTGACGTGTTGTCATCTTTTTGTGTTTGTGTCATTGTAATATCCTTTTTTTTATTGATAACGAAAGGAGGCGAAGCAATCGTTAAGGATTGTTTCGCCTCGCGTTCGGAATTGATTTCTCAAAATTTTTGAGCAGTTCAAAAATCATTATCGAAACCAATTATGCTACATGAGCAGGTTCTGCGTGCTCAAAATTTAAGAAACCAAGGCAGGTTAAACAATATCCGAACTGTTGTGTGATATTGAGGTAGTTATGAAACAGCTGAAATTCGGAGTGTTTTTCGACGCCGCGGATTTCCAATTCGTGATTGAGGGATTTATTGAGCCACATTTCACAGTGCGTCTTGGCAATGTCGTCATCAATATAAGTGTCAAAATATTCTACATATTCTGCTGCCCAGCCACCGATGAGTTTGCCGTTTGAGTCTTTGCCCCAGCAGATACCAACGCCGGTGGCAATGGCTTTGTGGTCATCACGGTTTGCACCATTGCCGGCCATAATGACCTCTAATACGGCACCATGCTTGAATTGACCAACTACTTTATCGACGGGGACAATGTTGCCGAACAATTCTTTCGGCAATACAGAAGTGTATGGGATGACGTTAAAATTTTCGATTTTTGCTTGAAGAAGGGCTGAATCATAGCAAAAAGTTTCAAACGGTTGCGGTGGAATGCCTACGTCGGATTGTCCTGCACCACCGGTTTGAAAAGCAAGAGTCGGGTAACGTACACCTTCGGTCATGTTTTATCTCCTTATAAAATTTGTTTCTGCCCGAAAGGTATGTATCAGAAACCTTATTTCAAGCTGTTATATACTAAAGTTGTGTTTGTTTTTGAAATATGAGTGAGCATCTATATAACGAGTTTTTAATTTAAGGTGAGGAAAGTATGAAAAAATCAGGATTATTGATGGCAATGTTGTTGGTAGCTTTGACCAATGAAGCAGAAGCGACAAGAAGTGCGGTGAAAAGATCTGCGGCAGCAAATGAGCGGCATAATTTTACTTTTAGTGAATTAGGTAATGAATATGCAGATTTTAAAAATATGCTTAATGAAAAATATGGGTTTAGCTATGCGGTTGATATTTCTTATATGCCACAAAGAGGTGCACCATCAGGGCGAAAAACTTCGGCGCAGACGATAATATATCCGAGTTTCAGCTGGACTACATTTGATAATGAATACGGAACAGGTGTTTTGAATTTTGCATATAATGTAGTCAGGTACGGCGGCGTTTCAGGAAATAGGTTGGGGAACAATATCGGGGTGGTGACCGGTATTAATGATTATGGGGACAGTTCAAATGAATTTCCGGAACTATACTATAGCTATACACCACATGGGGCAAAATGGCTGACTGCAGCAATCGGACAGTTCCCGATATATAATTTTGACGGCACAAACTATGATGCCAATCAGCAGGTAAACTTTATCAATTATGCTTTGTCACAAAATGCAAGTTCAACCTATGCAACAGCAGGATTGGGAGCATTTGTACAAGCAACAATAAATCAGGAGTGGAGTTTTGCATTTGGGGCGCAGGATGCAAGCAATATCGATGCAACGAGTGTAAAATTGAATACATTGAGTGACAAACATTTTACTACATTTGCGTATGCGGCATACACTCCGACAATAAGCAGGGTCGGACAAAGTGAGATAGCGGTGTTGCTGTATAATCAGCCGGGGGTTAAGGAACAGCCGGAAACAACCAATGGTTGGTCGCTGAATTTGAGCCAAAATATCGGAGAAAAATTATCACTGTTCGGCAGAGTTAACGGGGTTTCGGGAAATGTGGCAAGTATAAATCAATCTTGGGTTTTGGGCGGAGTTTATAACAATCCCCTAAATCGCAACCCCCTAGATCAGATAGGGTTGGCGTTTGCTTATAACAGAATTGATAAAAAAGCGGTTGGCTCCGAGACTGAACACAAGAGCGAAAAGCTTATAGAAGCTTATTGGGCATGGGGAATTTCAAAATGGGCAACAATTACGCCGGATGTACAATTTTATATTGATCCGGCACAAAACACCAAATCAGACTATGGCACAGTCATGTCTGTGAGAGCAACGCTGTTCTTTTAATGTGTCAGCCCCGGGATTGGTCTCTCCTACTGAAAAAGGTATAATTTGTTCTGGGGTCGATTGTTTTTTCAGAGCCGGTCTTTTTAGCACCGGCTTTTTGCTGTGCATCATTAAACGAATACAAAGTTGTATTTGTAAGGTCTGAAGTATGAGACATATTGATGGTAAGCATCGGTCCACTAATTGTGTTTTGGGGCATGCCTTTTCGTAATGTTCTTCGGAGTTTAGATGCTGCATCAAAGGTAAGTATAATTTCACCATTATCAAGCTGTTCTTTTACTTGTTGAGGTAAATTTTTTTGTTGTTTTAATTCCTCAAGCATAGATTTTCTTGCAACTTCTGTCATGTGTATGATTATAGCACTGTTGCTGCCCGTACTTGACCATGGCTTATTCAATGCTATGAATTCATGATTGAAATTTCTGAATTGGTGTCTTCCTTGTTCGTCTTTTCCAATATATAGACTGGCGTGTAGATTACCTTTGGAGTTACGTTTTGTAAAGACTATATCTCCCGGTTTGAGTCTTTTATAGTCAATTTTTCCTTCACTTATGCAAGACTTATAATTATTATTTCTAAAATGTTGAATAAAAGCACGACATTCGGTAGTTGTGCTGCCCGATTTGGAATAGGGTAGTATGTTGCTAAGATTGAGTTCTCCTCCGCACAACTCTTTGGCATCGTGCAAACAACGATTAATTGCGGCTATGCAATAGAAATTTTTTCCACTAAAATTACCTGCTGGGGCTACTACATCAAAAAAATTACTTTTGACGTATTCTTGTCGCTTTTTAGCAGATTTTTCTTTAAGTGCTTGGTAGTGGGTATAGGCAGATTTCAGAAGGTTTCCAATAAACCAGATAGTGCGGGTATTTATTTCTTCGTCTACATTAATAACCATTTTGCGGTTATATGCGAGCGCATCATGATCTACCGAAGAAATTGATCGCGTTGGAAATACAGTATTTGTTGTTTGTTCAGATTGTGCATTGGTAATAAGAGGTGATAGTGTGGCCGTCGTGACTGTTGCAATTGCAAGTTTATTTGCATTGTGTAACAAAGAATTTTTATGTTTTATTATTTTGTTTATGTCGGTCATTTTAATTGTCTTTCTTTTCGTCAATTATACAGCATTTTTATTTTTTTGTCATTAAAAATCTGGGCTAATTTGTTTTTTTTTCTTTACAAAATCTGGGCTTTGCCGCTAAATAGCCTCTGAAGATAAATAAAGCAGATAGAAGATTGAAAAAATGAAACTATTACCGATAAAAATTATAATTTTAATGGCTGCGGTTATGGCTAATAGTGCTTGTCGCAGTGATGTACGTCCGGCAATTGTTCCGGGGGTAGAAGTTAAGAATCCGGAAGTTGAAGAAGCAAAAAATATTCCGCAAAAACACAGTTTGGGTGTGATTGGTGAAGTTGAACCGATTTATTTTTTACCGATGAAGAAACCATTTTTGGCTCGTATTGATACCGGTGCTGAGACATCGTCGATTGATGTTGCGAATCGCACAATTTTTGAACGTGACGGTGAGCAATGGGTGTCTTTTGATTTGATTAACCGTGAATATGGCGAGACTCATCATTTTGAAAAGAAAGTGATGCGTCGCCAAAGGGTTAAAAGAATCGACAATAAAGAGAAACGTATCGTAGTAATGATGAGCGTGCGTTTCGGAGGGGAAATTATAAGAGCTCAATTTTCGTTGGCAGAAAGAGAAAAGTTTTCATATCAAGGGTTAATCGGGCGTAATATCTTGAATGGTCGTGCCGTGGTTGATACTTCTCTTAGCAATACTTTGAAATAACGAGGTTATTATGTTACAAAAACTAAAATCAGTCAGATATGTATTGTCCATAGGGCTTGTGCTGTCAATATTATTTGCCGGTGCAAGTGCATATTACAAAATTAAATATTGGGGCTTTAGTTTTGCGCCGAAGAAAAAAACTGCCGTATGGACGGTAGAGGCACATGTTTCTTTTGAGCCGACGGGTGATCCGATAAAGGTTGCAATTACGCGCCCGACACCTTCGACTGATTTTAAGGTTTTGGATGAAGATACGGTTGCTAACAATTATAAGTCTGAAATGACCAAAGATAAGGTCATTTTGACAACAAAACCTAAGACAAAACATCAGGACGTTTATTATCGTGTTTTGATGTATGACAATGTTGACAGTAATGGTAAAACTCCGGCTGCCAAGGCGGATAAGATTGTAAAACCGGTGTTGTCCGAACAAGATATGAATGTTGCAATGGAAGTTTTGGATACAGCATCAAAGTTGGAAGGTGATGCCGTGCAACAGGTTATCTTTTTGCTCAATCAAACACCTCCTGATGAGACAGTTCAGGCTTTTATGCCGGAAAGAAGCACGGATAAAGAGACTGCTCAGGCGATAATTGATTTGTTGGCTTTGAAAAATATTTCGGCTCGTATGGTCAGGGGTATTAAACTGCAGGAAGAAAAGAAAACCTTTGTGCCTGATGTTATGATTGAGGCCTATATGGATAAGATGTGGAAGATTTATGACATCAAGACGGGTAAAAAAGGTTTGCCGAGCAGTTTTGTAGTGTTCCAACGCGGCGCGGATTCAATGTTTGACGTAACAGGCGGTGAAAACTCGAGCATTAAATATTCGGTGATGAGGTCTTTGCGTTCATCGTACAAAATGGCCGGACATCGTGCAAAGTTGGCAAATCAGCAAACAAATTTCGGATATTCAATTTATAATCTGCCGGTCAACCAGCAAAATGCGTTGAAGTGGTTAATGATTTTCCCGTTAGCGATTTTGGTGGTAGTTTTGATGAGAAACGTTATCGGTATTGCAACAATGGGAACATTTACTCCGATGTTGATTGCAATGTCGTTGGTAGAAACCGGTTTTTGGGCAGGTTTAGTGTGCTTTGCGCTGATTATCGGTATAGGTGTAGCAATCCGTGCCGGTCTGTCAAAGCTCAATTTGTTGCTGGTACCGAGAATTTCGGCGGTGGTCATTTTTGTAATTTTAATTATGCAGTTCTTGGCAATCATCGGCTATAACTGGAATTTGTCGATTGCGTCTTCGGCCTTGTTCTTCCCGATTATTATTACGGCATGGATTATTGAGCGAGCCTCGATTACGTGGGAAGAAGAAGGAGCCAAAAACGCCATGAAGCAGATTGTTTACAGCGTTTTGGTGGCGATTATTACTTATTTTGTTATTGTAAACGAATATATTCGCCACATTATGTTTGCATTTGATGAGCTGAATTTGGTTATTCTGTTTATTGTAATGTTGTTGGGTACTTATACCGGATATCGTGTTACCGAGTTGATGCGTTTTGCACCTTTGGCAAAGAAGGAAAAATAATGTTTGAGCGTTTGAAAAATATGGTAAGTCCATCAGCACTCCGTGCCGCCGGCGTGTTGGGTATGAATGCTCGTAACTATGACATTATTGCCCAAAACAATAAGCGAGAATTATATCCGCTGGTTGATGATAAAGTGCAGACCAAAGCGTTAGCCAATAAAATAGGCATTAATACACCGCGTTTAATCGGGGTGATTGAAATGCAAAACAAGGTTGACAGCTTTTTGGAGTTGGTAAAAGGTTTTGATGAGTTTGTAATTAAGCCGGCACACGGCTCCGGCGGAAAAGGTGTGTTAGTCATCAAAAAGTATACGGACAAAGAGTTTGTTACCGCCTCGGAAAGAGTGTTGAGCTATAACGAGGTTTATCAGCATATATCAAATATCTTGAGCGGTTTGTACAGTTTGGGCGGTCGTTATGATGTGGCAGTTTTGGAAGAGATGGTGCATTTTTCTAACCAGTTCCAAGATTACAGCTTTCAGGGGATTCCTGATGTCAGAGTGATTGTTTATCAAGGTTTTCCGGCAATGGCGATGATGCGTCTGGCAACCAGAGAATCGGGCGGAAGAGCCAATTTGCACCAAGGAGCGGTCGGCGTAGGCATTGATGTTAAAACCGGCAAAGCAATTGCCGCCGTGCAGCACAATCTCCCGCTGAGGTTTCACCCTGATACAAAAGCCGATTTGATGAACTTGCAGGTGCCGTTCTGGAGAGAGCATTTGGAAATTGCGGTCAAAGGTTATGATATGACCGGTTTGGGATATTTGGGAGCCGATATTGTGCTTGACAAGTTCAGAGGTCCGATGATGTTGGAACTGAACGCTCGTCCGGGGTTGGCTATTCAGATTGCCAACGGTCGAGGAATGCGCAATGTGTTGGAAGACATAAAAAACAATTATCCCAAAGGTTTGAACTTTGAACAAAGACTTGATTATGTGCTTGGAGTTGCGAAAGCCTGAGATAATACCTATATATACTGCAGGAAAAGATTAGCTGAAGGAGATTAAAATGGCTGAGTTATTAAAAAATGCCGAAACTGTAAAGCTTGGCAATGCAGATACCAAAAAATTGGGCGGTAATGAAACCAAAAAACTGACACAAAGTGCAACCCGTTCCAAGAAAGAAAAAGCCAAATATAATGTCAAAAATGCCGAAAATTCGCTGTTGCTGAAGTTGAAAGACGGCGATGTGGTGATTGAGATGTTTGAGGATGATGCTCCGAAACATGTGGCAAGAATTAAAGAACTGGTGCGCCAAGGTTTTTATAACGGATTGAAGTTTCACCGTGTAATTGACGGTTTTATGGCGCAAACTGGTTGTCCATACGGCACCGGAACCGGCGGTAGCGGCAAAAAGCTGAAAGCCGAGTTTAATAAACGTCCTCATGTCAGAGGTACGGTTTCTATGGCGAGAGCGATGGATCCGGATTCTGGAGACAGCCAATTTTTTATTTGCTTTGCCGATGCGCCATGGCTGAATGGTCAATATACGGTGTGGGGTGAAGTTACCTCGGGCATGGAGTTTGTGGATATGATTAAACGTGGGGCAGGTGCCAATGGTATGGTGCGTGAGCCGGACGAAATTGTATCCTTATCCGTAATTGCCGATTTGTAAGGTTGATGATTTTAAGAGAAAAAAAGCCCGATTTCCATCGGGCTTTTTTGTGTGGTGTCAGAAAATGGCATTGATGGGGGGAGATGAGTGGTTGCCGGCGTGTGGGGATTAGATTTTTAATTGATTTTTCATATACGTATTTTATGATATGTGTATAGTGTTGCGAGGAGAATCGGGATGACAGAAAGCAAAACACCAAATACAAATAGTAAAAGTATAAGCTGGAAAAAGGTATGGCACAAGTTTGTCAGCGTGGGGTGTGGTTTGGCAACGGTTATAATGTGGTTTATTACCGGAATTATGAAGGTATTTAATTTTTGCTTGGAGGTAATTCTGATTTTATGCGGGCAGGTAAAGGTGGTCAGCAAGGTCGATGATGATTGAGAAAAAAGGGAGAAAATTGATGAAGAAAGTAAGTCTGCTTCTTATAGGTTTTTTAATGGGATGTACGGCTAGCATAATAGCAAAAGACTATTGGAAAACGTCAAATGATGAATTAACTGTAGCTGATGCATATGCGGTTGTTAATGGTAAAGATGCTTGTAGAGCGTATGCTCTTACAAGTTATTTGGATGGTATGCGAATGTTTGCTTATGCCTATAATGTATTACATGGTAACAAGCCGGCTATAGAAAAATGCATAGATCGCCCTTTAATTGTTTATGAAAACAATATATTTAAGAAATATGAAGCTGGTGATAGTGATGGGAAAAAACTGTTTTATTTGGAAATGGTAAGCCAGCTAAACGATTGTTTTAAGAAAAAATAACTCTGATACGAACAGGCAAAGTGCGAGCAAAGAGAAAGAGGTTAAAATTAACAAAAATCATCAAAAACATCCCCACCAGTCCATTCTTCACCAAGTGCCAAAGTATAGTACTTTTCTGCCCCTTCATCTGTAAAACAACTCATTTCTGAAGTGTGAATGAATAAGCCGTTTTCATACGTGATAGCAACTATAAACCAATTTTTAGTTGAATTTTTGGCGTCATGACATTGAATTATAATAGATTTTTTATCTTTTGACATACCATACTTTACAATTTCAGATTCGCCATATTTATGTCTACAAAAGATTTTTCCAATTTGTAAATTTTTCAGGTAGTCATCTAAAGGAGTAGTGCCGACTTCTTTGGGAACGCATAAAAACTCTGTTGGCGTCATCCAATTTCTTTGAGCAGCACCAACAGTTAAAGATTCTATATAATCAGGTTCATCTTCCGCTTCACTTTCTCCATCCTTATCATCATCGTAATACTCAGAGGGAAGCTTTCGCCCAAACATTTTTTCACTGAGTGAAGTTGGTTTATGATATATCCATTCACCAATCTTTCCCCCAGAAACCGTATTATCATTTTTAGCCCATTCTTCGAGTTTCTCTTTGCTAATTTTAGCCTCTTCAGGTGATACCCTTCTCATCCAAGAGAAGTTAGAATCCAATTGTGAATCATTAAGCATTGCTGGATTTTCAAGAAATGCTTCAAGGCTTCCACACAAAAGAATGATTTTCTTCCGTGTTATCGGATTATTGAGAACGTTTTCCAGTTTTGTTACCCAATGCAAATTTTCAGGTCTATTATTATGTCTATTGGTGTCTTTATGATCAACAATGTGTTGTGTCGTTGGTGCATTACCATAGAATGCAGTAGCGACAATACGATGAATGGGTACACCAGCTATGTATAGGTATCCATTATTTGTATCCGGCTTCCCAAAAGTCCAAGTATTATCTAAAGGGCGAGGTTTGTTTACATTTTTTGTATGACGAAGCACTGCCCCATTATCTCTAACAGAGTATTGCTCATCTTTATAAATACACTCTTTTTCTTCTTTAAAATCGTCAACGTTTATCATTTTTATCCTACTAACAATAAATTATGCGTGTTTTTATAAAAAAACAATATATTTTATGTTTTGGTGGATTTGAATGATGCACCAAATTTGGAGTGTCGTTAAACCGTCTATGGTAGAGGGATAATAAAGACTGGGGTTTGAGCGATGGTAGAGTTTTTAAATAATTTTAAAATTGTGCGGTAATATTAATCTTATAATCTTTCTCCTCATATCCTCGGTAATCGTTTGTGGTGGTGGAAGTAGCGATAAGTTAGGAAAATGTAAAAAATAAGCAAGAAGATTCCGCAAATCAGCAGGATTTTGTGGGTTTGGCGGTTGTTCAGCGTATGGGTGATTTTGTTGACGCCGACCGCTGAGCCGACGACCTTGTATTGATCATATTCGTGCTCGCTGAAAAGGTTGACAGCGATGGTGTCTCCGGGGTTTAAAAAACTAAATTTGATAATAGCCGAATTGTCGCCGGGCTCAAGTTTGGCGTCAACGTCAGGCGAGGTTTGGTGAGTATCAATTTCGTAATGAAGGACTTTTACTTGCGGCGGAAAAGGAATCCGAATCGGGTCGTGTCCTTTGGGGGAGACATCGTCTCCGGAGAGTGCCGCCTCGCCGTTGTTGCTCAATGTTACCGTTGATTTGTAAATATTGTGGTAGTTTATGCCGTTAATATGAATGTGCAACGGCATGTCCGGAGGACTTGAGATGATTTTGTCGGTCGATGAGGAATATTCAAGTATGGGGCGCGAAATATAAAATTGATAATAGCCGATTATCAATGCCAAAATGGCGAGCATAAATTCCATGCTGCTGCTGATTAAAAAACTCCAAAGACGGTTGATGAATGTGGGCGAACAATGGGAATTTTTGAATTTTTTATGATGACGTTTACGCATTTTTTCTCCTTAAGCGGAGATATAAACATGGTTTTGAAAAAATAAAGGTGCGAAACAAAAAAGCTTGTCTCTGCAGATGCGGAAACAAGCTTTTTGTTTTTTGGAGTAAGAATTTTTTTTAATAGCAGTTGATGAACTTGGTCAGCAAGCGTACACCCCAACCGGTTGCGCCTTTAGGGGTGAGGGGATGACCTTTGTCGTCACGGTCAACACCGGCAATGTCCAAGTGAGCCCAACAGTTCTCCGGCTTTACAAAACGTTGCAGAAAACACGCCGCAGTAATGCCGCCGCCGTTGGCAGGGCCGCAGTTTTTCATGTCGGCAATGTCGGAGTCAATCAGTTTGTCATATTCCTTAGTTACCGGAAGACGCCAAAGCTTTTCACCGCTTTCTAAACCTTTGGCATAAAGGTCGTTGGCAAGTCCGTCGGTGTTGCTGAACAGTCCGGCATATTCAAAGCCGAATGTGCGCATGGTCGAGCCGGTCAAGGTGGCAATGTCTATCAAAATTTGGGATTTATATTTTTGTTGCAGATACCAGAGGCAATCGCCCAAAACCAAACGTCCCTCGGCATCGGTGTTGATAATCTCAACCGTTTGACCTGACATTGAAGATACAATGTCGCCGGGGCGAGAAGCGTGTCCTGATGGCATATTTTCAACCAAGCCGACAATGCCGGTTATGTTCTGTTTGACTTTGCAAAGAGCAGCTGCCTTTAAGGTGGCAACAACAACAGCGGCGCCGGTCATGTCGCCTTTCATATCGCCCATGCCCGATGCGGGTTTAAGCGAAATTCCGCCGGAGTCAAAAGTTACACCCTTGCCGATAAGCCCGAGTTCCGGCTTGGTAGATTTGGGAGCGCCTTCCCAACGGATAATGGCAACCCGAGGTGAGTTGTGCGAACCTTGTGAAACAGAGAGCAACATATTCATGCCTTGAGCACGGATTTCTTTTTCTTCCAAAATCTTGACTTTTAGACCAAGGTATTCAAGACGCTTGATGTCTGCGGCAAAAACCTCAGGTGTCAGATAGTTGGCAGGCTCGTTGCAGAGATCACGGGCATAACGTACGGCGTTGGCAACAGAGCGCAGGTTGTTATAGTCTTTGGCCGAAAGTTTTTCGGCTGAAGATATCAGCTCAACGGTGTCGAGTTTGGGAAAATCTTCGGCTTTTTTGGTGGTAAAATATTTATCAAAGCGGTAAGAGGCGAGCTCAATACCAAAAGCAACGTGGCAGGCAATTTGCGATGCGGAAAGTTTGTTTTTGGTTGTGGTGTCAACGCAGATTGCAACGTGTTCAAAGTCTGAAATTTGTTTGTAGATTTTGGCACCGACGGTTTGGAGATCCAGTTCGGTAGGAGATTGACCGATGCCGAACAGAAATGTGTGGTCTTTGCCGTCGTAGATTGAGACGTTGGCACCAAGCGAGCCGTCAAATTTTGAGTTTTTGGCGGCAGATTTTAGAGATTTTAAGGTTGCTTGGTCGCAAAAAGTGCAATTTTCGAGTAATGATGCAGATGTTAAAATAACTTTAGTTGCAGATTTAGTGCTTGATTTTGTGTTGCTAAATTTAAATTCTACCATTTTATCCCCCATAATTATAGTGAGCATATTGTAGTGATGAAAATATTAAATAAAAGTTTAGACATTTATAAAAAAGTGTAGTATACTCTGGACAAAAAATATCAGAGGATTTTGTCGTGAGCCGTAAAAGAGATAGCCTAGTTGAAGCAAGACGTGATAGAGAATATGCACAAAAAGTGCTGAGCGATGCCAGTTATGCTTTGAAACATCTGCCCAATGGCAAACAAAAGGAGCAGTTGCTCAAATATTTGCGTTTGTATCTCATTAATAATCATTGTCAGGTGAGTATGACTCCTGAAAGCCCGATTACTGATGCACATAAGGCCGTTATAAGAGATGATTTTAACGGCAATATATCCGATATCAAAACGGATTTGATGTCCCCCGAATATCTGGAAATTACGCGAGAAAATGAAGAAGTACGCGATCGTAAGATGTATGGCGTGGAAGAATACAAGCAAGCATTACAAGATTCAATCTATGCCAGAGAAATGAGATGCTTTAAAAGTTACGAACCGATAGAATACCAATTATTGATTAATTTGATTAATGAAAGGGTTACTCCTGAAGTTATCAGAAAGATGAATATTACTGATTTCAGGGACTTTGTAAAAAAATTCTGTTATGATGATTTTAAGAAATATCATGAGCAGGAAGGTTTTGTTAAAGTATTTATCAGAAACAATGAAGAAAGCTTTTATAACCTGTTGTGTGATAACGGCGTCAATCCGTTCTATGTTGAAAAATTGATAGAAAATATGCGCGAAAAGGGGTGTGCAGACAGCTTTGTTTTTGAGCATAAGGGGCAAACAATTACCGGCCCTGGGTTTAATGTTGATCATAAAAATCCGGTGTATTGTCCTAATAATATTACAGCATATCCGGATGTTAATGAGCCTTCTTCTTTGGCGGTTGTAGAGATAAATGTCCATGCATTGAAACATAAGCTCGAACGTAGAGTAGCGTTGGGTGATGGAATGTTTGGTTATGAAAAAATACAATGGCCAAAGTCTTGTGCGGCGGTGCTTGATTTTGAACATTATTTGGTATATGATTTTAATAATCCAAATCGAAAAATTATGTCTCCTGAGCCATTGGCTAACAATTTGATACATTTAAATCGAATAGAAACATTTGTGCAAAAACTGAATTTATCAAAAGAAAATAAGCGTTCTTGCGGAAATCGTGCGAACGATGGGCGATAATTAAATATGTCTAATATATATGAAATAAATGAGAACAACATGAAGCAGGCTGCTGAGGTTATAAAAAGCGGTGGTTTGGTTGCTTTTCCGACAGAGACGGTCTATGGTTTAGGGGCAAATGTTTATAATGCAAAAGCAGTCGCCGGCATTTTTGCAGCCAAAGGGCGACCAACATTTAATCCATTGATTTCACACATTGCAGATATTGATTTTTTGAAAAGCTATGTTGAAGTTGATGAGCGTGCTTGGGCGTTGGCTAATAAGTTTTGGCCGGGGCCATTCACAATGGTCTTAAAAAGAAAAGAGCATAATACAGCAATAGACTTAGCGTGTGCCGGTTTACCGACTGCTACAGTGCGTATGCCTAACCATCCGGTGGCGTTAGAGTTGATAAGATTGAGCGGCGTGCCAATTGTTGCTCCTTCTGCCAATCGTTCACAGACAATAAGCCCGACAACTGCAGAACATGTGGCGGAAAGCCTCGGTGATAAGGTTGATATGATTTTAGACGGTGGAAAATGCGAAGTCGGAGTGGAGTCTACAATTGTTGATGTGACGGGAAAAGATGTTTTTTTGTTGCGTGCAGGCGGAGTGGCAAAAGAAGATATTGAGGATTTTTTGCATGAAAAAGTTTTTGTTTCGCATGGTGATCCTAATAAACCGAGTTCTCCGGGACAGATGTTGCGACATTATGCGCCGGAGCATCGTTTTCGTATAAATGTTGAAGAACCGGAAGATGGAGAGTTTTATATAGGTTTTGGAAATTGCCGGAATGCAGATATAAATTTGAGTGTAAATGGCGATTTGCGTGAGGCAGCGGCAAATCTGTTTGCTTATATGCGGAAAGCCGATAGTATGGCCGGAGAAAAGGGAATTGCAATTGCGCCGATACCAGAAAAAGGGTTGGGGTTGGCAATTAATGATCGTATAAGACGTGCTTCATATGCAAAATAAAAAAAGCACCGAAACCGGTGCTTTTTTTAACGATCGTTAGTATTGCTGTTTTTGGTTTTGACTCTTGTAGGAGCAGAGTTGTTTTTTACAGATGTGGCTTTGCTCCCTTTAGCATTACTTGTGCCACAATTATAGTTACGAGCTGATGGCGTTGATTTTGTAGTTGCTGTTCGTTTGCGTTTGGCTGTGGTTTTGGAAGGAGTAGCTTTAATAGTTTCCATAACATCACGGACATTAATATCCGGCGTGTTAATATCAACCTTGATTTCAGGAGTGGTGATCTCGTTTGTAGTAATATTGAATGTTTGAGCAATTTTAGTGTCTAAGTTGCCGTCATAGATGGCAGACATGCAGTGGTTGATTTCTTCGTTGACAAGTTCATTAAAAATCTCAAGCATTTGAGGATCCTTGGAAGAAATTATGTCAACAGTGTCTTCAATGGTGTTGAGCATGTGCAATCTGTCGGCAGGCCTGTATTCTAAAAGACGTTGCAGAAGGCTAGGGCGACCTTCTTCAAATTCAAAGCATTGAGGCTCTAACTCGTCAAAACCCCTGATTTCGTACCCGTCATCATCTTCATCTTCAGGATAAAGGGCGCGGATACGTTTGCTATTGATAAATTTTTTGAAAAAACGATTTCCTTTTTTATTGCGGTAAAGAGATAGCCCAAATTGGTACATATAATTTTTGAGAGTTTCTTCAAGAAGCTCAGGTTTGGATAATAGGTCTTCGTTTGCTAAACTGAAATCTTCTTCCTGATTGTGACGAATGGCTTTAAGCTGTTGGTACAGCATTGATAATTTTTCAAGCTTCTTGTTGATTTCTTCGTTTTTCATTATTTTTACTCCCGCAATTCCAAGAGTAGTATAACATATTAAAAAATAAATTCAAAATAAATTTAATAAAAAGGCCTCGTTAATTACGAGGCCTTTTGTAAACAGTCGGCTATTTTTTGCAGCAAGGGCAATAACGACAGCCGAGACCGGCAAGAATTCCGGCAACAGTAGGAACAACCAAGAACAACCACAGTTGTTTTAATGCAACTCCGCCGACAAATACTGCCGGACCAAAACTACGAGCAGGGTTGACTGATACACCGGTGATTTGTAAGCCTAGGATGTGCAGTACTACTAAGGTTAAGCCAATTACAACACCGGCAATTTTGAGTTCAGCAGCTGTTGTATGCAAAATTACTTTTACAAAGATAAATGTGGCAATAAACTCAAAAAGCAGGGCAGATGTGAGATTGTATTCATCAGCATATCCTGCGCCCCAGCCGTTTTGGCCAAGACCGTCAATTGCAATATCAAAGCCTGAAGCACGACCATTGAGCATGATAATTAAAACAGCAGCAGCAATGGTTGCACCAATGAATTGTGCAATAATGTAGCCAATAGCATCTTTACACGACATACGACCGGCACTGTATACACCGAGTGTTACAGCAGGGTTGACGTGAGCACCGGAAACAGGACCGATTGCGTAAGCCATTGCCATTAAGGCAAGACCAAAAGCAAAGGCAATGCCAAGGTTGCCGATAGTCGGACCGGAAAATACGACGGCGCCACAGCCGACAAATACAAGTACAAATGTGCCGAACAATTCAGCAATATATTTTTTCATAGAACTAGTCCTCCATATTGTTATAACGCGCTCATTATATTAGATTTTGCCTTTAAATAAATAAAAAATCGGTGTTCTGCACATTTTTTGCTTGTATATTTCAAAAAAAGGATATACATACCTACAGGAATGTATGTTCTGTAATGAGGTATTTATGGCACGAAAGACCAAGGAAGAGGCGGAAAACACCAGAACCGACATATTGAATGCTGCGCTTGATTGTTTTTATGAAAAAGGATTTTCAAAAACTTCTTTTGATGATATTGCACAACGTATAAGCATGACAAAAGGTGCGGTATATTGGCATTTTAAGGATAAAGGCGAGCTTTTAGCTGCATTGATACAGTATCACATCAAAGACAGGTTTGAGCCGATGAAGGATGAATGCGGCGTTCCGTGTAATTTGGATGAATTGCGCGAGTTCTTTGTACGGGAGATTTCGTATATCACAAGCAATAGTGATTTGCAGAAATTTTTGTTTTTCGTGATGGCGCAGGTTGAGTGGTCAGACGCGGTTTTTAATAAAGTTATTGAAAGACTCGGAGATATTAGAATTTTTGGTCTGGATATTGTGCAAAAAGCCTTGACCTCAGCGCAAAAAAATGGACAATTGATGCCTGATGTAAAAGTGAATGAGGCTGCGTTGGCAATCATGAATTTGTGGCGCGGATCGTTGCATTATTATGTATCAAACCAAAATTCGCAAAGTGTCGAGTTGGATAAAAGCTTTTTATATGGATTGGATATAGTATTAAACCAACTGAGGAAGGAATGTTAAAATGGTAATGGGAAAAATGGATAGCAATAAGATTATATGGCGTGTTTTGGGCATTTGCCTATGCATTGGAATCGGTTGGTTTTTGAAATCACGTTTAACACCGAATATGATGGCAATAATGGCCGGTGCAACCGGTGATCCGTATGTGTTGGTAGAAACAGTTGCAGAAGAAGATGTTACTCCGTACAGCAGTGTTATCGGACATGTGGAAGCAATTAATTCAGTCAATTTACAGCCACAGGTCAGCGGGTATTTGGAAGAAGTAAGATTTGATGAAGGATCGGTGGTTAAAGAGGGAGACGTTTTGTTTGTTATTGAAAAACAACGTTATCAAGCAACTGCTGATTTGCGTAAGGCAGAACTCGATGCAGCCAAGGCGAGTTTGACCAAAATTGAAAAAGATTATCGTCGCCAAAAATCTCTTAATCAGCAAAAATTTGCATCAGAAGCAAGACTTGATGAGGCTTATTCAAGTTTACTGCAAGCTCAGGCTGCAGTAAAACAAACGGAAGCTAATTATAATTTGGCAAAGATTGATTTAGAACATGCGGAAATTAAGGCTCCATTCTCAGGAAAAATCGGTAAAGCAAAAGTTACGGAAGGTAACTTTGTAAGTTCAGCTACAGGTGTTTTGGCCTCTATTGTGCAAATGAATCCGGTGCGTATTACTTTTTCAATGACAGACAAAGAGATAAGCAGCGTTTTACAAAGCGGTATGCAAAATAAACATGTTAGTGCGAGAATTGAGCTTCCAAACGGAAAAGTTATTAAGATGGATTCAATAAATGAGTTTATGGATAACTCAATTGATACAAATACTGCTACAATCGCAGTTTATGCTGAGTTTATGAATGATGACGAATTACTTATTCCGGGTAGTTATGTAAATATGAAGATTGATGCAGGGGTTGCAAAGAAGGCAATTACTGTTTTGCAGTCGGCAATCGGACAAGATGAGCATGGCAACTACGTGATGACAGTAAACGGTGACGGTGTTGTTGAGCAACACAGAGTGGCTCTCGGAGAAGCAATCGGTTCACGCCAAGTGGTTACGAGCGGAATAAAAGTCGGTGACAAGGTGATAGTTCAGGGCTTGCAAAAGGCTGCAGATGGCAAAAAAGTAAGAGCCGAAAATATTAAGGTGGAGGAATAACAGTCAATGTTTTCAAGAATCTTTATTGAACGCCCACGTTTTGCGATGGTTATTTCCATCGTATTGACATTGGCCGGTGTAATTTCACTCTTTTCATTGCCAATTTCACTATATCCGGAAGTTACACCACCGACAATTATGGTTGCAGCAGCTTATCCGGGCGCAAGTGCTGAAGTGGTGGCTAATACGGTGGGTATTCCGTTGGAAGAAGCAATTAATGGTGTTGAGGATATGTTATATATGGATTCAACCTCGGATTCTTCAGGCGGGTATCGTTTGACGGTTACATTCAAAGTAGGTGTTGATCCTGATTTGGCACAGGTAAAAACTCAGAATCGTGTGCAGCAAGCGTTGTCAAAATTACCATCTGATGTGCAGCAACAAGGTGTAACAGTATTTAGACGTTCAACCGATATTTTGGGATTTTTGGTGGCTCGCTCACCTAATGGCAGTATGAGTGCTTTGCAGTTGAGCGACTATGTGCAGAACAACATTAAGAAAAACTTGATTAAGGTCAACGGTGTGGGAGAGGTGAATGTTTATGCTCCGCCGTTGAGTATGCGCGTTTGGTTGGATGCCGATAAAATTACGGCATTGAATTTGCCAATCTCGTCAATCGCGGCAGCAATCAGAGGGCAAAATGTACAGCCATCTTTGGGTAAGGTCGGAGCGATGCCGGGGGACGGAACTCAACAGACAGTGTACACTTTGCAAACCACGGGTCGTTTGAATGAGGTTAAAGATTTTGAAAATATTATTGTTCGTACCAATGAAGAAGGTGGTCTTGTCAGGCTGAAAGATGTGGCCAGAGTTGAAGTTGGCGAAGAACGGTATTTTGCAAGAGCTGAATTTGACGGTGCTCCATCAATTGCTGTTGCCGTAAACCTGCTGTCAGGTGCTAATGCGATTGAGGCAATGAACAATTTAAAAACCGAAATGAAGCGTTTGAAGGCGATGTATCCGAAGGATTTTGAACTTAACATTGCTTATGATGCGACAGAATACATAAAGACTTCTATTGAAGAAGTTGTAATGACTCTAGTACTTACTTTTCTGTTGGTGGTATTTGTTTGTTATATCTTTTTACAGGATTGGCGTTCAACTTTGGTGCCTTCGATTACAATTCCGGTATCAATCTTTGCGACTTTTGCTGTTTTGATGGCAATGGGGTTCAGTCTTAATATTTTAACATTGTTCGGTTTGGTGCTGGCTATCGGATTGGTTGTTGATGATGCAATCGTGGTAGTAGAGCGTGTATTGTTCTTGATGGAATCGGAAAAATTATCACCAAAAGATGCAACAATCAAAGCTATGGAGCAAGTGTCGGGAGCGGTTATTGCAACAACATTGGTGTTGTTGGCGATTTTCGTGCCAATTGCTTTTATGGGAGGTATTACCGGACGTATTTATCAGCAATTTGCGGTAGCGATATCTGCGTCAGTATCTTTTTCATCTTTGAATGCGCTAACCTTGTCACCGGCACTGTGTGCAACGATTTTGCGTCCCTTACAGCCCAAAACGAGCGGACCGTTGTTTTGGTTTGGTAAAATTTTGGAGAAAATGCGCAATAGATATTTGAGCATTGCCTCGATTGGAGGGCGTAGTATTAGTGCGATTGCCGTAATTTTCGGGATTATTATTTTAGTAATTTGCGGAATTATGAAAATCAGCCAAACAAGTTTTATTCCTAATGAGGATCAAGGTATTTTTATGGTCGATATTCAATTGCCGGAAGGTGCTTCACGAGAGCGTACCGAAAAAGTGGTTGAACGCGTGGCAAAGCATATCAAAGATACTAAAGGGGTTCATCATGTGATGGATATTGCCGGTGTCAGTATGATTGGCGGTGATGGAGAAAATGTTGCATTTATGGCGGTTATTTTGGAGCCTTGGAGCAAACGTAAAAGTAAAGAGTTGCTATCTACCAATATATTAAACAAAGTAAATGCAGAAATTGCTGCAACTACTCCTGAGGCCAAAATTAATATGTTTGAAATGCCGGCAATTATGGGATTGGGTAATACAAACGGTATGGATTTCAGATTGCAGGAGTTGGATAGCAGTGATCCGCAAGCGTTGGATAATGCTTTAAAAATGCTGTTGGCCAAGATGAATGCATCTCCTCTGTTGATGTATGCTTTTTCGACTTATAATGCGGAAACACCACAGATTTTTGTAGATGTGAATCGCGAAAAGGCAGAAGCAAGTAAAACCTCGGTCGGCAACATTTACAGTACATTAGGACAATATCTCGGATCGTCATATATTAACGACGTAAACTTCGGTACACAAGTTAATAAGGTGGTGCTGCAGTCGGATTGGAAGTTCCGTAAAGATATTGACAGCATTAATAATCTGTATGTTCAAAATAATGAAGGAAAAATGGTACCGTTAGGCGGTATGATTAGTTTGCGCAAAGTTTTGGGACCGCGAGCCGTAAGCCGTTATAACCAATATCCGACAGCAGCAATTACGGCAATTGCTCGTCCGGGTGTAAGCAGTGGTGAAGCTATGGCCGGATTGGAAAAAATTGCACAAGAAACATTGCCGCAAGGTTATGGTTATGACTGGTCAGGTATGAGTTTTCAAGAGCGAGCTAATCAGGGGACAATCGGAAGCTTGATTCTGTTGGCAATTACATTTGCATATTTGTTCTTGGTAGCTCAATATGAGAGTTGGTCAACTCCGGTACCGGTTTTGGCTTCGGTTTCGGTAGCAATGGTGGGAGCGCTTATCGGACTGTTTATACATGGTCTGCCGTTATCAATTTATGCGCAATTGGGATTGGTATTGTTGGTCGGTTTGGCGGCTAAGAATGCGATTTTGATTGTTGAGTTTGCAAAAGAAGAACGCTTGAGAGGGACAACAATCGCTCGATCAGCCTTGGTAGGTCTTAAAGAGAGATTTCGTGCCGTGCTGATGACTGCGTTTACGTTTATTTTGGGCGTGTTGCCGATGGTTGTGGCAAGCGGAGCCGGTGCAAACAGCCGTATTGCAATCGGTGTACCGGTGTTCTATGGAATGTTGATTGGTACCGGTGCAGGGCTCATAATTATTCCAATGTTGTATGTTTTGTTCCAGACTATTACTGAGAGGTTTTTGGAAAGAGGCAAGCAAGACAACAAAGTAGGTGCTTAAAATAACAAAAGCGATTGTCCAGATAGACAATCGCTTTTGTAAACATGTGAAAGTTTCAGAGAGAACTTAAAAAAAGTGCGTATATGGAAGATTGGTATAAAGTTTTGTAAAAGAGGAAGGTGAAAATGCGTATTTTAGGTTTGGATCCGAGTTTGTCCTCTACCGGTTGGGGGATTATTGAGGTAGAGAGCAATAAGATGAAATATGTTGCAGACGGTTTTATTAAGACTGATGCTAAATTACCAATTGCAGAAAGATTGGCGATTATTCATCGCACGCTGAATGAAGTGCTAGAGACGTATCACCCGGATGAGGCGGCAATCGAACAGGTATTTTTAAATGATAATCCTACATCGACTATAAAATTGGGTATGGCACGAGGCGTGGTTATTTTGGCTCCGGCTTTGTATGGGATTCCGGTTACAGAGTATGAGCCAAACAAAATCAAAAAAGCAGTTGTTGGGGTTGGAAAAGCAGCTAAAGAACAGGTTGAGACGATGGTCAAGGTATTATTGCCGGGGTGTAAGCCCAAAAATAATGATTCATCAGATGCTTTAGCAATGGCGATTGCACATTTTAATTATCGCGGAGCGCGGAAATTGGGAATGTAAGTATTGTTATAATAAAAATGCCGTTTATTAAAAACGGCATTTTTTGTTGTTGCGGTTTTAATTTAGAATTCTTCTTGTAACTCGAAGAAGTATGCTTGCGGGTGATCACATACCGGACATTTTTCCGGAGCCATAGGGCTTTCTACACGATGACCGCAGTTAGCACATTCCCAAATAACTTTTGTGGGGCGAGAAAAGATCGAGCCTTCACATAAAGATTTGAGCAGGGCGTTGTATCTTTCTTCATGGCCTTTTTCAATTTTGCCGACAAGCCTGAAAAGGTTGGCAATTTTGGTGAAGCCTTCTTCATCAGCTTCTTTAGCCATACGCTCATACATATTGGTCCATTCAAAGTTTTCGCCTGAAGCGGCATCTTTTAAGTTGTCAATTGTTGAAGGAACGGCACCGTCGTGCAAGAGTTTAAACCAAATTTTGGCATGCTCTTTTTCGTTATTTGCAGTTTCTTCAAATTTGGCGGCAATAATGTTATAGCCTTCTTTTTTAGCTTTTGAGGCATAATAGGTGTATTTGTTACGAGCCTGTGACTCGCCGGCAAATGCTTCCATGAGGTTTTTTTCGGTTTTTGATCCTTTTAGTTCCATTGTATAAGCTCCTTAGTTGAAATTATGTTTTATATAACTGGGTATCGGTGCGCAAGTCAAGTTTAAAATACACAGGCGAATAAAGTGATTGAAACTTAAAGATAAATGAGATATATTGTTTTGAAGAGAAAGGAATGATTGTGATGTTGATGATTTTTCTTGCTGTATTGTTGATTTTTAGTACTCCGGTAATGGCTAATCTGGCATGTGCAGTTTGTACGGTAGCTGTGGCGGCGTCGCTTGAAATTGCTCGTCGTCTTGGTGTTGATGACAGTGTTGTGGGTGTGTGGGCAGGAGCTTTTTTGGCCTTGCTGGGATATTGGCTGATTGTGTGGTTTGAGAAGAAAAAGTGGAACTTTCCGGGGCGCGATTTTTGGCTGATTTTCCTAAGTGTTGCAATGATTGGTTTTATGTATGTCAGCAAGTTAAAGTACGATCCGGAGCCGATTTTGGTGTTTTTCATTGATCCTTTCTTGTTCAGTGTAATATTGGGAGCAGTTACATTAATACTGGCCAATCGTTTTTATCAGTGGATGAAGAAAAAGAACGGCGGACATGCTCATTTCCCGTTTGAAAAAGTTGCTGTGCCGGTAGTGGCTTTGGCTTTGCTGAGCCTGTATTTCTATTATTATCCACTATGCCAAAAGGCTAACGAATTGTACAATTTTTAGGAGTTGATCATGGATAAAGAAAAGAAAATAAAAGAATTTGTTGAAAAAATTGATGCTACTAAAAAAGTTAATCCGAAGGATTTGTCTTCAGATCAGGATTTGACAATCGGAATTATGAATCTGATTTCTATTGAAGAGCACCTGATGTTCTCGGGAGCAAAAACCGGTAAAACTTCGTATTATGATTTGATTGAACAGGTGCGCAATGTACGCAAGAATTTGATGCAAAAGGTTATTCCCGAATATGAAGGCGAAGTATGGTGTATTTCTAAGCATTTGTTATCTGCATCGATGCGTTTGATGGAAGTCGGCACAAAGCAACAGAGCCTTGGACATAAGAGCGATGCATATAAATTGTTTGACCAATCCTATGAATTGTATTGCCTGTTTTGGGGATTGAATATGAAGTTGCTCAATCTGGAAGATGTAAAATGGATTGAGGATAGCTTTGATGATGTGAAAAAACTTACCAAGGACTTAGCAGAAAATTCAAAACCTGAAAAAAATGAAAGCAAAATTGAGGAAACAGATGTTTCCGGTGGTACTTTTGCCAAGATTAAAAGTTTTGTTCGAAAAGCTGTCGATTGCTGTATTGAATAACTTTGTGCATAAGTCAGTGATCCCGATATGTTACGTCTAACATGTCGGGATTTTTTATTGAAAAATAAAATTAATGGGATATGCTAGGCTCTAACCTGAGAAATATGAGGAAAATCCGATGTCTAAAGAGAATCGCAAAAAACAAAATAACGTATCAGTGCCGGTTGAAGAAGAAAGCTCTTGGTTGGGCAATAATATGCATCGTCTGATGATATGGATCAGTGTGGTTTGGTTTGCGATTATTTTGATCTATATTACTCAATTTTTCGGGTGGTCAAATCTGTTTTTGATGATGCCAGACGAATTCGGTGTGTTCTTGGCGGGTATATCTCTGCCTTTGCCACTGATTTGGTTGGTGATATCGTTTATTGACAGAGAAAGAAGTTTTAAGCAGGAAGCAAAGTTTTTGCGCGCTTATATGAATCAGTTGGTATACCCTGAAGAGGGAAGTGCCGAGACTGCTAAAGCAATGGCAGACGCTATTCGTTCACAGGTTTCTGAATTGCAGGAAGTTACACAACTTGCTATGAAACAAACCGAAACTATAAAAAAAGAACTCGGTGCAAGGGTAGATGATTTTTCTAATTTGGTACAAGTGTTAGATAATTATTCAACTAAAAGCATTGTGGAACTTACGAATGGAGTGAAGACTCTAACCACAAGTTTTGATGGTGTGACAGATAAGGCATTTCAGACAACAAAGGATTTAAGCAGTTATATGGAACAATTTTCCGGAATTGCCGAACATTTGCAAGGTGAGATTGACGGTATGATTAAAAAATTGATGCCGGGAATCGAAGAAATGAAAGACTCTGCTTATACAATTAAAAACATTACCGAAACAGCAGCACAACAAGTTCTTGAGGCCAATGAGAATATGAAGAACTATAGTCTGATGTCGGAGGAAAGCGTTAATCGTGTTGTAGGAAATTTACAAAGCCAAGGAGAATATCTTGAGACGATTTCTGAACGTGCAATTAGCGGTAGCCAGGAGATGGGGGACAAACTGCGTGAGATTGCTTCAGATGTTGATGATTTAATTAAGGCTCAAACATTGCATGTTGAGGATTATGCAAAATCTCTCGATGACAGTATTAAGGAAATATATCAAAAGTTTTCTACACACGGGCAGTCTCTCGGTGGAGAGGTTGATAAAATTATTGCCAGAGCAAATGTTATTGAAGAAAGCGTTTCAATTCAGGTGAATGAACTGAAGGGAGTTGCTGAGGAAATTGCAGGCAGCCTGAATAGTGTTGAAGATGCGCTATCGTCAAAGTTCGAAAAATTGAATTTGCGTAGCTCGGAGGCGGTTAATAATATTCAGAACGTTGTTGATGCTTTTGAAAACAATGCAGGAAAAATACAAGATGTAGCAAATTCTGTAACCGAACAGGCAAAATCGTGCGGTTTTGTTTTTGAGGATCAACGCAACAAATTGCAAAAATTGACCAGTGATATGTTTGATAATTTGAAACATTTGTCATCTACGTTAAATGATAATGTGGCAAATGTGAAAAATTCTACTTCGGGGATTATGGAGCAATTCCAGTTTTTAAGCAGTTCGTTGAATGAGCAGAGCGACAAACTTTCAGAGGTAAGCAATTTTGCGGTTACGCAAAGCAAGGTGGCAGAAACATCGTTGTTGCAACAAAATCGCCAAATTAATAATTCAATCAGTCGTATAGAAGAAACCAAGGCAGAACTGAAACGACAGATTGATGAACTTGCCCATGCAGCAGGCGTGGTTGCAAATGAAGCAAATGGCGCAGTTGCAAATTTGAAAGATCAATTATCGTTGTCGGTTAAGATGTCTTCAGACGTCGTAAGCCAAACTAATGAAATTGCAGCTAATTTGGCAAAAGAATCGGAAAGATTTGCGGCAGTTACCGAACAGACTTTGGCGAAGGCTTCAGGATTTGAAAATATGCTTTCTGAGCAGAATGATAAATTCGGAGCATTGATTACTCAGGTTGATGAAAAAACAGAACAAGTGGCAAAATCGTTGTCAGAACATGCTTTATTGGTAGAAAAGACGGCAACAAACTCCGGAAATGCGTTTAACGAGATTTTATCGGCATTTGAAAGTCAATCAACATTGCTGAATTCTGTGGCGGATACCACAGTCGGCTATGTTTCTGATGTTGTACATTCTCTTGATGAGAAGGCTGAAAATATTAATTTGCTTTTCAAACATCAACAAAGCGAATTTTTGGATGTATTTAATAAAATATCAGACTATACGGATAAACTAAGTGCTTCGCTAAAAGCACAAATGGCTTCGATTGAAGAGAGTTCGGATCGCGTGTTTGCAAAAATGTCTGATATGGAAGACAATGTTAACAGGCGCGTGGCAAGTGTGGCCGAGCAATCATCGCAATCAATCGACCGACTTGGAGAAATGGATGCTGCAATCGCCGCCAGAAGTCAAAAACTTGAGAATAGTATTGATGAGATTTTTGCAAAAGTTTCAAAAGTGGCCGGTGATTTTGAAGTCAGCTTAAACAGTTTCTCCGGAGTTGTTGATGATATTAAGAGCGGAACTGATGCGGCTACCAATGAGATTGTTGCAAATACTGATAAACTGACGGCAATAAATAGCGGATTTGGCAGAGATGTTGAGGCCTTTGTCGGTAAGGTTGACAGCCATCTTAAGGGATTGGATGAGGCGTCAAGCAAGTTGAAAGAGCAAGCTAATGTTTTGGAAAAGAGTTTTGCTCATCACAAAGATGTTTTGGCAGATGTGGCCAATCAGGTAACCGCTCAGACAAGACTTGGCGAATCTTCTATGGCTCAGCAATATAAGTATATGCAGGATTTGGCCGGCGAGATTGAGAACAGAATGAAAGAAATCAGTCAGACTTTGGGGGGAGATATTGACGGTTTATATGAAAAAGCCGGAAAGTTATCTTTTGAAGTTACGGCATTGGGAGATCGTCTGGGTAAGGTTGGTTCTGATGTTGACCAGTCGATTCAAAATTCAATTGCAAATATAGAGAAAGTCCATTCTTCAATGGGTGAATGTTCGCAAGCATTAGTCAGTACGGCAGATATGACTGCAGCTAAAATAGGTCAGGTTATGAGCGAATATGAAAAGTATCTGTCAGGTTTTAATACGGTTACGGCTGAGGTTAGTACCGGTGTTGTTGAAGTAAATGACTTAATTGCTGCTCAGAGTAATAAAATGGTTGGTATTTCTAATGATACCCGCTCGTTGGTAGATTATTTTAATCAGATATTGCAAGATGCATCTGATAAACTGAGCGAAAAAGCTGATTTTGCGCACGGAAAAATCCAAAATTTGGGACAAGAGCTTAAAGATTTGAGTCTAAAACTCGAAGATGCAGCCAATATGAGCGCTAAGTATTTTGAGAATTCCGGTGATAAATTGCGCTCGACAATTATGGAAATCACGGCAAATGCTGAGAGAATCGCAAACGATATTAAGAATTCAAGCGATGTGTTCTTAGAACAGTCAAGCACATTGTCAAGTGCTGCCGATGAAACCGTTAATAAAGTTAATAATGCCATGCTTTGTGTGCAGAGCAGTATTAATGACTTTAATATTAAAGGCGGGGAGCTTGTGGCTAATACAGGAACATTTAATGGTGTGTTGCAAAAACAGGTAGAAATTTTGAATAACGAGGCACAAAAGGCAAGTAAAGAATTTTTGAGTCTGGAAAAGAAATATCAAGACGTTAAGGTTGATAATTTCTTGAAAAATGCAACCGGCATAATTGAAACTTTGGAGAATCTGGCAGTTGATATTAATGCGGTGTTTAATGGTGATATGCAGGAAAAATTATGGGCAAAATATTATGATGGCGATACGGAAGCATTCGTCAGATATTTAGCTAAAAATATTTCGCGTAAGCAGGTTGTTGCTATAAAAGAAGAATATGAAAAAAATTCTGATTTCAGAAGAGTAGTAACTGCGTATATGAGTGAATTTGAAAAATTGATTGCCAAAGCTCGAAGCTGTGAAAAGTCAAGTGTGTTGTTATCAGTGATTTCGGGTGCCGATATCGGTAAAGTATATTACATAATGGCAAGAGCGTTAGATAAACTTAATTAAAATGCAGATTTTAGATTTTGACAGCAAAGTTTTTTTGGCGCCGATGGCCGGCATTACAGACAAGCCGTTGCGACAGTTGGTTCATTCGTTCGGATCCGGTAATATCGTGTCAGAGATGGTTGCGATTAATGCATTGGAACGTAAAAATCCAAAAACGTGCAGAATTGCAGATGTGCGAGATGAAAATTATCCTGTGGTTGTGCAGTTGGTAGGGTCGGATCCCGTATTGTTTACAGATGCAGCAAAATTGGCAGAGGAACTAGGAGCACATAGCCTTGATATTAATATGGGGTGTCCGGTAAAGAAAATTGTAAATAATAATTCCGGAGCATCACTCAGTAAGGATTTAGTTCTTGCCGGAAAAATTATTGAAGCGGTAAAAATGGCAACTCCGCTTAAAGTCAGTGTGAAATTTCGTCTCGGCTGGGATCATGAACATATAAATGCAATAGATTTTGCACAAATGTGCGAAAACAGCGGAGCTTCTTATATTACAGTGCATGGACGTACTCGAAGTGATTTTTATTCGGGTAAGGCAGATTGGGATAAAATAGCAGAAGTAAAGAGTGCAGTAAAAATTCCGGTTGTCGGTAACGGTGATGTGTTTGACGGACCTTCAGCCCGTGATATGCTTGAAAAAACAGGTGTCGACGGAGTTATGGTAGGACGTGCTACGTTAGGAGCCCCGTGGTTAATAGCACAAATTGATGAATATCTTAAAAACGGAGTTGAAGCAAAGCAACCCGACAGCAGAAAAATTCAAAAAATACTGTTAACTCATATTAAAGGATTGCGGGAATATTATGGTGACAGGACGGCATTGGCTTTGTCAAGAAAATATGTTTGTTGGTATAGCAAGGGATTGCATGATGCTAAAAAATTCAGAGAGCAGTATGTGAAAACAAACAATTTTGATAGTGCATATGCAGTCATTGATAGTTTCTTTGCGGGAGAATATGCAGAATGCGAATAATTGTCGGTGGTGCAAATAATATAAGTCGCAGTATTGTCGGTTATCTAAGTCATGGAAATAACGATATTGTGGTGGTTGATGATGACGAAAAGTCTCTAAACAGTATTGCACAGGAGTGGGATATTCTGCCGGTTCATGGGTTGGTATCGCACCCAGATGTATTGAAAAAGGCTGGGGCATCAACAGCTGATTTGTTGATTGCGGCAACCGGAAGCGATGAAGTTAATATGGTAGCTTGTCAGGCGGCATATACGTTGTTTGATATTCCGCGGAGGGTAGCATGTATTGATTCAAGAGTTTATTTTAAGGCAACATGGGGCGGTTTGTTTAATGATGCAAGTCTGCCGATTGATTTGGTGGTTTCTCCAAAATATGAAATTGCAAAAGCGTTGATGAATATAATAAAAATCCCCGGTATGTCGGCAGTATGTCCTTTAGCAGACAAAAAAGTTCAGTTACTATCGTTTCGTATTACCAAAAAATGCCCGTTGGTAAATGTGCCGTTGCGTGATTTGGTAAATAAAGCACAAGGGCTGAGGACTATGATTGTCAGTATAGTGCGCGGTGGCAAAGTGATTTTGCCGAGTGGCGATGATATGTTACATGGCGGTGATGAAGTCAATGTGTTGGTAGAGAGCGGAAAAGTTGATGAATTGGTAACCGCTTTTGGAGTTGAGCATAAGGCAAATGAGCGGGTTTTGATAGTCGGTGGTAATCAAACGGCACTTTACTTAGCAGAAAAATTGGAAGCTGATGACAATATTGTCAGTTGCAAAATTATTGATGATGATTTCGAATCGGCACAACAGTTAGCAGAAAAGTTGAATAAAACGGCAGTGTTTAACGGTTCGATTATGAGTGAAAATATTTTGAGTGATGTTGGGATAGATAATGTCGATGCTGCTGTTGCGGTAGGTTATGAGGATAAAGATAATTTGGTCGCGGCAATGGTGGCACGCAAAAACGGTATAGAAAATACAATCGCACTGGTGGGAGAACGAACGGCAAATACACAAATTATTAATATCGGTGAAAATACGTTGGTGGATAGAACGGCGCTGACAATTTCTTCAATTTTAAAAGAGTTGCGAAAGGTCAATATATCCTGTGCATATTCTCTCGGTGCGACATTAGGAGAGATTTGGGAAGTCTCGATAAAAAATGATTCGCCGTTGATAGGTACTAAATTGTTGCAATTTGATTTGCCATCGGGCAGTAAAATTTGTGCAATAGTCAGAAAAGGTGAAGTTTGTTTTGACATTGATGAGTTTGAAATCGAGGCAGAAGATCGCGTAATATTTTTCTGTGTGCCGGCGGCAATTCGCAGAGCTGAGAAAATTTTTGCATAAAAACAAAACACTTCTTTACTATTAGTGAAAAAATGATATTTAAATTATAACAATAATTAATAAGGACAAAAAAGATGCCTACAACTAAAGTTCAAGAAGATTTTTTAGGCGATATCCGTAAAAATGAAATAGCAGTTACGGTATTTTTGATTAACGGCGTTAAATTACAAGGTGTGATTACATGGTTTGATGATCAGTCGATATTGTTACGCCGTGACGGACATACTCAGTTGGTTTATAAGCATGCAGTATCTACAATTATGCCTAGTGCAGCCATTGATATTGCAGGCGAAGAGTAGTTTTGACATCTCCAAAAAATAAAATACGCGTTGCTGTTGTATATCCATTTATTAGCGATATAAATTTGGATATTGGTGCTCGTTTGTCTGAAACAGTAGGGTTGTGTGCAGCAATAAGTTTAGATATGGTTTGGTCGGAAGTGATTAAACTGCGTGCAATCAGGGCAGGTACATTTTTTGGACAGGGAAATGTAGAACGGTTAAAATCCATTATTGATGACAGAAGTGTAGAACTGTTGATCGTTGATGGTGATTTGAGTCCAATACAGCAGAGAAATTTGGAAAAAGCTCTTAATGTAAAAATTATTGATCGAACGGCACTTATTCTTGAAATCTTTGGAGAACGAGCTCAAACTAAAGAAGGTTCACTACAGGTTGAGTTGGCACATTTGACATATCAAAGAAGCCGACTGGTCAGGAGTTGGACACACTTGGAACGGCAAAGAGGAGGTGCCGGTTTTTTAGGTGGACCTGGGGAAACTCAGATTGAGTTGGATAGAAGAATAATTGATGATAAAATTGTCAAAATTAAGAAGGCTCTTGAAAAAATTAAGCAGACACGTGGTTTGCAACGAAGAGCTCGCCAAAAAGTTCCGTATCCGATTGTTGCTTTGGTCGGTTATACCAATACAGGAAAGTCAACATTGTTTAATTATTTGACCAAGGCTGATGTTTTTGCAGAAGACTTGCTTTTTGCAACACTTGATACAACAATGCGAAAACTGTGTTTACCATCAGGACGAGAAATAATTTTGTCGGATACGGTAGGTTTTATATCTGATCTGCCACATGAATTGATTATGGCTTTTCGTGCAACTTTGGAAGAAGTGTTGGAAGCTGATATTGTTGTACAAGTGCTTGATGTGGCAAATGATGACAATAAAAAACAACGACAGGATGTTTTGGATGTATTACATAGTCTCGGTTTGGAAAGAATTGAGTATCAGGATAACTATATTGAGGTCTATAACAAGGTTGATCTGCTTGGAGATGATCAGGTAAATAAGTTAAGAAATTTAGACAATGTTATTGCAATCTCGGCTCTTAGGGGAACCGGCTGTGAGGAGTTACTAAAACGAATCGATGCAATTTTGTGTGCGGAATATCAAACAATGGGTATAGAGGTTAGTGCTGCAGACGGTAAAATGATTGCATGGTTACACAATAATGCCGAAATATTGGAAAATAAGTTGGATAACGATAAGATATATATGCGGATACGTATAAAAAATATTGATATCGGTAAGTTGCAAAAAATGCAAGATAAGGCTTGAAAACAGGCGATTGATTTATATATCTGCATTGAGTGAAATTTAGGAGAAATAGAATGCGGATATTGTTGTCATTGCTATTGTTGGCGGGTTGTACATATGGCGGAAATGCCGGTTTTACATCAAGTTTGAACAATTGGGTCGGAAATACCTCAGAAACACTGGTTGAAAGTTGGGGAGAACCTTATACCCAATCACAGGTCGATGAAGATACTATAATTTATACATATATGCTGCAGTCTAACAGCGGACAGCAGGATCCGTATGCAAATCAGATAGTATATTCAGCAATTGAGGGCGAAAATTTGGGGCAAAATCCTGATATGAATTCTGTATATTATTGTCAGGTGTCTTTTGTTATCAGCAATGGTTTGATTTCATCATATAACTTTAACGGTGATAATTGTGTAGAGGATATTTTGCCTGATAATTAGAGTAGAACACAGCCGAATAAAATAGCAAAAAAATGCATAATGGTCCCGCAAAGCACAAAAAAGTGCCAAACGGCATGAGTGTATTTTTTGCTTTTCCAGACATAAAAGGCAATTCCTAATGTGTAAAACAGTCCGCCTAAAATTAAAAATACAAGACCTGATGTGTTAATGTTTGATAATAGTGTTTTGGATGCAAAAACAATCATCCATCCCATTAGGAGATAAAGACCGATTGACCATAATTTTGTGCCATTGGTCGGGGTGGCAAGTTTGATTATGGTTCCGATAATGGCAAGTCCCCAAATGATGCCGAATATTGTCCAGCCGACGGGTCCGCGGAGGTTTACCAGCAAAAATGGGGTATAAGTACCGGCAATGAGATAATATATTGAAATGTGGTCAAATTTTTTTAAGACCTTTTTGGCATATTGGTTGGTGATGGCATGATATAGTGTGGAGGCAGAGTAGAGCAGTATCATTGATGCTCCGAATATCGCCGATGAAACAATACTCCATGCATTGCCAAAGCGTGATGCCATGGCCGTCAAAACGGTAAGAGCCGCAATACCGAAAAGGATTCCGAATCCGTGGACGGTGCTGCTCCATATTTCTTCTTGTGTAGAATAAGTTTTTTGCATTTGTATCTCCAGAGTAATTTTTAGCATATAACAAATGTTTGTAAAGTAGGCACTTTGAGGGGGAATAGTTTCTGTCGAGAAACCGCTAAAGGCAGTAGAAAAATAAAAATTACGGTGTATAATCGCGTGCAGATAAACAAAAAGAGGCACAAGATGAAACTTAGCAAAATTTTGCACGGTATTGAAACTGATAATGAATATTCCCCGGAGATCGAGATTACGGCGTTGGAACTTGATTCTCGTAAAGTTAGCAATGGAGGACTGTTTATTGCATTGAGCGGTAAAACTCAGGATGGAAAAAAATATATTCCGGCCGCTTTAGATGCCGGTGCAAGGGTTGTAGTATATGACGGTGAATATAACGGGGCAAAAGATGAGGCAGTATTCATTAAGTTAAAGGGAGATATGCGCAGAAATGTTGCGCAGATGGCAGCCAATTTTTATACAAACATTCCACCGATGATGTCGGCAATTACGGGGACAAACGGTAAAACATCGATTGCTGATTTTACCAGACAACTTATGAAAACTCTAGGTCACAATGCAGCAAGTATCGGTACGGTCGGAGTTGTGGCTGATGGTCTTGACAATATTGAGACGTTAACTACACCGGATAGCATTACATTACATAAAATTCTGAAGCAGTTGGCAGTAGCGGGAGTTGAGTATGTTTCAATGGAAGCATCCTCAGTTGGAATCGAACAGTATCGTATGGATAACTTGCCGATTAAAGTTGCGGGATTTACCAATTTTACTCAAGATCATCTTGATTATCATATTACGATGGAGAATTATTTTGAAGCAAAAAAACAGTTGTTTTCACGCGTTATGAAAGCAGATGGAACGGCGGTTTTGAATGCTGATATCAAAGAATTTGATGAATTAAGGCGTACCTGTGACGAGCGAGGTATAAAAGTTCTATCATATGGCAAAAAAGGTAGAGATTTGAAGTTAATTGAAAGTGTTCCTCATGGCGAGGGACAAAAGCTTAAAGTTGAAATTTTAGGTAAAATATATGTGATAGATTTGCCGTTAATCGGAGCTTTTCAAGCGATGAACGTCTTGTGTGCCATTGGTATGGTGATTGCACTTAATGGTGGTATGAGCGAGAAAATTATTGATTATTTGCCCCGTATTAAGGGGGCATGCGGTCGTCTTGACAGAGTAGGAACTTTGCCAAACGGAGCTGCTGTTTATGTAGACTATGCGCATACGCCTGATGCTTTAGAAAATGTACTGAAGACGGTGAGAGTGCATACGAATAACAAACTTTGGGTTGTTTTTGGTTGCGGTGGTGATCGGGATAAGTTAAAACGACCGATTATGGGTGAAATTGCTGAACGATTGGCTGATAAGGTGATTGTAACTGATGACAACCCGCGAACAGAACGGGCAGAGCAAATTCGGAGTGAAATTATTGCCAAATGCCCGAGTGCCATCGAAATCGGTGATCGTATTGAGGCCATTGAGTATGCAATATCTCATTTGGAAAAGGGGGATATATTGGTTTTGGCCGGAAAAGGGCATGAAACCGGCCAAAAGATTGGAGATACAATTATTCCGATGAATGATATTGATGAAGCCAGACGATTGTTGAAAAAATACTCAGATTAAGGCTGGTGATGCGAAAATCGAGGGCTTTGTATCGCCAGTTGTTCATCAATATTTTCAAAGAAATAGCCTACAGGTTCATTGAGAATTTGTGATAAATCCCACAGACGGCTTGCGGAAACGCGGTTCTGTCCGCTTTCATATTTTTGCAATTGTTGGAAAGATATGTGTAATTTATCGGCAAGCTGCTGTTGTGATAAATGAATGCTTAATCGTTTTTGTCTGATACGGTTGCCGACTAAGATATCAATTCGGTTAGGTGATCCATCGGGCTGGCGTCCACGTTGTTTTTGAGTTTTTGATATGGTCATATTTTGTGCCTCTATGTTGTAAGAAAAAAGACCACCAAAAGTGGTCTGGGAGTTCACAAATCATACCATATCAAATGATCTTTCAGCCTTTAAACAAAAGTTATTGGACATACGCTGAAAGCTCCCAGACCAAGGTCTGGGAATATTTATAATCCCATAAAGGACTATTTAACGACGATATTCCAACCGCCGGACATGATATGAGCTTGTGAAGGCTCCGAACCATAATGGTTCTGAATATGCAAGAGCATATTTGTAATTAAGGCTATAACAACATATAATATTTTGCAATAAAAAAATCCCTCATTACGGATATAATAAGGGATTGGGCAGAAAGAATAAAATTATTTCTTGCGACTGTTTTTTTCAGTCGATTTAATTTTTGTTTCCGCTTTATTAAGGTTTTTATATTCGTCAATGGCAGCAGTTACGACAGCTCCAAAAATAACGACAGCCCAAGACAGATACATCCAAATAAGGAAAATCGGAATAATTGCAAGCGCGCCGTAAAGTGTTGAATATGTGGTGTTTGACATTACAAAAGATCCAAATCCCAATCGCAAAAACCAAAATAAAATCACAGCAATAATTGCTCCGATTGAAGCATTTATTACCGGCACTTTTTTGTTGGGTACAAGCACATATACGAGCATGAGCGTTATCATGGTGATGAGCTGTGGAATCATATAGCTGAAAAACAGCCCGGAAGTTTCATCACTGCCGTATACAAATTTTTGTAAAGTATAGAGGTAGCCACGCATGGAAAAGGCGGAGCCAAGGAGCAGGGGACCTAGAGTTATGACTGTCCAGTACAGTGTGACTTTGGTGGCAATACGGCGTGGCTGTGTTACCTTAAATATGTAATTAAAGCTATCTTCAATTGTCGAAAGTAAAAGAATTGCAGTGATTGCAATACCGGTAACGCCGACGGCTCCGAGTTGTCCGGATTTTTTAACAATACCTTCGAGGTGTTGGCGAATCTCTTCTTCAAATGATGGGGCGAGATTTTGAAATAAAAAATCTGCAAGTTGACTACGTATGCTATCAAATACCGGAAACGCAGAGAAAATTGCAATGCCGATCGCAATAAGAGGTACAAGTGCAATTAAAGAAGTATAAGCTAACGATGCGGCTACACGAAAAACAGCATCAGCTCTGGCGCGTTTGAACAAAAACAACAGAAAAGCTGTGATTGCTTTGTATCTTGATATAACAGCGGTTTTGGTACTCATAATTAACCCCAAATAAAAAAACAGTTTACAAAAACGTATAAATCTTATAAATATGCAGACAAGTTTATTTAGTATCTTAATTTTAGAATAAAAGCAAAGGAAAAGTAAATGACTAATAACCAGTTGTTAATGAGTGGCAAAAAGGGGATTGTTATGGGACTTGCCAATGACAAATCAATTGCTTGGGGAATTGTACAAGCATTGAATGCTCAGGGAGCCCAGTTGGCAATATCTTATCAAAATGAGGTTTTGCAAAAACGTGTAGAGCCGTTGGCCGCACAACTGGATAATGAGCCGTTGTTGATAAAATGCGACGTTTCTGATTCTGCAAGCGTAGAGTCTTGTTTTAAGGAATTGGGAGAAAAATGGGGCAAAATTGATTTTGTGGTTCATGCTATTGCTTTTTCCGATAAAAATGAGTTGAAAGGTCGTACTATTGATACGTCATTGGCCAACTTTACAAATACAATGCATATTTCGTGTTATTCATTTTTGGAAGCCTGCCGCTGTGCTGCCCCGATTATGAATGAAAACGGGTCTATTCTGACTTTGACATATATGGGATCTGAACGAGTTTTGCCAAACTATAACATTATGGGTGTTGCCAAGGCCGCTTTGGAGGCTTCAGTTCGTGCAGCAGCTGTTGATATGGGAGCACAAGGGGTTAGAGTTAATGCTATTTCTGCTGGTCCGATTAAGACCTTGGCTGCATCAGGTATCGGTGATTTTCGCAAAATTTTGCACTGGAACGAGTTGAACGCTCCTTTGCGTCGCAATGTTAGCCAAGATGAAGTTGGAAATATGGCTTTGGCTCTGTTGTCTGATTTGGGTTCAGCTGTCAGCGGCGAGGTTTTGCATGTCGACTGCGGTTACCATATTGTCGGCATGATCAATTTGGATAATGCTCAAGAATGTGGAAAAATGCTTGTCGAAGGTTAAAATCAGGCTTGAGTTGTTTGAACAAATATCTTATTATGAGCCATTGAATTTCAATGGCTCTGTTTTTTGAAAAGAGGATTTTATAATGGCGATAGATACACAAACCGTTAAAAGGGTGGCTTTTTTATCACGACTGAAGGTAGATGATAATAAGGTTGAAGCAACAAAAGAAGAATTTAATAAAATCATTAATTGGGTTGAGCAACTCAATGAGGTGAATACCGATGATGTTGAACCATTAATCGCCGTTAATGATACTAAATTGGTTTGCAGAAAAGATGAAGTTATTGAAGGAAATCAGGCTGATAAGATCTTGAAAAATGCCCCGATGTCCGAATATGATTATTTTGTTGTGCCTAAGGTTGTGGAGTAAAACTGATGACCGAGATTACAAGACTTACACTTGCAGAAACTTTAGAAGCATTAAAAAACAAGCAGTTTAGTGCAACTGAGTTGACTAAAGCATATATAGAATCGATGGAAGCAAATCGGGATTTGAATGCTTATGTGCTGGAAACTCCTGATTATGCCCTAAAACAAGCTGAGGAATCTGATAAGCGCTATGCTGATGGTACCAATCGGGATTTGGAAGGTATTCCGCTGGGAATTAAAGATTTGTTCTGTACAAAAGATGTTCGTTCAACTGCATGTTCACACATTTTAGATGGTTTTGTTCCGCAATACGAATCAACGGTTACTTCTAACTTGTTTAATGACGGTGCTGTTTGTCTGGGTAAACTGAATATGGATGAGTTTGCTATGGGGGGCAGTAACGAGACCAGCTTTTATGGTCCGGCAATTAATCCGTGGCAGAGAGAACGCCGCTTGGTTCCGGGAGGTTCGTCAGGCGGTTCAGCTGCAGCAGTGGCTGCTAATATTTGTGTTGCGGCGACAGGTACCGACACCGGCGGTTCCATTCGTCAGCCGGCAGCTTTTTGCGGTGTCACTGGGGTCAAACCGACATATGGTCGTTGTTCTCGTTACGGAATTATGGCTTTTGCTTCGTCGCTTGATCAAGCAGGTCCGATTGCTAAAGATGTCAGAGATTGTGCGATTTTGTTGAAATCTATGGCTGGTTATGATGCCAAAGATTCTACTTCAGTTAATAAAGAAGTCCCTGATTTTACAACAGTTTTAGGGCAAAGCGTAAAAGGGCTTAAGGTCGGTGTGCCTGCCGAATATCGTCCTGAGGGACTGAGTAGAGAGATTGCTGATTATTGGGATAAGGGAATCGAAATTTTGCGACAGGCAGGGGCAGAGATAGTGAATATTTCTTTGCCACATACCAAATATGCACTACCGACGTATTATATTATTGCTCCGGCGGAAGCATCATCAAATTTAGCTCGCTATGACGGATTGCGCTATGGCTTAAGAATTGATGGTGATCATCTGGATAATATGTATATCAACAGCCGTACGGAAGGTTTTGGCAAAGAAGTAAAACGTCGTATTATGATAGGAACTTATGTGCTGTCTGCCGGATATTATGATGCTTATTATCTAAAAGCACAAAAAGTTCGCAGGTTGATTCAAAATGATTTTATAAATGCTTTTAAGCAATGTGA
Source organism: Alphaproteobacteria bacterium (assembly GCA_045116295.1). Classification (GTDB taxonomy): domain Bacteria; phylum Pseudomonadota; class Alphaproteobacteria; order RF32; family CAG-239; genus JAFUYI01. The sequence continues at coordinate 41,773 of JBGULQ010000010.1, forward strand.
TGTAATCCTGACACCGACAGCACCGAGTGCAGCTTTTCCAATCGGAGATAAGTCAATGCAGGAAAATCCTATTAATATGTGGCTTAACGACGTGTTTACAGTGTCTGTAAGTCTGGCAGGATTGCCGGCAATGAGTTTGCCAATCGGGCTATCATCAAGTGGGTTGCCTTTGGGGTTGCAGTTGATTGGCAAGGCTTTTGATGAGGAAACAATTTTTAAGGCTGCAAGCGTGTTAGAACAAGAAGCAAAATTTGAGAGGCTGAAATAATGTTATTGGAAGGAAAAACAGGAAAATGGGAAATTGTCTGCGGTTTGGAAATTCACTGTCAGATAATTTCAAAATCAAAGATTTTTAGTTCCGCTTCAACTCATTTCGGCTCGGATACAAATCAGAACGTTTCTTTCGTAGATGCCGGAATGCCGGGAATGTTGCCGACTTTGAATGAAGAGTGTGTGCGACAGGCGGTAAAAACCGGTTTGGGATTGCGTGCGAAAATCAATAAATATTCGGAGTTTTCACGCAAGAACTATTTTTATGCAGATTTACCACAAGGCTATCAAATAACACAGTTCAGATATCCGATTGTGGGCGAAGGTGTAGTTACAATAGACCTTGATGACGGTAGCACAAAAGATATAAGAATCGAACGTATGCATATAGAACAAGATGCCGGAAAATCGATACACGATATGTCGCCGGTAAAGAGTTTTATTGATCTTAATCGTGCCGGTGTCGGGTTGATGGAAATTGTTACCAAGCCGGATTTCAGTGCACCGGAAGAAGCAGGTGCTTTCTTGAAAAAATTGCGCTCGATTTTGCGCTATCTCGGTACATGTGACGGCAATATGAATGAAGGTTCAATGCGTTGCGATGTCAATGTTTCGGTTCGTCCTGAGGGGAGCACGGAATATCGTACCCGTTGTGAAATGAAGAACGTTAACTCGGTAAAATTTGTAATGCAGGCAATTGAAAACGAGGCACGCCGACATATAGAAGTTTATGAAAACGGCGGAACAATTGAGCAGGAAACCAGACAGTTTGATCCGGTAAGCGGTCAAACTAAGGTTATGCGTAAAAAAGAGTTTGCTCATGACTATCGCTATTTTCCGGAGCCGGATTTACCTCCGCTGGTGTTGAGTGATGAGTTTATTGATGAAATAAAACAGAATCTGCCGGAGTTACCGGATGCTAAAAAAGCTCGTTTTATGGAAACAATGGGGCTGACAAAATACGACGCTACAATTATTTGTGAAAATAAAGAAGTGGCAGAGTTTTTTGAAAAGGCTGCAAAAGGCCATGATGGTAAAAAAGTAGCCAATTGGTTGATGGGTGACTTTTTTGCAATGCTAAACCGCAAAAATCTAACTATTGAAAACTCTCCGATTTCTGCTGAAAATCTTGGCAAATTGGTTGAGCTGATTGAAACTGGTGTAATTTCGGGCAAGGTGGCGAAAGATGTGTTTGAAATTATGTCAGAAACCGGCGATAATCCGGAAAAGATTGTGGAAGAGAAAGGTTTGAAGCAAGTTACAGACACTGCAGCAATTGAGGCAATTGTTGATGCAGTGATTGCCAATAATCCGGAAAATGTTGCTGCATATCGCAACGGAAAAGTAAATCTACGCGGTTGGTTTGTCGGGCAAGTTTTGAAAGAATCGAAAGGAAAAGCCAATCCGCAGATTGTAAACGAATTGTTGAACAAAAAGCTGTAGACAATTGAGTTTAAAATAAAAAAAAGAGCGGTTAAGCCGCTCTTTTTTTATTTATTAGTAACTGCGGGCGTATATGACGTCCATGGTTGCGGGTTTGCCGGTCAGCAAACATTCACCGGTGGTGTTGCTTTGATCAAACGGAATGCAGCGAATTGTAATTTTCATTGATTTTAAAATTTCTTCTGTTTCCGGATCTCCGCACCATTTGCCACGGACAAATGCAACTTTGCCCTGTTTGCCGTCTTCAATCCAAGCGTTGCTGTTGGCAAAATAAGTGGCGAATTGTTCTTTTGTGGTTATGTCGGTGCGAATATTTTGTTCCATACGTGATTTTGCGCGTACAAACATTTGATTTTGAATGTTTTGTAAGCGTTCTTCAATATTAGCAACAAAATCACTGCGTTTGATAACTTCTTTGCCTTCAGGAGTGTTGATTTTTAAGCGCTCGCGCACCATAAGATTTTCGCCTTCAATGTCACGAAGTCCGACTTCAACAATAATCGGAGCACCTTTCTTGGTCCAATCCCAGAATTTATCAACGGGTTTCTTGTCGCGTTTATCAATTTTGATACGGATTTTGTCGCCGAGCGGCATTTTGACTTTGAGCATATTGCGCAGATCATTGATATAGGTCATAATAGTGTCGGTGTCGGCTTCATTTTTGATCAGCGGTACAATTACTATTTGATAAGGGGCAACAGCCGGAGGTACAATCATTCCTTCGTCGTCGGCGTGATTCATAATCAGCCCCCCGATAAGACGTGTCGATACGCCCCAAGAGGTCGTATAGGCGTATTCTTGCTGGTTGTTTTTGTTAACAAAACTGATATTGGCAGATTTTGCAAAGTTCTGTCCCAAAAAATGTGATGTTCCGGCTTGCAAAGCTTTGCCGTCCTGCATCATGGCCTCAATGCAATAAGTATCAACAGCACCGGGGAATTTTTCGTGTTCAGGTTTGCGTCCCACTAAAACCGGCATTGCCAGATAATTTTCAGCAACCTGACGGTAAACCTCAAGCATTTTTAGTGTTTCTTCTTCAGCTTCTTTGGCAGTTGAGTGAGCGGTATGTCCCTCTTGCCATAAAAACTCGCGGGTGCGAAGGAACAAGCGCGGGCGCATTTCCCAACGGACAACATTGGCCCATTGGTTGACCAAGACCGGCAAATCACGATAAGATTTAATCCATTTTGAAAAGCTGTCGGCGATAATTGTTTCAGAAGTGGGACGGACAATCAAAGGCTCTTCTAGTGGAGAGGCGGGAGAGAGTTTGCCATTTTTGTTTTCAAGTTTTGAATGCGTAACAACAGCCATTTCTTTGGCGAAACCTTCAACGTGGTCGGCCTCTTTTTGAAAGAATGAAAGAGGAATAAACATTGGAAAATAAAAGTTCTCGTGGTCTGTTTCTTTAAATTTTTCATCAAATATGTCGCGAATGCGTTCCCATATTCCATAACCCCAAGATTTTATAACCATGCAACCGGGGGAAGCAGAGTTTTCTGCCATTTCAGATTCTGCAACCACATTTTGATACCATTCAGGGTAATTGTCTTTTCTTAAATTTTTTAATGTCATAGTGTATTCCTTTTTCATAACGTAACGAAAAGTCCGCAATCCCAATATTGCAGACGCGGACTTCAAGTTATCATTATCTTAAAAATAAGTCTACTATAAAATGTCGTCAATTTCTTTGAATACTTTTCTTTCTTTGTGAGTGGTATTTCCCTCATTTAGGAAGCCTTTACGAGCTTCTTTGTTTTTTTGCATTTGTGCGTTGACGGCTTTGGCTTGACTTTCAGCGAGAGCTTTGTTGGCTTCAGCTTGTGATTTTAGCACTGCTTTTTGATCGGCAGTAAATGAGGAGTGAGTAATTTTTGAAATTGCCTCATCGTAATCTTCTTGAATGTCAGCCATTTCTTTTTCAAGCCAATTTTTTTTCATATGATCACCGGCGTTAGCTAAATGAGTGGTTGCAAGCAGTGTTATAATGGCAGCAAAGTAAGCAATTTTTTTCATTTTTTAACTCCTAAAAAATTAATGTAACGGTTTAAATGTAGCTGACATGATGATGATGTCAAGGGCTTAAGTAAAAATAGCTTGAACATTTTAAAAAAAGAGAATAGACTTTAAATGTTGTCTGATGGCAACAATCGTATTAACCTGTTTGTGAAAAGGATTAGGATTATGGCAGCAGGAACAGTAAAATGGTTTAATAAAAGAAAAGGGTATGGTTTTATTACCCCTGATGAAGGTGAAAAAGATGTGTTCGTTCATATTACGGCAGTTAAAGAAGCCGGATTGCGTACATTGAATGAAGGCGACAGAGTCAGCTATGAAACAATGACTGAACGTGATAGAATTGTAGCTGGAAACATTAAGCTGCTGTAATCATCAAAATTGCTTTTATAAAAACCGACGATTTATTTCGTCGGTTTTTTGTTTTGTTAAGATTTTGTTGAATAAATTGGGTTAGTATGCTAATAATTGTGCAAATGTCTAGATTAGAAGGAACAGAATTATGGCAAATTCAGAAATTTATGACCGTCTTGTGCCTATGGTAATTGAGCAAACTCCTCAAGGAGAACGCTCATTCGATATTTTTTCACGTTTGTTGAAAGAACGTATTATATTTGTTACCGGTCAGGTCGAGGATGATATGGCGTCACTGGTTTGTGCGCAGCTGCTGTTTTTAGAGGCTGAAGATCCGGAAAAAGATATTTATATGTACATAAATTCTCCCGGTGGTGTTATTACTTCAGGAATGGCTATTTATGATACAATGAAGTACGTTAGTTGCGATATTAATACGCTATGTATCGGACAAGCTTGTTCAATGGGGTCGTTTTTGTTGGCCGGAGGTACTAAAGGAAAACGTTTTTCTTTACCGAACTCTCAAATTATGATCCACCAGCCGTCCGGAGGAGCACAAGGCAAAGCATCAGACATTGAAATTCAGGCAAAGCTTATTTTGGATATGCGTCGTCGTCTGAACCAAATCTATGCCGAAAACACCGGTCAAAAATTGTCAGTGATTGAAAAAGCGATGGATAGAGATAATTTTATGACGCCGGAGGAGGCGTTGAAATTTGGTCTGATTGATCAAATTGTTACTAACCGCAAAGAAGTAGGAAAATAATATGAGCGAAGATAAAAAAGATCAACTGTGCTGCTCTTTTTGCGGCAAAAGTCAGTCGGAAGTGAAGAAACTTGTTGCCGGTCGCGGAGTTTATATCTGCGATGAGTGCATTCAAGTATGTATCAGTATTGTTACTGATGAAATGAATGAAATTGAAAAAGAAAACAAACCGCATATTGATGGTTGTGAGCATGGTGAGTTACCAACTCCATCAAAAATTAAGAGTTTTCTTGATCAATATGTTATCGGACAGGAGTTGGCAAAAAAAGTTCTGTCGGTTGCCGTATATAATCACTATAAGCGTCTGAACAGCAAAGATCACAATAATGAAGTAGAACTTTCTAAATCAAATGTGATTTTGCTGGGACCGACGGGTAGCGGTAAGACACTTTTGGCGCAAACGCTGGCAAAGATTTTGGATGTTCCGTTTGCTATATCAGATGCAACAACTTTAACAGAGGCCGGATATGTAGGCGAGGACGTCGAAAATATTATATTGAAGCTGGTTCAAGCGGCTGATTATGATATTGAAAAAGCACAGCGCGGTATTGTGTATATTGATGAAATTGATAAAATTAACCGTAAAAGTGACGGACCATCAATTACTCGTGATGTATCAGGTGAAGGTGTACAACAGGCTTTATTGAAAATTATTGAAGGTACCGTTGCCAATGTTCCTCCTCAGGGAGGACGCAAACATCCACAGCAGGAGTTTTTGCATGTTGATACATCAAATATATTGTTTATTTGTGGCGGGGCGTTTGCCGGTATTGAAAAAATTATCAGTAAGCGTAGTCAAAAAACTTCTATCGGTTTTGGAGCCAAAGTGGCAAGCAAAGAAGATAAGAGTGTGGGTGAAACCATGAAACAAATTCAACCGGAAGACTTGTTAAAATATGGTTTGATTCCTGAGTTTATCGGTCGTTTGCCAATTATTGCAACGCTTGATGATTTGGATGAAAAAGCTTTGGTGAAGATTTTGACCGAACCTAAGAATGCTCTGGTAAAGCAGTATATTGAGTTGTTTAATATGGAAAATGTTAAATTAACAATTACTGATGATGCTTTAACGGCAATTGCCCAGAAAGCAATTGAGCGCAAAAGTGGAGCGCGCGGACTGAGAGCAATTATGGAAGAAAAATTGCTGGAGTTAATGTATAATGTGCCGGATAAAAAAGGTGTGGCGGAGATTGTGATTGATGCCGATGTAATCAATGGTAAAAAAGAGCCGGTGCTGATGTATGATCAAAATACCAAGGCAGTTGGTGCAGAATAAGGAGATGGCTGTAAAATGATTGAAGTTATTAATTTAACCAAAAAATTCGGTGATTTTACAGCCCTCGATAATGTGAGTTTTAAGGCCAAAAGGGGAGAAATTATCACTCTTTTGGGGCCTAATGGTGCCGGAAAATCGACCTTGATGCGGTGTATGTGCGGTTTTCTTGTGCCGGATGGCGGTTGCATCAAAATTAATAATCAAAATGTTCAGGAAAAATTGTCTGAGATATTGAAGTCGGTCGGATATATGCCAGAAAACACTCCGCTTTATTCAGAAATGAAAGTGGTTGAATATATGCAGTTTGTTGCCGACGTGTACGGAATGAGACAAGATGATTTTGAAAAAAATTTGCTTGAGGTTGTGGAAAAACTTGATTTGCAATCAGTATTGAAGCAGAAAATTGCCACCCTTTCAAAAGGATATACAAGGCGTGTCGGTGTGGCCGCAGTGATGTTGCATAAGCCGTCTTTTTTAGTTTTAGATGAGCCGACAGAGGGGCTCGATCCTAACCAAAAAATAGCACTGAGAAAGTATCTTAAGGAATATGCCAAAAAATCATTAGTGCTGATATCTACGCATTTGCTTGAAGAAGCAGAAGCGTTGAAATCACGTATCGTCTTGTTAAATCACGGAAAGTTGATTGCAGATACGTCAGTGGACGAAATGAAAAACAAATCGCCTGATAAAAGTTTATCCGAATTGTTCTATGATCTTACAAATGATGAGGTTAAAAATGAAAGCAGCTCTTTATAAGAAGGATTTAGTGAGCTTTTTTTATAGCAACTCTCTGTATGTCGTATTTATCGCTTATGCATTGTTATCAGCAGTTATGACATTTTTCTGGGGGGAGTATTTGGTTAATGATGATTTAACCATGCGAGCATTTTTTGTTTATCAACCGCAAATTATGGCGATAATTATACCGGCAGTGACAATGCGTTGTTGGGCGGAGGAAAGAAAAAGCGGAACAATCGAAAATTTATTGACTTTTCCGCTTTCTGATACGGAGCTAATGTTTTCTAAATTTGCGGCATCTCTTACCATCGCAGTAATGATGATGTTATTTTCTCTCCCCTTGTTGATAACTACAGCAGTTTATGTACCACTTGATTGGGGCAATGTTTTAAGTGACTATGTGGGATTGTTCTGTGTGGTTTGTGTGTTGACTGCTGCCGGATGTTTGGTGTCTGCAATGACGGCAATGCCGGTGATAGCGTATTTAGGGGCCATGATGTTTAACGTGTTGTGGATTAATTTGAAATTAGGATCTTTGGTTACGAGATGGTGGAGTAATACGCCGTTTTATTTCAGAGAAGTGTTGAATTTTGATGCAAACTATCAAAATTTTTTAAATGGGCAGATTAATCCTGCAAGCCTGATTTATTTTTTGACCTTTGCGGGATTTTTACTTTTGTGTAATGCTTTGATTATTGTCGGTTGGAGAACAAAATAATGAAAAAAACAGCAGTTGTGTTTGTGGCTTTTGTTGTGTGGCTGGCAGTCAATCTGTGTTGCGGTCGTTTGTTGGGCGGAATAAATTGGGATATTACGTACAATAAACAGTATTCATTAGATGTTGTGTCAAAAGAGATTGCGAGAACAGTAAAACAGCCAATAGTGTTCAGGTTGTATGTGTCTGATAATTTGAGTGCTTACAATAAAGATCAATATGATTATGTAGCAAAGGTTACAAATCTGCTGGGACAATATCAGAAATTGAATCCTAAAAACATTAAGTTAGAGATTGTAAAAGTCAAACCTTACAGCGATGAAGCAAAGCTCGCAGAAGAAGTTGGAATTAAACCACTTCCGTTTAATGATGAGTATGTGTATGCCGGAGTACAGGTTTTAAATAATGAAAAGCAAAAAATTATTAGTGAACTTGTGTCCGGACGAGAGACTTATTTTGAGAACGATATCAATCGCATTATATTGAGCATGGATGAAACAGAACAACCCATAGTTGGAATCGCCTCGTTGGATATGCCTATTTTTGAAAATACTGAAAAAAAGAAGGTTTGGTCTTTATTAGATGAGTTGAGTGAAAATTACAGATTGATGAGGGTTACCGAGGATACTGTTTATATTCCGCAAGATGTCAAGGTTTTGATGTTGTTGAACCCTAAAGGATTGCCAGTTACTTTTTTATACGCATTAGATCAATATTTGATGTATGGTGGCAAGGTTATTGTTTTTATTGATCCTTATTCCGAAGCAGAGCAATTCTATAAAGGTTATCCTCCTCATCCGCAAACAAATATACAGTCGTTGTTAAATCAATGGGGAATCGTTTATGACTATCAAAAAGTTATTGGCAGTTTTGCGGAAGCTTTACAGATAGATGATGAAATCAGGTATCCTTTGTGGTTTTTTGTTGATGATGGTGAAAAACATAAGTTGCATTTCAGGTCAGCGGGAACGCTAGAGGTGATACCAAATAGCGGTGATGATATTAAGTATGAAATTTTGCTTAAGTCTCCAAGTGATTCAGGTGTGATTGACTCAGAAGGATTGCGGTATGTACCTAAAAAAAGTGTGGCGGAGAATTTTAAGAGTGAAAATCACAGCTATAATCTGGCAATTAAGGCTGTTGGAAGTTTTTTGTCAGGGTATTCGCACAGTTTATATGACGGAACGAAATACATAGATGATTTTCCACCGTTTGCGCCGGTTGCAAGTGACAAAGCTACATTAGTTGTAATTGCTGATTCTGATTTTGTATCAGATGATGCTTGGGTGTTGGAAAGTGATGAAAAAAACCGGATTTATGGTTCAGTTCCTTATGCTGATAACTCTGAGTATATTATGTCTTTAATACATGATTTGTTGCCGGAAGGTGCCAAAAACGGTGCAGTATCCAGCCCCAAAAAACAAAATAAAAAAAGTATTGCGGAGGCATTGTCTGAACCGATGTTGGTGACATATACGCAGGTACAAAGCGGATTGAAGACTAAGTATAATTTGATGCAAGAACAGTTACGGGAGAAAAAAGTTTGGGTAAAAATTGCTGATGGCACACAAAAACTCGAACTCAGAAAGGAAATTGACGGGCTAAACAATTCTTTGCAAAATGTTCTTGCGGAAATCAAGCGATTAAGTAACGATTTTGGAAATTCTCTGAAGCAAAAAGTCAATTTTTTGTTATGGCTGAATGCCGTAATTTGTCCGGCACTTATTTTGGCGTTGGTTGTTGTGTGGAGCAAGTGGAAAAGAAAAGTTACTCTGCGGAGATTTTGATGAATAAGAAGAATTTTATGCTCATAATGCTATGTGTACTTGCAATGGCTGTTGCTGTTTTGGTATTGATACCTTCTTTTTATGTGTCAGAAATTAAATTGCCGAAAGAGATTTTTAATACGCAAGAAATTGTTATTAATAGTGATATGTCTATTGTGCGCAGAGACGGAATTTGGTGCAGCAAAAGTGATGATTTTTATCCGGTTAATAATGATACGGTTGATAATCTGCTTGATAATTTACAAACATCAGCTTTACATGCTGAAGAATGTCGTAATGAGTGCGATGGAGAAAATAAAATAAATCTGGTGGCAAAGGATGGAAAAAGTATAGAGTTGCTTTTTGATTATGGCGGAGAAAATGTAAAAAAGTTAGTAGCGGTTACGGGCAGAAAAAAAATGATGTTGAAGGGAAACTTTTCTTTTCCTATGCAGCCTTATCAATGGTTTGTGCAACCTCTTATAAATTTAAACAATGCAGATATAGAGGAAATTAGCGGTGCGGAACCTGTGAGTTTTGATTTCAAGGACTTGATATTTTATCAAGCGACTAAAAATGCCGACATTGAAAAATGGGAAAATCGGCAAATTGAAATTGTTATGAAAAATGGATTGATTGTTAATCTTACAATCTATTCTGAGGCTCACAGTTACTGGCTTGCCGTTGGGTTTGAAACAACAGTGATGCCGACAAAAGAGGCTGTAGAATACATAAAAAACAACGGTTCCCTTTATAGCGGATGGTTTTTTGAACTGCCACAGCCAATAGGGAACCGTTTGTTTGGTCTATAAATGTGAACGATTATATTCTTCGTTAGCTTGTTCTTCAGACTCCATATCTTCAGGAGTAGAAAAGTCCGACAGACTTTCTTGATGGAAGCGTTGGATATAGAGAAGAATATCATGGTTTAGGAGAACAAGACATTCTTTTCTTCCTCTTTCTGTGTTGGTGAAAAGGTTGGTCATGCCTATTGCATACATTGAGCAAAAACGGTCACGAAAAGCAATGTACTGATCAACCATATCTTTCATATTGCCACTATTAGGAGTGGTACTTTTGTTCCATTTTTGATATTGTTCTTGTTTGAGCAATTCTTTGAAATAGGATTGCATACCGTCATCTTGTCTTTTAATCTCCTTGTTAAGGCATCCTATTGTTGCAAATTCACTTTCGTTGATGAGTGAATTTATGCATTCATGATATGCGGTCTGTTCAAAATCGTAACCAACATTATTATTTTGGTAAATTGAATTGCTTGATGCATCAAAAGATTGAGCGTAGGCGTTGCAGGTGCAAAGAGCTGTTACGGTAACTGTTGTAAGTAATTTTTTCCACATGGCGTTTCTCCCTAAAATACTAATTATAATTTACGCTAAGGAAGTAAAAAATCAATTAAATTTATTTCGGTCTTGATAATACATTTTGTGTAAATTATATTAGATACATAAAATGTATTTTTAGGGGCGACAATGACATATGAAAAAATGAAAGAAAAGGCCGATGAATTATGGTTTTTCTTTGAGCAGAACAAATTTAAAAATGAGGGTGAATATTCGTATAATACAAATTTAGTGTTTGCGTTTGCGGATTATGTTGATGGTTTGAGTGATGAGGATTTAGGTGATTTTCTGGAAAGTAATGATGACAATTTAATCAGAAAATTTCGGCGAATGATTAATGACGGAATAGAGGAGTGGTTGTCGGCTTTTGCTAAGACATTTATGATTATGTGATTGATGAAGTCGGGGTGAAGAGCAAAATATCGCTCCGGAAGATGATTTACCGTTTTGGCAGTCAATGTATGAAAGCCCATTAAAGACATTTGAAGAGTTTTATGATGATGTAATGAAAGGGAAAAATGCAAAAGCTCGTTATCACACAGAGGTAGTCGATGGTATAGGGCTAGATATACCATCTAACACATTGCAACATGACAAAAACGCTCATAACCTAACAAAGGAAGAATGGCTTGGTTTATTCAATGCATTAAATAATGGTGAAATTATTGAGGCAAAAATAGGTGATACATCGGTTATGAATGGCTTGCCTGTTAAAATGGTAGTGGATATAAACGGCACGGATTATGGTGTTGTTTTTGAAGCCATGAAAAATGGCAGAAATTTGGTGCAGACAGCATTTAAGTTAGAAGATAGGGAATGGATAAATAAAAAGAGCGCCAAGATGTCTGCACGTTACCCACAGACTTACGGTGTTTCTCTTGGTCACTCTTTACCTGATATTATATCAAATTTAGGCAATAATGTCAATACATTTTGGCAGTCGGCGGTGGTGCGCGATTTGTTTGATACTCAGGGTGATTTGTTTGAGCAACCACAATCAAAACCAACCCAGTCGGCTCAGCAACCGCAACAAGCAAAGCAATTGCCGGCTGAAGCTCAAAAGCAGGTTGATGATTTGTTTGCTTATGCGGAAAAACAAGAGGGTGTTAAAAAAGAAGCACCTTTGTTTAGCGATAAAAAAGAAACTCAAAAAATTGAAAAAAGTTATACAGCAGTCGTTTATTCAATAAGTTTGGAGAATTGCTCTTCAGTCAATACCGATATACCGAGTTCGGCGGCTTTTTGAGCTTTGCTTCCGGCGTCGGCTCCGACAATTACAAAGTCGGTATTTTTAGAAACAGAGCCGGCGACTTTTGCGCCCATGCTTAGGGCCTTGGCTTTGGCTTCGGCTCGGGTCATAGAGGTCAACGTGCCGGTAAAGACAACAGTTTTGCCAGATAGCGGTGAGTCATAATTGGCGTTGTCAACAAAGTCTTCAACTGTAATGTGTTTGAGCAATTGTTCAATGGTGTTAAGATTGTGTTGTTCCTGAAAAAACTCAACCATGTCTTTAGCCATAGCTGCGCCGATGCCGTCAATGGCAAGCAGTTTTTCGGTTTGCATGTTCATCATGTCTTGGGCAAAATGCGACCAGGAACCAAAGTTTTGAGCAATCAGGCGAGCTGTAGCTGCACCTACCTGACGAATGCCTAAAGCATAAATAAAGCGTGGCAATGAAATAGTGCGGCGAGAGTTGATTGCGCTAAAAAGGTTGTCAACTGATTTTTTGCCCCAGCCTTCACGGCGTTCAAGATGTAAGCCCTGATGCTGGCTGAAAAGGTCATCTTGAGAGCCGGAATTGCGCTCTTGCAATGTAAAAATATCGACCGGAGTTTTGATAATGCCTTCATTGTAAAAATCTTCAATTATTTTGGAGCCAAGCCCATCGATGTCCATTGCCTCACGAGAAACAAAATGTTTTAAGCGTTCAATGGCTTGAGCCGGACAGGTCAGACCGCCTGTGCAACGACGAACGGCTTCATCTTCTTCACGGATGGCGTGAGCTCCGCATTGCGGACAGGTGTGCGGAAAAACAAATTCGACACTGTCGGCGGGGCGTTTTTCAACGATAACACCGACTACTTGAGGAATGACATCGCCGGCACGTTGGATGATTACGCTGTCACCAATGCGAATGTCCTTGCGTTTGATTTCGTCTTCGTTGTGCAAAGTTGCGTGTGATACAATAACGCCGCCGACGTTTATCGGCTCGAGGTCGGCAACCGGTGTCAAAGCTCCGGTGCGGCCGACTTGAATACGAATATTGTTGATGGTGGTAATGGCTTGTTCGGCGGGGAATTTGTGAGCAATAGCCCAACGCGGGGTGCGGGTCAAAAAGCCAAGACGCTCCTGTAAAACTGTGTCATTAACTTTATAAACTACACCATCGATATCATAGGGTAAAGAGGCGCGAATCTGCATCAGGTTGTTGAAAAATGTTTCAATATCCTGAATAGAATGGCACAAACAGTTGTTAGGGTTGGTCGGAAAACCCCATTGTTGCAGGTGTTTAAAAAAGTCGGCCTGTGATGTCCAAAAGCGATTGGAGACTTCGCCCCAAGTATAAGCAAACAAACTCAAGTTGCGCTCTTTGGTAACGTTGGGATCAAGTTGGCGCAATGATCCGGCGGCGGCGTTACGTGGGTTGGCAAAAATTTTTTTGCCTTCGGCTTCGTTTTTTTGGTTGAGAGCAAAAAAGTCGGCTTTGGCCATATAGACTTCACCGCGGATTTCTAAGACATCGGGTACATTGCCGCTAATTGTTTGGGGAAGTTGTTTTATGGTGCGCAGGTTGGCGGTAATGTCTTCACCGGTTTTGCCGTCGCCACGGGTTGCGCCCTGAACAAATATGCCTTTTTCGTAACGAGCGGTAAAAGACAGACCATCGATTTTGGGCTCACACATAAAATCAATATTGCCGCTTTGGTTGAGAAAACGTTTTACGCCGGCGACAAAGTCTTCAACTTCGGTAATGGAAAAGACATCTCCCAATGAAAGCATGGGAAAACGGTGCGGAATTTTACCAAAGCCGCTTTGTAAAGGTGCGCCGATTTTGCGGGAAGGACTGTCAGGGCGGATGAGGTGCGGAAAAGCAGCCTCAAGCTCAATGTTGCGTTGCTTGAGGGTGTCATATTCGGCATCAGTCAAATAAGGCTCATCATTTTGATAATAAGCAATATCGGCCTTTGCCATCTCGTGGGCAATATGCTCAAGCTCGAGTTTGGCTTGTTCTTCAGTTATGTCTTTAATATCTGCCATAATGCTTCCTCTGTTGTCAGATGCTATAAATATATAACCTATGCTTAGAAAAATCTATTTGAATCTTTATTTTGCACAAATTTGCTTTACATTTGGCGTTTTTGTTTATAGAGTTTGAGGTGGATAGGATGATAACCTGTCTGAGGTGTGAGAACCTCTCACAAAGCGTCTAAATCGGCGACTTTTTTATTGTAGCCTGGAAGATTTGTTATGAAAAAATTGTTTCTAAGTACGTTATTGTCTTTATCTTTTATCTCAATGTCGTTTGCCAATGACAGTTTATTGGAAAATTATAAGGCTAATGGTCTTAAATATTTTTCTAAAGGTCATCCAAAATCTTTTGATTTGAATGTTGAAATTAAATATCCAAATGATTGGTATGTGACGGAAGGAGAAAGCTTGGACAACATTCAAAATTTTACTTCTCCGGAAGACTTTAGTAGGTGTTATTTTAGAATATTTGATATGCCAGAATTGCATTCCTATAGTTTTTTGGAAGAGAGGACTAAAGATGTTAACAGAATTAGGAAGGAAGTTTTTTCTTCTTATGGTGGTGTAAGTGATTTGAAAGTGACGCCAACTAAATATAGAAGTTTTCCTGGTGATTTAATTGAATTTAATTCGAAACGCACATGGGAAGGATTAACCCTATTTTTTAACCATGTTGTGCATTGGTTGTTTAATGAAGATAAGGCAATTGCGTTTGAATGTGAGACAGGTGCACAAACAAAGCATGAAATGGAACAAAATAAAAAGAAATATTATTCTTTGTTTCGAGCTATGGGTAATGATATAGTAATACACAATAAAGATGTGGAGCCTGATGTATCTGAATACAGTATGTTAGATGTTATGTTTTTTAATGAAGGTCTTACATATTCTTCAAAAGGCCATCCAAAATCTTTTGATTTAAATGTTGAGATTAAATATCCTAGAGATTGGGTTGCAGAGGAAGCCACAGAATCTGAAGTAGTTCAAAGATTTGTTTCAGAATATGGAAGTGTTTGTAGTCTATTTCTAGTAGAGATGCCGGAATCGTATTCTTATACGATTTGGCAGAAAAAAACAAAAGATGTCAATTGGGTTAAGATGCAGGCTTTATCTCTTGTTGATGATGTGAGTAATTTAAGAATTACACCAAGAGAGTATAATGGTATTCCCGGTGATGTTATAACATATGATGCCAAAGTTTCAGAAGGTGGACAGTCTTTTTCTACTTTTAATGTTTCACATTTACTATTTTATAAAAACAAATCAATCGGACTTCAGTGTTTGGCAATTGATTTCACTAATTCTACAAAGCAAACATCGCAACCAGATATGAATGTTATTGGTCCGTTCTTTTTTGCTATGGGAGATAATATAGTTGTACACGATAAATATACGGGATCAGGGGCTATTGTATCAAATAAGAAAACAAAGGTAAAAAATAATATAGGTGTTAATGCCTCATTTCCGATTACTAATCTTATATCTAGTATTCTTTTTACTTGGGGTTTAGGGCTATTCCTACCGATAATGATTCGTTTTGTATTTAAGGAAAGATTATCAAAGGCATGGGCCTTTTTAGTTGTTCTTATGGTTTGGTTATTTCAAATCATTATTGTGGCACAAACAACAGAGCCAAACGGTCATGGGCATCTAGCCTTAGCTTTGGTTGCCTTGGTGGGATACAATATGATTGTAGAAAAGAAAAATAAAGGGAACAAAAAGTCATAGTTAAAAGATTATTTTTAAGAAGTGTAGAAGAAAGGAAAAATTAGGTGGAACGTAATATTCTTTATAATTTTCTTAGTTTAATAATCTTTATTATCGCATTTATAGGATATTATTTCTACACAGAATATTATAAACGCTGTAAAGTAGCAGAGAAGATTTTACTATTGAGAAATGAGTTGTCTAAATTGCTACCTTATTTTCATGGCAATACTAAATGCACAAACATCGAAATATTGCAGGGTGAAAACAAGAACTTTTATGCCTTTAGGGAATTTGAAGACAAATTTGAGTGCATATTATGGGAAAGCAAAATTAGCATCTTTATTAATAAGGACAATACCTTTGACGATGTAAATAACTTTTTATTGGAAGTGATAAAAGAACTTGAGGCTCAACTAAATGTGTTGTTTGATGTTGGTGTTTCAACGTTATCTAGGGGTTATTTTTATGACTTCCTGCATGGTAGTGATAGTATAAATCCATTAAAGGATCGGTCTAATTTAGTTTTTCCTAAAGAGCTCAATAAATTAGATATTGCTTATCGTGATTTTATACAAAAGGTTGATAAAGCTAACAGGATACACGAGCAACTAAATTATATCCCATCTGAATTTGATGAATTGGAAGAGGCATATCAAAAAATTCTTACTATGTTTGAGGATAGAAATATCAATATCCTTCCCTTACCGCCATTATCAAGCATACCCAACAAGATTGTTGGAATATTTATTTTTTCTCGGAATCGCGACGAATATATAAATGGTTCTTTTGTAACATTTGGTGAAGATTATGAAAATACAATGTCTGTTTCTGATATGTATGATTGGATAAAGGATGACGTAGTACCATCAAGTATCACACGAGTAAAAATGTTTGATGTTGATGTATTCAATAAATATCTCTTGCCGTTGATAAAGGAACGAATTGCTCAAACATACGAGGCACAGTAATAGTTTAATAAATAAAATGGGAATTATAAATTTGATGTAGAAATAATTGCTCATATAGTCAAAAGGCAGCGGTTAGGCTACCTTTTTTATTAGTTGCCTTGCAGAAAACCCCGTATTTATACGGGGATGAATGTTAAGGCGCTAGAATAACGCCACTCCGTACTGAAGGTGCGGTCAAACCGCAAGGTTTGTAGCGTTAATAGTACCACCAGTTTACTGGTGGATATCTATATATGATACAAAGTCGGGTTTATAATGGTGCGACAATCATCGTCTTATGGAGAATTTGCAACGACAAGGGATTGGAGAAAATGATTATCCTCAATATGGAACAAATTTTTGGGGAAACAGCGCAAATAATTATGGTTTCGGAATTAGAAATATCGGGCAGAATGTGCATAATCATCCGGCAATGAATATGACACCGGTGCAAAATCAACAATCAAAAATTAAATATTCTCCTTTGCAACAAATTGTTGGAGCAGTTCAAGATATGACACGAAATTATTTTGATATGAAACGAGATAATACAGTAGGAGCAGATGATTATTTTCATTGTAAAGCTAATTATGAGGCAGCAAAAAGAGGAAACTGGGGAAAATTAACAGCAAAAATTATGGGAGATGAAAAAGAAGTATTTGATTATTTTAAAAATAGATATTATAAGGGAATACAGTTTCCTGATGCGTTAGCGGATTATTG
>JBGULQ010000011.1:0-42026 GCA_045116295.1 Alphaproteobacteria bacterium
CGCTGATGGTACTTTGTCTTAAGACACGGGAGAGTAAGTCGCAGCCAGATCTTCTAAACACCTTTTTTTATTACTGTGTGCGAAAAATGTATGATAATGATATAGAATTTTTAAAAACAGAATTCAAAAATGCAACTGCTGAAATAGGTGATGACAAATTTTGTTCCGACCTGTTACAGCGCAAATATACTCACTCTGTAAGAGTTTTACAAAACGGAATGCAAATAGTTAACCACGACCTTCCGCAATTGTCAAACCAACCGAAATTACTTTTACAAAGCAAACGCGCACTTCTCTTTCACGATATTGGTCGGTTCCGCGAAACTGTTGAAGCATATAAAAAACAATCAATGAAGGACTGGGGTGGGCGCGTGTTTGATCACGGCGTCATTGGCGCTGAAATCCTTGCCAGTACCGCCGAATATAATGATATAAAGATTGTTTTGGCCGTGCGCCATCACGGACACTTAATTGAGGAATTTTATGCCGATCCGGAATATCTTGCGCTTTCAGAGAGTGATAAAATTTCGGCCGCAATAATGATAAAACTTGTTCGCGATTCTGACAAACTTGATTTATACTACATTCAAGAGCATTTCAACAATATTGAAAACGACGTATTTTTTCATAATCTGTCAGAAGAACGGAAGTTGGCGCCATTATCAACGGAAGTTATAACTCAATTTTTTTCCGGTCAACCGATAAATCACGCTTTCATTCACTCGTTTTCCGATCGTATTTTAGGCTGTATCTCGTGGCAATTTGATTTTAATTATGAGCTGACCAAACAGTTGTATATAAAAGAGGGCTATCAACAAATGCTCTTTGATTTACTTGCCAAATATTGTCCAGACAACAAAGCGGTTGATGAAATTATTAAATTTTCTCAATTATAAGTTTATCAAAATTAATTTTAAAAACGCAAACGCCTGCCCCTTGTGGGGGACAGGCGTTGCAAGCGAGATGGGCTATTTCTTGCCGAAGAGCTCCTCGAGAATTTCATCACGAATACCCGCGGGTACTCTGGCACTCTTGAAGGCGGCCTTTACCCTCTTGTAGGGTACGCCCTCAACGCCGGCGATGAACTCCTTCTTGGTAATGGAGCCCTCCTTGAGGGATCGAGCAAGAGTCTCCAATGCCACGCGCTGACCTTCTTTGTCCATCTCGGCGATAGGCGTGCCTCTACCGTTGACTACATTGCCAACGTTGCCGGCAGCAGCATCAGCATTTCGCGGGTTGTCAGCTTGGGCGGTGATGCGGACGTCGGTAGCAGTGGCGGGATCCTTGCTGTTGTTGTTGGCGTTGATATTGGTACCAGGCTTCTCTGTACTCGTCTTGTCATTCTGGCCAACACCGGGAATCATCTCGTCTTTCTGATTTTTCTTTTTCATCTTCTTGAAATTTTGATGTTTAAATAATATGCGAATAAATTCCTTTTCAATACCTAATATGGACTAAAAAAATCATTTTGTCAACATTTTTTTTATAAAAAATAAAAAAAATGCCGATAAAATACCGGCATTTTTATAAAATAACACATAAAATCAACTAGATAAACTCTTTTTTCAAATCTCTTTCAAAGATTGAGCGAATCGTCGATTTTATATCTGCCTTCTCATAAATTGCTTTATATAATGCTTGGCAAATCGGCATATCGATTCCCTCTTTATCAGCAATAGCTTTTACAGCTTGCAGAGTTGGTACACCTTCAGCCAGTTTTTCAAACTTTTTACCTTTAGCAAAATCCTCACCAAACATACGATTATGGCTGTGTCTTGAGAACAAAGTCGCTTCATAATCTCCAAGGTGAGCCAATCCGTAAGCAGACATTGGATTACCGCCGAAATGTTTAATCAATCTTCCGACTTCAACCGGAGCGCGTGCCATAAGTGCTCCCTTCAGACCATACCATTCCAGCCCATCAAGAATACCGGCCGCTAATCCTATAACATTTTTCAAAGCTGCTCCAATTTGATCACCAACCAAATCGGTTCCATAGTAAAAACGGATTAAGTTGCTCTGCAAAAGTTTGATTAAATAATCTTGTGTTTCAGGCTCTTTACTGTCAATAACTGCAGCAGACGGCACATTGCGCATATAGTCCTGTACGTGTCCCGGGCCTGACAGTGTAGCAACATGTGCATTTTGTTTGATTTCTTCCTTGAAAATGTCATGCATAATTTTTGCACTTGGAGCCTCGAGCCCCTTCATTGCCAACAAAAATGTTTTGCCATTCAGGTCGTACCCATTTAATTGTTTTGCCAAGGATCTGAAGTGTTGGCATCCGATTGAAATAATAATAGTGTCATTAACCAGAATCTTGTCCAAAGTATCAAACAGAAACATATTATCTGACAGCGACAAGTACTCATTTTTACGAGTATCTCTCAACTCAATAAAATTTGGAGAATCTTTTAAATCATACAAAAATACGTTTTTGATTTTTTCAGGGCAGTGGTTGGCTGCATACCAACCCAAAAATGTTCCCCATCGTCCGCATCCGATAACTGAAATATCTTTCATGTCAAATATCTCCTCTCAGTAAATTTCAACTTTATACTAAAAGGAATAACTCAAAAAAACTATATATGCAAACCGAATATCAATAAACTCACAGCTGTATCAAAACTTCTTTTTCTGATGCTGTCTGTCAAGTACTGCCTTTACATAGTCAAAGGCTTCAAAAGAGCGATAAGCCTCATCATAGCTCTGTTTGTCATAGTTATAGAATATTTGATTAGCCAAAGTTTTTATGGTCTTATCAATTTTTTCAAAGGCGGCATTATAGTCGGCACTATAATTATTTTTGGTTTTTTTCTTTACCAAATCATGATATGCGGTAATGACCTTAAGAGTTTCATCCGCTGAGTTGGCATAGCCTTTACTATCCAAATCGCTCATAATTTGAGCCGTAGTCCGATAGAAGTATTTATTCGTCAAAATACTTCGTTGTTTTGAGTTGCGACCATCGATAATCATATATTCCATATCCAAAGTTACAAACTAATAAAACGTTATAACATAAAAAAACAAAATGCAATATTTTTCGTAAGCAAAAACAACAAAACCCCGCTGTAATAGCGGGGTTTTGATTTTTGTTTTTTAATGTTTAATCAACATTGCCAAAAGGATTAATATTCTTTTCGGCGTTCTGATTAGCGCGCAGATTAAACAAATTCATCAAAGTTGTAGAAACATAAATTGAAGAATAAGTTCCGACAATTACGCCCCACAAAATTGTGAACGAAAAGCTGCGCAAAGCATCGCCGCCGAAAGCAAACAATGCAACGGCTGCCAACAAAGTTGTAATACCTGTCAAAATCGTACGTGAGAAAATATCATTTGTACTTTTGTTCAACAAGTCGTATTGCGGCATTTTTTTATACTTGCGCAAATTTTCACGTATGCGGTCATAGTTAACCACCGTATCATTAATCGAATAACCGGCTAAGGTCAAAACTGCAGCCACTGTTGTCAAACTGATATCAAATCCGAACAGCGACAACAAACCGACAGTAACCAACAAGTCGTGAGACAGTCCGACTAATGCACCAACTGCAAATTGCCACTCAAAACGGAACCATACATACAGGCAGATTGCCAATACTGCAATTACCGATGCAACGATACCGGCCTTCTTGAGCTCATCACCGACTTGCGGTCCGACCAACTCAACTTTGCGATATTCATATCCGTTACCCAATGTTTCTTTAATTTGACTTACGGCAGCCATTTGTGCTTTTTCATCCAATCCTTTTGCTTGTGCGCGGATCATCATTTCATCACCTGTTTCACCGATCGACTGGAGATTAAGGTCATCTAAGTCAACATGAGCAAGTTTTTTGCGCATTTCTTCCATATTGATTGGCTGCTCACTTTTTACCTCAATCAAGATACCGCCGGAAAAGTCGATACCATAATTAAAGCCCTTGAACGTCATGCTCAATATCGCGACAATGCACATCGTAATCGAAAGGGCATAACCCAATTTACGATATTTCAAGAAATCAATGTTGGTGTCTTTTGTCACCCAGCTAAACATTTTCATTTTATATCATCCCTTTCAATTAAATAGGCAATCTTGTAGGTTTATATTTTTTGATCCAACCGGTAATAATCAACCTCGTGACGGTTACGGATGTAAACATTGAAGTTGCAATACCGATTGCCAGAGTTACGGCAAAACCTCTTACCGGACCGGTACCGAAATATAACAATACAAAAGCGGCTACCAATGTTGTCAGGTTTGAGTCAACAATTGTTGCCCATGCTTCGTTAAATCCGGCTTCAGCAGCATCTTTAGTTGAGCGACCGTGATTAACTTCTTCTCTCATTCTTTCAAAAATGAGTACGTTTGCATCAACAGCCATACCGATTGTTAAGATAATACCGGCAATACCTGGCAATGTAAGAGTTGCTCCAATCAGACTCAAAACACCGAGCATTAAAAACAGGTTTAAGAATACGGCAACGGTTGTAAAAATACCGAACAATCCGTAAGCCGCAATCATAAACAATACCACGCAAATTAGTCCGATAACAGAAGCTGTAACACCTGCTGTAATAGAGTCAGATCCCAGACCTGCTCCAACAGTTCTTTCTTCCAATACCTCTAACGGTGCCGGTAGAGCACCTGAGCGCAATAACATTGCTAATTCATTTGCCGATTCAATAGTAAAGTTGCCGGTAATAATACCAGAACCACCGGTTATTGGTGAATTAATATTAGGAGCTGATATAACTTCATTATCAAGAACGATTGCTAATCTTTCGCCAACATTTCTTGATGTAGCTTCACCGAATTTTTTAGCACCGAAACTATCAAACTTAAAGTTAACAACAGCTTCTCCGTCTTGGAAAGATGCAGAAGCATCAGTCAAATGCTCACCGGTAACAACCGGTTTACGGCTAATGACGTATGTTTCGCCACTGTCACCATTAATCAGACGTGAACTTCCGCCTAACTTTCCTCTGCGAGCTTCGGCAACAGTTGTGCTGCTATCAACCATATTAAATGACATTTTAGCAGTTTTACCCAACAATGACTTTACGTATTCGGGGTTTTGCTCACCCGGTAGTTGAACTGTGATACGGTCAGCTCCTTGACGTTGAATTGAGGGCTCTTTAGTGCCGGCGGCATCAATACGACGACGGACAATTTCAATTGATTGATCAACGATTTTCAACTTTAACTGATTGAGAGCTTGCTCGCTATATGAAATTTCAATAATTCCCTCATCGTTCTCAACAACATTCAAACCTTCATCCATTTTTCTGAACAAGGATATAGCTTTTGTTTTGGCATTAATGTTATCAATTTTTACCTTCACGTTATCGGTGCCGGCACTGAGATTTTGATAACGGATTTTACCTTCTCTCAAAGCTTGGCGGGCAGAATCTTCAATTGTTGACATTCTTTCTTTCAGCACATCATCAATTTTAACCTGCAACAACAGGTTAGAACCGCCTTGCAAATCAAGACCGAGATTGACCGGTTGCCACCATTTTGGCAGTTTCACGTTTCCACCTAAAAAGTTAGGAAGCGCAAAGAATATTCCGACCAAGCAAATGGCCAGAATAATATAAATTCGAGTTTTAGACAGTTTATACATCAAACAATCCTTCGTTATTTGTTTTTGTTTTTAGAAACTTTTTTAGTTGGAGCTTCATCTTCTTCAGCCATCTGGCGAACTGTAGCTCTGTATACAGTAACCACGATTCCATCAGCGATTTTTACTTCCAATTTATCATCGGTTGCTTTTTCTACCACACCAAGCACGCCGCCTCCGGTAATGATTTTATCACCTCTCTTAATTGCATTCAGCATTGTTTCGTGTTCGCGCATTTTTTTCTGCTGAGGACGAATAAGAATAAAATAAAAGACCAAAAAAATCAGGAGTAATTGCACAATCATACTCATTGTAGAGCTGGTTGTTGCAACTCCGGCAGTTTGAGCAAAAGCATCACTAATAAACATATTTATCTCCTTATAATGACAAACTGGGCTAAAATATACACCAATATCCAGAGATAACAATATTTAAAAGTTAAATCTTCAACAATATTTTAGATTCATTGCAAATATAATGTCGGGTCAACAGGATTCTTCCCTGCACGAATTTCAAAATGCAATTGCGGGGTATTAACACCGCCGGTTGTTCCGACAGTTGCAATTTTTTCGCCTCTTGCCACTGACTGTCCTTTTTTCACCAACAGTTTTTCATTGTGCGCATAGGCCGTAATCCAACCGTCATCATGCCTTACCAATATCAGGTTGCCAAAACCTTTCAATTCGTTTCCTGCATAAGCAACAGTTCCCCTGTCTGCAGCTTTTACTGCTGTGCCTTGAGCAGCTTTTATATTGATTCCGTCATTGGCGCGCCCTTTACCGATTGTGCCGTAACGTGAACAAATACTCCCTCTTACCGGCCAAGCAAATTTGGTTTTACGATATTTTGAAACTTTTGTACTCTGAGTAGGCTGCGTAGAAGATACAGAAGTTGTAGGTTTTACTTGAGGCGTGACAGTTGTAACCGGACGATATGCCGAAGTTGTACCGCTGCTTGAACGATACGTGCTTGTTACAGATGATGACGAATTTCTATACCCATTTATTGCCAGTCTCTGGCCTACAATCAGTGTATATGGAGATTCAAGTCCGTTATTTGCTGCCAATGTTTTGACATCAACATTGTATTTGCGTGACAAACTGTATAATGTATCGCCTCTTTTAACTACATGATAATTGCTTATCGGGACGCGTAAAACCTGTCCGATTCGCAGAGTATACGGAGGACGCAAATTGTTTGCATCGATAAGATCACGCAACTGCACATCATACCTTTTAGACAAGCTGTATAATGTATCCCCGCGCTTGACCACAATCTCATCAGGACTGCCCCACCAAGTTCCGCACGCAGATAAGCATAAAACCAATATCAATGTTGATAAAACACGCAATTTAAAACCTTTCATCTACCTCATCCATAATACGCTTAAGAAACTTAATTTTTTATTTATACCCAAATAGAACTTGCAATTTAGAGCAAAAAAAAGTACATTGCGGACAAACAAGTAAACAGGCACATAAATGAGCGATAAGGCAGAAATAAAACAGATAATTGATGAAAGTGGCGACAAATACAAATATGGATTTGTTACCGATATTGATTCGGATACCGCGCCTAAAGGCTTATCCGCCGATATCATTCGCCTTATTTCCGCCAAAAAAGGCGAGCCCGATTGGTTGCTTGAACGCCGCCTCAAAGCGTTTGAATTTTGGCAAACCATGACAGAGCCAACTTGGGCAAAACTCGCTTATGACAAGGTTGATTATCAGGATTTATACTATTATTCGGCACCAAAACAAAAAGTCGCGCCGAAAAGCCTTGATGAGGTTAATCCTGAACTTTTGAAAACCTACGACAAACTTGGCATTCCCCTAAAAGAACAAGAAGTTCTTGCCGGTGTTGTCGCCGTAGATGCTGTTTTTGATAGTGTTTCTGTTGCGACTACATATCGTGCCAAATTGGCCGAAAAAGGCGTCATTTTCTGCTCGATATCCGAGGCAATCCGTGAACACCCTGATTTGGTCAAACAATATCTCGGTTCGGTTGTACCATACACTGATAACTTCTTTGCCTGTCTCAATTCCGCAGTGTTTACCGACGGGTCATTCGTGTATATTCCCAAGGGTGTTCGTTGCCCCATGGAGCTCTCCACTTATTTTC
The DNA here is from genome assembly GCA_045116295.1 of Alphaproteobacteria bacterium. Lineage (GTDB taxonomy): Bacteria > Pseudomonadota > Alphaproteobacteria > RF32 > CAG-239 > JAFUYI01. The sequence continues at coordinate 7,731 of JBGULQ010000011.1, forward strand.
GCATTAACGCCAAAAATACCGGTCAATTCGAGCGCACATTAATTATTGCCGACGACGATAGCTATGTCTCGTATTTGGAGGGCTGCACCGCTCCTCAGCGTGATGAAAACCAGCTCCATGCCGCAATTGTTGAAATTGTGGTCTTAAACAATGCTGAAGTCAAATATTCCACGGTTCAAAACTGGTACCCCGGCGACAAAGACGGCAAAGGCGGTGTCTACAATTTTGTAACCAAGCGTGCAGCCTGCCGTGGCATAAATTCCAAGGTTTCATGGACTCAGGTTGAAACTGGTTCAGCCGTAACTTGGAAATATCCGAGTTGCGTTCTGCAAGGTGATAATTCCATCGGAGAGTTTTATTCGGTTGCGCTTACAAACAATCATCAGCAGGCAGATACCGGTACCAAAATGATTCATATTGGTAAAAACACTTCATCACGCATTATTTCCAAAGGTATTTCGGCCGGATTCTCCAACCAGACATATCGCGGTCTTGTGCGTATTGCCCCCAATGCTTCAAATGCTCGTAACTACTCACAATGCGATAGCCTGCTTATAGGTTCAACCTGCGGTTCACATACGGTTCCGTATGTCGAAAATCGTAGCAAAACTGCACAGCTTGAGCACGAGGCTACAACCTCAAAAATAAGTGATGAACAGCTGTTTTATTGCCGCAGTCGTGGTATTAGTGAAGAAGATGCCGTAAGTCTTATTGTCAGTGGTTTTTGCAAAGAGGTCATGCAACAATTACCTATGGAATTTGCAATTGAAGCGGCAAAATTAATCAACATCAGCCTTGAAGGGAGTGTCGGATAATGAATACTTTTGAACGTGCGGTAAAAGTATGGGGCAAAGAGCCTCAAATGTTGCAGGTAATCGAAGAGATGAGTGAACTCACTAAAGAAATCCTGAAGAACGTTAACCGCAAAAAAGACAACATCAATGAGCTGATTGAGGAAACCGCCGATGTAGAAATTATGCTTGAGCAGCTAAAAGTATGTTACGGAATTTCTGAGCAGGTTGCCGATTATAAAGTTTCAAAGCTCAAAAAAATCGACCAGCGTCTTGATGAATGGGAGAAGAAAAATGGCTGATCCGTTGCTTAAAATTGAAGACTTATGCGCCCAAGTTGCCGGCAAAGAAATCATTAAAAATTTTAACCTTACCATCAATGAGGGTGAGGTTCATGCCGTTATGGGGCCCAACGGCGCCGGAAAATCAACTTTGTCCCACGTTTTGACCGGCAAACCCGGTTATGAAGTTACTTCAGGACACGTTTGGTTCAAAGGCAAGGATTTGCTCAAAATGTCGGTTGAGGATCGTGCCCGTGAAGGCTTGTTTTTGATTATGCAATATCCGGTAGAAATCCCCGGCGTTCCGGTTACCAGCTTTTTGAAACATGCCGTCAATGCTCAAAGACAATACAATAACGAGCCCGAACTTGATACTATGGAATTTATAAAACTTTTGCGTGAAGAAGCTAAAAAGCTCGGTATTGATGCCGAAATGCTTAAACGTCCGGTAAATGTCGGATTTTCCGGCGGGGAGAAAAAACGCTTAGAAGCCTTGCAAATGACAATTCTTAAACCGTCTTTGGCAATTTTGGACGAGGCTGATTCCGGACTTGATATTGATGCAATCAAAGTTGTTTCCAACGGCGTTAACGCACTTATGAATGAGCATCGTGCGTTATTAATCATTACGCACTATCAAAAACTGCTTACTTATATCAAGCCCGATTTTGTGCACGTTTTTGCTGACGGACACATTGTAAAATCCGGCAACAGCAGTTTGTCAGAAGAAATCGAACAAAACGGCTATGCCGCCTATACAAAGGAGCAATAATGTCAGAGTTGCTGTCAGACATTGCCTTGTTCGGCGCCGATATTCCATGGCTTGACGGTTTGCGTTCCCGCGGTCGTTCGGCGTTTGTTTTACCGACAGCTAAAACCGAAGCTTGGAAATATACTAAACTCCACGCCTTGCAACGAGATGACTTTGTGTATTCACCATCAAAATTTTTGGAAGAACTTGAAGGCGTGGCAGATTCTGATGATGAATGTGAGTGCACCTGCGGTTGTGGACACCATCATGAGCATGAAGATTGCGGTTGCGGTGGTCATTGCCAGTGTGCTCACAAACCGCAATTATATATTGATTTACCATTTGATGCATATCAAATTCATTTTTACAACGGTAAGTTTATGCCTCTTTATCCGGCTCTTCCCGTCGGCGTTGAAGTCATGACTTTAATGCAGGCGGTGGTTGAAGGTGAGGCAAAAAACTATGTCGGTAAATATATTGATTTGCAAAAATATCCTTTTGCCGCCCTCAATACGGCAATGCTTGAAGAGGGATTGTTTGTCAAAGTTGATGCCGGTGTCAGCCTGCAAAAACCTTTGATGTTTATATACCACACTCAGACCGAAAATCCTTTGGTCAGCAATATTCGTAATGTATTTATCGCCGGTAAAAATTCCTCATTTGAAATTGTTGAATATTTTTATCACGTCGGTGGTGATAAAGACTGCTATTTTAACAATATTGTTAACGAGTTTTATCTGTCAGCACAGGCAAACGTAAAACACTACAAATTCCAAAACGAGGCTTTCAAAGCTGTTCATATCGCCCTCAACTATGTCAATGAACGTGAAGGAGCATTTTATAAAAGTTTCTGCCTGCAAAAGGGAGCCGACTTGGGACGTAATGAAACCAAAGTTGATTTAGTGCAGGAACAAGCCCAAGCTCAAGTTGATGCCGCATACATTATGAACGGTTGGGCAACTTTGGACACTACGACCGATGTCGAACACCTGTCATCATCAACCAGCTCCGACCAGTTGGTAAAAGGTGTTGTCGGCGGGCAGGCTAAAGGTGTTTTTCAAGGCAAAATCAGTATTGTTAAAGACGCGCAAGAAACCGAAGGTCATCAACTGCACCGTGCACTTTTGCTGTCAGATACCGCCGAAATTGATGTCAAACCAGAACTCGAAATCTATGCCGATAATGTCAAATGTTCTCATGGTGCCGCTTGCGGAGAGCTTGACCAAAACCAGTTGTTTTATATGCGTTCTCGCGGTATCGGGGAGGACGAGGCCAAACAAATTTTGATTGATGCTTATTTACTGGAAGCAATCAGTCGCATTGATAACGAACAAATTAAAGAATGGATTTTATCAAATGTATGATGTTGAGAAAATTCGCGATGACTTTCCTGCTTTGTCATTGAGCATAAATGGACACGTTAACACCTTTTTGGACACAGCTGCATCTGCTCAAAAGCCGCAGGTTGTAATTGACAGCATTGTCAAAATGTATACTCAAACCTATGCCAATGTCCATCGTGGCAGTTACTATTTGTCCGAAATGGCAACCGAGGCCTATGAAAATGCCCGCCGAATTGTTAAAGATTTTATCAATGCCAAAACCGAAAACGAGATTGTTTTTACTCGTTCTGCCACCGAAGGCATGAACCTTGTCGCTTCTTCTTGGGGACTTAATAACCTCCAGCAAGGGGACGAAGTCCTCCTTTCTGAAGCTGAACACCACGGCAATCTTGTTCCTTGGCAGAATACATGCGAAAAAACCGGTGCTACATTACGTTTTTTTAAGGTCAATGATGATGGCAGCTTTGATATTGAAAATTTTTATAAACTGTTGAATCCCAAAGTAAAAATGGTCGCTGTTACCGGTATGTCCAATGTTTTGGGTACGGTTTTCCCGATTAAAGAAATTGCTCATGCCGCCCATCTTGCCGGTGCTCTGTGTATGGTAGATGCCTGCCAAAGCATCGTCCATACTCCGACCGATGTTCAAGATATAGGTTGCGATTTTCTGGCTTTTTCAGGACACAAACTTTATGGTCCGAGCGGTATCGGTTGCCTGTACGGACGCTATGAATTGCTTGCAGAAATGCCTCCTTACCAGTTTGGCGGCGATATGATTGAAAATGTTACCTATAAAAAAACAACATTTACTACCCCTCCGGCTCGTTTTGAGGCCGGTACACCGGCAATTGTACAGGCAGTAGGACTGGGAACAGCATTACAATATTTGCAGTCATTAGGCATGGCAAACGTTGAAACTCACGAGCAAGAATTAATAAAATATACAAAAGAACGCTTGACTGAAATTTCTGACTTAAAAGTTATTGGTACTGCACCGAATAAAGGTGGCGTTTTTTCCTTTGTATTAGGAAACATACATCCCCAAGACGTTGCATTTATATTAGATAAAGAAGGTGTGGCAATCCGCACCGGACACCACTGCGCCCAACCGATTGTCAACCGTATGGGACACACTTCTTTAGCGCGAGCCTCTTTTGGTCTTTATACCAACCATGCTGATATTGATAGATTTGTTGCCGCTTTACAAAAAGCCAAAACATTTTTTTAGTGGACAGTGTTATGAGTGAAGAGCAAAATATTAATGATAACGAAGCCGAATTGCTGAAAGCCTTTGCCGAACAAGCACCGGTTGAGGAATTCAGTGTAAAAGAGGGCACCCCGCTTGCCCCTAATGCCCCAAAATCTACTAAAGAGCAGATTATTGAAGCCCTGCGCACAATCTGTGATCCAGAGATTATGATTAATATTTACGATTTGGGGTTAGTTTATGACATTCGCCAGCTAGACAACGGCGATGTTGAAATTGATATGACCTTGACAGCCCCCACTTGTCCGGTTGCCGGAGTTCTTCCCGGTCAAGCCGCCGCTGCCGTTGCCGCCTTGGATGGCGTTGGTGTTGCAACCGTCAATCTGGTATGGGAACCGGCTTGGTCAATCGAGCGTTTAAGCGATGAAGCCAAGGCTTTGCTGGAGATGTTTTGATTTTATCCACAGCCTCTCAACGACTCGCGAATTTTAACTTCTTGTTAACTATTGACACCTATCCTGCGGTTATGGGCGAACTGTCGTTTATGGAGACTAATCAATGCTTAACAGGAAAATACTATCAATTTTATTGACTACCACATTTATCACCACAACAGCGCGAGCTGAAGATACCACACTTACTGTCGATATGCTTAATTCGGCAACGGATAACTTCGAATGGAGTACAACTGCTTCATCTGATGATACCGGTTCAATTGAAAGCTCCGGCACAAATTTTTATTACAAATATAACAAACCTGATGATTACTCCGCGGTTACAACGGATAGCTCTGTTGCTGATTTAACTTCAGGCTCATATGCAGTTTCCGGCGTCGGTTTAACAAATAACGCAGATTTAAGCACTTCTTCGCTCAACGGTGATTTTATATCTGCAACACTTGCCAATACTGGAAATCTCGGCTCAATTAACGGTGATTGGGTAGGCAGCTCAGGAACATCAGTAGCTGTAAGCAATTACAATAACGAAACTCAACAATTAGTCTCAATCGGCAATATTAACGGCAATTTTATCGGTACCGGAGGTATTGAAAATGTGGTCGAGGAAATAGCACGTACAAACGGCTATCGTGTTCAAATAGGCGACATTACCGCAACATTGATTTCTTCTACACAGGGCAACCACAGTTTTCTGTATAATAACCACGGTACGGTTGGTAATATTACAGCTGAAACGATCGCTGATAACTCGATTACCGATAGCTTTATTGCCCGCGGAAGTTTTATTTCTAACTTTGGCAAAGAAAATTTTTACTATGATGCGCAGTATGAATACGATCCTGACGGAGAAAATGGTCATGGCGCTGCCGTCTTAAAACCAGAAGTCTTTTCTGCAACTATTGGAGATATTACCGGTGATATAATCAACAACTCCTCCACCGGTGGGATAGTTACTGGCGGTGCAATATATAACTATTTTGCTAAGATTGGCAATATTAGTGGTGATATAATCGGCAATAGCGCAAACGGCTATTCCGCTGAATCCGGCAACGTACAGGGCGGAGCCATATATAACTATAATGGTAAAATTGGAGCTATCAGCAGTCAAAACATAAGCAATAATACAGCAAACGGCGTAGTTGCTTCCGGTGGTGCCATTTATAACAATATACTCATAGGTGCGACTGGCGCACAGACAACAGATGGAAGCATTATGTGGTGGAATGATGGTATTTATGATCAAGAAATGAACATTCAAGGTACAACATTTGAAAATAACCAAGCCAATGCCACATCCGGCGATGCCACAGGCGGTGCTATTACTCACATATTTAACATGGGAGCAAATTACGACGCTACAAGTGATAAGTCAGCAGACGAATTGGCCGCAGAAGGATACACGGTTCAAGATTATGCTGCCATGGTTACAAATTTGCAAAGTCAGGCATCATTAAATCTTGAGAACACAAGTTTTCTTAATAATACTGCAACATCAACAGACGGCAGTGCTCAAGGTGGAGCTATTTATGCAGCCGGTGATGTCAAGATCGTTGCAAAAGATGGCTACACCTCACTGTTCCGCGGTAACAAAGCCAACGGAAACAGCAATGCCATCTATATGGTAGCTCCAGATATTTACTCAAATTATCCCGGAAACTACACTTATTACGCAAATTTGAATTTATATGCCCAGAGTAATGGCAAAATTCAATTTGACGATGCTATCGACGGCAGTAATTATAATCTAAATGTTCATGGTGATGGACAAGGGGAGATTATATTCAACAATACTGTCAACAATATTCACAATTTCAACCTTTCTCAAAATTCGATCGTTCACCTTGGAGTTGATTCAATTGTCTATGCTCAAAATATGAATGCACGCTCTAGCGGAACAATCATTTCACCGACTGCCGGTCTTGACAACCCGATATTAACGATTGACGTTGAGGTCGGTCCGGATGCCGAAACTGTGTACACACCAAAAATCTATATTGATCAAGATATTTATGGTCAGTACCAAGTAATTGTTAACTCGCTGAATACGGACACATTAGATGACTGGACAAATGCTATTGTTCCGTTCTTATTTGCTCCTAACGACGATCTGTCAACCGCATCAAGTTTTACTATTGCGCGTATTATCGGTAGTCCATATCTGTGGAAAGCCGGTGTTAATGTCGGAGGAGAAACAAGCGGATCTACTTGGTATTTAGATTTAGATGATCCTACTCCAGACCCAGATCCCGATCCAGACCCAGATCCCGATCCCGATCCAGATCCAGATCCAGATCCAACTCCTGATATAACTCCTGAAGTCATTGCTGCAATTGGTCTTCATGAGGCTGCTATAGAACAAACTCGCAGTCTAGTTCACAACGTCCGCTCCAAAGTTGATGTAGAGAGAAAATACTGCTTGAGATGTGGTTTCTACGATTATGGCTGGAGCACACGCAAACTCAACAATATTTGGGTTATAGCTCAGGGTGACAATGCTGATATTGATAAGCCTGTAGATATGGAAGCAGAGATTCATGGAGTTGAGGCCGGTCTTGATTTCCAAGGCGATTTCCACAATACTTTGGGGTTGTTTGCATCATACCGCCAGGGTGAATACAAAATGAGCGGAAGAGGCAGCAAATATAGCTCAAGTATTGGCTCAGATATTGATATCGACAGCTATCTCGGAGGTCTTTACTATCGCCATGACAGCCGCACCGGATGGGTATTTGCGACTTTGTACGGCGGTATCCAAGAAGCAGACGTTACTACACGTGATGATATTGCTAATTTTGATACCAAGGGTACCCAACTTGGAGCCAGCCTTGAATTTGGTCACATTATTCCGCTGAACAAAGGTTTAACGCTTGATCCGAGTATCGGTTTATATTACACACAAATCGACTTTGACGGTACGCATGACAATGTAGGCAAAGAATATGATTGGGATGTAATTAAACATCTTGAAGTAGAACTTGGTGCCAAACTTGAGCAACAGGTTGCAAACGCCAAGATTTATGTAAAGCCGAGTGTAGTTCAAACCTTGACAGAAGATGATAGTGTGTTGATTACCGGACTTTCCAAAATTGATACATATCATGATCAAACATTGGGACGCATCGAAGCCGGTCTACGCCTTGGCCTCAGCAGTGCTCTGTCCGGATATGCATGGGGTAACTATACGTTCGGTTCAAGTTATGATGCCGTTTCTTTAGGTGCCGGTCTAAACTACGCATGGTAGTTTGACATATCACAAAAAAAGCCGCTCAAAAATAAAAGCGGCTTTTTTGATTTTAAAACAAAAAATAATAGAACTTTAACAATATTGGTGATAAAAATAAAAAACAACGGGGGAAAATATGCAAATTGACGAGTTGATTGAAAATTTTGAGTTGCTGGACGATTGGGAAGATAAATATCGTTACCTGATTGATTTAGGCTCAAAACTTGCTCCTCTGGAAGACATTTTCAAAACAGATGAATGGAAGGTCGTCGGCTGTCAATCTCAGGTATGGCTTGTTCCTGATTTACATGATAAAGAGCACCTGTCATTCCGTGGTGATAGCGATGCAGCCATTGTTCGCGGGCTGATATTTGTTGTTTTGACGATTTTTAATGGACAGTCCAAAAAATATGCGGAACAGATAAAAGTCGACGATGTTTTTGCAAAAATGGGACTTGAAGAGCACTTGTCTCCAAGCCGCCGCAATGGCCTTAACGCCATGGTCACAAAAATTAAATTTTATGCAGGATGTTAATTTATGGATATTCATGAGTATCAAGCCAAGCAAATTTTAAGAGCAAATGCTATCAATGTCCCCAAGGGCAAAATTGCATATACTGCCCTTGAGGCGAAAAATGTTGCTCGTGAAATTTCTTCACGCGGACCATGGGTATTAAAAGCACAAATTCACTCCGGAGCCCGTAATCATGGGCATTTTATTGAACGTAGTGCCGGCAAAGGCGGAGGAATTCGTGTTGCCAAAACACTCAGTGAAGTTTATAAAAACGCTGATCAAATGCTTGGCTCCACGCTAATTACATCGCAAAACAAACCTAACGGCAAAATTGTCAGCCGCATTTATGTTGAATCTTACATAAAAGTTGAACATACTTTTTATATCAGTATGGCAATTGACCGCACATATCCGGCAATTACTATTTTAGCCGCCAATACTGAAACCGATGATATTGCGGCCATATTAGCCAACTCACAAGAAAAAATAATTCGAGTTCCGCTTGATCTGAAGGGACCTACCAAAAAACACAGTAACCAGATTGCGTCGTTCTTAAACCTCAACCCTAAAAGTTATGAAAGTTTTCATCACTTTGTGCGCGGTTTGTTTAAATCATTTATGAGCAGCGAAGCTCTGATGGTAGAAATAAATCCAGCCGGAATATGCAAAAACGGGGATATTGTTGCCTTGGATGCAAAAATTACTATTGATAACCGCGCTATATATCGTCACAAAGATATCGCCGCTTTTCTTGATGAGGGGGATATTCCTCCGCGTTTGCTCAAGGCTATACATAATGGATTCGAATATCACGAATATAAAGGTAACATTGGTTGCATAGTCAATGGTAGCGGACTGGCTTTAGCAATGGTCGGTATGCTTAAAGATGCCGCTGCCTGCACATTGAATATCAAAGGCGGAATTGACCGTGACAAGGTCGCAGCCGGTATCAAAATTATCGCTACCAATCCGAGAGTGGAAGGGATTGTTATCAATATTTTAGGAGGCTTTGTACGTTGCGACATGATTGCCGATGGTATTATTGATACAGCCACCGAGGTCGGCATGAATATGCCCTTGGTCGTACGTTTTGAAGGAACCAACCGCGATGAAGCCTGCAATATTCTTGAGCAATCAAATTTACCGTTAATTATGGCGGAGAGCATGGATGATGCTATTGCTAAAATCCTGAAAGCGGTTGAGGAGAACTAGTATGTCAATACTCGTAAACAAAAAAACAAAAGTCATCATTCAGGGTATCACCGGCACACAGGCCTCTTTCCATGTTAGCAGATCAATAGACTATGGTACGAATATAGTAGGAGGTGTCACCCCTGGCAGGGGCGGAACAGTTCACCTCGGTGTTCCTGTATTTGATACTGTCGCAGAGGCAGTCAAAGCTACTGGTGCAGACGCTTCTGTGATGTTTGTGCCTGCAGCATCCGTAAAAGATGCCGTGTCAGAAGCAGTAGATGCAGGGATTAAACTTTTGGTGTGCATCAGTGCCGGTGTTCCGGTACATGATATGCTGACCATTCGTCAAATATTAAAAGAACACCAAACCAAGCTTATTGGTCCAAACACTCCGGGATTGCTCGTTCCTGAAGAAACAAGAATGGGAATATATCCGGAAAACATTCATCACAGAGGACGTATTGGACTTATATCAAGGTCGTCAACACTTACATATGAAGCAGCACTGGAGATCAATCGTGCCAACATGGGACAGTCGACGGTTGTCGCCTTAGGAGATGACATGATTATCGGCATGGATTTTGTAGAGGGACTAAATCTTTTCCATGCAGATGAAGAAACTGATGCCATAGTTATGGTAGGTCAAATCGGTGGCAAGTTTGAGGAAGATGCTGCGGCGTGGTATGCGGCTCAAAAATGCAAAAAACCGATAATTTGCTATATTGCCGGCAATGATACAACATTTCGCAATCATGTTGGTTATGCCGGAGATATTATCACCCGTGGCCGCATAACTTTGACCGGAAAAAAGAAAACTATGGCACAATCAGGGATGATTGTCGTCGACAATATTAACAAAATACATGACGCACTTTTATCGATTAAACAATAATGCTTGGCAGTTTTTTTGAAAAAATAGTTGATTTGCTCTTTCCTTACCGCTGTCAAAAGTGTGGAAAAATTTTAGATTCGGCAGGTTATTTATGTGACACTTGTGTTTCCGAAATTAACTTTATTAAACCGCCGTATTGCTACAAATGCGGAACACCGTTACATATTGAAGATACAGCGGAGCGCAAATATTGCAGCTTATGCTCCGCTAAGAAAAAACATTTTTATCGTCTTGCTCGCTCCGCGATGGTGTATGACAACAGTGATAAAAATTTAATTATAGCTTTTAAATTTTTTGATAAGACTGAAAATGCCAAACTTTTGGCGGCGATGATGAAAGTTGCCGGTCAAGATATTTTTGATGCTGGTGCAGATGTTATTGTTCCGGTACCGCTTCACCCACAGCGATTGTTAAAAAGACGATACAATCAATCAGTATTATTGGCAGATAAACTGAGCAAAATGGTTAATATTCCGGTTGACCGGTTTTCACTTGTTCGACATAAAAGAACGCGCCCGCAAGTAGAATTTTCCGGACGCGACCGCATTGCTAATGTAAAAAACGCATTTACCGTCAAATATCCTGATAAAATCCGCGGTAAGAGAGTTATATTGATAGATGACGTGATGACTACGGGATCAACTCTTAAAGAATGCGCTCTTGCTTTGCAAAAAGCAAAGGCAAAATCTGTTGACGTTCTTACCGTTGCCCGAGTTGTTGACTAACGCTTTTCAAAAAAATCTTTTCCAACGCCGCATGTCGGACAAACCCAATCTTCAGGCAGTTCCTCAAAAGGAATATCTCCGTCATAAATATATCCGCATACTGTACAAACCCATTGTCCTTCGTCGCTCATTTTAACTCCTTTTCTGTTTTTAATATTAACCATATTTAGTAATGTGGGGGAGGGGTTTCCTCACTCAAAGGTTTAACCGTATCTTCCCTCAATGCCTCAATAAGCATTCTGTTTTGGCGCAACAGCAAATCAATATTTTTTCCTTGTTCAATAACTACCGAATTCAGCTCATCAATCACTTTTTCCTGATTAGCCAAGTTTATTTCGATATCAATCAATCGCTGTTCTAATATTTCATCTTTCATGGCAGCCCAATCTTTTTTATATATTATTGATAAATTAAAGATAATTTCGCAATGCTGATATGTCAATTTAAATTAAAAATAATTTATATAGCTAAAGCCGTTGAAAAAATAAAACCAATGCTTACATCAAAAATGTCGATACCATCGACTAGGATCAACTTTTATATTGTAAAGGAACTAACATGTTTAACGGTACAGTAAAATGGTTTAATAACAAAAAGGGCTATGGCTTCATCAAAACACCGTCCAATGAAAAAGACATTTTTGTGCATATCACAGCCATTCAAAAATCAGGTTTGGATTATATTACAGAAGGTCAGGAGGTTTCGTTTGAAATTTTTCCGGACAAAGTCGGCAGACCCGAAGCACACAATATCAGCGTACTGCAAAACTGATTTTTGTTTACCGAGTGTCTGTTCACTCGGTATTTTTTTGCTGTTATTGATTGCTAAAAAACGCTTGCCTGAAAAGATACAGCTCATTACAATCAAAACAGTTTTATAAGGGATATGGCAATGAAGAATACTATACTGTTATCACTCGTATTTTCCGTAATGTTTGTAGCATCTTCTCCGGCTCAGACAATTGTTACAACTCAGCCGGTGGCAACTCCGGTTGTTATTCAAAATCCGGCACCTGCAACACCTCAGGTCGTTGTTGTCAAAGAACCCGCACCAGCTCCGCAAGTTGTCGTTGTACAGGATCAACCCGTGTCCGAAGACATTTATTACTATCCTCAGCAACGCAGCGCACCAACATATTACTACAACCCGAGTGCGACAGCAATTATCGGTACAGCAGCTCTTATCGGTGGTGTTGCTTTAGGATACCACTATCATCGACATCATCACCATCATCGTCCGCCGTTTCATGGACGTCCGCACCATCGACATTGATAAAAAAATCCCCGAACTTGGGGATTTTTTTATATTTCAATCTTTATTCCGTTTTGATCAATTTTTGCAGTTCCTCCGACCGGAATTGTCAAAAGAGGTGTGCTATGTCCAAAGTCAAGGTTTGCCACAACCGGCACGCCCTTAAGTTTTGGGGCAAAACGACTAATCATGAATTCAAGTTGCTCCCTTGTAACTTCGGATTTTTTTTGAAATCTTCCGATAAGCACAGCCTTAACATTATCAAAGTCTGGTTGTTGCATAATTGCCTGAAAATTGCGTGTAAACTCAGCAATATTACAATTCTCCGTATCTTCTATAAACAATATTGTATCTTTTACAAAAGGAGGGCGATAAGCTGTACCCAACAGCAGGTTAAAGGTGCACAAATTTCCGCCGACCAGAGTTCCCTCTGCGGCTCCGTCCTGCAACTTCCAGTAGCCGTCATTTTTAACAAATACGCGGTTATTTTGATCTAAAAACCACAAATCATCACTCCACTCTGGTGAAGGACGCAACTGATTTTTTCCATCTCCGAACAACATTTTTTGCATATTTTCAACAGTATACTCAATGCCTTTTAACATCCCCAGACTACTGAAATGCGGACCGGAAAAAGTCACCATTCCTGTTTTAGCATAAATTGCATCAAGCAGAGCGGTAATATCTGAAAACCCGCAGAATATTTTCGGATTTTCTGCAATGATGTCATAATCAATATATTCCAGCAACTGGTTTGAATTGTTGCCTCCGATTGCGGTGAAAACAGCTTTCACATTTTTATCACTAAATGCCTGATGTAAATCTTCTACTCGATTCGCAATAGAAGTTGAGCCGGACAAGTCCCAATTCTCTTTTGTTGTATTTTTTCCGAATGATACTTTCAACCCCATAGCTTCAAAACGTTGTTTAGCTAAAGCAAGGCACTCGTCAGACAAAATCTTAATCCCCGTTGCTGGCGCAATAACCCTTATTTCATCGCCGGTTTGTAGCTTTTCAGGAACAATTTTTTGCATATTTTTCTCCTCAATTTTTACCGCTTAAATAATATACCGCAACTTAAGCACTTGTCCAGCTTAATATTTTTTTGCTCGACAAAGTGACAAAATTGTTGACAGAAACAAATTTATGCGTTATAAAGATCGCATAACGCAAATGGAACCAACAAATGAATGATACTGAAATCAAAGGAATTTTGCATTTCTTATCCGTCAATAACTATGACGTTGCTTATCCATACGCGCTTTATTCCAAATTGGAAAGCTACAATCCTTTTGGACCATTGGCTCAAAAGGTGCGCGAGGCCATGGCTCGGCTCAGGACATACTCCTCAAAACAACTCAGAAAATATCAATCTCATATCCCCAGTTCTGAACGAGCCGCTCGCCTCAATACTTATCTTGCAATCATCAACAAATCACAGTCTTTAACCGGTAGAGCCAGAGCCTATTATCATCACTACCGTCAAGCGATTGCAGATTATTTATATCAATTTGATACTGAAAATGATTTATCCGAAATAGATGACACCACGGATATCAGTATTAACATGGCCCAATGGGATGCATTGGCCTCAGATTTTGATTTGATTAATACCCTTAAAAGCGGGGAAGATGTCGAAGGTTTTTCTGATTTTACAGGATTTTTCTCCTCTCTGGGAACATACAATTTAGGTCGAATCATCGATTTAGCACACGTAGAAACAGTGCAGAATTTATCCGCCACTTCACCTTCAGATGACATAGCCGAAAACTATCAAACATATACACAAAAAGTTCAAGACATACTTGGAAAAATTTCCGTACAGGTTTGGCATGAATATCAAATACAACAATCTTCATCATCAACAAAAAACTCAGCTAATACATCGTCTTTCAGAAGAAAAATATCGTTTAACAAAAACACTTTTGCTGATAAAAAGACCCTTAATAGTGCAGTATCTTCCGTAATTTGCGCCCGCGGTGCAGATATTGCTCTTGTTGCCCAACGTTCGCAAATAAAGAGCCGAGCAACTGCACTATGGCAAGGTTTGATTGATTTTGACCGAAGATTGACTTTACAATATCCGCTGCTATATCCCGCTGCCAAATCAGCCTCAGTTGCAATTAGCACGGGAATGATTGGCTCCATTGTTTATTCAAGCTATAAACTTGGTAAGGCCGTAAAGAAAAGTTTTAACAATTATAAGAACGGAGCCGATAAAACAAAATACAGCAATTATTTCCGTTACATAACTGCAAAAGAAAATTTCAATGAAGCAGCAGACATAGGTAGAAGTGCAGCCCTGTTGGCGGTATCTTCCGTCTTTACGGGTTCTCTCATAGCCGAAAAAGGTCTGTCTGCGGCTACCGGACTTGCCGGCTATGTTTCAAATAATGGAATCAGCTCATTATCTGCAGGAGGTTTTTCCTCGGCAAACATTTTTGAAAAAATCCAACATTTAGATATTGTTTCCGCAGGAAAATCATTGGTTTCTAACACTCGTATACTGGCATCTTCAGCCATTGGCGGTTTGGCCGGTTTGGCAACAAGCATAAACACCGGTATAGAACAACGCCGCGCAGAAAAGCAGCTTGACGCTTTGCTAAAGAAATACGGTGCGGTAACTTTTCCGACTAATGAAAAAATTCGTATTTGGCGTTCAACCAATCCGGCAAAATATTATTCAATGGTTGTATTCCTCAACGAGATGAAGTTATCCTCGCAACAAAAACAATCTATTGCACAATTGTGCAATTTAATTGATCAAAAAAGAACAGAAAAACAAAAACGCGGTTGGGGAGCCGGTCTTGGTACAGTGTTTGGTCTAGGCAGTGCCGGTGTCTTTGGTGCATTGCATAACGATGTAACAATCAGTAGCGACAAGTCTGCAAGTTTAGTATCCATACATGGCAATCACGACCAGCAATCATCAACGGACATTGACGACCTTTCTAAAAGGACATGCCATAGAACATATTACCTTAAAAATGTAAAACAATTAATTCGTGATAATGAAAACCTGACTGTCGGAGAAAAATTGCAACGTCTTGGTTGGCACGAAGGGAGCAAAAATTTTTCGCATTCCATTAACAATGTTTCTACGGAAGATGTTTCATCTGAAAGAGCTGATAATCACACCGCTTATTACAAAAAATCTGTAAAAAATATAACAACCGACGGATATACCCCGACAGAATATGGAACTTCGTATAAAATTGACAACAATGGAGACATTATCTTTAAGGGTGAACTTCCTGATGAAGAAACAGCTTCAAAAATAGAGGCAGAAGCATTTTCAAAAATCAAACATGACGCAATGACCGGACAATCAATAAGTCAAGGCGAACACTCTTTTCTGAACGATTACGCATATTCCAATGGTATGCCGGATGATGACAGTGATTATATGATGGCCTCAGTAGATTATGACCAACAATCTGATATTGAGGTCTCTCCGGTTGAGCCATCGCGAAAATCTAATCACATTGATTATGACGACATATATTATACCCCGAGCGAACCGACAATTATATCGGAACCGCTCGCCTATGATCCGCCAGAAAGTGTTTACATAGATGAACAATCATATGAAGTATCTAGCATTAGAAGGATATTTGACGATGATTATTCACAATCGTCTTACAAGCCGCAAAACAACGGAGATATTGTATCTTTAGAATCTCGTCGCGATTTAACGATTCATGATGACATATATTACAATCCGGATAACGATACTAATCGTCCTGCTCAGGATGATATGCTTGCATATCACATCAGAAAGTTGCAGTACTATTAGACTCAGGCGGATAATATTTTATTGAAAAATTTTTCTCGGTCTTATAATCTCTGTTCAACTTAACAGAGAGTTTATTGATGAAAATAGGTGTTTTTGATTCCGGATTGGGAGGTTTGGTTATTACCAAATCGTTCATAAATGCTATGCCTGAGTATGACTATTTTTACTATGGCGATTCGGCACATCTTCCCTATGGCGACAAGACCTCCGGTCACATATTAAATTATACGCTCAATGCCATGCGCTATATGATTGCTAATGACTGCAAAATTATAATCATTGCCTGCAACACGGCAACCTCAATAGCCTTGCGCTATATTCAACAGCGTTTTATCCCATCATATGCCCCCGATATTAAAGTTCTTGGTGTGGTGATTCCAACGGTAGAAGTCGCAATTGAGAATAATTCACAACGTGTCGGAGTGATTGCAACTTCGGCAACGATTCGCTCGCATATATATCGCACAGAACTGCACAAAATTGTTTCCACTCTCAATGTTGAAGAGATTGCAGCCCCTGAGCTGGTTCCGGCCATTGAAAACAATAATTTTGCCATTGCTCAAGAATTTGTGCAGGAATACGCTCGTTCATTTACCACTTGCGACAGTCTTATTTTAGGTTGCACTCACTATCCACTTTTGAAAAAAATGTTTCGCGATGCGCTTCCCCAAGTCAGAGTGATTTCACAAGATGAACTCATGTCATCTAAGCTTAAAGATTATTTATTACGACATCCCGAAATTGAGAATAAATTGGGCAAACAAGGTTTACGCAGTTTTCAGGTAAGTTCGCTAAACACACACTCACAAAAGGTCGCTGCCAACCTGTTTTCTGACATTCCTTTGGTAAAAGCATAATCATGCACTTGCAAAGCAACAATTTTTTACCTACATATAAGCATAGACAATTTTTTTTAGGATTTCAAATGACCACAATTTTATGCGTTCGTAAAGGTCCCGAGGTCGTTATTGCCGGAGATGGACAGGCAACTTTGGGCGAAACAGTAATTTTCAAATCCAAATCTGTAAAGGTTCGCCGCATCGGTAATGGTAAAATCATTGCCGGATTTGCCGGTGCAGCCGCTGATGGTATTACTCTAATTGAGCGTCTTGAGGGCAAACTTGAAAAACATGCCTATCAACTCAAACGTGCAGCTGTAGAACTGGCAAAAGACTGGCGCATGGATAAATATCTTCGCCAATTGCAGGCATTTATGATTGTCGCAGATAAAGATGTATCATTGGTTATTTCCGGCACTGGCGAAGTTATGGAACCCGATGACGGTATTATCGGTATCGGCAGCGGTGGCAACTACGCTATGGCCGCCGCCAAAGCTTTAAATGATATTGAGGGATTAACTCCGGAAGATATCGCCCGCAAAGCCATGCAGATTGCCGGCGACATTGATGTTTATACCAACCATAACTTGATTATTGAAAAGGTTTCGCAAAATGACTAGCACAAATTTTAGCCCACGAGAGATTGTTTCCGAACTTGATCGCTACATTATCGGTCAGGAAGATGCCAAAAAGGCCGTTGCTGTTGCTCTGCGTAACCGCTGGCGTCGTATGCAGGTTGAGGAAAATTTACGTGAAGAAATAGTTCCCAAGAATATTTTAATGGTCGGCCCCACCGGTGTTGGTAAAACAGAGATTTCTCGTCGCTTGGCAAAGTTAGCCAAAGCTCCGTTTATCAAGGTAGAAGCAACCAAGTTTACTGAAATCGGCTATGTCGGTCGCGATGTTGAATCAATTATCCGTGATTTATTGGATATTGCTATTGCGCAAAACAAAACCAAAATGCGCAAAGCTGTTGAAGAAAAAGCCGCATTGACCGCAGAAGAACGAATTATTGAAGCATTAGTCGGACTGTCGGCCAGCGACGAAACCAAGGCAAAGTTCCGCCAAATGTTTCGTAACGGCGAACTGGATGAGCGAGAAATTGATATTAGTGTCATCGATTCGCAAGCTAATACCATGCCAACCATGGAAATCCCCGGTATGCCCGGTGCTTCAATGGGCATGATTAGTCTTGGTGATATTTTGGGTAAATCACTGGGCGACAAATATACCACCAAAAAAATGACTGTCGCCGATGCCCGCAAAGTGGTTATGCAGGAAGAATGCGACAAACTGCTTGATAATGATAAAATAATTTCAGAATCAATTAAATCGGTTGAAAATGACGGTATTGTGTTTATTGATGAAATCGACAAGATTTGCGGACACGATGAACGGCGTGGCGGCGATGTTTCCCGCGAGGGTGTGCAACGTGATTTGCTACCATTGATTGAAGGCACAACCGTTTCTACCAAACACGGAATGGTCAAGACCAACCATATTTTGTTTATTTGTTCTGGTGCTTTCCACCTCTCTAAACCATCTGATTTACTGCCTGAACTTCAGGGACGATTACCCATCAGAGTAGAGCTGCACGCACTCACCCATAATGATTTTGTTCGGATATTGACTGAGCCGGAAGCAAATCTCATCAAACAATATCGAGCCCTTTTGCAAACCGAAAATTTTGAACTTGAATTTTCACCTGAAGCCATTGATCGCATTGCCGATATTGCTGTTCAAATTAATGAAAATGTTGAAAATATCGGGGCTCGTCGCTTGCATACCGTACTTGAAATTTTGCTTGAGGATATTAGTTATACAGCCTCAGACCGTAGTGGAGAAAAGGTCGTTATTACTCCGGCGATGGTTGATGAAAAGCTGAGCCGTTACACTAAAGTCAGCGACCTGTCGAAGTTTATACTCTGATGCAACGCTTAGGAATATATATTCATTGGCCTTATTGTAAAAGCAAGTGTCCTTATTGCGACTTTTTCAGCCGTGTTCAAAAAAATGTTGATCAATCGGCAATAATAAAAAGCTATCTTGCCGACCTTGAATATTATCGCAGTCTGAATGATGACTATAGAGTTGAAAGCATATTTTTCGGCGGTGGCACACCTTCGCTGCTTAATCCGCAACACATAAGTGAAATCATTGATAAAATAACCACTCTCTGGCACTGTTCCGACCGGCTTGAAATTTCACTTGAAGCCAACCCCAACACTGATGACGGACGCCTGTTTTCTGAGCTCAAATCGGTGGGCATAAACCGTCTTTCTTTGGGAGTTCAGGCTTTAAATGATGATGATTTAAAATTCTTGGGGCGCACTCACAGTTTGAACGATGCACTTGCTTCTATCGATTCAGTGTTGCAAAACTTTGACAACCATTCAATAGACCTGATTTATGCGCGTCCGACACAAAACGTACAGTCATGGCAAACAGAACTCATGACCGCTTGTTCTTTTGGACTTAAGCACCTGTCACTTTATCAGCTTACTATTGAAGAAAACACACTTTTTGCCAAGAAAGACATAAAAAGTGCCAATGAAGAACTGTCACGTGAACTTTATGCCGTATCTGACGAAATATTATCACAGCATGGTTACCATAGGTACGAGGTTTCTAACTATGCACAAAAAGGTTACGAATGCCATCACAATCTCGGATATTGGCAAGGATATGATTATGTCGGCATCGGTAACGGTGCCGTTGGCAGGCTTCATATTGCGGGCAAATTGTATAATACTTTTTATCCTCGTCAACAGGAGTATATAACTCCGCAGGAACGTGCCGAAGAACTGCTGATTATGGGACTGCGCCTGCCGGAAGGCATCAATAAAAAACGTTTTACCTCGCAGTGTAATGTAAATTTTAGCGACATCGTTAATACTCAAAAACTACATCAATTTTGCCATGAACAATTGCTGGTTGATACTCCTGAGAACTTACGCGCCACTCCTTCCGGCAATCTCATTCTAAATTATATAATTACACAGCTGACAAACTAAAAATTAACCTCTCTGTGCTAGCTTCAAGGCCAGAGGTAAAAATGTTTAAAAAGTGGCTTAAATCATTATCAATATATGCCGATCGCCGTATGCTCACCATGATCGGACTTGGTTTTTCCAGCGGTTTTCCGCTTCTTTTGGTTTCCGGCACATTATCATTGTGGCTGAAAGACAGTGGCTTGAGCTACGCGTTGATAGGAGCATTTGCACTGGTAAAAACGCCATACAGTTTTAAATGGGCATGGTCGCCATTGATTGACCGCATACAATTGCCACTGTTCTGCAAACTCGGTCGTCGACGCGGATGGGCATTGTTTACACAGATTTTGCTTATGCTGTCAATTTTAGCTTTATCGCGTATCACGCCATCAGTTGACAATTGGCGATTGGTTGCTTTTTTAGCTATGGCGGTAGTTTTTTGTTCGGCCTCACAAGACATTGTTGTCGATTCGTTTCGCATAGACAGCTTTGAAAACAAGAAACAAGGAGCAGGTTCTGCAGTCTTTGTTCTTGGGTATCGCATAGGCATGATTTTTTCCGGTGCTTTTGCCTTGATGTTAGCTGATCACTTGAGTTGGAACGAAGTTTATTCAATTATGTCTTTAGGAGCAGTAATCGGTATTGTCACGATTCTTTTTTCTAAAGAGCCCCAAAAAGATAAATCGTTTCACGAACCGTCAGCCGAAAAATTACCCTTTGGACCACGCCTTGTTCGATTCTTACGTCGCTCGATTGTTGCCCCTTTTACTGATTTTATGCAACATCATAAGTGGTATTTGATACTGATTTTCATTCTTCTGTTTCGCTTAAGTGATGATTATAAGGCTCCAATGGCAAATTTATTTTATGATGACATGGGCTTTACTAAAGCTCAAATTGGCTATGCTTCGAAAATTTATGGTATGTTGGCCACGATAATCGGCGGATTGATAGGGGGCTTGGTAGTCGGGCGCAAAGGTCTGCGTTACAGTCTTATGTTAACCGGAATTTTGCAGGGATTAACAAACCTTGTTTACATCGCACAAGCCTATGCCGGCAATAATATTTATATGCTTGGTGTTACCATTTGCGCTGACAACCTTGCCGGTGGTATGGCAACAACAGCCTTGGTTGCATATTTGTCATCACTGTGCAGTGTTGCTTATACGGCAACGCAATACGCCCTGTTATCATCATTAATGAGCATTACCCGTGATGTCGTTTCATCAAGCAGTGGCTATGTTGCCGGTTATTTGAGTTGGCCTGCTTTCTTTTTGTGTTCAGCTCTTTTGGTTGTTCCGGCTCTGGCGTTACTTTGGTATATGATACGCAACAAGCTTATATCAAGATAATGTGTAACAAAAAAGCCACCTGCATATACAAGTGGCTTTTTTAGAATTATAAAATTTATTATAATTCGCCGGCAGCATAACGCTTTGCCATTTCTGACATCGGAATAACCTTGATTTTGTCGGCATTACCGGCTGCACCGAAAGCAATGTAGCGAGCTTCACACACTTTTTGCATTTCTTCAATCGCCGGCTTAAGATATTTGCGCGGGTCAAATTCTTTCGGGTTCTCAGCAAACAATTTACGAATTGCACCGGTAATTGCCATACGGCAGTCAGTATCAACGTTGACCTTGCGTACACCGGCCTTGATGCCGCGGACAATATCTTCAACAGGAACCCCAAATGTCTGCGGAATAGCTCCACCATAGGCATTAATTAAATCTTGCAATTCTTGCGGAACCGAAGAAGAACCGTGCATAACCATGTGAGTGTTAGGCAACTTCTGGTGGATTTTTTCAATTACATCAATGGCTAAAATATCTCCGGTCGGTTTGCGGGTAAATTTATAAGCACCGTGAGAAGTTCCGACTGCGACTGCCAAAGCATCAAGTTTTGTTTCAGCCACAAAACGGGCAGCTTCATCAGGGTCAGTAACCAAACGTTTTTTATCAATTGTACCCTCAGCTCCATGACCATCTTCTTTATCGCCTTTTCCGGTTTCTAACGAGCCGATAACACCAAGTTCTCCTTCAACCGAAGCACCGACAGCATGAGCACGAGCAACAACTTCCTTTGTTACATGAACATTATATTCAAATGAAGAAGGAGTTTTGCCATCAGCTTCCAATGAGCCGTCCATCATAACCGAAGAATAGCCGTTTACAATTGCCGATTGGCAAATATCGACGGATGATCCGTGATCTTGGTGAATACAAATTGGCAACTCAGGAAACATTTCAATTCCTGCTGCAACCATATGACGAATCATCGGATCGCCTGCAAACTTGCGCGCGCCGGTAGAAGTCTGTAATATAACCGGTGCATTAACCTTACGTGCGGCTTGTAAAACTGCGATAACTTGTTCCATATCATTAATATTAAAAGCCGGAACACCATAATTATTTTCAGCAGCATGGTCTAATATCTGACGCATTGTAACTAAAGGCATTTTTCTCTCCTTAAAAATATTCTAACTTTCCGAAGTATATTCAGTCGCAGCTATTTTTCAAGTTTTTTATTTTTTTGCTGGTATTTTAACTAAAATAGTGATATACTTTTTGTCGAGAAAGGACAAAAATGAAAACGAAGAATAAATATTTGTGTGGTGCGCTGGCCGTTGGAGTAACTGGATGCCTGTATTTAAGCCAATGCAGTGAATTCCGCCATAAGGAAACAAACAAAAAACAACCTGAAACGGAAATGATATCTAAACAAGATAGCACATCCGTCGATAGCACAAAAATTAAAGAAGAACAAAAGTTGATAGGATATTCCATTATTGATGCCTTCAAGCATGGTGTAGTAAACAGCATTACGGAATATGTTGAAAAAGTTCCATATGACGTTGATACTATCAACTATACCGGTAGAGATATTGCCATTGAGCGTGGATATTATCAAGATGACAATCAAGAAGATGAATATCTGCAATTTGGATATTATGATGACGAAAAAGGTCGCATTATTGTCAGTTACATCAAACCCGATACAATATCAATTCCCTGTTTATCAGGTGATGATAAACAGCAAATCGTGAGACTGGCAGACTATTTAAATAGCTTAATGGATAAACGTAAGGCTCATGAAAGTGCTCATCAGGCAACGAACCCCAACAGAGAAATAGGCAAAAATATTAATATTGAAGATAAAACAGAGCATTCTATTTTTGACTATAACACTACACCGGAAGAAACAGCAAAGGTTTTCTATCATGATGAGTTGCGTGCACGTTTCTTTGAATTTCTATATGCCCGTGA
Organism: Alphaproteobacteria bacterium; assembly: GCA_045116295.1. Classification (GTDB taxonomy): domain Bacteria; phylum Pseudomonadota; class Alphaproteobacteria; order RF32; family CAG-239; genus JAFUYI01. The sequence goes on from JBGULQ010000011.1 coordinate 31,257, forward strand.
ACAATTCAAAAAAACTGGCGATTTGACTATCATGGAAATGGAATATCCATGGTATAAAGATGCTATTGACCGAGGATATATTAATCCATACAGTTCTGATCCCAAAGATCAACGCAAAGAACAAATTTTTTGCATGCAAAATGTAAAACGAGAATTTGAGCAAAGTGATGATATATCCGGTTATGAAAATGGTGCGAGAGATATTATTTGTAAGCACCAACCATACAACGATAGCAAAGAAGATGAATACAACTTAGCTCTGCATGATATACATACATACGTATGGGATGGCAATCTTTGTTATATGGATAAATTCTTTATTGATGGAACAATTTCCGAATTCGAACTATCTCCATTAGTGCAATTGACTGCAGAGGCAAAAGATAAAGAACATAAAATGCATACACGTAAAGCCGAATCTGAAAATGATACCAACGTCAAAGTTGATACTACCAAAACAGACACGACTGCCACACCGATTCCAGCATTATATTATAAAAGCTATTCGCGTTAAATCAGATGGTTAACCACTTCTTCAGCGATATGTTCTGCTGTCAGCCCCAGATGGTGATACAATTCACCTGCCGGAGCTGACGCACCAAAGCTGTCTATACCGATAATTGAACCGTTTTCACCACAATATTTTTTCCAACCGAATGGTGATGCCGCCTCAATAACAACGCGGAACACATTGCCGAGTACATCAGCGCGATACTCATCAGATTGTTTATCAAACAATTCTGTGCACGGCATTGATACCACAGCAGTTTCAACTCCTTTTTCACGCAACTTGTTTTGTGCTTCAATCGCAATTGAAACCTCTGATCCGGTAGCAATAATTGTTGCTTGACGCTTTCCATTTGCCTCAGAAATTACATATCCGCCTTTGCTTACCATATTTTCGGTGCATTTTTTTCGCAATGTTGGCAATCCCTGACGAGAGAGAGCCAACAAACTTGGTGTATTTTTGCTTTCAATAGCAATTTGCCATGCCTCAGCCGTTTCCACCACATCACAAGGCCTGAACATTAACACATTAGGCATAGCCCGATATGATGCTAAATGTTCAATCGGTTGATGTGTAGGTCCGTCTTCACCAACTCCGATTGAGTCATGTGTCAAAACATAAATCACTCTCAGCCCCATTAATGCGGCCAATCTTATCGACGGACGCATATAGTCAGAAAACACAAAAAAGGTACCGCCATACGGAATAATCCCGTCGTGCAAAGCCATACCGTTCATTATTGCGGCCATTGCATGCTCTCTGATTCCATACATAACATTATTTCCGCTATAATTATCTGCGGTTATATTTTGCATTCCTTTCACAAATGTTAGATTCGATGCTGCCAAGTCTGCAGAACCGCCAACAATTTGCGGTACAGCCGGAACAATTTTTTCCAAACACATTTGTGATGCTTTTCTTGTTGCTACTTTTAACTGCTCATCGATAGCTTGTTGCTTAAGCTCTTTTAGACCTTGTTCCCAATTTTGAGGGAGATTGTTACATATGATGTCATTAAATTCAGTATTGTGCGAGGCGTTATGTTTCCACGATTCGTATTCTTTCTCACAACGCTTTCCGCTTTCTCTCCATGCGGTGAGAGCATCTTCTGGTACCTCAAAAGGTTTACAATTCCAACCGCAACGCTCTTTCATCGCGGACAATTCCTCTGCACCCAAGGGAGAGCCATGGCATGATGACGTCCCGCACTTTGATGGTGCCCCGAACCCGATTGTTGTCTTACAAGCAATCAACGTCGGACGATCTGATCCCTGAGCTTTAACAATAGCTTGAGCCACTGCCTTTTGGTCGTGCCCGTCAACTTCAATCGTATTCCAACCGACAGCTCTAAAACGTTTAATTTGATCAACAGAACTAGCCTTATCAACCGTTCCGTCAATGGTAATATTATTATTGTCCCAAAATACAATCAGTTTGTTCAATTTCCAATGACCGGCAAGTGATATTGCCTCCTCAGAAATACCCTCCATCAAACATCCGTCTCCGGCAATAACATATGTATAGTGATTACATAGTTTATCCCCGAATTTTGCATTTAATTTTCTTTCAGCCAAAGCCATTCCGACAGCCGAAGTTATCCCTTGCCCCAAAGGTCCGGTAGTCATATCAATTCCTGCCAAATGACCATACTCAGGATGACCGGCAGTTTTTGCTCCTAGTTGGCGAAAATTTTTGATATCTTCAATACTAATATCCGGATATCCTAACAAATATAACACTGAATAAAGCAACATAGATCCATGTCCTGCCGAAAGCACAAATCGGTCGCGGTCAAACCAGCGTGCATCTTGCGGATTTAACTTTATAAACTTAGTAAACAACACCGTTGCTACATCGGCCATTCCCAAAGGCATCCCTGGGTGTCCTGACTTAGACTTTTCAATAGCTTCTGCAGCCAAAAAGCGTATTGAATCCGCCATTTTGGACGTCAATTCTTGGTGGTTATAATTCATGACAGATACTCCTGTTAAAATGCCAGTCCTTGTTGCTGGTTATACATAAACTGACTACGGCTTAAAGCCATTTCAAGGTTAATTTGATATCCCGGTTGCTCATTAGGAATTGGTACACTGATTTCATCGCCGGTAACTATAATTTTTTTATTTTTCACATCAATCAATGGGCTATACGAGTGGGGTTGTCTTCCCATCAACGGCTCAGGGTTATAAGATGTGTTGGCATAATATCTGAGGTTCACTTTTTTACCGCCGGCATCTGAGAGCCTAGCAACCTCAAAAATCGGCGAAATCATAGCTACTGTTTGGTTTGTTTTGGGGTTATGCTTGCAATATCCTTCATACCCTACCAATTCAGCCCGAAAGTGAGCTTGGTCACCATAAAAGCTTGTTACATGACTATACTCCGGCGTAATCACCACATTAGGGCAATACAAAACCTCTGGGCGATGCGAACATGCCGCCATCAGAAAAGACATTGCAATGATACATTTTTTAAACATCAGGTATACCTCAAAAGATTAACCACTCTTTCTATACTATAAATAATGGCGTGCATTTTGTAAACAACCAGCTTTCCGCTTGTTTATTAAATTGCTAAGGCAAATAATGCCACCAATTCGCTGTGATTCGAATAAACGAACTGATCAACCATAGTTACCTTCATCAATTGATATCCGCCTTGAATTAAGATATTAGCATCACGCACAAAACTGTGTGGATTACAGGATATTGCGACAATTTTTTGAGGCTTATCTTCATTATTGAGCCTGCTTATTTCCGCAACTTGCTCCTTAGCACCTGCTCGCGGTGGATCGAACAAAATGGCCTGATAGCCGCATAACTCCTTGCCGGTTAACGGATATTTGAACAAGTTGCGGTTTTCAATTTTGATATTGGTAATCATTTGTCGGTTTAACGATTCTTGAAATCCGGAGAGTAGTTCAACTGATGAATCAACTGCTGTAATTTGTCTTTCATTATCATTTGCCAGAGCATATGAAAAAGTTCCTACTCCGCAGAACAGATCAGCGATATTTCCATGTATTTCATCCAAATATGAGCTTGCTAATCCAATCAAAGCCTGTTCGCCTTCCTTTGATGGTTGCAAAAATGTTCCTGCCGGAATATAAACTTCACGACCGGCAATTTGTATATATGGTTTTATTTTTTCCATAATCGTTTCCGGTTGGTGGTTAACATTTTTTCGGTGAGAAATTCGAATAATATCATCTTGTGCGGCAATTATTTCAAAAATAATCTGCCGTATTTCTAAATTTGGCTCTCCATCAAATTCCAATACCACGTCAAGCCCGTTATCGGCTTCAGTAATCCAGATATCACCTTGTTCTATACGAAAAATTTTATTCTTCTTTTTCTTGTCCTTTACATGGATATCAGCTTTGGTTATTTGTTCGAGTAAGTTCCTTACAAAATTTATATTGCTATTGATTCGTGAGGTAAGCATGGGGCAAAAATCGATATCTACAATTTCGCTGCTTTTTGCTTCATTAAAACCCAGGACAATTTTCCCTTTACGACGCGCAAAAGCCAAACTCGCTCGTCTTCTGCACCCGTCAGATACAAACACCGGTTCATTAAAATTGATATTGTCCTGATTAATTTGTTTCAATATACTGCGTACTTGTTCGACTTTTTTCTGCTGATAGTCAATCAAAGACAAATCCCTAAAACAACATCCTCCGCAAACGTTACAGAACTTACACTCCATTATACCCTCTTTACCTTCATTTTTCTAAGCATATACTAGGATATTCCGGTTAAAATACAATAAAAATAAAAAAAAAGATGATTATTTTAAATAATATGCTATAACATAAACATCGTTATAAATTTGGGCAATGATAAAATGAAGCAAAAATTTCCTAAACACCTTAGTTATAATTATAGATTGAGCCTTGATAAACTTCCGGCCAGAGCCAACGATCGCCTGAGTCTGCGCATAGTTATTCCGGCGTTGATTATCGGGTTGTTAATGGCACTGTTGGGTATTTTTGAGCTCAATAATTTTTTATATGCCGGAGCAGAAACTGCCTATAAAGCCAGTAAAAATATCCATCAACCACTGGTGGGACATTTAGTTGCAGATTACTCTTTTATTATTTTAGGTCTGGGGATTATTGCCAGCACTATTATCGCCCACATTCGTTATAAAAAAATTTACTTTAACGGTCGCATTTTTGATGTTGACTTCAAAGGGGTTTTTGGTGAAGTTGAAATATTTTCGGAGAATCTGCGCAACTACCGTGGTGTCCGTATGCGTGTTGAATTTTGCCAATTTGGCATTCTGACCAAAAACAAATATATTATAGAACTCGAACACATTGATCCCGATAAAACCATACCTCTTTATATCTCAACTAACAGCACAGAGGTTTATGACATTTGGCATTATTACGCCAAATCCCTTGAAAAACCGACTATCATGGATACGGATGAGGGGCTTAAAGTGGTCGATAGTTGGGATCTCAATAAGAGCTTGAAGAACTATCTTGTTTCAACTCAGCAGGCCGGTAACTACGATATTGTTCCACCTCTGCCCAAAGTATTCAGATATAACAAGCGCAGTGATAAGACAGTGTTAGTTTCTAAAAAGTCCTTTTGGGATATACTCAGTTCCATCGCAGCCATCTGGTTAGTTGCCTATTCGCTGGCTTTATATGCCATCTTTGATAAACGAGATCAGATTGTAAAAAGTTTTTCGTCACCATGGTTGTTTAATATAGGTCTTATCGTTGCAACGGTTATATTGGTTATGTGTGTTTTGTGGCTTTTCCGTCGTGAAAAAATCGTTATCAAAGAAAACCGCATAATACTAATCTATAAGTTTTTATTGCTCTCCCGCAAAAACGGGGAGGTAAACATAGACGCGCTGAAAGATATTGAAATTTTACGTAGTCCGGTCAACAACCGTTACTACTTAGCGCTTATCTCCCAATACGGAGTAGCTTCATTTGGTGCCAAAATGCCACTTGAACACTTACGCTGGGTGAAAAAGTTTTTAATCCACGAAATCTTAAATAATTAAAACAGAAAGTACGATTATGAAAAAGAAACCAGAACCAGAATATACAATGCAAGATGCCTTTATTCGTGAAGTCGATGAGGATCTGAAAAATGAATCACTAAAAAAACTATGGGATAAATATGGCCTGTTCATTACCCTTTTTGTGGTAATAGTCTTGACGTTGGCTGTCAGCTATGAATCACTTAAATCATGGTACATTAAGCGCGCCGAAAATTGGTCTGAAATCTATGCAACTGCACTGAGTTTGCAAAATCAAGGTCGTTATGATGACAGCTCGCAGGCACTGAGCATGATTGTCGATAAGAAATTCGGCGCATTTGCAGATTTGGCCAGAATGCAACAGGTAAACGTACTGATTGATAGCGGCAAAACTGAAGAAGCCAAAGAGCTGCTTAGCAATATAATCTCAGAAAAGAGCGTTAACCCTCAGTTGCAAGATGTTGCCCTGATCAAACTGGCATCATACAAGCAAGACACTGCCTCTCGTCAAGAGATGGAAGATCTTCTTTCTCCAATAATCAAAAATCCCAAAAATGCATGGTACGCATTTGCTCAAGACATGTTAGCAATGGTTTCGATTCGCGATGGTGATACCAAGACCGCAAAAGAAATATACAATAACTTGCTTGAAAATAATGATGTTTCCGATGATGTAAAAAATCGCATTAAAGATATTTTATCAGTATTATAATTATAGGAATAAAGTCGATGATGTTGCGTAAAAGTACGATTGCTATTGCAATTATAACCTTGAGCCTGACCGGTTGCGGTAAGGAAAAACTGGTGATTGACGGCAAAAGAATACCTGTCCTTGATACTCAGGAAGTCATAGCTTCCGACTACATGAAAGGCGATATAAAAATATCGTTGCCTTCACCACGTCCATCAGCCAGTTGGAGCCAATCCGGCGGCAATGCCAAACACAATCTTGGCCATATTGCCAGCAACGATGAACTCACTGAAGTCTGGTCAGAAAAATTCGGTACCGGCAACTCGAAAAGAGATTATCTGATTGCATCTCCGGTTATTGCTGATGATACGGTGTTTGCAATTGATGCTAAAGCAATCGTGAGCGCATATAATCAAAAAGATGGTACGCCGTTATGGAAAACTCGCCTCAAACCGCAAATTAAAGATGATAAAGACATTTCGCTAAAGGGTGCGGGATTAGCATATGACAATGGTCGCTTGTTTGCTACTACCGGTTTCGGCGGTGTGTTTGCTCTAAACCCCCAGACTGGCGAGATTATGTGGAAATTCTTTGATAAATCACCTATTCGCATTTCTCCGACAGTCGGCGGTGGCAAGGTCTATGTGCAGAACATTGAAAATGTACTCATAGCCCTAAATCAGTCTGACGGCACGGAGGCATGGCGTTATATTGCGCAGAACGAAGACACTGTTTTGGTTGGCGGTGCATCTCCTGCCTATGATGAAGTTCGAGACATCATAATTGCCGGTTTCAACAATGGTGAATTGCGCGCTATCAAAGCCAGTACCGGTTCTCCGCTTTGGATGGACTATATTGTCGGCAACTATCGCTCCAATATGCTTTCTGATATCAACACCATTCGTGCCAATCCGGTTATTGGCGACGATGTTGTTTATGTTGCCGGCAACAATTTGGTTGTTGCCCTTGACCTGCGTAGCGGACAACGTATTTGGGAACGTGAATTCGGCAGTAACAACCAGCCTTGGCTGGCAGGCAAAGTTTTGTACGTTTTAACTGATATTTCTCATTTGTTGGCAATTGACACTGAAAGCGGCAAAATCATCTGGGATACAAAAGTCCCTGCCGGTGAAAAAGTTGCCGATGCCGTGGGTGTAATATATGCCGGTCCGGTTCTTGTCAATAACCGTATTTTGGTCACAACCTCTAATGGCTATGCTTTTTACATTTCTCCCTATACCGGAGAAATCATGGGCTTCTTAAAAGTTGATTCCGGTGCTTCAATTGCGCCGATTGTAGCCAATGGACAAGTCATTATTACTACAACCGATGCTGAGCTTCTTGCTTATCAATAGGAGTGTTTTATGCCACTAAGAGTAGCAATCATCGGACGTCCTAATGTTGGAAAATCTACCTTGTTTAACCGTTTGGCAGGTAGAAAACTAGCCATTGTCCATGATAAGCCCGGTGTTACACGTGACCGCAAAGAGGCTCCTGCGCGCTTGCAGGAAATGGATTTGTTGATAATTGATACTGCCGGATATGAATACTCCAATGAAGACAACATTGAACGCCGTATGTGGGAGCAAACCCAAAAAGCCATTGATTCTGCAGATGTATGTTTGTTTTTATACGATGCCCGCGATGGTATACAGCCTTATGATGAGCATTTTGCCGATATATTGCGAAAATCTCATAAACCGGTAATTTTACTGGCCAATAAATGCGAAGGAAAATTTCAAGAAGATGGTCGGTTTGAGGCCTACAAACTAGGTCTTGGCGAGCCAATACCATTTTCTGCTGAACACGGTCTGGGCCTGCAGGATTTACACGATGCTTTGAAACAATATTACAAAGAAGACTCTTCTGCAGAAACGGAAGATGAAGTAACTGACCGCCCTATACAGTTAGCAATCGTAGGGCGTCCGAATGTCGGTAAATCAACTCTTGTAAATGCACTTTTGCAGGATGAACGTATGCTTACCGGACCGGAAGCCGGCGTTACCCGTGATGCGATTTCAAACGACTGGGAATGGCAAGGACACAAAATTAAACTTGTTGATACGGCAGGGCTGCGCCGACACTCAAAAGTAAATGATTCTCTTGAGAGAATGTCTGCTGCCAGTTCAAAACACGCAGCCTTTATGGCGCAAGTCGTAGTATTGGTTCTTGATGCCGACGCGGTATTGGACAAGCAGGATTTAACTATTGCTGCACAAGTTTTGGAAGAGGGAAGAGCGCTGATTATTGCTGTTAACAAATGGGATATAGCCAATCGCAAAGAAGCTCTTGACAAACTCAACTACAAACTCAAGACCTCGCTTACACAAGCCGAAGGCATACCTACAGTTACAATTTCAGCACTCAAAAATGAGGGCTTAGACAAGCTTATGCGAGCAGTTCTAAAGGTTTATGAGCGTTGGAATATGAGGATACCTACAGCACCGCTCAACAAATGGTTTGCCGATATGATAGAAGCTTATCCTCCACCTCTTGGCAAGAATAAGCGTCGCATAAAATTGCGTTATATCACGCAGGCCAAAACTCGCCCTCCGTCATTTGTAATTTTTTCAAGCAATCCGGAAGGACTTCCCGATTCTTATCTGCGTTATCTGACTAACAATTTGCGCGACACATTCAAAATGGGAGGCATTCCGTTGCGCATTGTCGTTCGAAAAACAGACAATCCATATGCTGACAATGATTAACAAAAAGCCCTGATAAAATCAGGGCTTTAATTTATATTTTTGTTTGGTAGCCTTTTTTGCTTTTAAGAAAGCACCAAATTCCGACCGGAATTGTCAAGGCGTATATAATAACCATTATACTCAGAACCACCCACGGCATACTGAACACTAATGTTGCACCCAGCACCAATACAATGAACAACGGAGCAATCATATATGTAGGCACTTTCATATGTTTGGTTGATACAGTTGGAATTCGGCTGATCATCAGCATGGCAACAACAAACATTACGATACTGCACATCCAGTTGCTTTGTAGCCATACACATTTTTCAAATTCAAAACTGAGCATTACCGGCAAAACGCCCAATGCCGCCGCTGCTGGAGCCGGTACACCTGTAAAATAGTTGTGCCAATACGGAGGCTGAGGCTCTTCTTCCAACATTGTGTTAAAACGAGCCAGTCGCATTGCCATACAAATCGCAAATAACATACAGAAAAACCATCCGAATTTTGGAAAATCGAACAATGTCCACCTATACATCAAAATAGCCGGAGCTACCCCAAAACTTGCAAAATCAGACAATGAATCCAGCTCTGCACCAAACTTTGTAGAGCCTTTGAGCATACGTGCCACCCGTCCGTCGAGCATATCAAAAATTGCCGCTAAAAATATGCAGGCGATAGCCTTTGAAAAATTTCCGGACATAGAGTAACGCATAGAAGTTATTCCGGCGCACAATGCTAAAGTCGTTACCATATTAGGAATAATTTTGCGCATAGGCAAAGATGTCAATTTTTGCTTTGATATTTGCAGTTTTTCATTAATTTTTTCCATTATCTTTTCTCCCCGACAATTTTGACGCTATTGTCTTTAAGATTCGCCAAAACTGTTTCGCCGGCAATCATAGTCTGTCCAAGGCACACCATCGGTTCAACACCATCCGGCAAATATACATCCAGCCTTGAGCCAAAACGAATAAGCCCAAAGCGTTCTCCTGCCTGATATTTGCTTCCTTCTTTAGCAAAACATAAAATTCTGCGTGCAATTAATCCGGCAATCTGCACAAAAGCGATTTCCTTACCATCAGATGTTTCCATTGCTAAGAGCTGACGTTCATTGTCCTTGCTGGCTTTATCAAGTGTAGCATTAAAAAATTTGCCTTTTATATAAGCAGTTTTTTTAATAACTCCGCTTGCCGGAGCACGATTAATATGCACATTAAAAACACTCATAAAAATACTGATGCGTGTAAACTGTTTGTCCTGAAGTCCCAATTCTTTAGGACCGTTAATTTTTGTAATCATCTGCACTTTTCCGTCGGCCGGAGAAACGACAACTCCGTCAATAATCGGGGTAACACGTTCCGGATCACGGAAAAAGAAGTAGCACCATATTGTCAATACAAGACCGGCAACGCCTAAAGGTGTCCAAATCCATGCCAGCAACGCTGTTGCCAAGGCAAAGATCGTGACAAACTTCCATCCCTCTTTGTTGATATGGGGGAACGCATATGGAATAATGCTGTTGCACAAAAAGTCTTTCAAATGGGTAAAATCATATTTCATAATATTTATCCTTTCAAATGTGTCAAAAGTACCGAAACGCTGTTTCTGTCATACATTTAACATACGTTTGCTAGCACATTTTGCGCAAATTATCAAGTTTAGACTTGCATTTATAAAAATTTATTTGTATAAACATTGCCAGATTGTGCGCTTGTGGCGGAACTGGTAGACGCTGCAGACTTAAAATCTGTTGGGAGCAATCCCGTGCCGGTTCGATTCCGGCCTAGCGCACCAATTAAAACACCACCCTAATGGGTGGTTTTTTAATTGGTATGATATGTGGAGTTATCGAACCGGCACGGTGCCGGTTT